>JACZXQ010000016.1 GCA_022571515.1 Gemmatimonadota bacterium
TGGCGGGTCATGAGTTCGGACACTCGGTGTGGGCAGTGAGGAATCTTTCGAAGCTCTTTCGCCCAACCATCACGGAATCCTTCTTCGATTACCTCATGGAGGACGAGCATTGGAAGATTTTCGTACAAAGTTACCCAGAGGCAGATACATCCCAGGACCCTGCTGAGCTGTTATCGGATGCCTCTTTTGGTCAACGGACTTGGGAAGCACAACGGTGGGCCATTAACCAGTGTGAGGAAGTCTTCTGTGACTTGATCGGGTTAAGAGTATTCGGCGAATCCTACCTGCACGCCTTCGCCTACGTCCTCGCCCCGGGGAACCACCGGCGGGGCTCTTACTTTTATCCGAGTCTCGAGGACCGAGTGTCCCATCTGGTGGATGCCGCAGAGCGGTTCTCCATCTCGGTACCCAGTGGCTTTCGAGACGCTTTCGTGCCTCGTGATCCCGCGGATTCTACTGAGATCCTCCTCGCCGCGGCGGACCAGGCGGTCCGGAGTTCTTTGGAAGATATCATTGAGGAAGTCGACCGGTTGGGAAAGGAGTCTAGCGTTCCCCAAGTGACACAGGAGGAAGTCGACGCCAGCCTATCGGCCTTCAAGCTTCTCGTGCCCGACAACGACGCTTCGAGTCTTCCGCAGTTAATCAACGCAGGTTGGAGGGTGGAGAACGATGAGGACATGTGGAGCGACTACACCAGCATCAAAGACCGTAAGCAAGTCTTGAACCAGTTGTTATTAAAGTCGGCTCAGGTTCTCGAGTTTAACCTCCGTGTGGAGGAAGGCAACCAAGGGCATGATTCTCCAGGCTAAACAGATCGCTGAACGTCTTCGCTCGTACCGAGACACCAAGGATCCCCTCTGCATCACTCCGAGGCCGCGCCTGGAGGAACTCGAAAAGTCAGGGGCCGCGTCAGTAGACCTTCGATTGGGAACCTGGTTCGTTGCTTCTCGGGCGAGGCGCGTTCCGTTCTTGGATATCAATAGAGAGGAGCATTCGGAGCAGAAGTTCGCTCGCACCACCTACGTGCCCTTCCAGGGCGTTTTCGTCCTCCATCCGCACGCGTTTGTCCTTGGAGCCACCTTAGAGTGGATCCGCATGCCTCGTGACCTCGCCGGTTATGTGACCGGAAAATCCTCATGCGGACGACAGGGTCTCGTCATCGAAACGGCGATGGGTGTGCATCCTAGCTTCACAGGCTGCCTCACGCTGGAGTTGGCGAACGTGGGTGAGGTTCCGATCGTAATTCGCCCTGGAATGTTGATATGCCAATTGTTCTTGCACGAAACAACCGAGGGAACAGAGTTCGCTGATCAGAGCAAGTTTATCGGGCAAGGGCGCCCGGTCTTAGGTAGCCTCGGGGAGGATCCGATCTACAGGCGGCTCGGGGAGGAGGAGCCGGTAATCCCGCCAAGCGATGGCTAAGCGCATACCCTTGTGGGTGGCGAAAACCTCATCCGAGTGGTGCGAGGGACTGCGTGAGAGACGATGGGTGACCCAAGAGCGGCACGCCGAGGGGTCAAAGGGCTGTCCATAGCCGGTGCGAGTGCGGGGCAGACATCTTGCTTGGCCTTTTCAGATTTTTGCACATGACGACTGGGATTGGAGCACGTAAGGATGCTAGCCCCGCTACGTGCTCGCGGCGGTTGGATCAATCAGCCTCGGGAAGGCGAGGGATCAGGCAGCGAGCCGGCGGGTGTAGCGGTGATGAAGCCCGCCAACCTGGGCGATGGCTACCACATCGCCCATCTCGGGCGGCTCCACAGGACGCGGATCAGGGCAGTCGTTGTCCAATGACCGGTGCGTACGTGACGAGTGGTAGTAGGACGCGTTGCTGCGAAGAACCCGTAGGAGGTGCCGTTCGTTGATAACGATGAAGTGGTCGAGGCAATCGCGGCTCAAGAACCATGAGCTACTCGCTCGGCTCATCTCCCCGCCACGCATCCAACGCCACCGCTATCCGAGCCGGCAGTCAGGCTGTGGCCGTCCGATCTTGGTGAGGACGATCTGGTACAACTGCTGGTGCCGCTCGCCCGCCGACCCTGCAGCGCTGAGCAAATAGAAACGCCACATCCTGCGGAAGCGTTCTCCATACTTCGCCTCGAGCGTGGGCCAGGCTCGTTCGAAGTTCTCGTACCACGCCAGAAGCGTCCTCTCATAGTCCGTGCCGAGGTTGTGTACGTCCTCGACACTGAGCAGCTCCTCTGCTGCCCTCGCCACCTGCGCCAAGGATGGAACCAGCCCGTTGGGAAATATGTATTTTCCGAACCACGGGTTGACGGCCTTGGTGCTGCGGTTTCCACCGATGGTTTGGAGGAAGGCGATGCCATCGTCTTTCAGGCAACGATGAACGACCTCCATGAAGGTGCGGTGATTCTTGTAGCCGACGTGTTCGAACATCCCGATGGAGACCACGGCATCGTAGGAACCGGACGCCTTGCGGTAATCCTCGAGACGAATGTCTATGGGAAGCCCCTCGCACACTTCCCTCGCGAGCTGGACCTGGTCCCGGGAAACCGTGAAGCCGGTAACCTCGACACCGTAGCGCTCGGCCGCATACTTGGCGAAGCCGCCCCAGCCACAACCGAGGTCGAGCACCTTCATTCCCGGGCGAAGACCGACTTTTCGACACACCAGGTCGAGCTTCGCGGTCTGCGCCTCCGCGAGGTTGTTCGCTTCAGGCCAATACGCGCACGAATAGATCATTCGAGGGTCGAGCATGGCCTGGAACAGGTCGTTTCCCAGGTCGTAATGGTGCTCGGCGACCTTGAACGCGCGGTCTGTGGCCTGCAGGTTCAGCATCTTGGCCCGTAACACGTGAACGACGCTGCTCCAGTTGGCGCGGACTTTCTTGTCGATATCGGCACGGAGCAGTTTTGCTGTCAGCTGGTCCAGGGCGTCGCAGTCCCACTGCCCGTCCATATACGACTCGCCGAAGCCGAGCGAACCGTTGGTAAGGATCCGGGTGTAAACCCTCTTGTCGTGAACTTGCATGTCCTGAGGACGGGCACCGTCGACTCGGACATCCGCTTCCTCGAACAAGCGGATCATGATTCGTTCCGATTGCGCGTCCACGGAACGCGTGAGAGGGTTGCGGATGGGGCGCGGCGATCGCGTCGTGTTTACTTGCATGGTTCCTCATCCCGTTGGTCCGGCCGGTGGCGACCCCCGAGGCAGAGAGTCCCTCGATCGCAGAACCGCCGTGTTACCCGAACTGTTCCCCCCTAGAAGGGATTAAGGTGACTTCACGAGAGCTTTGGCGACACCCCCGGTCCGGGCCAGTGAACCGATCCGGTGGGTCGCGTATTCATTTTGTGGGTCGGGATTCGACCCCAATGCTTCACGATTCGGAGTCCGCTGGATGTCGCAAACGTTCGAAGAGCTGGCCGGCCAGGAGGTAGACGGTCTCTTTCAGGGGGCCCTCTTTCTGCAGGCGGGCGATGAGGCGGCCGCAGAGGACTTGCTGCTTTGGACCCTCACGAAGGCGTTTCACGTTTTTCGCGAAACGGGTGGTGGTGAGAGTCCGGATCAGTGGCTGGAGGGCAGGCTCATTCACGAGTTCCTGGCCCTCCTTCCCATGAGTGACGTGGCGGCCCAGGCGCGCGCCGCTGAACTCGAGAGCCCGTTGCAGTACGTCGGCTCGGTGGACCCTGGGGCGCTGCACGAAGCGGCGGGACAGGTGCCCACCCGTGCCCGCGCCGCCTTGTGGCTGGTTGTTTTGAGGCGGTGGACATACGAGGAGGCCTCTGCGGCACTGCACACGACTACTGAAGAACTGAAGGATCTCCTTCGATTCCGTCACACGCTCATGTCTGCGGTGTTGAAGCCGCGGCACGGACGCAACGGGACCGACGGAGGCATGAGTTGATATGGCTATGAATTGCTCGACCGCCAGAGAGGCGTTGTGGCCCCCCGAGAAGCCACGGCTTGCAGGGGAAGGTGTGCTGCTTGCGCGTGAGCACATCGAGGACTGCGCCGATTGTCAGGAATATTTCCGCCAAGACCGCCACCTGCTGGATGCCTATTGCAGGCTGCGCGAGGAGCGCGCCCCGCGCAGGATTCGCGAGCGTGTGTTCGACTCGCTGGCGAGGGAACGTGCCGGGAACCTGACCGCGGAGTTGAACCGGGACGCCCAGCTTGGGCCGGGATCCCTCGCCCTTCCACGCTGGATGGTAGCGACCGCTGCTTCGCTGGTGCTCCTTTCGGCGCTAGGCACTACAGCGATGTGGATGAACCGTCCGTCCGCCCGGCCCGCGACCGGAGAGCTGTTTGTGGACGACTACCTCCGCCGGGCGGTGGGCCAAGACAACATCGTGACGTCCGATCCGGCTGAGATCTCCCGCTTTCTGGTGAAGGAGCTGGGCCTCCTGATCACGCCACTACAGATCGAAGGCCTGCGGCTCGCCGGGGCTGAGGTGTGCTTCCTGGACGGCCGGCGCGGGGCGATGATTCGCTACCGGCAGAACGGCCATGAGGTGACGCACTACCTCATTCCGAGAGAAGGTGTGGAGGAGCGTGCGCCGAGGCGGTTGGGCATCCTGCCCGGGGGCTTCGAGGACCAGGCGGCGCCTTCCGTGATCACGTGGGCGACGCCCTCGATCGAGCAGGCCCTGGTGGGTGCGGTTTCCGCCGAGCGGCTCATGAGTATCGCGCGGAAGGCTTCCTCGCTCTAGCGGCGCACCGGGGCTCTTTCAGGGCGGTCAGGACGCGAGCTGAAGCGAGACGACCAGGAGTCCCACGCCGGCGAACACGACGGCCAGAGTCTTCTCCATGAGGGCCGCCGGGAGGTGCTTTCCTACCCGGCTACCCAAGAAACTGCCTATGAGCACACCCGGGATGCTCCACTGGATCACGTGCCAGGCGGGGGCTGCCGAGAGCGCATGAACCGTGGCCCCGGCGAGGGCGGTGATCGCCAAGGTGAATACGGCCGTGGCTACGGCCACTCGAGGCACGATCTTGCAGCGGATGATGAGTTGGGTGGTGGAGATTTCGGGGAGCCCGGCACTGATCATGCCGGTCAGGGCGCCGACGATCACGCTGGGCACGGCACCGGCGAGAAGCCAGCGTGCCCACCCGTAGTCCACCACCTTCTGCTGTACGTATAGGCGGAGGCCGTTTCCCATGCCGAAGACTTCGGTCAGGAGTCCCGCTCCCACGGCCTGAGCGGGGCTCAAGCCCACCACCAACATGAAGAAGGGGCTGAAGAAGAGAGCCCCTGAGACGCCGGAGGATATCGCTATCGTGGAAAAGACGATGGATACGGGAAAGATCCACCAGAGCTCCATGGAGGCTCCTAATCGAGTGTGCGCGGCTGTTCTCTCCGCAACTCCTCATCCACGATTTTCCGAATCGGATCGATATTCTCGCCGAAGCCGTACAGCCGACGGATCACTTTCAAATCACGGTCCAAGATGACCGTGTAGGGCAGACCGCGGTAATTGTAACGGCTTCTCAGCCGCCCACCACCCTCGGCGTTACGGTACCCGACGTGCCCGATCTCTTCGAGGAAGTCCAGGCCGTCGGAGGCCGAGATGTCTTCGTTCAGGCCGATCACGACCACCTCGTCGGGGTCGAGCTCGCGGGCATACTCGGCGAGTTGTGGCATCTCCCTTCGGCACGGACCGCACCAACTCGCCCAAAAGTTTATGACCACCACTTTCCCCAAGTAGTCATCGAGGCGGATCGGCTCGTCGCCGCCCAATTCAGTGAGGTCGAAGGTGGGGAACGAGACGCGCTCTGGCTCGCCCGTCCGGGCGAGGGCGTCCTCCATGCTCAGCGCATACACGTGGCCGCCCCGGTCGGCGAAAACCGCCCCGGCGCTCGGGACCTCGCCGGTCCGCAGGAGCGTGCCGTCGGAATCGAACGTGTACACGTGTGTGGGCCCACGCCCCTCATGCGGCGCGGCCAACACATAGATGTGTCCGTCCGGCCCCACCGTCAGTCCATGTTGGAGCACGTGGTAGACCGGGGCGAGCGTCCCGTCGATGGGACGAAGCACCGGGGGATCGATCTCTGAAGGAGGAGTCCAACGGCTCTCCCAAGCCAACTCGCCATCAGGCGTGAACGCCTTGATTTCGGGTCGCACTGATGACGCGAAGTAGATCATTCCGTCTGGTCCTACATGCGCCCATCCGGTGTTCGCCAAGTGCCCGAGGAAGGGCTCGGCCGGTCGGGTAATCTTCCCGATCGGCTGCAGCTCGCCGGAGGAGGCGTCACGGATCCACATGAGTGGATCACGCGATCGTATGGGGGCGAGGCTGAACTCCAGGACCGTGCGCGCCGCGACGAGCCCGCGACCGGCCTCACCACTCAGCGGCGCCGGCACCTCGCTGTCGACCCATCGCGAAGGCGTTTCGCCCTCGAACAGCAAACCCCCACCGTCCGACTCGACGGCCATGATGCCGCGCGAGTCGATCGAGACGTAGGTGGGCTGGGTGAGGTCGCGACCCTCCTTCGGTCTACCCTGCAGAATGCCGGCCACCACCCCCCGTCCGTCGAACATCAGGATCCGCGCCCCGTCGGCGTCCGGCCAGGCAGCGCCACCTCCGGGAAGCGGGACCGCGGCGCGGTTGCCCATGAACAGAAGCCGCAGGCCCTTGGTGGGGAGGCTCTCGTAGACACGGAGATGCTCTGCGGGCCCATGATTCCCCACCGTGCGCACACCCTCCACCGTTGTGATGTCGGGAGCACGGTAATCCTCGACCGGATCACTCACCGGTCCCGGTCCGGAATCGCAAGCGCTCAGTAGAGCCGGAAGAACGAGGAGGCCGGGACCGAAGCCCCGGCCTCCTCTGTTCTTTCGCATTGATTCTGCGAAAATCATCAGGATCAGGAGTGTTACCCCTCCATCTCCACGCTCTCGATGATGATCGTGTTCATGCCGGCGCGCTTGATGACCTTGCCAGACACGCGCACGCTATGCTCAGCATGGGGCTTGAGACGCTCGTTGGCGCCGGTGCCCGGCATGCCAGCGCTGACGGGCAGGTAGAAAGTGCCGTCAGCCGTAAGCAGTCCGAGCGGAATACCGTTGTCCGCGCACACCTGGGCGCACATGCGATGATCGTCGCCGCTCAGGTTGTACACGACCTTGCAGGACAGGTCCACCACCGTAGCGGTGAAGCTCACGTCCTCGGCATCCTCGGCCATTTGCATCATCTGCGCCGAAGCGGGCATGGCCGAGAGGGCCAGCACGCCGAGCGAGAGAGCAGTCAACGCAAGTTTGCGCATTAGAACTACCTCCGATTGCGAATAAGTGACGCTATGAATCCGGACCATTCGTCCGGTCTCCGAACAACCAACCCAAACACGGTCCCATCGGTTCCTGGGAGGGAACTCGGTCCGTGATTCTCTCGGTCAATGCCCATCGTGCCCATGCTCGTGGCCGGCCCCATCTTCACCTCGCTCCACCTCGAATTCGAAGGAGGCGGCGTCGGCTCCGATGCCGAGGTTCACATAGATCTGCCACACACCGTCCATCATGATCGGCGCCGACACCATATAATCACCACTGGCCATGCGGTGGGCCGCGTAGCGCTGGATGCCCATCATCGGCATCTCGGGCGATACGATGTCGATCGACACCGGGATGGAATCGGGCACTGCCCGGCCAAACGCGATGTGGAAGCTCATGTCCCCGACTCGTACCGGGTAGGGCTCGACCGTGACCGTCACTGGGATCCCGCTAGGTGACACGGCCTCCCAGACCGCAGGATTTGCGGCCTCGACGGCGCTGGCTGCCTCCGACGATTCGGCGCCAGCCTCGATGTCGCCTGGGGCGCACCCGGACCCGTGCAGCGTGATCCACGCGGACAGCACTGCTCCAGCAAGCTTGATGTGCGTTTTCCCCATGGCATCCGATGAACGCATGGGGGGCCCGAACGGTTCCCGTATTTCCTTGAGGTCGACTGATTGTGCGGATGCGGTGGTGAGGGTTTCCCGCAGGGACTTCTACGTTAGAGACTCCTGGCGGTTCTTCTCTAGCAGGTTTCGCGCCATTCCAGCCACGTTCTCGGCCGTGATGCCGAACTCGGCGTACAGCGTGGGCGATGGAGCCGAAGCTCCAAAGTGGTCGATTCCCACGGCTCCGCCCGCGTCCCCCACCCACCGCGCCCACCCGTGCGTACTGCCCGCCTCCACGGCCACGCGCACGGCCGTTGGTGTGAGAACCTCGTCACGGTAGGCCTGCGACTGCGCACGGAAGAGGTGCCAGCTCGCCATGCTGACAACCCGAGTAGGGACACCGTCCGACTCCAGGGCCTCCCGCGCTTCGATCGCGAGTTGAACCTCGGACCCGCTTGCGATCAGGACCAGGTCGGGTGTGCCTCCCGTGGCCTCCGCCAGGACGTACGCACCCTTGGCTAGGCACTCCGCAGCTTCTCCGGTACGACACAACGCAGGCACCTTTTGCCGCGTGAGGGACAGAAACGATGGCCCGTCGGTGCGCGCCATCGCCGCGCGCCAGGCCTCCACGGTCTCTGCAGGATCGGCAGGCCTCAGGTCCATCAAGTTCGGAATGGCTCGCAGTGACATGAGTTGCTCGACCGGTTGGTGGGTCGGGCCATCCTCACCCAGGCCGATGCTGTCGTGCGTAAAGACGTAGACGACCGGCAGTCCCATCATTGCGGCCAGACGGATGGACGGTCTCATGTAGTCCGAAAAGATGAGGAACGTGCCACCGAACGGCCTCACACCACCGTGAAGCGCCATGCCGTTCATGATGGCGCCCATCGCGTGTTCCCTCACGCCGAAGTGGATCACCCGACCATCCGGCGACTCCGGCAGCAGCGGATCCGCGCCTACTATATCCGTTTTGTTGGACGGCCCCAGGTCGGCGGATCCCCCGATCAGGCCCGGGATGCCGGCAGCCAATCCCTGGAGCACCTTTCCGGAGGATGACCGAGTTGCGTCGGCCTCGCCGTCCAGGTCGGGGATTTCGGCGTCCCAACCCACGGGGAGGCGTCCGGCCATGGCGCCCTCGAGCTCGGCAGCGAGGTCGGGGTGTGCACCCTCGTAGGCCGCCCACCGCTCAGCCCACTCGCCTTCCTGGCGGGCTCCATTAACCGTGGCGCGCCGCCACACTTCGAGCGCTTCGTCTGGAATGTGGAACGGCTCGGTGGAGGGGTAGCCCAGGTTCTCCTTGGCGGCGGCCACCTCGTCCTCACCTAGAGCAGCCCCGTGGGTGCTGTGATGACCCACCTTGTTGGGGCTGCCCTCCGCGATGCGCGTGCGCACCGAAATGAACGACGGCCGCCCCTCTTCCTGCTTGGCTGCCTCGATCGCCTCGTTCAGCGCTCGGAGATCGGTCCCGTCATCCACCGTCTGGACGTGCCAGCCGTAGCTCCGGAATCGATCCGCTTGGTTGGTCGAGCAGGCCAGGTCGGTGCTGCCCTCGATCGTGATGCGGTTGTCGTCGAAGAGCCAGATCAACCGCCCGAGCTTCTGATGCCCGGCGATGGCGGCCGTCTCGTGTGAGATCCCTTCCATGAGGTCGCCGTCCGAGCAGATCGCCCAGGTGTGGTGCCCGACGACGTCGTGTCCGGGACGGTTGTACCGTGTTGCGAGCCAGCGTTCGGCCATGGCCATGCCGACGGAGTTCGCGATCCCCTGCCCGAGCGGCCCTGTGGTGGTCTCGACGCCCGGAGTGTGTCCCGCTTCGGGGTGGCCGGGCGTGCGCGACCCCCACTGACGAAAATCCGCCAGCTCCTCCAACGGTAGATCATATCCCGTAAGATGTAGAAGCGAGTAAAGCAACATCGAAGCGTGTCCGGGAGAAAGAACGAACCGATCCCTGTCCAGCCAACCCGGATTCGCCGGGTTGTGCCGAAGGTGCCTCGTAAAGAGCAGGTACCCGAGAGGCGCTAGGCCCATGGGCGCGCCCGGGTGTCCCGAGTTGGCCTTCTGCACCGCATCCATCGATAGGACGCGCACCACATTTATGCACAGTCGATCCAACTCGGGGCTCACCTCCTTGGCTGAATCAAGCATCGGCACTCCCCACTACGAAGTTAAGCAGACGGTTGGGCACATAAATGGCTCGCGTCACCGTGCCCTCATCGAGGTATCGGGCCACGTTTTCCTCTTTCCTGGCCAACTCTTCGGCCATTTCCTGGCTCATGCCCGCGGGTCCGCGCACAGTGCCCCGCAGTTTGCCATTTACCTGTACGGCCACCTCGACGGACGACTCCTTCGCCTTTTCCGGATCGTGCTCCGGCCAGTTCTGTCCGAAGATGGTTCCGTCTTTTCCGAGGCGGCTCCATAGCTCCTCGGCGATGTGCGGAGCGAACGGTGCGGTCAGCACGACCAGCGGCTCGACCTCGGCACGGACCGCCGTGCGGCCACCGGCCCTGACGCTGTTGAGGTACTCCATGAGTGCGGCGATAGCAGTGTTGTACTGGAGCGTGGGGATCTGGGCCGTGACCTGGGCGATGGTCTGGTGGAGCTTCCGTTCGACGTCCGGGTCGGGCGTACCGTCTTCGGCGTTGATCACCGTGTCCCACAGCCGGTGCAGGAACCCGTGCGGGCCCTGGATACCTTCGTCGCGGTAATCACCGCCCTCCTCGAAGGGCCCCAGGAACATCAGGTAGATCCGAAGCGTGTCTGCGCCATACTGTTCGATGATCTGGTCTGGGATGACCACGTTGCCCTTGCTCTTGGACATCTTGGCGCCCTCACGAATGATCAGTCCGTGGGCCCGGAACCGCACGAACGGCTCCTCGAAGTCGACGTGTCCCATGTCGTGCAGCGCCATCGTAATGAAGCGCGCATAGAGCAGGTGCAGCACCGCGTGCTCGTTCCCGCCGATATAGCAATCCACCGGAAGCCACGTACGCGTGATGTCCTCGTCCATCGGCTTGTCGTCGGAGTCCGTGGACGGATAGCGGAGGAAATACCAAGAACTGTCCAAGAACGTATCGGACACGTCGGTCTCCCGGCGTGCGACCGCGCCGCACTCCGGGCATTTCGTGCGGTACCACTCTTCCACGCGAGCCAGGGGGCTCACTCCGGAGTCGTCGGGCTTGAAGTCCTCAACACGCGGCAGGACCACGGGCAGGTCTTCTTCCGGCACGGGTACCGTCCCGCAGTCCTCGCAGTAGATGATCGGAATCGGCGGCCCCCAATATCGCTGACGGGAGATGCACCAATCGTGGATCCTGAAATTAACCTTGGCCTCGGCCAGCTTCCGCCCGGCGAGCCAATCCACGATGGCGGGTTTGGCATCGGCCACAGGGATCCCGTCGAAGTGCTCCGACTTCACCAGGGAGCCGTCTCCCTGATAGGCCTCGTCCAGCGGCGTGTCGGCGTCCTCTCCCGGGGCCGCCACGACCCGTCGGATGGTGAGCCCGTACGTGGAGGCGAACTCGAAATCCCGCTGATCATGCCCCGGCACAGCCATAATGGCGCCTGTGCCGTAGCCCATCAGGACGTAATCGGCGATCCAGATCGGAATGGGCTCGCCGGTGGCCGGGTTGAGGCAATAGCCGCCGGTGAAGACGCCCGTCTTGGCTTTCTCCGTCTTCTGGCGTGCGACCAGGTCCATCTTCGCCGCGACCTCGCTGTACTCTCGGATGGCGTCCGCCTGTTCGGGGGCGGTGACTTCATCCACCAGCGGATGCTCGGGCGACAGAACCATATAGGTGGCGCCGAAAACCGTATCGGGCCGCGTCGTGAAGACGGAGATCTGGTCCGTGTCGGTCGGGAGTGCGTCCGCGGCGACCGTCATCGCATCATCGACGCCCGCAGCCACGCCGCCCGGCGGAAGAATCGGAAAGCGTAGCAGCGCCCCCTCGCTGCGGCCGATCCAGTTGACCTGAGCCTTCTTGGTCGAGTCCGACCAGTCGAGGTGGGCCAGATTGTCGAGGAGCTTCGCGGCGTACTTGGTGATCTTGAAGAACCACTGCGCGATCGTGCGCTGCTCGACTGGCGTGTCGCAGCGCTCACATGCCCCCGCGATCACCTGCTCGTTGGACAGCACCGTCATGCAGGATGGGCACCAGTTGACCGGGGCTTCCTTCCGTTCGGCGAGGCCGGCCTTGAACAGTTGGATGAAGATCCACTGCGTCCAGCGGTAGTAAGCCGGGTCCGTCGTGTCGACCATGTGGTCCCAATCGAACATGCCACCGATACGCCGGAGCTGTCGCGTGAAGTTCGCCACGTTGCTCGGGATCAGGTCCATCGGGTGAATGCCCTGCTTCAGGGCGAAGTTCTCCGAGTGGATCCCGAACGCGTCGAACCCGATCGGCTCGAAAACGGTGTGTCCCGTCAACCTCCGGAAACGGCCATGAACGTCAGCGCCCGTGAACGCGTAGATGTTCCCGACGTGCAGCCCCTCGGCGGACGGGTAGGGGAACATCATCAGGTTGTAGTAGGGGCGGTCGGGCGCTCGCAGGTCGTCCTGGGTAAAGCGGTTAGTACCCTGCTTTTCCCAGGTTTCCTGCCATTTCGCTTCTACTTTGGCAGGGGAGTACGAGGTCGGGGGGTCGGTGCTCATCTTCGTGTGTTTCGGTGGAGGCGAGCTCCAGCCGCGGACGTCAAGAATCGGAGTCCACACAACCTACAAGAGGCGACCCTCCCGTACAACGGACGAATCTGAGTTTAGGCGGGGCTCCGAGGGTGGCCCCGAGGGTGGCCTTCCGAGTCGAAGTAGCGGAGCAGTATCGGTACCCTTTTCGAGAAGTCGTGGAAGTCGCGCAGCATGCGTCGATCCCTGCGGCCAGGCTTGCGGATGCCGGCTTTGATCATCAGCCACACCCAGGGGTTGGAGCGCCGCTCGCTCCAGGGGACGAGGTTGAAGTCGAACAGCTTCGGAACCGCCTCGCCATTCTCCTCCACCACCATCACGTTCATGGCGTGGAGGTCCAGGTCGAAAAGGCTGGCCGCGTGGGCCAGTCTCACCATCTTCTCGACCCCCTGGAAGAGCGCCGGCGGGATGTCGCCGCCCCGCCTGGCGTGATAGAAATAATAGAGCTCTCCATCGAGGAACTCCTGGATCAGCGCCTGCAGTTCGGGGCCCGCGCTGAACCCGAGAGGCTCGGCCACGAAGCCGGCCAGGCCGGGCGCCTGGAAGAACGCGAGATTCCGCTCGTACTCGAACCGGGCGATCGGATCGTCACGCTTCCGAGCGTGTTTTTCGACCCCGTGCCGCTTGAAGACCTTCACGGCTACCGGACGTCCCTGCCAATCGCCCCGGTAGACCACGCTCCGGCCGCCCTCGCCGAGCACCTCCTCCAGGCGCACATCACCCAGCGCGTCCAGCTCGACCGTACGGTGCGACAACCGCTCAAGCGTCATGGGAAGCCTCCCCGACGACAATCCACTTGTCGGAAAAGATGCGCGTCACCGAGAGTACATCGTGCAGTCTGACCCCAGCCCGACGGAGCTCGTCCTCGAGTTGGGCCCGTGACACGCGCGCCATCTCCTTATGCGTGAGGCCCAGCCAGCTGCGAATCTTCCATCTCGCATAGTGATAGCTGTACCTGTGGCGGTAGTCGACCACCAGCCAGCGGGCCACACGGGCCATCTCACGGAGTATCCCGACGCGGATGTCCGGATCGAGGTGGTGCAGGAACCGAATCGAGACGACGCAGTCGAAGGCGCTGTCCCTGAACGGGAGCCGTTCGGCTTCGGCCTGCACATGGCCTCGAATGTTCTCCATCGCGCCGACCCGCTCACACCCGATCTTCATCATCTCGTGCGAGATGTCGGCGGCGGCTACCCGGTATCCCTCGCGCGCGAGATGCCCTGTGAACCGGCCGGTTCCGGACGGAAGGTCTAGCACGTGCTCGACCTCCTGCGTCATCGCCAAGGCTTTCCGGATCGTCGCCCACTTACGCCGGTTTCGGCGTTCCTTGTCTACACCCAGGAAACGCTCGGCATCGTAGTGCTCCGCGACTTTGGCGCTGCGGTAGAACTGCTTCTTGCAGGAGTAGTCGCCACCCTCGGGAGGTTTGCTCAGACGGCCTTCGCGGTAGGGCTCAGGGTCGCTCACTCGGCCGCCTGAGGGTGAGGGCCTCCTCCGGTGCGGACCCCTTCGGCGTCGAGCCCGATCAGGCGCATCAGCTTGAGCGCGTTGGTGGAGTTCGCGATTCCGGGGCGTAGCTGGTAGTCGAACTGGAGCACCATATCGTCCGAGGCCTCGCCGACCGCCTCGGTGAAGAACACCGGGTCGGCCCGCGCCTTCAGGTCCTCGGCGTCGGCCAACGTGAGGTCGTGCGTCGTCACGGCGCCGATCGCGCCGCTATCGAGCAAGTGTCGGATCACCTGACGCGCCGCGATTTGGCGTTCGGCCGTGTTCGTGCCGAGCAGGACCTCGTCCAGGAGGTAGAGCAAGTGGGTGCCGGCGGTGCGACCATCCGTGTGCGCCGCGTCGACGACCTCCTTGAGGCGCTTGAGCTCGGCCATGAAATAGGAGATGCCATCCTCGATCGAGTCGCGGATGCGCATGCTCGTTCGTAGCTCGAGGGGTGGCATCGAGAGAGCGCTCGCGCATGCCGGTGCGCCGGCTCCAGCCAGCACCGCGTTGAGGCCTATGGCCCGGAGCAGCGTGCTCTTCCCGGACATGTTGGAGCCGGTGACCAGGAGGAACGTGCCCGGTGGCCCGAGGGTCACGTCGTTCGCAACGCACTTCGCCGGAGGCAGCAGCGGGTGGCCCAACGCCTTGGCCGCGACAACCGGTTCGCTGGACTCTTCCACCTGGGGGAACGCCCAGCCGGGGTGCGCGTGGGCGAGCCCGGCCACGGCCGAGAGCGCGTCCGTCTTCCCGAGGCTGTCGAGCCAGGGCCGCAGATCCAGTCCACAGCGCTCTCGCCAGCGATCGAGCGCGGCGTAGACGTGGATGTCCCAGAGCGTGAGCAGGTTCATCGGGAGGTGCAGGTCCGACAGGCGGAGGTCCGACAACTCGATCCACCTGAACAGGCGCCTGAGCGCACCGGGTGCCGGCTCATGTCCCTCGGTCAGCCCATCACGTAGGCCGCGAAGATGTGGGCTCTCGAAGTCCTGCGCGGCGATCTCCTCAACCACCTCGGCATACCGCCTGAGTCCGGAATCGCCCGACGACAGTCGCGCGAAGTCGCCCAAGATCCGGGTGCCGACATGAAGCATGAGCACCCGGGTGGCGGCAATGGGCAGGATCCACAGGTAGCCGACGACGCCCATGGCATGGAGGGCGATGGACGAGACGGTCAGCACCGGAAGCACCCACGACAGGATCCGGACGACCTTCTTGTCGCGCAGCCACACGGGCTCTTCCGCCCACGCCAGTAGGCTCTCGAGCTCCTCGACGCTCACTGAGCCGAGCATCCTTCCGCGAGCCGTGAGCGAATCGCGGAAGTCCAGCATCGGGGTCAGTTCGGCCACGGCTTCTTGGCGGGCCCGAATTTCCGTTGGGGAGGCCGGACCCATGAGCCACGCCCGCAGGGCTTGTATCCCCGGGCGTGTTCCCACGGCGCCGAGGAGCGCGATCAGCGAGGCGTGCCCGAACACGTCCAGATCATCGGCAAACGGGTGGTCGATGGCCGGGGCGACGTCGAGCTCGTCCAGCTCATCCCAGGCTCGGCGCAGCCGGGCGCCGGTCTGGTCGCTCACGTGCTCGAGTTGCGCTTGCCAGGCTTCCGCACTCCGGACCCGTGCGTGCCGATACAGGAGCACCAGGAAGGCGCTCGCCAGGATAAAACCGGCGATCAGCAGGGGGAGCGCGAGGCCCGTGAGCAGTGTCTGGCTGAGCACGACGAAGGTCGATCCTGCCAGAAAGAGGACCATGCGCCAGTTGGACAGAGCGTGTGATTTCCGGGAAAGGACTTCGCCCCGATCACGCGCCGCCTGTGCTCTGTGTCGATACGTCTCTGCCGGCCCGGTGGCCTCTACACTGTCTCGGCTATCAGTCACGGGCTCCAGAGGTCTGTTGGGCCGTCGTTGCCACGGCGGTGGAGGGTAGGAGGTCGAAGGGGTCGTCCGCGCCATGGGCCTCAGCTGCCAGGTAACGAACCGCTTCCTTCAGGCTGCCTTTTTCCTCCAACAGAGCCTGGAAGTCGGTCAGGCGGTGGTGATACCGCATGCGCGCCAGGATTATGGCGTTGTTCAACGGAGTGCTCAAGAAATACTGGAAGGTGCTCACCTGAAAGGTGGGCTGCACCTCCTCAGCGAAAATCCTCCTGTACCGGGAGAAGATCTCGTCCCGGCCGGCGACCTTGCCCTCGTAGTCGAGGCTGTCATTCGCGTAGAAGGCCTCGATCTCACCGACGAAGGTGTCCAAGAAGCGGGAGAAGGTCTGATCGTCCTCCCAGCGGGCTCTGGCCCGTTGGCACCAAACCGTGTCGGTGCCCCCACCCTCGCGGGAGCAAAAGAACTCGGCCGCGGCCACCCGGCCCACGAAGTTGGCGAAGCTCTCGTTGAAGCGAACCCGACCCTTCACGAACAAATGGTTGTGCGAGAGCTCGTGCAGGACGGTCTCGACGACGTCCACCTCGTCGGCCCTCAGCACGCTGGAGACGAGGGGGTCGGCGAACCACCCGAGGGTGCTGAACGCACCCGTGGGCCGGAGGTACGTATCGAAGCCCTGCTCTTCGAGCTTCAGTTGTTCGTCCGTGGCGTCGCCCACATCGAAGAAGCCCCGGTAGGGGACGCTGCCCACCACGGGAAACCACCACGTCTTCGACGCGAGCCGGTCACGGTGTGCGGCCGAGAGCACCAGCGCGAGAGTGTCATTCTCGAGTTGCGAGAAGGTCGTGTAGGAGTCGCCCACGTCCAGTGCGAGCGCCTCGATCGCGTAGCGGCGCGCCTCTCGCACGAGCGTGAGCTTGCCACGCGTGCGCTCGTCGGTCGCGGGATCCAGGATCACCTCGGCGAGGGGGCGGCGTGCCCTGAGGATCTTGGCCTCCGCGAGGCCGGCCTTGATCACGTAGATGGGTGAGCACGCCGAAGCGAGCGCCCCCCCCGCCAAGGCGGCCAGGAGGAGCGCTCGAATCCAAAAAGTGCGGCTGGGCCGGCGCACGGTGGTTAGCGCCCTCGGCCGATGTTCTGCATCAGGGGCACTCTACCCTGGGCAGAGATGATGCCCTGGGCTTCAGCGAGTCCCTTGTTCGTCACCGGCGCTCCCCCGGCGCGGACAACGGCCCCAACTACGATCAGCATCATGGCCAGGAAGACTGGACTCATGGTTCGCCCCTTTGTCGACGGGGAGAATCCCCGGGAAGTGCCGTCGCATGCGGATCATGGGTCGAATCCCATGTCCGCCACTCCTATACGCGCGGCGGGTCGATTGCCTTTAATATCTCGAAGCGGATGCTCAGTTCAAGAGAGTCCGGGTCTGTCGCCTCCGCCCGCGACAATATATGCTGGCGCCATGTCACTCACGGAGGCCATTTACGCGTCTACAATGGGCGGCCTGAAGGTCGCCTCGCCGCTGCTGGCGTGGGGCTCCTCGAAGCTGGCACGCGGGTTTCGGGCTCGGCGCCATGCGGTGGACACTCTTGCCCGCTGGGCAGCCGAAGGTAGGGACCCGGATCGCCGCCTCGTCTGGTTCCACGCCGCGTCCGTTGGCGAGGCCCTGCAGGCGAGGGCGGTGCTGGAGGTTGTTCAGGTCCGGCGGCCCGATCTTCAGATTGCCTTCACTCATTTTTCTCCGACGGCCGAGGCGGCGGCGGCGCGTATGCCCGTGGATGTCGCGGGCTACCTGCCCTGGGACGTGGCGACGGACGCCCGGGCTGCTCTGGATGCGCTGCGTCCGAGCTTGCTCGTCTTTACCCAGAAGGAGGTGTGGCCCACGCTCACGCGGGAGGCCGCGCGCGCGGGTGTTCGGGTCGCGCTGGTGGCCGCCACCCTTCCCGAGGGCGCGGGCCGAATGAGGCCATTGGCCCGGCCCGTAATCGGCCCGGCGCTCGCCAAGCTCGACCTGGTGGCGGCGATCGACGGGTCCGATGGCGAGCGGTTCGTGAGCATCGGGGCGCGGCCGGGCGCTATACGGGTGACCGGAGACCCGGGTGTGGACTCCGCATGGGCCCGAGCCAGCGCGGCGGATTCATCCGCGGCCTATCTCGCGCCCTTCCGTGGCGATGACCGTCCCACAGTGGTGGCGGGATCCACCTGGGAAGCCGACGAGGCGGTGTTACTGCCTGCCTTGCAGAGTGTCCGCGCCGAGCAGGCCGCCCTGCGACTGGTGATTGCGCCTCATGAGCCGACCCGGGCCACGGTGGACCGGCTGGCGAAAGTGCTGGCGGCGGCGGGTTGGCGGACCACTACGCTGCGTGAGGTGGAGCGCGATGGTGACGTCGGGGACATCGACGCAGTCATCGTGGACCGTGTCGGCGTCCTTGCGGAGCTCTACTCAGTGGGACGCGTCGCATACGTCGGGGGCGGGTTCCACGCTGGAGGCCTCCACAATGTGCTCGAGCCGGCCGCAGCGGGGCGGCCTATCCTGATCGGGCCCCGGTATGCCGACTCCCGCGCCGCAGCGGATCTGGTGCAACGGGGCGGCGTGGTCGCCGTAGACGCCGACGGGCTGGGTCCGGCGCTCACCAGATGGTTGGATGATCCGAACGCACTCGCAGGAGCCGGGAGAGCAGCGACCGACTACGTGCTCGAGCACCGCGGCGCGGCCGAGCGAACCGTTGATTTGCTGCTGGAGTACTTCTAGGCCGCAGACGGAGCGAACTGCAGCTCGTGCAGCCGGGCGTAGACTCCGCCTCGCTCGAGTAGTTCCTGGTGCGTGCCTTCTTCGCAAAGCTCGCCATGGTGCAGCACGACGATGTGATCCGCCCCCCGGACCGTGGAAAGCCGGTGCGCGATGACCAAGGACGTTCGACCCAGCATGAGTTGGCTCGTGGCTTCCTCGATCTGGGCCTCGATCTCGGAGTCCACAGAACTGGTGGCCTCATCGAGTACGAGCACGGCCGGATCGAACGCCAGGGCCCGAGCGAAGGACACGAGTTGCCGCTCACCCCCCGATAAGGTCGAGCCGCGCTCTCCCAACTCTTGCGAGTAGCCGTTGGGGAGGCGGTCGATGAATGGGGCTGCGCCCACCCGTTGTGCCGCCGCTCGTACCCGCTCGTCGGAAATGTCGTCGTTGCCGAGGCGGATGTTGTAGCCCACATCCTGGCTGAACAGGAAGACGTCCTGAAGCACGAATCCGATCTGATCCCTCAGGTCTTTGAGGCGCAGGCGGTCGATGGGCACGCCGTCCAGCAGGATCTCGCCCTTCTGCACGTCGTAGAAGCGCATGAGCAGGTTCACCAGCGTCGTCTTTCCCGCGCCCGTGTGCCCTACAACGGCAATCTTTTTGCCGGGTTTTACGTGGAAGCTCACGCCCTTCAAGACCCAGTCCCACTCGTCTTCCTCGTTCTTCCCATACGCAAACCACACGTCGCGGAACTCGATCTCGCCCTCGAGGGGCATGGGCAAGGGGAGTGGGTCCTCGGGGTCGCCGACCACGATCTCGCGGTCGATGAGCTTGAAGATGCGCTCGGACGACGCCATGGCCCCCTGGAGCAGGTTGTACTTCTCGGAGAGGTCTTGGATGGGTCGGAAGAAACGCCGTGCCCACTGGATGAACGCCGCGAGAACGCCCACCTGAATCGCCCCGGCCAGGATCTGTGTGCCGCCCTGCCAAATGATGAGGGCCAGGGCGATGGACGTGAACAACTCGATGACCGGGAAGAAGAGCGCATAGTACGTGATGGAGCGGAGGTGGGCCTCGAGGTAGTCCCGGTTGATCTCGGCGTGGCTGTCCGCATCGTGTCGCTCGCGATTGAAGTACTGCACGATGCGAATGCCCGTGAAGCGCTCGTGGAGGAACGCGTTGATGCGGGCCAGCCTCACCCGGATATCCCGGTAGGCCGTGCGCACCCTGGCGCGGAACAGGATCGCCGTGAGCGCTACGAACGGCAGCACGGTGAACGTCACCAGTGCGAGCTGCCAGTCCATGTTGAGCATCAAGGCCACGATGAAGACCAGCGTGAAGATGTCGCCGAACACCGCCACCAGCCCCGAGCTGAACAGCTCGTTCAGCGTCTCGACGTCCGAGGTGATCCTCGTCATGAGCCGGCCCACCGGATTCCGGTCGTAGAACCGGAGGTCCAGGCGCTGCATCTTGGCGAAGATCTCGGTCCGGAGGTCGTACATGACGCGCTGGCCGAGCCAGGTCATCAGTAGGGCCTGTCCGTACATGAAGAAGAAGGAGGCCACGACCGCGGCCATGTACACACCGGCCAAGACGCTCAGGTAGCTGCTGTCGCCGGTGGGAATGGCCTCGTCCAGGGCGAGTTGGGTGAGCCACGGTCCGACGACCTGAAGGCCCGACGCCACCATGAGAAGGAGGATGGCCAGGGCCACCTGGAGTTTGTACGGCCGCAGGTAGCGCAGGAGGCGCTTCATGATGCGTGCGTCGTACGCCTTCCCCAGGGCGTCTTCTTCCTGGATGTGATCCTGGGGTGCGTGCACGGATGCTCCTGCCATTAGGCGCCGGGGCTCGGGGTACACCCTGCTGGGAAGGGGAGTTCCGGAGGCTCGCGCAGTCTGCTATCATCCCGGGATGGACGATGTGATCCGTATCCGGGGGGCCCGCCAGAACAACCTCAAGAACATTGATGTGGATATCCCCCGCCGTGCTCTGACTGTGATCACCGGCCCGTCGGGCTCCGGTAAGTCGTCTCTCGCCTTGGACACCCTCTTTGCCGAAGGGCAGCGCCGGTACGTGGAGTCCCTGTCGACGTACGCGAAGCAGTTCCTGGAGCGCATGGAAAAGCCCGATGTCGACTCCATCGAGGGCATTGCGCCGGCGGTGGCCATCGAGCAGAAGAACCCGACCAAGTCGAGCCGGTCCACGGTGGGCACGGCCACGGAGGTCTACGACTACCTGAGGCTGCTGTGGGCTCGGGTGGGCCGAACCTCCTGCCCGGAGTGCGGGGATCGCGTGCGGCCCAACACTGTCAGCGAGGCTGTGGACGCGGTCCTGGCCCTTCCCGAGGGGACTCGGGTGCAGGTGACCTTTCCGCTCCACTTGAGCGGCCGGGTGAGCCATGCGCTCGTGGCGGAAAACCTCCGCGCGATGGGGTTCCTGCGCGTCCTGGCCGGGGGAGAGCAACTGGACCTCTCCGCCCCGGACGCGGATGACGTCGCCGCGCTCGGCGTGGACTTGACGCAGGTGGCGGATCCCCTCGTCGTGGTCGACCGCGTGAAGGTTGGCCCCGAGCTCGAGGACCGACTGGCCGACTCGGTCGGCACGTGCTTCGTGGAGGGAGAGGGCGAAGCCGTCATTTTGGTCGATCGCGGGGCAGACGCTTCAGGTGAGCTGCCGGAGCGCATGGAGTTCACGGAGCACTTCCGGTGTCCCAAGCACCCGGAGGTCGAGTTCTTGGACCCTACGCCTCAGCTCTTTTCATTCAACAACCCGTATGGGTCGTGTCCTCTGTGCACCGGATTCGGCGCCACGCTCGACTACGCCGCCGACCTGATCATCCCGAATCCCGAGCGCTCCATCGACGAAGGCGCCGTGGACCCATGGACCAAGCCCCGCTACCACAGGGAGCATGCGCGCCTCCGCCAGTTTACGCTCGACCAGGGGGTATCGCTCTACCACCCCTGGAGGGAGTTGCCCGAGGAGTTCCGCGAGGCCGTCCTCTACGGGGGCTCTGGATTCAAAGGAGTGGTGCCGTTCCTCATCTCCCGTGAGAAAAAACGCTACAAGCAGTACATCCGGGTCTTTCTCAGACAGTACCAGAGCCCGCAGGTGTGTCGCTCGTGCGGAGGAGCCCGGATTCAGCCCAAGGCCCTGTGTGTGAAGATCGGGCGCCGCTCTATCGCCGAAGTCAGTGCCGTACCCCTCGAGGACTTGCGGCTGTGGATCGACGAACTCGACCTGAGCGAGATGGAGACTCTCATAGCCGAGACGATCCTGCGAGAGCTTCGCGCGCGACTGAGTTTCTTGGTGGACGTCGGACTCGGCTACCTCACGTTGGACAGACAGACCCGGACCCTGTCGGGGGGCGAGGCGCAGCGGATCAACCTCGCCAACTCTCTGGGCTCGCGCCTCGTGGACACGCTGTACGTGTTGGACGAGCCCACGGTCGGCCTCCATCCCTGCGACACCGAGGCCCTGCTGGCACTGCTGTGCAGCCTGCGTGACGCGGGCAACGCGGTAGTGGTGGTCGAGCACGATACGCAGGCCATCATGGCCGCCGACCACGTGATCGAGCTCGGCCCGGGCTCGGGTGAGAGCGGAGGCATGGTGGTTTTCCAGGGAAAACCCGCCGAACTCCTGCTCTGCGACACGGCCACAGGCCGGTTCCTGTCGGGCAAGACCCAGATCGAGGTTCCAAGCAAGCGTAGGCGCGTGGATAGGGGCACCCTCAGCCTGAATGGCGCCGAACTTCACAATTTACGTGGCGTCGACGTCGAGATTCCGCTTGGCGCCATGACCGTCGTGACAGGGGTCTCGGGGTCGGGCAAGTCGACGCTGGTGCACGACGTGTTGTACCGGGGGCTCGAACGCTCGCTCAAGGGTGGGGAAACCTCGGCAAAAGAGCACCTCGGGGAGATGGTGGGCCAGTTCGCGACCCTCAAGGGCGCGAGCGCGCTGGACGATGTGGTATTGGTCGACCAGTCACCGATCGGACGAACTCCTCGGTCCAATCCGGTGACGTATGTCAAAGCCTGGGACGAGGTGCGGAGAATCTTCGCTTCCCAGCCGCTTGCCAGGCAGCGAGGTTACCAGGCCAAGCATTTCTCGTTCAACGTTGCGGGCGGACGGTGCGAGGCGTGCAAGGGCGCGGGGCGGGTCGAGATCGAGATGATCTTCATGGCCGACATATACGTGAGGTGCGACGTGTGCCGGGGAACCCGCTACAAGCCCGAGATGCTGGACGTGACCGTCAAGGGCAAGCACGTGTCGGACGTTCTCGACCTCACCGTGGACGAGGCCATCCGATTCTTTATCCGCGAAGCCAAGCTGGGGCAGACGCTGTGGCATCTGCAAGAGGTGGGGTTGGGCTATCTGAGGTTGGGGCAGCCGGCCCCGACGCTCTCCGGAGGCGAGGCCCAGAGGCTGAAGATCGCCCGCGAGCTGTCGGGCGTGGCGGGCAAGAAGGGCCGGAAGATCTATCTGCTGGACGAGCCTACCACGGGGCTGTCGGGCGAGGATGTCGGCAAGTTGATCCAGGTGCTGGACAGGCTGGTGGACGCGGGCAACACCGTGTTGGTCATCGAGCATAACCTCGATCTGATCAAGACCGCCGACTGGGTGATCGACCTGGGTCCGGGTGCGGGTGCGAAGGGCGGGCGGGTTGTGGCCATGGGGCGCCCGGAAGAGGTGGCCGCCGTTCCGGAGAGCATAACGGGCCGCTACCTGGCGGATGTCCTCGGGGTTGTCAAGGCGTCCGCGTGAAGACAGGCGCTTTGAGTGCCGCGCTGGCCGCGCTGGCCGCGCTGGCCGCGGGCGGTGTGTCTGCCCAGGAACACGGATTGCCCGATATCCCCGTCGATACGTTCCGCCTGGAGAACGGCCTGCTCGTCATCGTGAGCGAGACGCACTCGTCTCCGGTGGCCGCGGTGAGTGTCTGGTACCGGGTCGGCAACTCGCCCGAAGAGCCCGAAGCCAACGCGCTTGCACATCTGATCGAGCACCTGGCGCTTCAGGAGAGTGAGAACCTCACAGCGGGGCAGGCCGAGCTACTCATCACTCGGGCCGGTGGTTTGCAGGTAGCCGGTACGGACGCGGATCGCACGGGGTTCCTACAGGTCGTTCCGTCGAACCGCGTCAACCTCGCGCTTTGGATAGAAGCCGAGCGCATGCATCGGCTCGTGATCTCCGACGGGGGGCTCCGCTCGCAGATGGCCCGGCTCACCAGCGAGCGGGACGGAGACCTTCTTGGTCGGCCCTATGCGCGGGCGCGTTTTGCCGCCGATACGCTGGCTACGGACTTCGTGCCGTACAAGCATTCGGCGGGACTTGCCGGGGCCGTGCCCACTGATACCGACGGCGACAGGCTCCGGCGGTTCTACGAGCGGTATTTCGCACCGGACAACGCGGTGCTCGCCGTAGCCGGGGATGTGGATCCCGTGCAAATCCGCTCGCTCGTCGAAGACATGTTCGGCGGAATTCGGCGGGGGCCGGGCGTTTTCGAGCCCGCCGGATTTCCTGAAGCCCCGCGACGGGATGGCGAGCGGAGAGGGCAGGTGAGCGAAGAGTTCTCGACTCATGCGTTCCTGTCGGTGGTGTTTACGACTCCGGGGGCCGCGCACGACGATCAATACGCCCTGGCGCTCCTCGTGAGGATTCTCGGCGCCGGACGGGGCAGTCGCCTGCAACAGGCGCTCATTCATGAGCGGTCGTTGGCCAGAACGCTCACGGCGACCCTCAACCGCAGACGCGGGCCCGGCACCGTGGCGATCGATGTGGTGGCGGCGGAAGGGGTGTCTCTCGACGTACTCGAAGCACAGATCCTCGCGGAGGTCGCACGGCTCGTAGCGGAGCCCGTGACGGATCAGGAGCTGCGTGCGGCCCTCAATCAATGGAAGGCGGCCGAGATCACGAGCAGGCTCTCCGCTCGTTCACGCGTCGAAGCTCTCCAGCGCCACTTGCTCTACTTCGGTGATCCGTACCGCATCAATGGAGAGGTCACGAGGTACGACGCAGTCACGGCCGGCGAGGTCCAGCGGGTCGCTGCGAAGTATCTCACGGCCGAAAATCGGGCTGTCGTTCTGTCCCCGTCGCGGACCGGCGCGCGAGGAGCCCGGGAATGATCCGGATACCGCGGACCTCCCGTCGTCTCGCTCGCCAGCTTGGAGTCGTGCTGATCTTGCCCCTGGGCCTCGGGGCCCAGGGCCGTCCCCCCCGGGCGCTTCCCGAGAGCGGTACACCACTGCCTCGTATCGACGCTCGGACGCTCGGGATCGGTGCAGACCTCGTCGTGGTCGAACGAGCCCGGACACCGTTCGTCACCGTGAGCGTAACGGTCCGGGATGTCGTGCCTGTGGGCTCCGAGACCCCGGGGCTCGCAGCCGTGGTGGCGCGCCTGCTCACCGCCGGCACGACCACGAGGAATGCGGACGAACTGGCGCGGGCGATCGACCGCCTCGGGGCCACTATCAATGCCAGGGCGGGGCCCGACGGCGCCACCATCACTCTGGGCGTAGCGCGTGAGCACTTGAGCGCCGGCTTGGAGTTACTGGCCGATGTGGTGATGCGGCCGTCGTTCGAACCGGCTGCGCTGGCGCGTTTGCTCGACGAAATTGTGGCCGGGGCCGATGCGAGTCGGGCACATCCGCCGACCATGGCCATGCGCGCACTTCTGCGCCGCATGTACGGAAAGCACCGGTATGGCCGGGGCGCGGGCGAGGAGCAGGTCGGGGAGTTGGACTCCGGGGCGCTCGGCGCGTACCACGCCGCCAACTATTCGCCCGGGAATGCCACGTTCGTGGCCTCCGGCGGCGTAGCTCTCGACGAATTGGCGGAGGAGATCGAGGAATATTTCGGGGCATGGACCGGATCCCTCGGCACGGCCCCGCCCGGCGTGGAGCCCCCTGAGCCTGAAGCCAACGAGGTCGTGCTGGTCCACGTACCCGGAGCTGCGCGGGCCACGATCAGGGTAGGGCACCTTCTGCCGGTGGGATCCGACCCGGATTGGGCGGCGCTGGTAGTCGCGAACCTCGTGCTGCGCGAACGGCTCGGCCGAGTGTCGTCCGCCGTGAACCGTCGGGTGGAGGAGGGCTTTTATGTGGCCGGCGCGGAGGTTGCCGCGGCGGCCGTGGACGGCACGGTCGGATTCATCCTCGACGAAATGGAGCGTCTTCGTGCCGAGGAGGTGCTTCCCGCAGAGTTGGAGCCCATCAAGGGGTTTCTGGCCGGGTCGTTTCCTCTCCAGGTGGAGACTCCCCAGCAGATCGTAGCCCGCGTGGCGCGGGACCGGCTGCTTGGGGTCTCTTCCGAGCGACTCGATGAGTACCCGAACCGTGTTCGTGCCCTCGATGGGGCCGCGCTGCGCGGCGCGGCGTCGAGGCACCTGCTGCCGCAAGCGGCCGTGATCACGGTTGTGGGTGACGCATCGGTTCTGCGCGGCCCGCTCACCAAGTTTGGGCCGGTGACGGTGGTCGACACGGACGGCCGCGCGTTGGGTCTCGCCGACCTCGCTGCGTCGCGGGAGCCGGTGGCGCTCAAGCTGGACGCGTCGGGCCTCAAGGACGGGTCCTGGGTGTACGGCCTGACGGTGGACGGGGAGCGGGTGGGCGAGATGATCCGGACGCTCGACCGTTTGGATCCGGACGATCCCGACGCCATCACGCTGACGTCGACCGTGGTCACCGGTGCACAGACGCTGCGCCAGGAGGTCACATTTCGGGCTTCGACGTTCGCGCCGGTCGCTGCGTCGTTTATCCTCGCTGCACCGGGTGGCGAGATCGGCGCGTGGGCGACCGTGGAGGATGGACTCGTGAAGGGTTCGCGCACCTTTCCCGACGGCCGGGTGGAAGAGTTCCAGGCACCGGCTACGGCCGGAGCCGTGATGGGCGAAATGTTGGAGTTGGCCCTTTGGCTCATCGACCATGCGCCTGGCGGGAGAATCCGCATCCCTGTGACCCAAGTGGAGTCCGGCACCACGACGATCATGAGTGGGCGGGTGCTCGAGGTAACGAATATCGAGGTGCCGGCGGGCACGTTCCAGGCATACCGAATCGAGATGGTCAGCGATGCCGGAGAACAGATCCTGTACGCTCGCACCGAGGCCCCGCACATCGTTTTACGGCTCGAGACACGGGGCCAGCCCCTCGTGATGCAGCTCGAGTTCATTTCGGGTTCGTAGAGGCTAGGTCGTGCCAACGGTCTCTGTGCTCCTGCCTGTTCGCGACGGCGAGGCCACGCTGCCGGCGGCGATCGAGTCCATCGAGTCACAGACGTTCACGGACTTCGAGGTTGTGGCGGTGGACGATGGGTCGACCGACGGCTCGGCCGAGATCTTGGACGCCTGGCGGGCGCGGGACGCCCGGGTGTGTGTGGTGCGGCAGGACCCAGGCGGAATCGTCAGCGCGCTCGAGGCCGGCCGCTCGTTGGCCCGGGGGCGCTATTTGGCGCGTATGGACGCCGACGACGTAGCGCTTCCCGACCGCTTCGAGGCCCAGTTCGCGCTCATGGAGGCGAACCCGGATTGGGCCGTGTGTGGCGGCCACATCGAGTACTTTCCGCCCGAGAGCATGAGAGATGGGGCTCTTCGGTACCAGAGGTGGCTCAATTCACTCGAGACACCGAACCATGTGGAGCGAGACCTGTTCGTGGAGTGCCCGTTGGCACATCCCACCTTTTTCATGAGGGCGGACTCGGTGCAGGCGGCGGGAGGCTACGCCGACCGTGGCTGGCCGGAGGACTATGATCTGCTGATGCGCCTGTGGGAGCGGGGTGGGCGGCTCGGGGTAGTCCCTCGCACGCTGCTGCGGTGGAGGGAAGGGAGTGACCGGTTATCTCGCAACGATCCCACATACTCCCAAGACGCCTTCCGGCGCTGCAAGGTTCGTTATTTGCTCGAGACCCTCGCGCGGAACAGAGACGGGGTGGTGGTGTGGGGCGCGGGGCCGCTCGGCAAGGCCTTCGCGAGGGAGGTGCAGTCGGCCGGCGGCGAGGTTCGAGCCTTCATCGACCTGGACCCGCGTAAGGTGGGCCAGACGATCCATGGGGCAACAGTTTTCGGCCCTGAAGGTATCCATTCCTTAACGGGCGCCTTCTGTGTGGCGTCGGTGGGTCAGGAGGGTGCCCGCGCGGAGATTCGCGAGAGCTTGATCGAGGCCGGGTGGCGGGAGACCGAGGATTTCGTCGCCGTGGCTTGATTGCCTTGCTGACGCAGTGGAAATGGGGGCAGTTTGTGGGGGAGGTGGGGGGTGGTTGTCTTCGACGGGCGTATCCGGTGAGCGATCGTAGGTCCAAATTCGCAGAGTTCATGGCGGAACTCCAACGGCGGCACGTTGTGCGCCTCATGGTGACGTACGCTGCCGTGGCATTCGTCGTGTTGCAGCTCGCGGAGATCACCTTCCCGGCATTTTCGGTCCAGCAGGGCGCCCTTCGGCTCCTGGTCATTGTGGCGGCATTGGGTCTGCCGGTCGTATTGGTCTTCGCCTGGGTGTTCGACATCACGCCCCAGGGGATCCGTCGCACCGAGGATCTGGGTACGCAGTCGGACCTCGTCGATTCGCTGCTGCCACGAATGTCGTTGTTGGCCGTGACCCTGCTAACCGTCGGGGCGGTTGGGTGGTGGGCCGTCGTCACCAACGGCGTCGTTTCCCCGACATCGGTCGGAGGTGGCGGGCTCAGCCCGACAGTGCAACCCGTCAGCTTCGATCCGTCTGCGCCGATCACGTCGCTCGCGGTGCTCCCGTTCGACGACTTCTCAGCCGAACCACAGGCTTATTTCGCTGCCGGCATGCACGAGGCGCTCGTGGCGAAGCTGAGCCAACTGCCGTCCGTGCGTGTAGTGTCACGCACCAGCGTCATGCGCTACGCCGGCCAAAACCTCAAGACCGCCCCTGAGATCGCCGCCGAACTCGGCGTAGACGGGCTCATCGAGGGCTCGGTCATCCTGGATGGCGACAGGGTCCGCATCACGGTCCAGTTGATCCATGGCCCGAGCGACACACATGTCTGGACGGAGAGCTACGAGGAGGACTTCTCCGACGTTCTGAGCCTCCAGGCCGCCGTGGCGGAGGCGATCGCGCTGGCGGTCCAGGTCCAACTCTCACCTGACGACCAGGTGACGATGGCCACCCTCTCGTTTGGATCCCAGGTGGACGCCGCACAGGAGTCGTTCATGCGGGGCCGCTACGCGCAGTCCCAGGGCACGTCCGAAGGGTATCAAGAAGCGGTCGGCCATTTTCAGAATGCGGTCACGCTGGATCCTGAGTTTGCCGCGGCCCACGCAAGCCTGGCAGGTGCAGAGCTCATGCGTGGACTCGCCGCGCCCGACATCCACGAGGTGGACCTGGAGGAGGCGAGGCGACACGCTGCCCGGGCCCTTGAACTGAACGAGGATCTTCCGGAGGCCCACGAGGTGTTGGCCATGATCAACGGAGAGCTCGCCCGCGGCGTCAGCGAACTGAGGGCGTCGGGCGTACAGATCCTGGCGCCTGACGATGCTCCGCCCGTCTTTGCCCTCGTGGTGTCGGACTCGGCGCGAACCGCTCCGATTCGGGTCGGGTCAGGCCCACCACCCCCCGTGCTCGAGGTCGAGGAGAGCGAGGAGCAACGGGTCACCGGCTTCGTATTTGCGGCGGACTCGGCCGCTTGGATCGTCGGGGTCACGGAGATCGGCCAGCAGCTCAGGCGCGCGTGGGCGTCATTCGCCGAGATGCAGGTGCTCGACGGCACGAACCAGAATCCGAAGTGGCTGATCCAGACCGCTCGGCAGCTCAGCCTCGCGGGACATGGCGACGCCGCCGAAGCCATGCTCGAGGAGTTCAGCCGATCCTCGCCGGAGTACGCTCAGGCATGGGAGGACCTCGAGCGGATGTACTCCTTGTCGGGTCGGTACGATCGCATCGTTCAACTCCGCTGGGACAAGGCCGAGGCGGGCCACGGTGACGAAGCCGAAGCCGAGGCGATCGAAGAGGCCCTCTCGGACCTGGGCGTTTTTGGTTATTGGACTGTGCGGCTGCAAGAACTCGAGGGCATGGATGAGGTCGGAGAGGACGTATCGCACGTCCAGATTGCTCGGGCGCATGCGGCCCTCGGCAACAGCCAGAGCGCCATCGATCACTTGGAGGAGGCCTTCCGCGAACGGGATGTGGGCTTGATCGCGTTGGGGCGCGATCCCGTCTGGGATTCCCTTCGCCAAGAACCCCGCTTCCGGCGGCTCGTAACACGCCTGCGGTCCTCCTCGAGGGGCCGTCAACGGAGGCCTCCCGGACGCTAGCCGCAGGGCTCGCTTCACACCCCGTTATTCGTTATTTTTCAACGACTTATAGCACATTACACCCACCCGAATGGAGTGTCGTTGAGGCGTACGATAAAGCTGCTTTCCGTCATCCTCGTGCTCGCCGGCTTCGAGCTGGCTTCGGGGACCCTTTCCACTACGCTCAACCGCTTCACTCAGATCCTCTCCAGTAGCGTTGCGGCCGACGTTCCGAGCCTTCCGCCTCTGCGGTTTGCCGGGGGTGTCGGAATGATCGTCATGGGGATCGGCGGGTGGGGGTTGACGCTGTGGGCGCGTTACGCCAACACGCGACTCTCCAGGGGTCGTGTGTGCTCACGTTGCGGTGCTCAGACTCAGCGAGTGATGCGGAGGATCCATCATCGCCTGTTGGGCTCGATGTTGGGGCTGGAGTTGGAACGGCGGCGCTGCATCGAGTGCGGGCACAAGGGGTTGGCGGTCCGAGACTAGGGGTCCGGGTGCGGAGAGCGCTGCCGGATTGGTAAGCATGGAACAGGAGAATCGACAGGCGGGATGAACGGAGACGAAAGACCCACTGGGGAGACGGTTCTCGAGCGCTTGCTCGAAGACGAGATGAGGGAATCGTTCATCGACTATTCGATGAGCGTGATCGTGCAGCGGGCGTTGCCTGATGTGCGCGACGGCCTGAAGCCGGTCCACCGGCGCATCCTCTACGCGATGAGCGGGCTTGGGCTAACGCCCGGACGGGCGTTCAAGAAGAGCGCGACAGTCGTCGGTGAGGTACTCGGTAAGTACCATCCGCACGGCGACTCGGCCGTGTACGACTCGATGGTTCGCATGGCTCAGGATTTCTCGTTGCGATATCCGTTGGTCGACGGCCAGGGCAACTTCGGATCGATCGACGGCGATTCAGCCGCCGCCTATCGGTACACCGAGGCCCGCCTCATGGCGTTGGCCACCGAACTACTGGACGACATCGAGAAGGAGACCGTCGACTTCGTCCCCAACTTCGACGACCGGCTCGAGGAGCCCACCGTGCTCCCCGCCCGCGTGCCGAACCTGCTGATCAATGGCAGTTCGGGTATCGCCGTCGGTATGGCCACCAACATTCCGCCCCACAACCTGACGGAGATTGTGGCGGCGACGAAGGCGCTCATCACCAATCCGGATCTGCCACAGGAGGAGCTCGAGAGCATCGTCACCGGCCCCGACTTCCCGACCGGAGCGTACATCTGCGGGCGAACCGGGATCGAAGAAGCATACCGTACCGGTCGAGGCCGCATCGTCATGCGGGCCAAGGCCACCATCGAGCAGGTGGAGGGCCAAGGTGAGCGGATCATCGTGACGGAGATCCCGTTCATGGTGAATAAGGCACGGCTGATCGAGCAGATTGCGCAACTCGTGCGCGACAAGAAGCTGGCCGACATCAGGGACCTCCGGGATGAGTCGGACCGCGACGGAATGCGCATCGTCATCGAGCTCAAGCGCGATGTGATGCCCGAGATCGTGCTGAACCGGCTGTACAAGCACACGCAGATGCAGTCGACGTTCGGGACGATCCTGCTAGCGCTGGTAAACGGCGTTCCCAAGGTGCTCAAGCTTCGCGAGATGCTTCTGCACTTCATCGACCATCGCCATACCGTGGTGGTCCGCCGGACCACTCACGATCTCGCTCGCGCGGAGGCACGGGAGCACATCCTCGAGGGCCTGAAGATCGCGGTCGACAGCATCGACGCGGTCATCAAGATCATCCGGGGATCGAGGGATACGGAGGAGGCGTCCGCCGGACTCCAAGAGGCGTTCGGGCTGTCCGAGCTGCAGACCAAGGCCATTCTGGACATGCGCCTTGCCCGTTTGACCGGCCTGGAGATGGAGAAGCTCGAAGAGGAGTTGGCCCAGATCCGTGATGCGATCGCCGAGCTGCAGCGAATTCTTGCCAGCAAGGATGTTCGCATGGGGATCATCGCGGATGAGCTGACCGCGATCGATGAGAAATACGGCGACGAGCGCCGCTCCGAGATTGTCGGAGATGTTTCGTCGCTGGAGATGGAGGACCTGATCCGCGACGAGGAGGTGGTGATCACGGTCTCCCACCAGGGCTACGTCAAGCGCGTCGGGATCGACACGTACCGAGCGCAGCGCCGCGGCGGCCGGGGCCTCCAGGGCATGGGAACCAAGGAAGAGGACTGGGTCGAGCACCTCTTCGTGGCCTCGACTCACGACTACCTCATGGTCTTTACGCGTGACGGCCAATGTTACTGGCTCAAAGTTTGGCAGATTCCAGACGCCCAACGGCAGTCGCGTGGCAAGCCCATCGTGAACCTCCTGAACATCGAGGCCGAACGCGAGATCGCGGCGCTGGTGCCCGTGCGGGAGTTCAGTGACGACCGCTTTTTGCTCTTCAGCACGCGCGCGGGGAAGATCAAGAAGACCGCACTGTCCGCGTACGGAAACGTGCGGACCGTGGGGCTCAACGCCATCAACATCCGGGAGGGCGACGAGCTCATCGATGTGCAGATCACGGACGGCTTGAACCACATCATCCTCGCGACGCGGAATGGCATGGCCATCCGGTTCAAGGAAGAGGACACGCGCTCCATGGGTCGGGCGGCTGAGGGCGTGCGTGGCATCCGGTTGCGGGAGGATGACCGTGTGGTCGGCATGGTTGTGATCCGTCGCGAGGATGCCACGCTCCTGGTCGTTTCAGAGGCCGGCATGGGGAAGCGCTCGGAAGTCGATGCGTATCGGCTCCAGCGCCGGGGCGGCAGAGGCGTCATCAACCTCAAGACCAGCGAAAAGACCGGCAAGGTCGTGGCGATCAAGTCGGTGGTGCCCGAGGACCAACTCATGATCATCACCCGTAACGGCGTCGTGAACCGTCAGCGCGTGGACGAGATTCGCGTTATCGGCCGAGCCACTCAGGGAGTCCGACTCGTGAATCTGGACAAGGGTGACCGGGTCATGGATGTCGCTCGGATCATCCCCGACAACGGCGCCGATGTCGACAGCGTAGAGAGCGCTGAAGAACTGGACACTGTGGAAGCCGTGGACACGGTCGACGCGGTCGAGGAGGAGTGACCGATCCCGGCGTCCTTGTCGGGCTGGACGAAATCCGGGAAGCCGCAGCGCGGTTGGAGGGCGTGGTTGTACGCACGCCGCTGGTGGCGTGGCCGGAGCTGTCCGAGCGGTTGGGGGGTGAGGTTCGCCTCAAGTGTGAGAACCTCCAGCGCTCGGGGTCCTTCAAGGCTCGAGGGGCGTACAATTTCGCCTCCCGCATTCCGGCCGAAGAACTGAAGGGCGGGTTGATCACCTACTCGTCCGGCAATCACGCCCAAGCGGTCGCCTTGGTGGCTCAGCTTCTCGGTACCCACGCAGTCGTGGTCATGCCGGTCAACGCGCCGGCGGTCAAGCGTGAGGGAGCTGAGCGGCTCGGGGCCGAGGTCGTACTCGAAGGCACGACGTCTGTGGAGCGGCGCGCCCGGGCGGAGGCCATTGCCGATGAGCGGGGTTTGGCCATGGTGCCGCCCTTCGACCACCACCACATTATCGCCGGCCAGGGAACCGTGGGTTTGGAGATCGTTCACGAGTGGGACGAGGTAGACACGATCCTCGTGCCCATTGGTGGTGGCGGGCTGGCCAGCGGAGTAAGCGCGGCCGTGCGCCGACTCCGCCCCCATGCCAGGATCTTCGGAGTCGAGCCGTCCGGAGCCGCTTCGATGAGGGCGGCGCTCGATGCTGGAGAGCCTGTGGAGCTATCGAGCATCGATTCGATCGCCGATGGCCTGCTTCCCGTGAAAACCGGGGACCATACGTACCGGCACATTCGCGACCTTGCCGACGATGTGTTGCTCGTCGAGGACGATGTGATCGTGGAAGCCGCCCTGCTGCTCGCCACGGAGCGCAAGCTCCTCGTCGAGTTCTCTGGAGCGGCGGCGGTGGCCGCGATCCTGAGCGGGCGGGTCGAGGTGACCGGCCGCAAGGTCGTGGCAGTTCTCAGCGGAGGTAACGTGGATCCGGCGGTGCTGGTGGAGCATGGTTGAGGCGGCCACGACTCTCGTACTCCTGGACGTCGACGGAACGCTCGTGAGTGGGGGGCCCGCCAAAGGGGCCTTCGAGACTGCGATGCTGGCAGTGTACGAGACCCACGGTGCCATCAAGGGGTTCGATTTTTCCGGCAAGACGGATCCTCAGATCGCCCGGGAGCTGCTCGTGGAGGCGGGGTTGACGGACGAGCGGATCGATGCCTCGCTTCCGGATCTATGGGATCGCTACCTCGCCGAGCTCGAGGCCCGGCTAATCGATGAGCCCATGTACCTGTTACCCGGGGTGCCGGAGTTGCTCGATCGGCTGGACGCTCACCCGTATGTGGCGGTGGCGCTTGTGACCGGCAACATCGTGCAAGGCGCCCGTCTCAAACTGGCCTCCGTGGGACTCGCCGAGGGCTTGAGTATCGGGGGGTTTGGGTCCGACCACGAAGATCGCAACCTGCTGGCTCCGGTGGCGATAGCCCGTGCCGAAGAGGCGTGTGGTGTGAGGTTCGCCCGTGAGCGCATAGTGGTGGTCGGCGATACGCCGAGGGACGTTGCGTGTGGCCAGCAAGCGGGCACTCGAACGGTGGCGGTGGCCACCGGCCGATGCGATGCGGAGTCGCTGCGGGTCTCAGGCGCCGACAGGGTATTCCAAGACTTTTTGGACACGGATGAGGTGATGAGGGAGCTGGTACGCGGCACGATGCCTTGAGGCGAATCAAAGTTGGGCCCATCGTGTACCAAATCAGATTCTTTTTTTTCAGGTGACTCGACGTTCACTCGGGTGGGAGTAGCAAGTGGCGAGCAACAGGAAGGACGAAGGGACCAAGAAGAAATCCGGCTCGGACAGCGGCACCAGCATGACGTCGTTCTATTGGATTCTGGGCCTTGTGGCGGTGATCGCGATTGGGAGCGTGGGGTACTCCCTGGTGGGCGGTCGGTTCACCGACGCCGCCCTCGAAGCGGTTCCGGTCGAATATGAGAATCCCCAGGAGCTCGTCGAGTTGGCTGCGGGGGTGGAGCGCGGGGATCCGGACGCCCCCATCACCATCCTCGAGTTCGCTGACTTCCAATGCCCGGCGTGCCGGCAGTTCGCCACCGGCGTGAAGGCGGAGGTGGATCTCGCCTATGTGGACAACGGGGTCGCGAAGTTCGTGTTCCAAGATTTTCCGCTGACCCAGCATCCCCATGCGTTCCTTGCGGCGCGAGCGGCTCGTTGCGCGCTGGACCAGGGGGGGCAGCACTTCTGGGCGTACCACGACCAGTTGTATGTCAATCAGGCCTCGTGGTCGCCGAACACCGTGCCGCCCATCGCGGCCTTCGAGTCCTATGCCCAGGGCCTGGGGCTGAACGAGGAGGAGTTCAACGGTTGCCTGAACAGTGACCGTCACGCGGTCGCGGTGAGTGCCAGCATAGAACTCGGACAACTCATGCAGGTCAGCGGCACGCCGACCATTTTCGTGAGCGGTGGAGGTGGAATGGCCACCCGCGTAACGCGCTGGGGCGAATTCTCCGCCATTCAGGAAGTCGTAGAATCGCTGATGGCCGAGAAGGAAGAGGCCGGAGACCCGGGGGACCAGAATTGAGTCAGGAGACCACGGTTCGTCTCCTGTTCGTCGATGAGGGGCAGTATCACCACGAGGACATCTCGATCCCGACGGACACGCTCGGCCGCCATGAGCGTCTGATCGACTGTCTGCGGGAAGAGCCGGACGTGCTCAAGCGCGTGTTCTTGGATATGGCGCGCCTGTGCTCGGCACACGTGGTGGACGCCGGCGCAGAGGAGGCCTGAGCGGCCTGCTCAAAGAGCGCCGAGCGCTTTCTCCAGCGTCCACTCCTCCACGATGGGCGGAGGCCAAACACCGGCCTCCGCCTTTTCAATGAGGTCAGCGGCTTCCTGGAGGGTGCGGTTTGCCGTGGCTGCATCCACCCAACCGTTGGCCTCCGCCTCCTGAAGCTCGTCCTCATCCAAGACGGTGGCGACTCCACCGCTGGGAATCCATATGTCGAGGAAGAGATCCGTGGTGTGCCAGATGCCGCCGTCGTGGAACGTGGGAGGAGTGAGGATGTTGGAGTAACAGCCGGTGAACGTGCCGTCCGCCCGGTGGAAGCGCCCAACGTCATGCCAAGCGCCCGGGAACGTGAACCAGACGGCCTTCGACCCGCACTCGAGTGACACGAGTCCGTCGATCGTCATGGGGTGCTCGACTTCGTCGTAGGAGGCTAGCGTGATCTTCACGCCGGGATCGTCCAGAAGGATAGGTTGGGTGAAGATCTCCAGGCGGCCGGGCGGCCGAAGGTAGTGTATATGGACGAGGGGTGAGGGCTGCGACATGCCTTCTACTCGTCCGTCGCTCTCTTGATGATGGTCTCGACGAACACGTCCATGATGCCGCCGCACACCGCCGGATCCCACGAGAGGAAGTCCTTGGTGAGGTCGATTCTCACCATCTGGGGAACGCCGGTTCGCAGGACCTCGTCCGCGGCCTCGAGCACCTCGCCCTCGCCACATCCGCCTCCTACGGTGCCCACGAGGCCCTCCTCCGGATCGACCAGCATCTTCGCCCCTACTTTGCGAGGCGTTGACCCGCGGGTAGCCACCACCGTCGCCAAGGCGCAGGGTCGCCCGGCCTTGGCCTTCTCATCGAGCGCCCTGTAGAGGGCGGCATCCTCAGTCCTTATCACGGGTTTTCACTCCTTCGACTGCCTCGAAGAAACGCGGCAGGATGCGCTCCTGATCGGCCAGTGGCTGAGCCGACCCCCCTCGCCACAGGAGGACGATCTCGGCCGCTACGGCGACCGCGATCTCCGCTGGCGTCTCTGCCCTTAGATCCAGGCCCACCGGCGCCCGAATCTTGGCGATTCGCTCGCGGTCGAACCCCTCCTCGACCAACTCCGTGAACGCCGCACGGACGCGTCTTCGGCTCCCGATCATGCCTATGTATTGGATGTCGTCGTCGCGCGAAAGCAGTTGCCGGAGGCAGGCGTAATCGTACTTGTGCCCACGGGTGACCAGGACGACGTGGGTCTCGGGAGTCAGCGGCACCTGGCCGAAAGGGTCGGCCATGTCGATCCGGACCACCTCTTCGGCCTCGGGAAATCGCTCGCGGGTAGCGAACTCGGGTCGGTCGTCGAGCACTCGGACGCGAAACCCCATGAGCGCCCCGACCGAGCAGAGAGGCTGCGCGATATGGCCCGCCCCGACGATCAGAAGCTCCGGTTGGGGCCGGTGTACTTCCAGAAAGAACCGTACCTCGGGGCCATCGTCAGCCCCTAGAGAGTGGAGACCCTCCTGGGCGTCTTCGGCCCCTTCCATCGCGTTCCGGGCCAGGTCCTGCAAGGCCGCATCCAGGATGTCATCCCCCGATCCTCCCACCCGGGCCAGGGTGCCGTCCGGTGCGCGGCGGATCACGATCCGACCCCCCGCCTCGGCCGAGGGCGGCATCAGGACCAGCACCACCACCGCCTCACCGGTCTCCACTGCCGACAGGATGAGCTCGGTGGCCGCCGGCGCGTCCAGATAAGTCGCGGTCACGAACTGTCGAGCGCGTGGGTGACCTCATCGAAATGGCGCCGGTACTCTTCCGGTGTGTCGATGTCCGTCAGCACCCCAGGGTCGGGTACGCCGACCTCGAGGAGGTCGGGCAGGTGCCGGTGCACGACCGTGCGTGCGCCCTCGGCCAGGTCATCCTCCAACAACTCAGGGAATACGGAACGGCGGAAGAGCACCGGATGCCCTCTCTCGCCCCCGTAGGATGGCACCACGATCGGGGCATGCGACGCTTCGAGCGACGCAATGAGCCGGGCCACTGTCGCACCCTGCACGAGCGGGTGATCTACCGGGAGGAACGCGCAGGCTTCCACATCATCATCGAGGGCGCGCAGAGCAACGCGTAACGACGCGATCGGCCCGTCCGCGGGGTGGCTGTTGACTTCCACGCGAGCGCCGGCAGCGCGGGCGCGCTCAGCCACGGGTCCGTGAAGGTCGGCAACCACCACGATGATGGGCGCACATCCGCCCTCCTGTAAAGCACCCGTGACCTGGTCCAGAAATGTCGAGCCGCCGGCGCGCAAAAGGGCCTTGGGTGCGCCCATCCTGGAGGATTCGCCGGCGCACGGCACCACCCCTGCGACAGCACTAGTCACCGAACGCTTCGTAGAAGCTGCGGTCCTCAGCGGCAAGTCGCTCGATCAGCGGAGCGGGTGTGAACCGCTCGCCGTGCACATCCTCCATTTCGTGCAGTCGGCTGAGAAGCGTCTTCAGGTGGATCGTGTCGGCGAAGCGCATCAGGCCGCCGCGAAAGGGCGGGAACCCCGTGCCCATGATCATCGCCAGATCCACATCGGCCGCTCTGGCGACGACGCCCTCGTCGAGAGCCCGTGCGGCCTCATTGATCATGGCCAACACGAGCCGTCCGCGGATCTCCTTTTGATCCAGGGTGCGGCGTTCGGACGGCACGGCCGACTTCAGCGCAGCGTAGACGGACTCGTCGACGCCCGCCTCTTTGCCGTTCTCGTACCGGTAAAAGCCGGCACCGCCTTTCTTGCCCAACCGGCCGGAATTCGCGAGAGCGACGAGCGGAGCCGACGGATCGAGGCGGTCCCCCAGGGCCTTGTGGAGTGACTCGCCGGCGTGGCTGGTCACGTCGATACCGACCTCGTCGACGAGACGAAGCGGACCCATGGGCATGCCGAACTCTACCGCGGCGCGGTCCACGTCCTCGATGGACGCTCCGTCCGCCAAGAGGTGTCCCGCCTCGTTCAGGTAGGGGCCAAGCACGCGGTTCACCAGGAAACCGGGACCGTCGGCCGTTACCACAGGCACCTTGCCGAGCTCGAGGGCGAGCGCATAGATGGTCGCTACAGCGCGGTCGCTGCTCCGTGATCCCCGGACCACCTCGACCAACGGCATCTTGTGCACGGGATTGAAGAAGTGCATGCCGGCGAGGTTTTCCGGCCTCTCGAGACCCTCGGACATCTCGTCGATCGAAAGGGAGGAGGTATTGGACGCGATGATGCAATCCGCGCGTACGGCGTCCTCCGTCTCCCTCAGGACGATACGCTTCACATCCATGCGCTCGACAACGGCCTCTACGATCAGGTCGCACCCCGAGAGGCTCTGGTAGTCGAGGCCGCCGCTAATCAACTCCATGTGCTGATCGGCTTCGCGTCGACGCAGACGGCGGCGTTGGACCGCTTTTTCGAAAAGGTCCCTCGCGTGCCGCAGGCCGCCTGAGACGGCTTCGTGGCGGATGTCCTTCATGCGCACCACGATGCCCTTGTATGCGGCCAACTGGGCGATGCCGCCACCCATCACACCTGCTCCCAAGACTCCCAGACGAGCCACGGAGGTGGCCGCGCCGTCCAAGGGGCCCAGGCCCTTCTTGGCGGCTTCGTTGAGGTTGAAGATGTGGATCAGGTTCTTGCTGACCGACGATACGATGAGCTCCCCGGCCGCAGCGGCCTCGAGGCCGAGGGCGACGGCCTGCGGCACCTGCCCCCCCCTCTTCACGACGTCGAGGATCTTCAGCGGGGCCGGATAGTGGCCTCCGGTGCGCTTCATGACCTGCTTTCGTGCCATCCTGAGGACGACGGCCCGCCCAGGAGGCGTCCCGTCCAGGAGGCGGGTCACCAGCTTGCCACGTGGTCGTGCCCGGGGTGGCTTGCCATCCGCCCGGTCCGAGGCGAAGGCTTTTGCTTTCTCGTCGAAGAGCTCCTGGGGAAAGATCTCATCGACCAACCCGATTCGCTTGGCCTTGCCGGCCCGGGCCCGCCCGCCGGACAACAACAGGTCCAGGGCGGCCTGAAGTCCCACGAGACGCGGGAGCCGGGTCGTCCCACCCCATGCCGGGAGGATGCCGAGCATGACCTCAGGCAGGCCGATGGCGGTCGTGGGCGAGTCAGAGGCGAGCCGAAAGTCGCACGAGAGAGCGAGTTCCGTGCCGCCCCCCAGGCACAGGCCGTGGATGGCCGCGATGGTTGGCACCGAGAGTGCTTCGAGCTTGCCGAAGATCTCCTGCCCCAGTCTCGAGGCTTGTTCGCCCTCGGCGGGATCCTCCACGGCCTCGATGGCGGTGATGTCGGCGCCGGCCACGAAGCCGCGGCCTTTGCCGCTCCGCACGATGAGTGCGGTCATGGAACCGTCCGCTGCCCGCGAGGCGGCCGAATCGAGCGCGTCGGCCAGGCGGCGCATGACGGGCTCATCCAGGATGTTGAGCTTGCGGTTCGGGTCGTCGAAGGTGATCCAGCCGATCCCGTTTTCATCCACCTCGAAGGAGGGGTTAGCGGAGCCCTGCAACTGCGTCGTCGGCATCACTGATTCCCATCTTGGAGGGGCAGCCGTGCGGAGCTCTAGAGCTTCGGACGCTCCTCCGCGTTCCCGCGGTTCAGCGTTAGCGGAAAGGGCTCGCCACGAGACAGGTCGATGCGCTCGTTCCAGTATAACTCGGTGAACGGAAGCTCGTAGCGAGCGGAAACCCACCACTCACCGGGCGAGACCTCGAACTGCACAATTCCGCCGGCGTCCGTGGTGTCGTACATGATCTCCGATCCGGATGCCTCTAGTTTGGCGTCGATCGCGGCACCGATATCCGCGAACGCTTCGTCGGCCCAGGTCTCCCGGCGGATCCGGATCGCATCAGCGGCTGTGATCGACTGTTCCTGAAGTGACGTGAATGCACGGAACGCCTGATCTCTCTGGCGTTCGACCTGGTTGTACTCGCTCTCCATATCCTCGAAATCGTTGAACAGCATCCTGTAGCGCGCCTGGCCTCGGCTGAGGCCCTCCATCGCGTCGGTGATGGTTTGCAGCGTATCCCTGAGCGTATTCCAGCGCGCCTCGAGGGTTCTCCACTGTGCTTGAGCCGCTTGCACCTGCGCCTGCGCCTCCAGCACGGAGTCCGGGATAGCCGGCTCGGGTACGGACGCGGCCCGACTCAGTGAATCGAACAAAGCATCGCGGTCGAACGGGAAGAGCCGGACTTCCAGGTCGGCGATCGCACGCGACACCATTCCCTGGCCTGGGTCCTCCACCTCCAACTCGGCCGTGATCACGGCCTGTGCGCCACCGCATGCCGACAATAGGATGGCGCTTCCTAGAGTGCTGAGCAGAGTTTTCGACCGCATCGTTTTTATACTCCGTGTTTCAGTCCCCAAAAAAGTGGCCCGAAGGTACTATTGGACCTCTCTTCTAACAAGATGACACACTACGGCCCATATCGGCCGGACCCGTCGAGGAAAAGGGCGCCGACGGGGCGCCCCTCCGCAGATGAGCTTTGCCTTACACCGGCTACGGGATCGCACCGCTGATGATATAGTTCAACGGATTCTGCGGCTGTCCGGCCACCCAGACCTCGTAGTGCACGTGCGTCGCCGTGGCGATTCCCGTCCGGCCGACCTCGGCGATGGTCTGACCACGCTCGACGCTCTGGCCCTTTTGCACCAGGATCTTGGATGCGTGGGCGTAGCGGGTCATGTAGCCGAATCCATGCTCGATCTCGACGGTGTACCCGTAGCCCGCCCGCCAGCCGGAGTAGGTCACCCTGCCGTTGGCGGCGGCAAGGATGGCCGTTCCCTGCGGGGCAGAGAGGTCGATGCCCTCGTGCGGGAGCTCCTTGTGGTGGATCGGGTGGTACCGAGCCTTGCTGAAGCTGCTGCTGAGCCTCCCGGCAGCCGGCAGGATCGATGGCGTCGAAAGCAGCACGTCACGGTGCGCCTCCAGGCTGTCCGTGGCCTCGGCCAGACTCTCGGACAGCAAGAGCGCCCGCCGCTCGAGTGCCAATAGATCGTAGGACGCGGCGAACGTGGCTTTTCCGGCCTCGGGGTTCGTCTCCCAAAGCGGCCCGGATTCGAGCGTCGCAAGGCCCGGGCCGCCCACGCCTACCTGCAGGATCTCCCAGTCGAGGGACTCCAGTCCGGCAAGCACGCGGTACCGCGCGTCTCTGTCCGAAATCAGATCGAGCGTGCCCTCGAGATCGTGTACGCGGGTCTGAATCCCCGTGACTTCAGCGATGAGCGCCTCGTTTTCGGCGGTCAAACGCAGTATGTCCAAGCGAGACCAGCCATCGGTCGCCCCGATCATGACGAAGCTGGTGAGGAGGAGGAAACCACCACCGATGAGGCACGCCAGGTAGTGTCCGGCGCGTGCGGACACACTGAATTGCCGAACGGGGCTTGCTTCGTCCTTGATGAAAAGAAAGGTCCAACGCTGTTGGCTCATGCCCTTTGCCTGTCTCGGCCCATTATCGAAAACCCCGCCCCGCGCTCGCCGGGAGGGTACACTATGGGGGGGCGCTTCGCAATTGTCTTGTTCTCGTGTGCAATGAAAAATTACGTGGCGTTTCTTTCCAGTGTCAAGGAACTTCGCCCTTGGCGAGAAGCTCCGTCCTGGGAAACAGTGGTTCGCCCTTGGTTACCGCGTTGCCGGACAGCGGTATCGTTGTGGCCTCGACCAGTGTGGGAGGCCTAGCCAGGCCTAGTCGGCCCGCCAGGTCCTCCATCTTCTCCGGCGTTACGGGCTCGAAGAGTGCGGTGAGGACAGTGAGCACCCGCGCCAACGTTGCCAGTGTCTCGTCCAGGTCGTCCGCCCTCTCGGGATCCTTGGCTTGTGCCCAGGGTTCGCGGTCCTCGACATACCCGTTCGCGGCACGTGCCAGATCCATGGCCGCCGCCAAGGCGTCGTGCACGCGATAGGCGTCCATGTGCTCGTAGAACGCTTCGAGTGTGCGCTCGATCTCGCCATCCATGCCTTTTCCCGGCGCGTCGGGAATCATGCTTTCCCTGTACTTGTCGATCATGGAGATCACGCGGCTCGCCAGGTTGCCCAATACGTTGGCGAGTTCGTCGTAGCGCTGGAGGAAACGCTCCGGCGTGTAGGACGCGTCGGAGCCGGTGGGCATATCTCGTAGCAAATACCAGCGAACGGCATCGGTGCCGAAATCTTCTCGCAGCGCGAGCGGATCCACCACGTTGCCCAGGGATTTGGACATCTTGGTCTCTCCAGCGACCCACCATCCGTGCGCCAGCACCTGCCGCGGCAAGGGCAGGTCCACGCCCATCAAAATCGTCGGCCAGTACACACAGTGCGTGGTGATGATGTCTTTGCCCACGAGGTGAAGGTCGGCCGGCCAACGCGAGTGGCTGGTGTCCGAGCCGAACCCGCGGTCGTCGGGCTCCTGCCCGGGGTCGATGACGCCCGACCCCGTGACGTAGTTGGTGAGCGCGTCCACCCACACGTAGCATACGTGCTCCGGGTCGAACGGCATGGGGATACCCCAGCGGACGCGTGATTTGGGTCGGGAGATGGACAGGTCTTGAAGGGGCTTCTGTAGGAAGCCAAGGATCTCGTTCCGTCTGGTTTCGGGAACGATCCACTTTGGATTGTCCTCGATGTGCTTGATCAGGCGTTCCTGGAAACTGCTCATGCGGAAGAAGTAGTTCCGCTCCTCGACGTGACTGACCGGCCGCTGGCAGTCCGGACAAAGACGTTCCTCACCCACGTCCTTCTCGGTCCAATAGCGCTCGTCGGGGGTGCAGTACCATCCCACATACATCGCGTCGTAGATCAGCCCTTTGTCCCACAGGCGTTCGAGGAAGGCCGTGACCACGGCGACATGCTCGGGCTCGGTCGTACGAATGAAACGGTCGTGCGAGATGTTCAGTTGATGCCACGCGGCCTCGAAGGTCGCGGCTAACCGGTCGACGAACGCCTTGGGCTCGACGCCTTGTTCGGCCGCCGCCTCCTGCACCTTTTGGCCGTGCTCGTCCATTCCCGTGAGGAACAGCACGTCCGCTCCGGTCTGGCGGTAGTAGCGAGCCAGCACGTCCCCCAGGATCGTCGTGTACGCGTGCCCGATGTGGGGATCCCCAGTCGCGTAGTAGATCGGAGTGGTGAGGAATTTCCGAGAGGTCACTCTGCGTCCGCGTCCTTGGCGGGAGGCTGCGTACCCTTGGTCGCGACATCCTTGCGGAGTTCCTCGAGCGCCACCGTCCGGCGCTCCCCATCCACGTCCTTCAGCAATACTGTCTCCCGCCAAATGTCAACGGCGACCACGAGCTCCTCGCCCCGCGTCGTACGAATCGTCTTTCCTTCCTTGGGGAACCGCCGGCGTGCCTCGACGTACGTCTTGTGCTCGTACATCAAGCAGCACATGAGACGGCCGCAGCATCCAGAGATCTGCGCCGGGTTCAGTGACAGGCGCTGGTCTTTCGCGAGCTGAAGGCTGACGGGCCGGAGCTCTGGAAGCCAGGTCGAGCAGCATAGTTCACGCCCGCACCGTCCGACCCCACCGAGCAGCGCGGCCTCGTCACGCACACCGATCTGTTTGAGTTCGATCCTGGTCCGGAACGTGCGAGCCAGGTCACGGACGAGCGCGCGAAAGTCCACGCGGCGCTCTGCGGTGAAGTAGATGATCAGCTTATTGCGATCGAACTGCCACTCGGCCTCGGTGACCTTCATCTTGAGCTGGTGCTTGGTAACGAGCTTGCGGGTCTTGGCACGAACCTCGTCTTCATCCACCCGCAGCGTTTTCAGCCGTGCGGTCTCCTCGTCGAGGGCCAGCCGAAGGACGCGATTCTCGGGCAGAGGGGTCGCACAACCGCCCGATGAGTTGCAGCGGCGTTCGGCGATGGACCCGAGGGCCATGACCTCACCGAGATCTTCACCCCGGTCGACCTCGACGATCACGTGGCTGCCGGCTTGAAGTTCGAGGCGATCGAACGAATAGTACGCCTTTCGGGTGCCCTTGAAGCGTACCTCGGCGAAGTCGGCCATCAGGCTTCTAGCTCCCCTCGGCCTCGGTGTCCGACCATTCGCCGATCGCGTCGTACTTATTCCAGCGGGCCTTCAGGAGCTTGCCTGTCGAAAGCTTGCACAACTCCTTCAGGTGCCTGACCAGGGCCTCCTGGATACTGGACGCGGTCCCGTCCCAATCCGAATGCGCACCGCCCGGTGGCTCCTGGATGATCTCGTCCGCAATCCCGAGGCTCAGCAGATCCTTCGAGGTGAGGCGCAGCGCGGTGGCCGCCTTCTCCCGATGCTCTGCCGAGCGCCAAAGAATCGCGGCACATCCCTCCGGGGAAATCACCGAGTAGATCGAGTGCTCCAGCATGAGGATGCGGTCGGTCACACCTATGCCGAGCGCCCCTCCGGAGCCACCCTCACCAATGACCACCGAGATGAGCGGCACTCGCAAATGCGTCATCTCGCGGAGATTGAACGCGATTGCCTCGCTGATGCCGCGCTCCTCGGATCCGATGCCCGGATAGGCACCCGGCGTGTCAATGAACGTGATCACGGGCCGCCCGAACTTCTCCGCTTGGCGCATGAAGCGGAGGGCCTTCCGGTAGCCCTCGGGATGGGCCATTCCGAAATTGCGGCGCAGGTTCTCCTTGATGTCGCGGCCCTTTTGATGGCCCACGACCATGACCGACTGACCGTCGAGGCGTGCCCAGCCGGCGACGATGGCTTCGTCGTCGCGGAAGGCCCGGTCGCCGTGAAGCTCGATCCAATCCGTGAAGACACGCTCGATATGGTCGAGGGTGTAGGGTCGCCGCGGATGCCGCGCCACCTGCACCTGCTCGATCGGAGTCAGGTTCTTGTAAGTGTCTTCCTTCAGCGTCTCGAGTTTGGTCCTCAGGTCCTCGAGTTGTTCAGTCACGTCGAAACCACTCTCTTCGGCCATCTCCACCAACTTCTGGATCTGGCCTTGGATCTCGAGGATGTCCTTCTCGAATTCCAATCTCGGGGAAGCAGCCAAACAGACCTCCATTGGGCGCGTTCAGGTGGCTGTGGGATTGGAAGTATTGTAACCAACTCGCGGCGGCCCGGGCCATGGGTGGCCCGCATCGAGCCATCAGCGGTTGCCGATGATCTCCTTGAGGATCCACCCGTCGGGATCGAAGGTGACGCCCGTCGGGGCTCGAGGCAATGAGATGCGCACGGCCTGTTCTCTGCCGCGAACCTCTATCGACCTTCTCACCGAACGGCCGGGCAGGTCGAATTCCACATCGACCGTGAAGCGGAACGTCGGCCACGACTTGCGCTGTTCCTGGCGAATCCGGATTTCGAGCTCGCGACTTCCCGCGAGCCACTCGGTCGAGATCGCGAGGCGCGGATACCCAGGCTCGTGCACCCATTGCCTGAAGAACCATTCCAGATCCTGACCAGAGACCTCCTCCATGGCCCGCTGGAAGTCGGCGGTCAGGATCACGTCCCCCGCATGGCGACCGTAATATTCGCGGATTCCCGTGAAGAAGTCCTCGTCCCCGAGTACTCCCCGAAGCATGTGCAGGACCCACGCGCCCTTCTGGTAGTTGTTGCGGTTGAGCAGGTCCATGAGGTTACGTTCGGGCCGTACGATCGGCTGGCTGACATCGTCCGAAGAGACGTAGGTGCGGCGGCTCTCCTCCATGCGCCTGCGGAAGTCGTCCGTACCGTCGGCCTCTTCGAAGAAGAGCGCGCCGAAATAGGTCGCGAAACCCTCGGAGAGCCAAAGATGCGACCACTCGGCCTCGGTCACCGAATCCCCGAACCACTGGTGGGCGATCTCGTGCGAGACCGTTCCTTCGGCCATGGTGCCCCGAGCGATCGCCTCTTCCGAGTAGAAGATGGCCGAGGCATTCTCCATGCCGCCAAAGCGCGTGGCCGATTGGACGTTGGCCAGCTTCGCGAACGGGAAGGGGCCTATCAGGTCGGCGAAGAAATCGACCATCTGTGGTGCTCGGGCGAAGAGCTCCGCGGCGAACGTGGTGTCGGCCGGGTAGACCCAGAAGGACACGTCGATGCACCCGTCGTCGCGCATGGTCGCTGGGGCCCGGCCACAGGCTGCGGTACCCACGCTGCGTATGACGAATTCGCTCGCGCCGACCACCATGTTGTACGTGGAGACCGGCACGCTGCTTTCCCATCTCCACGTGCGGCGGTCTCCCGCGCCGCCCAGCGCATCGGAGTCCGTCGGGCTCGGTTCGCCGACCATGCGGCCGTTGGCCACGACGCTCCAGGCGGAGGGGGCGTGCACGGTGAAGCGGACGGTGGCCTTGTCGGACGGGTGATCGATGGACGGCAGCCAGAAGCGGGCGCGATCGGGCCAGTTGTCCACGAACGCGGAGCGGACACCGTGGACGTTGTTCCGTAGGATCAGCCCGTCGACGGGCGAGCCGCCGTAAAGAACCTCGACGACGAGCTCGTCACCCACCTCGGCGCTCGGCGGAATGGCGATCCCCAGGGTGCCTCGGTCTCGCCGAAACGGCGTGTCGGCCCCGTCGATGCGCACCCACTCGACCTCGAGGCCGGACAGATCCAGCGGCAGCTCCGAGGGCCGGGGGTCTTGAAGGGCGAGCCGAATCGAGACGCGTCCCTGGAAGAATGCCCCCGAGCGTTCGAGCGAGAGTTCCACGTCGTAGCCGAGCACGTCGATGCCCGGAACGGCCGCCGGGGGCGCCGGCACGCTTCCGAGTCCCAGCATGGCCGTTACCACAGCGGCGGCGGCCGGTCGCCGGGATCCGCCAGTCATACTCCGCGGGCCCTCACATCCTCCAGGGGCTCGACGAGCGGCTCGTCGTCGAAGCGCGACCAGTAGCGCGCCGCGGCCATCACGTAGTCCCGGCTTACGTTCTTGAGGTTACAGTTCTCGTAGGCGGAGACCGCATCCATCTTGGCTTTCAGGTAGGAGCTCACCGGCCGGAGCATGGTTGGCTTGTACTCCATGCTCGAGGTGGGCCCCTCGTATGCCAGGAGCTGGTCGACGTCGCTTCCGGCGGTCGTGCAGACGCGGAACGTGTTGATGCGGTTCTGCTCGCGGTCATTTTCGGAGGGCATGTAGATGACCGACGGCTTCATCTCTTCAATCAGCCCGAGGAGGACCTTGGCAGCTCCTCGGATGTTCATGCCCCCCGGCTCCACGACGTCACCGAACATGAGCCTGCCGCCAAGTTGGTCCGCGGCCTTCTGGGCGGCTGTGCTGAGACAGTCGCTCCCGTCCAGCGAGCCCCCCGCGATCACAAGGATCGTGACGTCCTGACCTGACTCCACGTGGTGGATCAGGCTTCCCGCGCAGCCGATCTCGATGTCGCCGGGTCGGGCGCCGACCGCGATCACGGACCCCGGACGGGTGGGCTCCCGTGTCCCCCCCAGCTCGATGAACTCCGACACCCTCGAGAGCAACTCGTCCTTATCGAGCGGCTTACTGAGCACGTACTTGGCGCCCACCCGAAACGCCTGGTCGTGATAGACCTGACCCGTGTAGGTGGTGATCGCAATCACAGGCAGGTCCGGGTGCAGTCTCGCCGCCTCCTTGATGACTTCGATACCGTCCTGGCCCGGGAGGTTCAGATCGACCAGGGCCAGCGCCCATTCACCCTTCGCCAGGGCCTCGATCGCCTGATCACCGTCCTGCGCAAGCACGATCTCGAAGTTTCCGGCTTGCAACAGAGCCGTCTTGACGAGGAGAGCATCGTCCATCGTGTCTTCAACCAGCAGGACCCTGAGTCTTTGGTGTGATGCGGTCACGTCGAAGCAACGCTCCTCGGTCGGCACATGTCGGTGGGGCTTGTAGATGATCTAATTGTATGATGGGAGCCATGGTCGCGCACGCGCGGACGTCGCTCCCTCGGACCTCCCGTTCGCATTTGCTCCAACAGCATCGGCCAGCGGTCGAGCGGTCGAAGTCAATCCGCGGCCGCCATCGCCGGATGTAGCTCCGGCTCGGGCACCATCAGCCACACGATGATGCCCATCCCGAGCACCGAGACGGCCGCGATGATCGTGTTGCTCCGATAGCCGTACTGGGCGAAGAGCGGCCCGGCCACGGCGCCGCCGAAGGCGAAGCCGATCTGTCCCAGCGCAACCGTCAGGCTGAGGAGGGACCCCCTACGCTCGTCGCCCACCAGCGCTGTGAGAAGCGCTGAGAAGGGGCTGATTCGCATCGCTACCAGGATCATCACGGCGAAGAACAGCGGGTACGCCATCCAGAACTCCTGGACGAGCACGGTGGTGAGCAGCATCGTGATGGAAAGCCCGACGCAGGAGAGGATCACGATCTTCTTGCGCCCGATCCGGTCCGAGAGCTTTCCGGCTTGCGGGCCAGCGATCACGTTCGCGATACCACCCACCATGAACAGAATGGCGATTCCTCCGGACGTGGCTCCCAGGCTGCGTTCCAGCCAGGTCGGGAAGTACACCACGTAGAACGATACTCCCAGGAACATCATGAAGAACGCGAGGACTGCCGCCGCAATCTCCTTTTGGCGCAGCATATCCGCATAGCCGGCCACGGCGCGCTTGAACGTCAGGCGGCCCTCCGTCCGTTTCACGTCGGGCTGGGGCACCTTCGCCCAGATCAAGATGTAGGTAAGCGCCATGGTCACGGCGAACAGGTAGAACGGCGCCCTGAATCCGAACGTGCCCGCGAGCAGAATGCCGATCGGGATGCCCGCGATCTGGCCGAAGGCCGTACCACTCATGACCCAGCCGGTCGCCCACCCACGGCGCCCGTACGGGAAGTAATCACCCACATACGAGACTGCGGCTCCGCTCAGGATTCCGCCGGCCATCCCCGCCAGCACACGCAAGACCAGGAACGACAGATACCCGGAGATGAAGTGGTGGAGAGAGAGGGCCACCGCCATGGCGGCGGTTCCAAAGAGCAGGATCCGGCGCCTCCCGATCTTGTCAGACACCGGGCCCGCGATGATGGCGAAGACGCCTACCATGAGAGCGTAGGCCGAGACGAGCGTGCCCAGAACGGCGTCGGTGATGTTGAGCTCTTCGCCGATCTGGGGGAGGATCGGTGACATGATCATGATCTGACTGCTGGCGCTGAAGACCAAGAGCCAGAGGGCGAAGACGATCAGTCCCTCGGAGGACCTGTGAGGCACTAGGCTTGCTATGCCTTGTGCAGGACGTGGGCGCTGCGCTGATCGGTCGGCAGGATCACGAGGTCCAGGATGTCCACGTGCTCGGGCCGGTTCGCCACGAATACCACGGCCTCGGCCACATCCTCGCCTCTCAGGGGTGTGTAGCCCTCGTAAACGGTGGCCGCCCGCTCGGTGTCTCCGCGGAAGCGGACCTCCGAGAACTCGGTCTCGACCAATCCGGGATCGACGCTGGAGATTCTTACTTTGGTACCGGCCAAATCGACGTTCATCCCTTCGGTTAGGGCTCGCACGGCGAACTTGGTGGCGTTGTAGACATTCCCAGACGGGTATACCTGGTGACCGGCAATACTGCCGATGTTGATCACGTGCCCGGAGTTGCGAGCAACCATCATGGGCAGGATCGCGCGCGTCATGTAGAGGAGACCTTTGATGTTCGTGTCGATCATTTCCTCCCAGTCCTCCACGTCCCCCTCGTGCAGTTTGCTCATGCCGAGTGCCTTGCCGGCGTTGTTGAGCAAGATGTCGGGCACCCTCCCGTCCGCTTCGAGCTCGGCGGCCAGCTCCAGAGCGGCTGCGAACGAGCGGACATCGAACACCTTCGTCAACACAAAGATGCCGTGGGCTCGTTCCAATTCCCGCTTCAGGGCGTCGAGACGCTCCTCACGACGCGCGAGCAGGATCAGATTCACCTCCATCGCCGCGAACGCCTGCGCGCACGCTTTTCCGATTCCGGCCGTCGCACCGGTGATGAGCGCGGTCCTTCCCTTGATCCGGTTCATAGGGTCTCCGGGACTAGCACCTTGTCTGGTCTGGCCCGGAAGGTCACTGGTTGCGAGGGGTGGGGCAATGGATGGGAGATGCTGGGGAGGGGTTGGAGTGTCGCCTCCGCTCGACGCGGATGCTCCTTCGGCGCCGCGTATCCCCTAGACTCCGCGACGGTCGTGCAACGCGCGACCAGGGCGCCGGCTTTTGACCGCGGTATGGCGACTCCAGTACGTTCCCACCGGCCTTGACGGGCAAAACGCCGAGAGGTTCTATGAGCGAGGACATCTACACAGTGATTCTCGCCGCGGGGAGTTATATCCCCTCGCGGAGGGTCAGCAACGCGGATTTCTTGCAGTCCGAGTTTTTCGAGGAGTATGGCAAGCCATACGATCCTTCGAGAATCGGTACGATTGTGAAGAAATTCGAGGCCATCACCGACATCGTCGAGAGACGCCATGTGGACGATGATCTAGTCACGTCGGACATGGCTACCCACGCGGCGCAGAAGGCCTTGGCCAACTCGGGAATGGACAGGGAGTCACTCGACTACATCATTTTTGCGCACAATTTCGGTGACCTGCGGGCAGACAATCGAAGGTCGGACTTCGTGCCGAGCCTCGCCGCCAGGGTCAAGCAGAATCTGGAGATACACAACCCGAGTTGCGTTGCCTACGACCTTCCGTTCGGATGTGCCGGCTGGCTGCTGGGTGTGATCCAGGCGGACTACTACATCAGGTCCGGCGACGCGAAGCGGGCCTTGGTGATCGGGGCCGAGACGCTGTCCCGCGTGTCTGATCCTCACGATCGCGACAGCATGCTCTACTCCGACGGGGCGGGTTGCGTGATTCTGGAAGCGCGATCCAGCGAGGAACCGGTGGGTGTCCTGGCGCACGCTACCAGATCCGACACCCTCGAGCACGCTTCACTGATGTGGATGGGAAGATCGTTCAATCCCGATTTCAACGGCGATGCTCTTTTTCTCAAGATGCATGGTCGCAAGCTCTACGAGTACGCTGTGACCAAGGTCCCGGAACTCGTACGCGAGAATCTCGACAAGGCGGGTGTGGGGCTCGGTGAGGTGGACAAGATTCTCATGCATCAGGCTAACGCTAAGATGAACGGTGCGATCCTCAAGCGTCTTTTCTCGCTGGAAGGAGATGGCGATGTGCCTGCCGGCATCATGCCCATGACGATCTCCTGTCTTGGGAACAGCTCCGTGGCGACGCTTCCTACGCTGCTCGACTTGATCCTGGAAGGCGGCCTCGACGGCCAGACCTTGGAGAGCGGAGATCTGGTTGTTCTTACCGCGGTCGGCGCGGGCATGAACATCAGTTCGATGGTGTACAGGTGGCCCTGAAGAAGATCAGCGCTTGGTCCAGACCAGAACGACCCCACAGGTAGGGGTGGTCCCACCGCTGATGTTGAGGTAGCCGAGCCCGGCCAGGCCCTGCCACCGAGGCGGGACGTTGCTGGACCCCGTGTAAACCTCGATCGCCTCGATCTCCTCCACGGTCAGCACGTCATCCAGGTTGGCGCCCCGGTAGACCCCATCGACCACGATCTGGAGCAGGCAATTCTCCGGTCCGTCGGCACGAAACGCACCGCGTGTCGAGCGCACCTCACCATTCCGGGTTACGACGCCGGGCAGTCTCCGCACAAGCTCTGAGGGTCTGACCGCCTGAAGCCTGCGGAGCTCCGCAACCTCGATGAAATGGCCGAACCCCCGCTGCTTCCGGTCATAGAACCCGTTGGCCCCGAGGGAACGCACGCGACGCTCCCCCTGAACCAGCAGTCCCGGGATTTGGACCGCATCAGGGGACAGCCGAATCTGGATGGCCATGACGGACGTGTTCGTGATCTCGATGTCGGTGACGTGCTCGGGCTTGTAGCTGAGCCGGTTGACCACCAGCGAGTAGGTCCCGAGTTCGACCGCGATGAAGAATCGACCCGCGCTGTCGGACAGGGCCCGGCCTACCACGTTCCCGGAGGAATCCGCGAGTACGACCTGGGCGGTGGCCACGGGTTGTCCGGACTCGTTGTCCAACAGTTTGCCCAAGACGGCCTGAGCGGTGATCCGACCTGGGAGGAGGGCGAGCAAAGTCAGGATCCATGCCGCGCACCATACGCCTGATGCCCGGTATCGATCTCGCCCCGGCTGGTGTGTCTTGTCCAATGTTCGAACCCTCTCCATGGCCGACTCTCGCTAGACCGTCTCATGCAATATACGCCACCGGGATACGAGATTTCACGGGCGACGGTCGACCCCGACCCGGGTTCGCTCCAAGAGCGCTTGCTCGAAAAAGCCTGCCAGCGGTCCAATCCTGATGGTATGGTGCAAGTGATCATGGGCGGCGGTTCATTGAGCCGAACATTGCACACCACATGGGTGTAGCCGAACGCGGCTGTGTGAGAAAAACGATGGGGTGTAGCTCAATTGGCAGAGCGCCTGGCTGTTAACCAGGAGGTTGGTGGTTCAAATCCACCCGCCCCAGTGGGATGAAGAGTAGGTAGGTAGCGGCTTTCTGGGCTTCGGCTTGGAGGGCCGTTTTTTGGGTGTGCAGTTCTAGGGTGGGTCCTCGCCGCGTACCAGGTCGCTGTAGGGGTTTGTCGCGGCGAGCCGGTCCACGAAGCTGGACACCGGGCCGTCGTGCTCCCCACTTTCCAGCCCATTCACGGTGTCCCTTCCGATGGCTCACTCAGCAAGCGCTACCCATGGCGAGAAACGGCATCCCCCGACACGCGCTCCCGAGTCACCTCCGGGCGGGCGTCCTCCTGGCATTTCTGGCCACCCTCTTGTCCTGTCGGACCGCGATCCCTGAGAGGGCGGGAGAGCCGCCGGGCACACTGCCGCAGGAGGTCCGGATACGACGAACCACCTTCGGAGTCCCTCATGTCATGGGCGAGAGTCTGGCGTCCATGGCCTTCGGTCTCGCTTGGGTCATGATGGAGGACTACCGAGAGCGGGTGCCGGAGTTGATTCTCAAATCCAATGGAAGGTGGGGCTTGGCGGTGGGGAGAGAGGGGCTGGACGGAGATTCTTCAGGACGAATGGCCCATGACCTGGCCGTCCGGACCCATGATCTCCTGCCGGCGGACGTTCGGGATATCCTGAAGGGCTTTGCCGCCGGTGTGAACCACTATATCGAGCTCCATGGTGAGGAGCTTCCGGAGTGGGTCCGGCCCGAGTTCACCGCCCATGACGTCGCGGCCCGGGATATCGCCGTGTGGAGTAGTGGCGCGGAGAGGCGATTCCAGGCCAGTCGGGAGGGCGCACTAGACCCGGCTGAGGGCGAACAGTCTTGGGAGGGGCCTGGTCCCGTCACCGCGTCGGACATTGGCTCCAACGCCTGGGCCTTCGGGCCTGAGCGAACCCGGTCCGGCTATGCCGTCCTGGTCCGGAATCCTCATCTCTCCTTCACCTCGGGCTACTACGAGGCCCACATCACGGTTCCTGGGATCGTGAACTTTTATGGGGATTTCCGGCTTGGAGGCCCCTTCTCCATCATCGGGGGATTCAACGATAAGCTGGGATGGTCCACCACCAACAACGCTCCGGACCTGGCCGTGGTTTACGCCCTCTTGAAGGATCCGGACCGCTCGGACCACTATCTTTTCGATGGCGGCTCGGTGCCCCTGGAGGTCCGGCGGGTCACCGTGGAGTACCGGGGCTGGGGATCGGTTCGAGCTAGGACCAAGGAGTTCCGCTTCTCCCCTTTGGGCCCGGTTCTTCACGAGACGGCGGACACGATTTTCGTGCTGAAGACCCACGCGCTCGGCCGGTATCGTTTGGGCGAGCAGTGGCTTCGCATGATGCAGGCAGGAAACCTGGAGGAGTGGAAGGAGGCTATGCGGATCCAGGCCAAGACCAACTCCAACTTCACCTACGCAGATGCCGACGGGAACATCTTCTATGTCTGGAACGCCGCGATGCCCGCCCTCCCCCACGAGCCTTCGGACGACGGCGTGGTGTTCGCTTCCGGAAGCGCCGACGTCTGGACCAGTTTGTACCCTTGGGACGATCTGCCTCAGCTTCAGAATCCGGAAGGCGGGTACGTCCAGAACTCCAACGATCCCTTTCACTTTACGAACCTCAACGAGCCGTTCGACCCTGATGGTTTTCCCCCCAACTTCCCTGAGCCCCGGCTCCGGCTTCGAAGCCAGAACTCCCTGGGCCTGATCCACAATGAGCGAGTGTTTAGCTTGGAAGAGATCGTGGCTCTCAAGCACTCCATGGGAATGACGCTGGCCGAGCGGGTCAAAGACGACCTGGTTGCCGCCGTGGTCGGGGGGACGCCGACCCGAGAAATGGCACGGGCTGCGGAGCTCTTGTCCGCCTGGGACAACCGGGTGGCTCGAGACAGCCGGGGGGCCACACTTTTCAAGCTTTGGGCAGGCCGGTACTTCTCCCGGACCGACCCGGATCGACGGTATCAGGAGTCCTGGAGTCCGGACGCTCCTACAGAGACACCTCGGGGACTCGGGGACAGCGACGCGGCGGTTGAAGCCTTCGGCTGGGCCGTGGACGAGACCACGGATCGGTTCGGATCCTGGGATGTGGCCTGGGGCGACGCCCACAGAATTCGCGCCGGGGACATCGACCTCCCAGTCGGCGGCTGTGCGGGTGCTTTGGGGTGCTTCCGCGTCCTGGGATTCACCGAGGACGACGATGGGAAATACAGGGCGGTCAGGGGCGACGCATGGGTCTTCGCCGTGGAGTTCGGCCCAACGCCCCGAGCCTACTCCGTCCTCTTGTATGGGAACAGCAACCAGGAAGAGTCACCCTACTTCTATAACCAGGCCGAGTTGTTCGCGGACAACCGCATGAAGGCGGTCGCCTTCACGGAGGAGGACATCGAAGAGCATCTCGCGGAACAGTACCGTCCCGGCGAGCGGCACGAGCCGTAGGTTCCGTGCGAGCATGCGGCATCGACGCCCGCGGTCACGGGCCTAGCTCGCGTGACCAAAGTCTGCGGGACGGAGTTCGCTGCCCCGTTTCGAAGTCGCGGGAGGCTCGGGCCGTTCAGAGCTCGAAGACGGTACACGCGTTTCAGTTGGAACGTTTCGGCAGCTTTCCTGCGATGCCGGAGTCGTGCGCATCACCCACGCCCATGGCGGCCTTGCAGATCGGCGAGCACCGCGGTGCCTCAGGATCGCAGTACGCGGCTCGTATGAAAGTCTTGCGCCGCCAGTCGAATGATTTGGGCCGCTGAAGAATTGGTTCCACTCCGGCTCGACGGACACTACTCCGACACGGGCCGGCTCCGGAGCGCCTCGATCTCGTCGATCTCCCGGGGCACGTCCGTGATACGCTCGAGTCCCTCCGTGGTAAGAACGTAGTTGTCCTCGATGCGCACGCCGATGTTCACGTACCGATCCACGGACGCCTGTGCGTACACGATGAGCGCGCGGTTGCGCGGGGTGTCGGGAAGACCCTCGAACACGGTTTCTCGCACGTAGATACCGGGCTCGATCGTGAACACGTCTCCCGCCTGAAAGCGGCGGGGTCCGGTCGCGAACTGGGATGGATCGTGAACGTCGAGTCCGATTCCGTGGAAGAATCCGTGATAGACGTACAGGTACCACTGCGGGCAGGTGCCGTCGTCGTTGGCCCACGCACCAGGGCAGAGCCCCGATGGGGCGTCGAAGCTTGCGTCGACACTCTCGATCAAGCCGAGCTTGACAAGGCCATTCTTGAGAACGCCATAGGCTGCGTCCGTGGGCGCGCTTCTTGGAGCGTTTGGCTCGATGACACGCTCGGCTGCCTTCTGGGCCGCCAGAACGATTTCGTAGACATCACGATGGGTACGCGAGAATTCGAGGTCGACCGGCACGGTGCGCGTGATGTCCGCCGAATACCCCTGGTAATAGGCGGCGACATCCATGAGCACGACTTCGCCGGATTTGGCGACGCGCGTCCCTGCCGGGTAGTGGAGCACGGTAGAGTTGGGCCCCGATCCCACGATGGACGAGTAACCGGGCGAGTCCGCGCCGAGTTTGCGGTATTCAGCCTCCATCACGGCCTGGATCTCGCTCTCGCGGATGCCCGGACGGATTGCGCGCATGGCCGCCTCGTGCGCGCGCGAGGACATGTCCGCGGCAGTCTTCAGCAGGGCGATTTCCGCATCGCTCTTCTTCGCCCGGAGCTCGTCGACCCACTGGTTGCTCTCGCTGACGCGCAGCCCGGGGTGGGCGGCTACGAGGCCCCGAAAGAAGTTGCGGCCCGCTGTGAGCGAGTCCTGAGCGCTGTATTCGTTCGACTGGACGTCCGGCACTGAATAAACCGGAAGGCCCTCATCGATCACGGATTCGACGTACCGGCGCAGTTCATCGTTGTAGCGGGCATCGAGGCCCAGCCGTTCGGAGATCTGGTCCAGCGTAGCACGCTTGCCGTTGTAGAGGGCGGTCCGCGCGTTGCCCTGCTCAACGAATAGCGTCGAGGTCGTTCGCCCGTCTCGGCGCACCATCACGAAGGCGGCATTCGACTCCAAGAACCCGGTCAGATACCGGAAGGCTGGATGCTGGTAGAACGGCGGCCAATGGCGCACGGGCGCTCGGCCGCCGAAGGCGATCACAACGCCATCGCCCATCCGCTCGGCGAGCGCGGCCCGCCTGGCCGCGTACTCCTCGGACGTAATCTGGGCCTCGAGGGATGGCGCCAGGACGACCAGTGCCAGCCAAGCCAAAGTGCGGGACAATCTCATGGGACCTCACGGTTGCTGTCGGGCATCGTGTCAGTGGTGCCGATCGAGGAACTCGAGCACGGCGGCGAAGAGAGTATCGGGCTGCTCGATGAACGGGAAGTGACCGGAGTTCTCGATCACCACGAGTTCGGAGTTCGGCAGGCGTTCGTCGAGAGCCGTTCCCCCGATCTCGGCAGCAGGCTCAGCGGCGCCGTAGATGATCAGTGTCGGGACGTCGACGCCGGTGAGGGCGTCCTGTAGATCGAAGCCTGTCAGGTCCGCCATCATGTATCCGAATTGCGCGCTCCGGGATGTATAGTCGTCCGGAACGTAGATTCGCAGCTCGTTGATGAGCGATCGGTCGTGGAACTGCGCTTTGAAGGATGTGCGCAACAGCTCCGCGATGGCCTCGGGCCGTTGCTGGGCGAACGCCTCCGTCTGACGGATGATCTCCATCTCCGCGCGGTCTGCGTCCGTCACCAATTCGGCGAGCGCCTGCTCTTCTCGCTGCCAGAGCGCGGTACTCGGGCTCATCGGATTCAGGAGGATGAGGGACCTGAGGTTGTCGCCGTAACGGATCGCGTAGTTCATCGCGAGCAGGCCGCCCCATGAATGTCCCATGAGGTGGATACGCTGGAGCCCGAGGGTCGTTCGAAGGGCCTCGATGTCGTCGACGTAGGTCTGCAGGCGCACGCTCGCGCTGTCCACCTCGGGCGCCGACCGGCCGCTCAAGCGTTGATCATAAAAGATCAGCTCGTGTGTCTCAGCCAGCGGTTCCAGGTGGGGAAGCAGGTACCCGTGCTCCAGCATCGGGCCGCCATGGACCACGATGATGGGCTCGCCCTCGCCCATGCGAGTCACGAACAACCCGGTTCCATTGATGGGCGTCAGTTCCGGTGCGGGTAGCGTCTCCGCCGTTTCCGCGGATGGTTCGCACGCGAGGAGGGCGGCACCTAGGCAGAGCGCAGGAGCAAGGCGCGGCCTGCCGCGCCGGATCGTCTCAAACCCCATCCGATTCCCCGACCTCCTCCACGACCTCGAGTTCGTCACGACTGTTGGATCGAGCCCTAGAATTGTGCTCGAACCGGAGCGGCGCAACCGGGCAAGCCGCCCGCATCTCGCCCTCGGAGGTGCTACGGCGCATCCCGTTATCTTAGCGGACTCTCGTACAAAACCTTCGCTCCGGCTCCTTTGAGACACTCGAACCGCTACATCTTCTTTTTCTGGCTCCCCCTCGCGGCTACCTGGGTGATGATGGCGATGGAGGGGCCGTTTCTCGCGGCCCTCATCGCCCGGCTGGCCGATCCCAAGTTCAACCTCGCCGCCCACGGGGTCGCCTTCGCGCTGGCGATCCTCATCGAGGCGCCGGTCATCATGCTCATGAGTGCGGCCACCGCGTTGGTGGTCGACGGACATAGTTACCGCAAGCTTCGCACCTTCACGTTTGGGCTGAGCGCGCTCGCGACCGGACTGCTCCTCCTCGTGCTCTTCCCGCCCGTGTATCGGTGGCTCGCCATCACCGTGATGCGACTTCCGTCCGAGGTCACGGAACTGATGTATGGGGCCCTCTGGTTCTTCCTGCCCTGGCCCAGCGCGATCGGCTACCGGCGTTTTCTGCAGGGGGTCCTGATCCGCTCGGGCCGTACGCGTTTGGTGGCCTACGGCACGGTAATCCGAGTCATAGTGATGTCGATCACAGCGACGGTGCTGTACGTCGCGTTCTCGATTCCGGGCGCCTGGGTGGCGGCTGCGGCTCTGGGGGCCGGCGTTACGGCAGAGGCGGCGGCAGGCCGCTGGATGGCTGCCGCCACGATCCGAGAGCTGCTGCACCACCCCGATAAGAATGTGCCCGGACGAGCGCCGCTCGGATACGGGCGCATCGCACACTTCTACTACCCGCTGGCGCTCACCTCCGTCATCGGCCTGGCCGCTCAACCCATGCTCACGTTCTTCATGGGCAGGTCGCTCGCGCCGATCGAGTCACTTGCGGTTTTTCCGGTGGTGCACGCCCTCTCGTTCATGTTCCGGGCGCTGGGCCTGAGTTTCCAGGAGGCCGCGATCGCGTTGCTCGGCGACGACCACGAGCACGCCGCGGAGCTGGGCAGGTTCGGCCTGTGGCTTGGGTTGGCCTCATCGGCCGGACTCGGTGCGGTGGCCTTCACGCCTTTGGCGGGCATCTGGTTCGAGACCATCTCGGGCCTCACGCCCGAACTGGCCGCCTTCGCGGTGATTCCGACCATGATCCTCGTGCCACTACCGGCGCTCTCGGTTCTGCTTTCCTTCCAGCGTGCCGTCCTGGTAAAGGGCCTCAGGACACATCCCATCACGGTGGCCACGGTGATCGAGGTGCTCGGAATCGCGCTGCTCTTCGTCGTGTTCGGGTGGGGCGTCGGGCTGGTGGGGGCCACAGCCGCCTTCCTCGCCTTCCTGGGAGGGCGCGTGGCCGGCAACGTCTACCTGATCCGGAAGTGCGCGCGCGTGCTGGGGGAGTGGTGACCGCGCAAGTAGATTGGTCTTCATGAAGATGAGTAGTTGGGCGGCGGCGGCCGCGGGGTTGGTGTTCGTGATCGGTGGGACGGGGTGCGCGGCTCAGGAGCCGGGGCAGGCGAACGAGAGCACGGAGAGCACACGGCAGCGCGTCGAGCGTCTTTTGTCGGCCCTCTCCGCCGACTCGCTCGAGGGGCGCTTCACCGCTTCGCCAGGCGCTCTCCAGGCCGCTCGCATGATAGCCGATGAGCTGGCGTCGTACGGAGTGGAGCCTGCGGGGGACCGTGGGTTCTTCCAGCTCGTCCCGTTCACGCGTGTTACACGCAGGGGGCGGGAATCCCTGGCCCTGGGCTCCTTCGATGCGGATGATCCTGGTGCCGGGGACGTAGTGGTCGGACGCAACGTCCTGGGCGTGATCCGCGGCTCCGATCCGTCGGTCGCCGACGAGGCGATCGTCGTGGGTGCCCACTTCGATCACGTCGGGGTTCGGCAGGCCGTTGACGGCGACTCGATCTACAACGGCGCGGACGATGACGCTTCCGGTGTCGTGGCCGTCTTGGAGGCCGCACGCTCGCTGGCCGCCGGTCCGCCACCCCGCCGCACGGTGGTCTTCGCCCTCTTCACGGCCGAAGAGATCGGGCTGCTCGGAACGCGATGGTATCTGGACAACCCGGTGGTGCCGCTCGAGCGCACCGTAGCGGAGCTTCAGGTCGAGATGATCGGCCGGCCGGACTCAATGGTCGGGCACGGGAATCTGTGGTTGACCGGGTACGAGCGCTCCACCATCGGCGAGTTCCTGGCCGCCCGGGGTGTCTCCGTAGTGGCGGACCCCCGCCCCGACCAGGACTTCTTCCGGCGGAGCGACAACTTCGCGTTCGCCGTGCGGGGTATTCCGGCACACACGCTCTCGTCGTACGGCATGCATGAGGACTACCACCGCCCGTCCGACGAGGTCGAGATGGTGGACTTCGACCACATGGTTGCCGCGGTCGAAGCGATCGTGCGCTCCGTGCGTCTCCTGGCCGACGCCGATGAGGCTCCGAGTTGGCACGAGGGTGGTCGCCCGCAAGCACGGGGACGGAACTGAGCGGATCCTCTGGCGAAAGGCGACGTCATGGAGCCTTACTTCTCTTTGAGAATTGCCCCTCGTAGCCGGGCTCCCTAGGTTCGGGCAGTTCGTCCCGCCGGGATCTGGCTCATTCGGTTGAAGAGGAGAGGTTCTCATGAACGTGCGATTCCGCAAGCTGGCTCTGGTCGGGTTGGTCCTGGCTCTCGCGGGGGGCGAAGCGCTGTCCGCACAAGACCCGCCCGCGCCGGCCATCGTGCAGATCGGCCTGGTCGACGGGCAGATCACCGTATCCCCGGATACCGTGGTAGCGAGACAGGGTCAAGTCGTGGAATGGAGGTTCGACTCCAGCACGGAGATTCAGCGCTTCAATATCCGGTTCAACTCTGCGGTGCCGTTCGGACAGAGTGCCTCGCAGACCGGCCTGAACGGCAACGGCGGCGAGCCCGGCCGGGGCACCGTAAGGCCAGAAGCCCCTGTCGGGAGCGTGTACAAGTATGTCATCCGCGTGTTTGTTGGAGCCGGCCCACCTATCGTGCTCGATCCTGAGGTGGAGATCGGACCACCGACGTGACGCCGGGTAGGCACTAGGGACTCTCAGGCGCCACCAGGGCCTGGAACCGGGGGTCGCCGTGCAGCGGCTCCCACCACCAGTCGTTGGCGATGTAGGACTTGCGCCCGGGCATCGCTTCGAGGAACCGGCCCAGCAGTGCCAGCGCCTCGTCGGGCTCGCCCAGCTGGATGCGCGTGTTCGCCTCGTAGTACGCGGCCCACGGGTCCTTCTCGACCTCCGGCCGGATGCGGTCAGCGATAGCCCTGGCGCTGTCCGCCAGTCCTGCACGGGCCAGGACCCCGGCCACCAGCATCTCCGCGTATCGCCACTCTGTGAGGACCGACGCCAGGTGCCAGGCCGTGTCCACCGCGGGCGGAGTCCCGTCCCACCCGGCGAGGATCACCAGCTTGGTCGCCGGAAAGCTCGACAAGGCCGGATAGCGCCGGCGGCCCGCGTCGTTCCACTCCTCGGCTCGCTCGACCTCGCCCAGATCGAGCCACACCTGGGCGAGAACCTGTAGGATGCCCTGCTCGGCGTTGATGAGGAACGGGTCCGCATCCAGTGCGTGCTGAGCTGCCAGCGAAGCCTCAGAAAAGCGTCCTCCCACGCGCAGCAGGTCCGCGAGGCCAATCCACGCTTTGACGCGTGAAGGATCTACGTCGACGGCGGTTCTGAAATCGACTTCGGCGGCGGCTCTCAGGCGGGCTACTTCGCGCTCGTCCGCAGCGATGGTGAGGAGCCAGCTGAGGTCGTTGAGCGCTTGGCCGCGCAACTCGAGCGCCTTGGGGTCCTCGGGGTGCTTATCCAGCACACGCTCGGCATGCTCCATGGCTTGCCTGAGCAAGGCTTCGTCGTAGCGGCTGCGGGATCCCGACATCCGGGCCGTCCGAAGCACCGCCCAGCCCCGTGCGAGCGGAGGCTCGGTCCACTGCGGATCAGCGGCTTCGGCTCGCCCAAGGAGGGAATCCGCTCTGGCAAGAAGTCGTTCGGCCGACACCCGGTCTCCTCGGCTCCAGCGCAGTGTGTCGGCGTCTTCCACGAGATGCGCGGCCTGCTGGACGAGCTGCCAAGCCTCATCACTGTCCGTTGCGCCCAGGGTCTCCTCGAGCTGCAGAATCCTGCCCAATTGCTGACCCAACAGCCGGGCTGCCTCTTGCACGATGTCGTCTCTGAGCGCGATGAGGTCCTCGCCGCTGCGCTCGATGCGCTCACTCATTAACTGTGTACCGGTCTCTCCGTCGATCAGGCGTATGGTCGCCACGAGGCGCTCACCCGATCGCTCGATGCTCCCCTCCACCAGGCTTCCCGTGCCGAGCAAGCGAGCGAGGCTGTCGAGTGGGATGTCCAGTTTGCGATAGGGTTTGACGCCGTTCCTGGACACGACCGAGAGCGGGTCGACCTTGCCGAGGGCGTAGATGAGCGACTCGGTCACACCGTCCGCCAGATACCTCAGGTCGCCCCCTTCGCTGAGATCGTCGAAGTAGAGCACCGCAACGTGCGCGGGGTCCAGCGCCGCGGGCGGCGACCTGGCGCCGGCGAACCAGGCGCGCAGAGGAATCATCAGGGTGACCAGCGCCGCCGCTACCGCGGCGGTCACGAATAGGTTTCGCCGTCTGGTGCGCGCCTGCGGTGACGTAGCCTTCCGCACACCTTCGAGCGACTCGATGAAGGCTCGGGCCGTGGGTGGCCGGTCCGCGGGGTCCTTGGCGAGTACGCTCTCGAGAGCGGTATCCACCGCCTTCGGCACGTCGGGAACCCTTTTACGCACAGGCTCGGGCGTGGCGTTCAAATGACCCATCACGACGGCCCGAGCCGCGCCCACGAAGGGTGGCTCTCCGACAAGCAGTTCATACAGCACACACCCGAGCGAGTAAAGGTCGGAGCGGCCGTCGAGGTTCTTTTCGCCCATAGCCTGCTCAGGACTCATGTAGGACGTCGATCCCAACGTGAAGCCTGTGGAGGTCAGGCGTTGGGCGACCGCGTCGTCCAACGCTCGCGCCACACCGAAGTCGGTGATGAGTGCGTGCCCCCCGGAGAGGAGGATGTTCGCCGGCTTGATGTCACGGTGGAGCACACCTTTGCCATGTGCATATTCGAGGCCTTCCGCCACATTCTTGGTAAGGCGGATCGCTTCCGCCGAAGGCAACGCTCCCTCGCGGTCCAGGCGGGTCCGAAGGGACTCACCTTCGATGTATGGCATGACGTAGTAGAGAAAGCCGTGGGCTTCCCCCGAGTCGTAGAGCGGTACGATGTGGGGATGGCTCAAGCGCGCGGCGATTTCGATTTCGCGAAGGAAGCGCTCCGGACCGACCGTGGCTGCGAGCTCGGGCATGAGCACTTTGACCGCGACTTGCCGACTGTGCTTCAGGTCCCTGGCGAGGTAGACCTGGGCCATGCCCCCTTCCTCCAACTGTCGCTCCAGTGCGTAACGCTGGACCAGGGCAGCTTGGAGGCGATCAAAGTCGATCGACATGGGTTTTCTCGCGATAAGGCTCGGGCACGCGTGAAATCCAAGGAAACCTTGTGGGCAAGCGGTGTTTAGGCAAGAAAATATCGATAAGGCCTCGATCCCTATCCAGTCAGCATCGTCACCAGCTCGCCAAGCTCCTTGTCCCATCCACCGTCGTTCTGCTGTCGGCGGTCTTCCGTCTCGAAGCCGGTTTCCCTGAGCTCGAGGATGGTGCCTCCGCCCTCGCGGGGCGAAAGCGTCCACTCGACGGTGGTGGAGATGCCCTCTTCCACTTCCGTGCCGGGCTCGTGATTCCAGCTCCACACCAGCCGTTTGGGTGGGTTCACCTCATCCACGCGCACACTGTGGACGCCGTGGCCTTCCCAGTCGAAGTGCCCGCGCCCGCCCGGCCGTAGGTCCAGGTCGCAGCGGTCGCTGAACGCGTCGTAGTAGCTCTCCAGGAACGCCACCAGCTCCGCCCCGTCCGCCTCGGATACCGGTGCTTGCGGGAGGTCCGGTACCTGCGTCGCCGCGGGGCTCGGCACCACCAGAAGCATGAGGGTGGAGACAGCCGCGTTCCGCGCCGCCCTCCCCGGCCATTGGCGCATCTTCATGGGATCTTCCTTTCGTGTGGATCCTTGCGGGCCGCTTCCAACTCAGCAAGAACCTCATGCGTGTGCTCGCCTGGACCGGGCGGATGGGCCCTGAAGGCAGCCTGCTCGCCGTTCCACGTGATCGGCATCGCCACGTCGCGGTAATCGTCGATGCGAGGGTGCTCCGCGGCGCGCAGCATGCCGGTCGCCGCCACCTGAGGATCGCCCACGACCTGCGCCACGTCTTGGATCGGAGCACACGGCACATTGTGCCGGTAAAGCAGCTCGAGAAGCTCGCCGGCTTCGAGGGCGCGCGTCTTGCCCGCAATCGATTCGAACAGGGCCGGCCGGTTCTCCACCCGTGAGGGGTTGTCGGCGAATCGCTCGTCGTCCGCCAGCTCTTCGAGCCCGAGGGCCTCGGTCAGCCGCCTGAACGTAGTGTCGTTGCCGGCGTTGATCATGATGTGGCCGTCGGCGGTAGGGAACGCCTCGTAGGGTGCGATCATCGCGAGGCGCGAGCCCATCGGCCCGGGCACCTCACCCGTGGCCAGGTACCCGATCATGTGATAGCCCATCCACGTGAGGGCCGACCCCAGGAGCGAACTCTCCACGTGGCACCCGCGCCCCGTGGCGTCCCGATCCCGAAGTGCGGCGAGTACGCCGAGTGCCGCCCACATGCCCGTGCCCAAATCCACTACGGAACCGCCCACTCGGGTGGGCGGGCCGTCCGGCTGCCCGGTGACCGACATGATTCCGCCTGCCGCCTGCATGAGCGGGTCGTACCCCGGCAGATGGCTGAGCGGCCCTTCCGATCCGTACGCGGTGACCGACACGTAGACCATGGCGGGCTCGAGCGCACTGACAGCCTCGTAGCCGAAACCCAACGCCTCGGCTCGGCCTGACCGGAAGGACTGCACGAACACATCCGCTCCGGCGATCAGCGCCCAAAGTGTATCGGCTCCCTCCGGGGACTTGAGGTTCAGCTGGATGCTGCGCTTGTTGCGGTTGGTGGTCAGAAACAGCGGGCTCTCACCTTCCCAGAACGGCGGACCCCAGGCCCGTGCCGAGTCGCCCGCGCCGGGCGGCTCGACCTTGATGACGTCCGCGCCCAAGTCGCCCAGAATCTGGGTGCAGAAAGGGCCGGCCAGGTTCTGTGTGACGTCGATGACACGCAGTCCTTCGAGGCAATGCATCATGGCGGCTGGCTTCGAGTGAATGGGATGACGATGCCGTAGCCTACGCGTTGTGCGTGTGAGGCGCGACGCCTTCTCGACCGCCTCGTGGCTCGCTGGGCCACCTTTGACCCCGAGGAAATCGCCGCGCCACAGGAGAAACCGTCATCGAACTTCTGACTCAGGACATTAGTCGTAGATGGCGTTGAAGCGCTCCCGCTGCTCCGCGCTGCCCAGCGCAACGAGCGTCGAGCCCTCAACTAACCGCTGGTCGGGCGTCAGATTCGTGAGGATATGCCCGTCCTTTTGGACGCCGATCACGCTCAGGCCCGTGCGCGCGCCGATCCCCGCGTCGGCGAGCGTCTTGTCCGCGAGCGACGGAGGGAGCGGCACGTAGAAGAGATCAACGCCCTCGCCCAGCACGACGAGCTCCCGTCCCTGCACGATCGAGTAAACCGTCTGCACCCCTAAGGACGCGTAGCTCAAGACGAAGTCGGCTCCGGCGCGCTGGATGGCCTCGACGTTCCGCTCGTGCGTGACCCGGGTGAGGATACGCGCGTTGGGATTGAGCCGCCGGCAGTAAACCGTCAGGTAGACGTTCATCGCATCGTCGTGCGTCGTGAGCAGGACGCAGGGTGTCTCGGCGATCCCCGCTGCGTCGAGTACGCGCCGGTCTGCGGCGTCGCCCAGGAACAACCGGTCGGGAATGCTCGCGATTTTCGGCTCCAGTTCCGGGTTGCGTTCCACTATATGCACGGGGATCTTCCGCCGCTTGAGGGCCGCAGCGGCGGCCCGCCCCACCTTGCCGCCGCCGACGATGAGCACCGGATTCGGATTGGGGTCGTATATCACGAGTACTTCGTCCAGCGCGGAAATCTGCTCGGGTGTGCCGATCACGACCGGCACGCTGAGCGGCGAGAACTCGAAATCCGGCCGCGCAGGCAGGAACCGCCCACGCTCCCACACGCCGACGATCGTGGCCCCGGTAAACTCGCGCAACCGTGTGTCGCGGATGGTCCGGCCCTGGAACGGCGTGTCGTGCACCGGGAACTCGGCGAGCAGCAGGTCATGGAACTTGCCGATCACGTTGGCGTGCGTCGTCCCCGCGCTCACCCGGTTTGCGAGGTGCTCGCCGAGTTGGTGGATGAGCGGCAGCACGTGCGTGGCGCCGCTGAGCTCCAGCACGTCGATCGAGTCTTCCACTTCGGCCAGCGCGACGACGGGCACCGATTCGGACAGCTCGCGTACGGTGAGGACAATGTTGGAGTTGACCGTGTCCGATGCGTTGGCCAGGACGAGGCGAGCCCGTGCCGCTCCAGCGGCTCGGTAGGTCTCGACGGAGTCGATCTCGCCCATGAAGACCGGCACGCCGGCATCCTGCATGTGCATCGCAAGGTCGGCGTCGGGCTCGATCACATAGACCGGCACGTCCGCCAGTTGAAGGCGGCGGATGAGCCCGGGCGCAATGGGATCGTTGGCGCAAATCAGCACGTGACCCACGAGATCTTCCGGCACCGACTGGAGCGAGCGGATGCGGCCGCGGCTCCGCTGCTCGAGCCACGGCGCGTACACAACTCGGATGAAGAGGAACGGGAGGATGATGAGGAGCAGCACCATGCCGGTCAGCAGCACGAGGGTGGTGAACGCGCGGCCCAGGTCGCTCTGGAACGTGATATCACCGAAGCCGAGGGTGCTCATCACGGTGAGCGCCCAATAGACTCCCGTGAACCACGAGTGGTCCTGACCTTCCCACGCCATGATCGCGTGGAAAAGCCAGCCGAAGAGCAGCACGACCGTGACGAGGAGGACCACGTATTTCACGAACGGCGCGAGCTGCCGGCGCAGTTTGGTTTCCCCCGTGAACAGCGTGGCCAGAAGAGAGCCGATGGTTTTCATGCAGGTATCGTCACACCCCAGCGGCCGCGATCGGGATTCGCACCTCGGTCCGCTCCCAGGACAGCACCATGTGGACGCCGCCCTCCGCGGTCTCGAATGCGATCGTGAACTGATCGACATCCGCCGGGAGGGAGCCCGAGGGAACCTCGACGACGAGCAGGTCGTCGCCTTCGTCGTAGCTCCGGGTGAACTGTCCGGTCTCGGCATCGAGCCGGCCGGTTCCGTCCATACCGAGCCCCGTGTTGAAGCGCACGGTCCAGTTCGACGCACCGGGAACCGTGAAGATGGAATAGGTGCCGGCCTCCAGGCGCTTCCCCGCGATGAGCACGGGCCGCGTCACGGTGATCTCGGTCGCTTCGTTGGCGCCGGTCCTCCAAAGCTCTCCGAACGGCACCAGGTACGTACCCCCGTCCGCCGGGTCACCGAACACGTCCCGGTCGCGCACATAGGGCCGGCCGTACGTCACCTTGACATACGCGTCGCCCACGAAGGTCTTGGCGATCCCGACTGGGGAGGGGCGCCGGGAGTCGTGGAGATCCTGCGCGGCGGCGCTCTCTGCGGAAAGCACGACCGCGGTCAGCGCGAGCAGGGCCGGCAGCGCGCCGGCACGAAATGGGTACCTCATGATGGGTCTCCAGTATGGATGAAAGGGAACAGATGGCTAAACATGAAGCCGCGGCTGCGTGAAGTCCGCCGATCGAACCGGAAGGCGGACTCCTCGGCCTCCCCACGAACATCCCCGCGAGCCGGAGGCCATGGACCGCATCCTCTGCGCCAATCCTACGGTCGTCCGGCTGGTGTGGGAAGATTGGCCGAGCGAGCACCCATTACGGGTAGCGGGGACAGAGGTGAAGAGTGGCTAGATTCTCTCGTCGACCTGATCGCTGACTGCCCCCCACCGCCTCCACGCCCATGTGTATACGGCCACGTTCAGGACCACCACCGCCATCCCCAGCAGGAGTTGTGTCGACCGTGCCAGCTCGCTCGGGTAGAGCACCGGCACAACGTAGTGCTCGATGAAGCCCGTCTCGTAGCCCGCCTCGCCCGCACGCAGCCGCAGCCAGATCTCCAGAGGTGTCAGTGGGCAGATCCACCCCGCGAACTCGATCGACGCTCCCCACACCGCGCACGGAACGTGCACCCAGGCCACGCGTCTCCACCACAGCGCCAGGAGCCCCCCAGCCACGACGAAGACGACGAACGAGAGGTGCAGCAGCACCACGAGATCGGCCAGGAAGCCCGTCATCCGCTCACCAAGGGATAGGGATAAGGATCTCAAAGGCCCTTTCCGAGTCCGGCACCCCGCTCGAGCGAGCCGAGACACCCCGGGAACCTCCGCTTGCGACGCCGTTCCCAGGCCAAAGTGCCCGCTCGCGGCTCGCCCATGCAAGGACGCCATGAGCGGATGCGTGGATGGGCAAGGGCAAGGGCTGCCGAACGGACCACGCATCCCCGCCCACACTCACTTCTCCCCACGCCGTTTCCTTTCCCGACGCTCAGCGGCTATTTGTGGACGGGATCCACTCTAGTGTGCAGAACCACACTTTATCGGACGGGCTCCCAGAGATGCGCATCGTCGTTGCCATGGATTCCTTCAAGGGCAGCCTCACGGCGGCAGAAGCCTGTGAGGCTGTGGCCAGCGGCTTGGGGCGTGCGCTACCCGAAGCCGACTTGGTCCTCCGGCCGATGGCCGACGGTGGAGAGGGTACGGCGGCCACTGTGATGGCTGCCGTCGGGGGTGAGTGGGATTCTTGCCGAGTCACGGGCCCCCTACCGGGCAAGGAGGTCGACGCCGGCTTCGTGTGGCTGGCGGCCAGGGGTCCGGGCGCCCTGGTCGAGATGGCGGCCGCGAGTGGTCTCACCCTGCTGGACGCAGCGGAGCGCGACCCTTTGCGAACGACCACGTTTGGCACGGGGGAGCTCCTTCGTGCGGCGGCCGAGCGGGGCGCCCGAGTGCTGTGGCTCGCCGTAGGAGGCAGTGCCACGGTGGACGGTGGAGTAGGGGCCGCGACGGCGCTCGGCTGGCGCTTCCTGGACCCGAGCGGCGCCGAGGTCGGGTTGGGCGGCGAGGCGCTATGCCGCATCCAGGACATCGTGCCTCCGGACGAGGTGGACCTCCCCCCCATGGTCGTGCTGTGCGACGTGGACAACCCCCTGTTGGGCGAGCGCGGGGCCGCCCGGACCTTCGGGCCCCAAAAGGGCGCCGGTCCCGATGCGGTCGAGCGGCTGGAAGAGGGACTGTGCAATCTGGTAGAGCGCGTTCGCTCGGTGCTCGGCCTGGACCTGCGGGGGCTGCAACGGGCCGGAGCGGCGGGCGGCTTGGCGGCGGGCGCCGTGGCCTTCATGGGCGCGAAGCTCGAATCGGGCGTGGACACCCTCACGGATGTGATCGGCTTGCCCGACGCGGTGGCCGGCGCCGACTGGGTCATCACGGGTGAGGGCCGCTTCGACCGACAGTCCCTCGCTGGCAAGGTGGTCTCGGGCGTGGCGCGGGTTGCGCGTGAGTCCGGCGCCTGTGTGGCGGTCCTGGCCGGAAGCGTGGCGCCCGAAGTCGAAGCCGGTTCACCCGGGATCGACGAGATCGAGGCCGCAACCCCGGCGGGCGTCGACCCTGGTGAGGCCATGGCACAGGGGGCAGATCTCCTCGCGGCGGCGGCTGCCCGACTTGCAGCGAGGCTCTGACTACTTCCCGTCCACCAACTCGATCTTGTCGGGCAGGTTGGGCACCACGCACAGGAACTCGAACGGCTCGTCCCCCTCGGCGCTGTACCAGTGCGGCACGCCCGCAGGGATGAACACCACGTCGTCCTTCTGCACCTCGATCACGTCGTCCCCGATGCCGATGCGCGCCCGGCCCCTCAGCACGTACTGCTCGTGCTCGACCGCATTGGTGTGGGCCGGCATGCCGCCACCCGGCTGCATGATGAAGCGCCGCATCGCGAAGTTGGGCGCCTCGTCCGGGCCGATCAGGACCTGGCGGGACGTGCCCTGCCCGGCGGCCACGGGCTCCGTAGGGACGTCGTTGGCGTGTTTGACCGGCATGGTGCGCTGCTCCTGATGAATGTCGCGGTTCGACCACCAAGCTGTCGCGTGGAAGGTGGGTGGACAAGTGACGCCAAGGCCCGCCGCGCGGAACCCCTCGAGCTCGAGCCTGGCGCTCTGGACCAGTTGGAGGCAGGCTCTAGCCCGTAGTTGCGCGCGATCGCCACTCTACCCACCAACCCCAACCTGACCGGCCATGGAATCCCAAGCACTCGTCACCAACGACGCCGTCGTCCTCGGCATGCTGGCGTTGATCCTCGGCTTCGTGTTCTACACGGAGGCGAGCGAGCACCCCTTCTGGAAGAAGTTCTACAAGTACGTCCCGGGTCTCCTGCTCTGCTACTTCTTGCCGTCTTTGCTCAACACGTTCGGGATCGTGGACGCGGATCAGTCGAATCTCTACTTCGTGTCCTCTCGGTACTTGTTACCGGCATGCCTCGTGCTGCTCACACTGTCGGTGGATCTCCCCGCGATATTCCGCTTGGGCTACAAGGCCCTGATCATGTTTTTCACGGGCACCATAGGTATCCTGTTGGGCGGCCCCATCGCGTTGCTTGTGGTGGGCTACTTCAGTCCCGAAACGGTGGGCGGTGAGGGTCCCGATGCGGTGTGGCGGGGCCTCACGACGCTGGCGGGGAGCTGGATTGGCGGTGGCGCCAACCAGGCGGCGATGAAGGAGGTCTTCGAGGTCAGCGATGAGCTTTTCTCGCAGATGATTGCCGTGGACGTCATATGGGCGAACCTGTGGCTGGCCATCCTGCTGTTCTTGGCAGGCCGTGCCGAGAGCATCGATGCGCGATCCGGCGCCGACACGTCGGCCATCGAGGACTTGAGACAGCGGGTGGAAGCGTTTCACGACGAGCACGCACGTTTCCTGACCCTGCCCGACCTCATGTTCATTCTCGCGGTGGGATTCGGCGCCACGGGATTCGCACACGCGACGGGCGGCTGGCTGGCCGAGTGGATCGCTGTCAACGCACCGGGCCTCGCGCGCTTGAGCCTGACCAGTTCCTTTTTCTGGCTCGTGGTCATCGCCACGACCATCGGACTGATCCTCTCGTTCACCCCGGTCAAGAGGCTCGAGGGGGCCGGGGCGTCGCGCGTGGGCACGGCGCTCCTCTACATGCTGATCGCGTCAATAGGACTCGGCATGGATGTGACTGCGGTGTTCAGCAACCCCGGGTTGTTCGCCATCGGCGGGGTGTGGATCGCGTTCCATGCGGTGCTCCTGGTGATCGTCGCGAAGGTGATCAAGGCACCGCTGTTCTACATGGCCGTGGGGAGCCAGGCCAACGTGGGCGGTGCCGCCTCGGCGCCCGTAGTGGCCTCCGCCTTCCACCCGAGCCTGGCCCCGGTCGGCGTGCTCTTGGCGGTCCTCGGGTACGCGATCGGGACGTACGCCGCGTGGATCACCGGGCTGATCATGCAGGCCGTGGCGACGTGAGGCCCGGCTGAACGGACGGCCTCCCGGTGGGGATCGTGATGGACACGTCGCGCAGCGCGCGCACACCGTTCGGATAGGTCTTCGAGAGGTTGGCGATTTCGAGCGTGAGACTCACGGTGCCTCCACGGATGGCGGATGATGTCTCGGGTAGTCCAGCACGCCCTACGGTATTCGGGCCGGGGTTTCTTCACCCACGTTCCTCGCCGTAAGGATGCGGGCGGCCACACCATTCGGCAAACGCTTTCGCGTCGAATCGGAGCGGAGGCACTGGCCCGGGCAGCGGCGCGCCTCTAGTGTATTCCCGGCATGTGGCTTCTCCCGGTTTTCTCGCGTGTTTCCTCCGCCGTGGCGCGGATCTTCTACCGGCTAACGGTGGCGGGGGGCTCGGTGCCGGCCACAGGCCCCGTCCTTCTCGTGGCGAATCATCCCAACTCGCTCATCGACCCGGCGCTCGTGGTGGCGGTCGCCCGGCGCCCGGTACGCTTCCTGGCGAAGGCGCCGGTCTTCGACGATCCGGCCGTGGGCTGGCTCGTCAAGGCCGCCGGGTCCATTCCGGTTTACCGCCAGAAGGACGACCCTTCACAGACGGGCCGCAACGAGGAGATGTTTGGGGCCGTCTTCGAGGAGCTGGCGCGGGGCGCGGCGGTCGGGATCTTCCCCGAGGGCGTCAGTCACAGTGAGCCTTCGCTCGTAGATTTGAAAACCGGGGCCGCCAGAATCGCCCTCGGCACGCGTGAGCACCATGGCCTCGACCCCGTGATTGTGCCGGTGGGCATGGTTCCGACCGAGAAGGGCAGGTACCGGTCGGAGATGCTCGTGGTGGTCGGTGACCCGATCGAGTGGGGCGACATGGCGGCGCGAAGTGCCGAGGATCGCGAGGCCGTCCGCGAGCTGACCGACCGCATAGCAGCAGGCTTGAGGCGTGTTACGCTCAACGTCGAACAATGGGAGGATCTGCCCCTGGTCGAGGCGGCCGAGGCGATCTGGGCGGAGCGGTATGGGGCGGGCGAGGACCCGGCCGAGCGGGTGGCTCGCTTGGGCATCACGACGCACATTCTCGCCGACATCCGCGAGCAATCCGAGCCCGGCGATCGGGAACTGATCCGGGCATTGCGTGGACACGTACGCCGCCTGGCCGTGCTCCGCATGCTGCCGCGCGACCTGAGGGTCAACGTCGGCTTCGGTGCGTCAGTGCGCTGGGCCATGCGCCGCGCCCTGTTGCTGCCGTCCGTCCAGGCGGCGCTTGCGGGATACGTGCTCTACCGCGCGCCCAACGTTGCCACGGCCCTGGTGACCAAAGCGATGGCCCCCGCCGAGGACCGCTTGTCCACCTACAAGGTCATGGTGGGATTCATCACGCACGCGATCTGGACCATATTGCTTGCGGTGATCGTGGGCTTCGTGGTGAATCCCGTTGTGGGATTGGCCGCGTTGGCAGGCATACCGTTGTTCGGCGTGATGGGACTACGCTTACGCGAAGGCTGGAAGGGTGCAGGGCGTGACGTGCGTCGCTTCTACACGCTGAAGGCGCGGCGGGTGTTGATGGACGAGTTGCGGGAAGAACAGTCCCGTTTGGCGAAAGGTCTGGAGGAGATCCGGGTGAGGTGGAGCGCCGGGTCGGCCTGACAGAACCAACTGAATGTCTGGGAGCGAGAATGAGCGGATACAGGATCGGGGTCATCGGGGGCGACGGGATCGGTCCCGAGGTACTGCAGGAGGGACTCAACGTGCTGGAGGCGGTCGCCGCGCTGGACGGAATCAGCTACGAGTTGGTGGACTACCCGTACAGCGGGTCGCATTACCTCGAGACCGGTGAGCTGGTGCCGGAGAGCGTAATCGAAGAGTGGAAGGGTCTCGACGCAGTGCTCCTGGGTGCGATCGGCCACCCCGACGTGGAGCCGGGTCTGGTCGAGCGCTCGGTCATTCTGGGGCTGCGCTTCGGTCTGGACCTGTACGTCAACCTCCGGCCCATCAAGCTCTACGCCGAAGCGCTAGGGCCGCTCAAGGGGAAGGGGCCGGACGACATCGACTTCACGGTCGTGCGCGAGAACACGGAGGGACTCTACTCACAGATCGGTGGGCGGAAGAACGTTGGGACGCCCCAGGAGTTGGCGATCGTCACGGGCGTATACACCTGGAAGGGCTGTGAGCGCGTGATTCGCTACGCCTTCGAGTTCGCCCGCAAGCAGGCGGCCGCCCGTGGCGGGGACCCGGGCCCCCGGCTCACGTTGGTGGACAAGGCCAACGCCATTCGGCCGCATCAGATCTGGCAGGACGTGTTCGACCAGGTGGCCGAGGACTTTCCGGACGTCGAGCGCGACCACCAGTACGTGGACGCCTGCTGCATGTGGATGATCAAGAAGCCCGAGTGGTTCGACGTGATCGTCACCACGAATCTGTTCGGCGACATCATCACCGACCTGGGAGCGATGCTTCAGGGTGGCATGGGAATCGCCGCGTCGGGCAACATCCATCCGGGGCAGACGTCCATGTTCGAGCCGATCCATGGCTCGGCGCCCAAGTACGCCGGGCAGAATGTGGCCTGCCCGCTGGGGGCGATCGCGGCCACGGCCATGATGCTCACCCACCTCGGAGAAGACGCGGCCGCCGCACGCATCGAAGGGGCCATTGCGAGGTTGCTGGAGAGTGGACGGATCCCGTCGGTGGACGCCAGGAGCGGAATCTCCACCTCCGCGATGGGCGAAATGGTGCTGGCCGAACTGGAGGCGTGAGCCTCGTAGGCCCTATGGGGCGGCGGCCTGCTTCTTCTCTCGGATGAAGCGTCTGAAGCGGAAGGCGTTCTCCGGCAACTCCAGATCCATGCCGTAATGGTCGGGCCCTACGGCCTTCACCTTTGCGACGATGACGCTCAGGTCGTCGAGCTCGAGGGCCTCCAGGAACGCCTCCCCGAACTGGAGTTCGTTGTCGGCTGACGCCACGTGTTCGATGCCGGCCCCGCGCGCGATCGCCGCGAGGTCGGTGATCCCGGATGTGGTCTGCGAATCGAAGCCGCCCGTGGACAACAGGCTGCCGTTGTCGAAGATCACGTGGATCATGTTCGTCGGCCGGTAGCGCGCCAGCGTGGTGAACGTCCCAAGGTTCATGAGCACGGAGCCGTCGCCATCGAGGACGATCACGCGCTCATCCGGCAGGTGCCTGGCCAGGCCCAGGCCGATCGAGGACGCCAGGCCCATGGCGTGCTGAAGGTAGAAGAAGTTCTCGCGGTGGCCGAGGTTGTACAGTTCCTGAGCGCACGCCCCCATGATCGTGACCACGAGCTTGTCCTCCAGCTCGGGATAGATCATCTCGATGCACTTGGCGCGCTCCATCAGTCCTCCATCAGGTCGCGCGTGAGGAGCAACGCGACGGGTGAGAGGGAGCTCTGCGAGAAGGTGTAGGCCTCACTGATCTGTTGCGCGACCTTGTCCGGATCCCGAGCGAGTTCGAACGGGATGCTCAGGGCGCGGAGGACCTCTTCGGTGACGATGCCGCCACGGGTATGCCACGGGTATGGCTCGCCCCAGTGGCCGCGGAAGGCGATCAGCATGCACAGCGGGATGCCGTAGAGCTGGGCCAGGGACACGACGCCGTTGATGGCCGCGAGAAACCCGTGGTTCTGCATCAGGAGGATGTGGGGCTCACCGGCGAAGTAGGCTCCGGCCGCGATGCCGATGGCCTCTTCCTCTTTGGCGACCTGGATCAGATCGACGTCCGGATCATCCTCCGCCCGCTGCAGGAGCAGTCCGAGCCATGTCTCGGGTAGGGCGGACACCGACTTGATGCCGGCGGCCTTGATGCCTTCGAAGATGACCTTGGAGTTCTCGTATGAGACGGGCACTTCGCCCCCGGGCGCGTCAGATGTGCTGGATCGTGGCCGACAAGATCCGGCGTTGAGCCCTCCGCACGCAAGGGGCCTGTGGGGCTTGCTAGCCCAATCGGTGGAAGGGGCCCGAGCCTTCCACGACCACCGAAAAGCCCTCGAAGACCGAAGGGATGCCGTCGAGCACTTTTCGATCGTTGCTCTCGACGTACACCTTGATACAGGGCTTACCGTCCTTCTGGCCGATGGCCGTACCCGCCACTCCCGGCTTCGAGATCACTCGATTCGTCAGAAGCCGGTGAGCTTCTTCGATACCTCCGGACATGGTCCTCAGCTTCCGTCGATGGTGATCCCGAACCGCTTGAGTACCGGGTCGATCGGATTGGCGATCGTGCTATTGGCGCTGCCAGCGAAAAGCAGGCCGACCGGCTGACGGTCCTGATTGCCGGAGGCCTCCGAGACGATGAGTGAGCCGGAGTCGCCTCCTTGGCTGAACGTGCCTTTGCCGGTAATCACGAGTTGGTTCACGAACCTGGCCTTCCCGTTCCGGTAGTTGACGGTGATCGTCGCCCGGATGCCGGTGATCGTGCCGTGCGTATGCCCGGTCGTGCGCCCGTACTTCTGGACCTTCATGTTCAGCGAACCCTTCGCGGTCGTCGAGCGGGGCTTGCCGTAGCCGTTCTCGGGGGTCGCCGTGCCGAGTTGCTCGACCGTAGTGATCGCGATGGCCGCGTCCAACTCGTTGTTCGGGCACACCAATGCCGAGCAGAAGCGAATCGGCTCATAATCTTGCAGCGTGCCGATCGAGTGCTCCGGATCGGATCCGCCATCGACGCGCCCGGGCTGTAGCACATGGTCGCCGATCTTGGCGTCGTTGCTATTGGCGAACACGTGGTTGTTGCTGAGCGCATAGATCTTGGATCCGTCGGTCGCCCGGGCGCCGATGGTCCCCGCCGTGACGTCCAGCTGGCCGGTGGAAACTCCGATCGGGACCGGGCGGGGAAAACGCGTCTTGGGGTCGAGAAGGCTCCCGTCCCCGGCCTCCATGGGGTTCTGGCCCAACGCCCAGATCTCACCCAGCACCTCGGGAACCACGGCGACACCGTGATAGCTCATCGGGAGCCATGTGATGCTCGGGTTCTCCAGGTAGACCTTTACGACCGGCAGCCCGTTGGGACCGAGTCCCACCGCCGTGCCCACGACGCCGTCGGCTTCGAGAATGCTCGAATTGAGGCCGTCCTGGGCCGCGAACGCCGCGCTCCAGGCATCTCCCTGCGTGCCCGTCAGGAAATCGATTTGTGGCAGTGCGATACCCGGTAATCCCGGCACGCGCCACTCGAGGGATCGCTCGCCCACTCCGCGCGGGAGCAAGAACATGCCCAGCCCGACCGCCAAAGTAAGAGCGGCGGCCAACCCCAATCGCCAGTTCCTCACGATTTCCATCCTCCCGATTCGTGGCCCATGCTTCCAACTACGTAGCACGGTGCCCCTCGGTTTCCGCCACACTCTCGTTAGACGGTCTTCGCGTGAGAAAAGGTCCCGACGGGTCTAGCGGGAGTTTTTCTTTCGATGCGAGCGGGGGGTCTTGCCCTGGTTCCCGTGTTTTAGGTGTCCCCATGTCTCGCCTCGGCGAAGCATGTGGATGGTGCTCGCGGAAACACCGAGCTTGCGAGCCCACTGGGCGCCGGACGTGGTCCACTTCTCGGCCTTCTCGTCCCAGTCGTCCAGGATCGCGTTCGCCTGCTCGGCGGAAAGCTCGGCATGCGGTGATTTTTCACCCTGAAGCCACACGTTGTGGCCGTTCCACCGATCCGGTTTTTGCACGGGGCCCGGGAGTTTCTGTCCGGACGATCCGAGGCAATAATGGCGAATCTGGTTGACGGTGTACTCGGGGTACAGACGATGGATTTCTACGTACAAACGACCCTCGTTGGCTAAGTCACGCCACGTGACAACGAGGGCGCCGGGGGGCTTGGACATAGAGGCGCGCTCCTAAGCTGTCTCAAATTTTTTGATGGACTTGCGGATAATATAACACATTCCGAGGACGTGGGTGTGTGAAAATTCCCCCACGCGAGGTCGCGAACAAGCTGTGTATCAGGCGGCGATTAAGACGGCGGCCAGCGCTGTGAACCAGAGGTCCCCAGTTTCAACCGGATCCGCGTGTCACTGCAGCCCCGTCGCCAGAGCTACTGCTATGGCGACCCCCCCCAGCGCGACGAGGGCCAGGTACCGAGGCAGCGCGAACTTGAACCACTCCTCATAGCGGACGCCGCCGGCCGCCAGGATCGCGAGCAGGGCGCCGTTCGTCGGGGTGAGCAGATCGCAGAGCCCGGCCCCGTATTGGTAGGCCAGCACCGTCACCTGGCGTGACATGCCCAGCAGGTCGGAGAGAGGCACCAGCAGCGGCATGGTGAGGACGGCTTGCCCGCTCACGCTGGGTACAGGCACGTGGACCAAGGTGTGGGCGGCGACCATACCCATGGCCGAGAGTCCCAACGGCAGGTCGGCCAGAGGGGTGAACAGGCCGTTCACGATCGTGTCCACGATCCGCCCCTGCTCCAGTACCACGAAAATCGCCCGCGCGAATCCGATCAAGAGCGCCGCGTAGGCCATCTCACGAAAACCGGTGACGTAGGCCTGTGCGGTTCCGGCGATCTTCAGGCCACCCACGATGCCGGCCACGGCCCCCATGATGAAGAAGAGCGCAGACATGTGGTCGAAGTCCCATCCCAGTTCCATCAACCCGTAGACCAGCACGGCGAACGTCGCCAGCACGAGGCCCAGGACGATCCCGTCGCGGGAGCTGACCGGGTGGTCCTCCTCACCCTCGATGATTTCTGGCTCGGTCTGCGTCTTGGCCGCGTAGCGCATGGTGGTCCAGATCCAGAAGCCGAGGGCGAGCGCCAGGAACACCATCCGAAACGCCCAACCCGACAAGGGTGGAAGCTCCGCGAGCCCCTGCGCGATCCCTACCTGGAAGGGGTTGATGGGGCTGAAAGCTGAACCCACGAACGCCGCTCCCGCACTCATGGATATAGCTGTGAGGGGCGTGAAACCGACGCGCCGCGTCAGGATCAGAAGAACGGGCACCAGGGCGATGATCTCTTCCTGCATGTTCTCCAGGACGCCGCCCGTGGCGAAGGCAAGTGACACGATGGGGATCACGAGGATCGTTCGACCGTCCAGCGTCCTCACCAACCAGCTCATGCCGTTGCGCAGGGCGCCGGTCTTGTCGACGACCGTGAAGGCGCCGCCGATCAGGAACACCAGAAAGATCACGTCGGCCGCCTCTCCCATCCCCTTCGGAATCGCCACCACGGCGTCGAAGAAGTTGACCGGACTGCGCTCGACTTGCTCATACGTTCCGGCCATCACGACGCTTCTGCCGGTGGCTGGATCGTCCTGCCTCTGGAATTCGCCGGCGGGCAGTACGTAGCTCAGGGCGGCGGCCGCGAGAATGCAGCCGCAGAGAAGCGTGAGGGGGTGGGGGAACCGTGACCTCTTCATAAAACGAGTCCGCACTCGGGTTGATCAACGGTCCGGCGACGGCACCAGGTCCCCGGCCGGCCCCCAACCTGGGTAGGTTGTGGCCCAGGGCACAAGCACGGCTCGCGCCGGTGCCGCGCGATCGGCTAAACCGGTCACTGGGGCAGAGCGTCTAGAGTACGACGGTATGGACCGTTCTTGCAGCACCCGTATCCGATTCGGTGGAGGTGGACAGGCCATGAGTAGCGCCCTTCGGTTTCTCGCCCTCTGGGGCCTGTGGGCAGGTGGGTTCATGGGGCTGACTGTGCTGATGGCCGTGACGACGGGTGCCAAGCCCGTATCGCAACTGTTCCCCGCGCTGGCGGGCACCGTGGCGTTCGCGGCTTACCCGGCCGGTATTGGCGGCGCGCCGCGTGGTCGGCGCTCCTCCCGGCCGTTGGACGCGGCTGGCGGGGTTCGCGGCGGGGACGGTGATCCTGCTCGCTCTCATGTATGTGATGGTCGGAGTGGTTAGTCCGGCACTGCACTCGGGCGGTGATCAGGCCTTCGGTCAGGAGGAGGACGCGTGGAGCCTCACGCAGTACGTGCGCTCGAGAACGCCACCTTGATCGACGGCACGGGGCGTCCTCCCATCGAGGGGGCCTCTGTCCTCATCAGCGGCGATCGCATCGTTCGCGTTGCACAGGCCACGATTCCGGTCCCGCCCGAAGTGCGGCGCATCGATGGGAGCGGCCAGTACCTGATCCCAGGCCTCGTGGATCGCGAGCTTCTCGACCTGCCGGTGAACCGCTAGCGGTCGCTCCCCTCCACCCACTGCTCCATGAAGTCGATGAGCACGGTGGCCATAGCCCGCATGCCGTGCGTCACCGAGGCGTCGTCGGCCAGGAACGTCGGGGTGTGGTGCCCGCCCGACGTCGTGCCCGGCGCCACCATTCCCAAGCGGAAGAAGAACCCAGGCACTTCGTTCGCGAAGTAGGCGAAGTCCTCGCCGCCCATGGTGGGCTCGAGCTCGATCACGTTCTCTTCGCCGAACACACGCTGAAGCGTCGGCACCATCTGCTCGGTGAGCGCGACGTTGTTGATGGTGGCTGGCGTGCCCCGCTCGTAGTCCAGCTCGAACGTTCCGCCGCCTGCCCGCGTGATCCCATCCAGGATCTCGCCCATGCGCCGCTCGACCGTGTCCCGTACGTCGGGATCGTAGGTCCGGACCGTGCCTTCGAGGTAGACCTCGTCGGGGATGATGTTGAAGCGTGTCCCGCCTCGGACGATCCCCACCGTGATCACGCTTGGCTGGAGCGGGTGCAGATTTCTGGAGCGGATCGTCTGGAGCGCCATGATGACTTGAGAGGCCATCACCACTGGATCCACGCTCAGGTGGGGCGCGGCACCGTGGGCCTGCTTCCCCTTGACGTCGATGCGAAAGTGATCCACAGCGGCGAGCGCGGGGCCCGGCGTATAGCCCACCGTGCCGACCGCCATCTCGGCGAACGTGTGTAACCCGAACACGGCCTCGGGCCGCGGATCGGCCATTACGCCTTCCGCCACCATAAGCTCGGCTCCGCCCTCCTCGCCCGGGGGCGGGCCCTCTTCAGCCGGCTGGAAGATGAACTTGATCGTGCCGGGAATCTCGTCCCTCATGGACGCCAGGATCGATGCCACCCCCATCTGAACGGAGGTGTGGACATCGTGGCCGCAGGCATGCATGACGCCGACGTCCTGTCCCAGGTACTCTGTTCGCACCAGCGACTTGAACGGGAATGGCGTGTCCTCCGTGACCGGAAGCGCATCCATGTCCGCACGGACCGCGATCACCGGGCCGGGACGCCCGCCCCGGAGGATGCCGACGACTCCCGTGTGCGCGATGCCCGTCTGGATTTCGATGCCCAGGCTCTCGAGGTGGGAGGCCACGAGCGCCGCGGTTGCGAACTCACGGTTGCCGAGCTCGGGATTCGCGTGGATCTGGTGCCGATACCCGATGATTTCGGCCGCGAGTTCTTCGACCAGGGCATCGATTGTGGCGTTCTGCCCGGCCAACCCCGTCGGGGCGAGCAATCCGGCGACTAGAATGAGTCCGATGTGCTTCATGTGTGGCGATCCCTCGGTTCGTGGTAGATGGGTCACTGGCTGATCAGCGGGTTGAGGCCGCGATCCCTGAGCCGGCGGTTGTAGTCCGCCAGCTCCGACCGGACGAGAGCCTCCAAGTCGGCCCGCGCTTGCTCGAGTCGCAGGCGCAGCAACGCGTGCACCTCACCCTGCTGGTCCGTCGGCGGAAAGTCGGCCGTTCCGACGCCGTTGGCCAGATGCCGAAGCCTGCCGGTCACCATGGCCGGATAGCGTACGCCGTCCTGGCCCGTGCCCGTGCTCCGGAGCTGGATGAGTGTCTCCTCGACCTCGATGAAGGAAGCGTCGAGCTCACCCGCGCCCTCGATGAGGTCTTCCGCGTCGTCCTGGGTTTCCAGGATGTCCACCAGGTCGTAGAGCTGTCTGCGCACAGCCTCGATCTGATTGATGGCGCGAGCCGCCGCTTCGTAGTCTCTCCGGATCTCTTGTAGTAGGCGGAGCTGCGCCCGGACGTCGCGCACGCTGCCTTCAGAGTTGGGATCCTTGAGTACTGTGAGCTGTTGGCTGTACTCCTGGCCGGCTACCTCGAGCGTGACCGTATAGGTGCCGGGCGCGTGCCGGAGCCGGAGCCCGGCCCTCGTGCGAACCCGATCCGATCCCAGATCCACCCAGTCGGCGTAGAGCGGCTTGGTGCGAAGCCGAATCGGCGTGCTGGCCTCCCCCCGGAAGTCCCAGAGGACGCGGTTGATCCCGGCATCGCTCGGTCCGCTCAAGGTCTGAATGACCTCTCCGGTCTCATCGGAGATGCGCACTGAGACATCGCTGCCCGCCGTCTCTTCGCCCAGCCAGTAGGCGATGTTGGCGCCGGTCGGCGGGTTCGTGCCGGTGGTCTGGTCCGCCGGCATCGACTGTGGGCTCGTGCGCGAGTTGAACCGGTACGCGTCCCTGGGCTCGAACAGGTGTGCCGGCGCAGCTCTCACTGCGTCCGTGAGCTGCCGGAGCGGCGACAGGTCGTCGAGGATCCAGAACCCGCGCCCGTACGTCCCCACGACGAGATCGCCGAAGTGCTCCTGGATGACGAGTCCGTAGATCGGCGCGGGGGGCAGATCGTTGATGAGAGCTTGCCAGTTGTCACCGTCGTCGAACGACACGTAGACGCGGTTCTCGGTGCCCAGGAACAGGAGCCCGGGGCGCTCCGAATCCTCCTGGATGCTCCGCGTGAAGCTGAGCGGATGCTCAGGCACGCCGTTCGTGATCCTGGTCCAGGTCTGGCCGTAGTCCTCGGTTCGGTAGGCGTAGGTGGAGAAGTCTCCGACCTGGTGAGCCTCGACCACCAGGTAGGCCTTGCCGGGATCCCACTTGGAGGCGTCGATCCCGCGCACCACGCCGTCCACCGGCCAGTCGGGCAGGTTCCCCGTGACGTCCGTCCAGGTTGCGCCGTCATCACGGCTCACGTGGACCCTGCCGTCGTTCGATCCAGCGTAGAACACGCCCTGCCGGGCCGGCGACTCGTCGAACGCGTAGATCACGCAGCAGTACTCCACGCCGATGTTGTCGGGCGTGAGCCCGCCGCTGATGCCCTGGCGGCTCTTGTCGTTGGTGGTCAGGTCCGGGCTGATCTCCTCCCAACTCTGTCCGCCGTTCCTCGTGCGGTGCACGTGCTGGCTGGTCACGTAGATCGTGGTGTTGTCGTGCGGCGAGATCAGGAGGGGGAACGTCCACTGGAAGCGGTAGCGTAGCTCTTCAGCGGGCCAGCCGCCCGTGCTCTCGGGCCACACCTCGACGTTCCGGAACTGTCGGTTGCGCTCGTCATAGCGGACCACGATTCCGCCGCGAGCGCCCGATCCCGAGGCGCTCGACCATACGATGTTCGGGTCTGTGGGGTCGGGGGTGGCGTATCCGCTCTCGCCCCCACCAACCGAGTGCCAGTCGCCCCGGGGAATGCCGCCTCCGGTTAGACTGTTGCTGGGGCCGCGGAAAGACGGCCCGTCTTGGCGGTTGCCCAGCACGTTGTAGGGGATCGCGTTGTCCACAGTGACGTGGTACATCTGCGCGATGGGGAGTTGGACACGGTGCCATGACTCGCCCCGGTTGAGAGAGATCGCCGTTCCACCGTCGTTCCCGATGATCATGCGGTCGCCGTTGCCGGGGTCGATCCACATGTCGTGGTAGTCACCGCCGGGCCGCTGCCTGCCGCTGTGGTTCACGTACGTCAGCCCGCCGTCGAGCGACCGCGAGAACGCGGCGGTCAGGAAGAACACCTCGTCGGGGTTGTCCGGCGTGACGCGACAGTTGTTGTAGTAGCCCGTGCGGCCCCCCAGATCGCGGCTGTGGTTCACGAGTTGCCAGGTGGTGCCACCGTCGTTCGAGCGCCAGAGCTCGCCTGATTCGGTCTCCTGGCCGTGCCATGGCACGCCGTCGCCCGTCTCGATGAGCGCGTAGACCCTCCTCGAGTCGGCCGCCGACATGCACACGTCGATCTTGCCGACGGGAAGGGTGGGGAGGCCGTCGCCCTCGAGCTTGGTCCAGGTGTCGCCGCCGTCCCGCGACATGAAGATGCCCGACCCGGGGCCTCCGCTCTCGCGGCCCCATGTGTTCACGGAGACCTGCCACATGCCGGCGAACAGGATTCGGGGGTTGTTGGGGTCCATAATCACGCTGGAAGCGCCGGTGTTCTCGTCCACGAACAGGACGTGCTCCCATGTCTCGCCGCCGTCCGTCGTCCGGAAGATCCCACGCTCCTGCTGCGGGGCGTGCGCGTGCCCGAGCGAAGCGACGTACACGATGTCCGGGTTGGTGGGGTGGATCACCACGCGGCTGATTCGGCCGGTCGCGTCGAGCCCCATGTGCTGCCAGGTCTCCCCGGCGTCGGTCGACCTGTAGACGCCGTCACCCACCGTGACGTTGGAGCGGATGTGTGGTTCGCCGGTGCCGGCCCATACCACGTTCGGGTCGGAGAGCGAAACCGCCAGTGCGCCGATCGCGTGCGAGTCCTGGTCGTCGAACACCGGCCGCCAGTTGAGCCCGGCGTCCTCGGTCTTCCAGAGGCCGCCGGAAGCCGCGCCCACGTAATACGTGAGCGGATCACCGGCTACTCCGGAGACCGATGCGATCCGGTTCCCCACCGGGCCGATGTGCCGGTATGTCAGGGCCGCGAGCTGCTCCGGGGGCACGGTCTGGCCCTGGGCGGCGTGTGGGAGTGTAGCGATGAGCAGAACGCTGAGCGCGTATGCGCTCCGGACGATCGACCGATACATTGTAGGGCTCCTGTGTGGAGGCTCGAACGCGGGTTATCTTCGCCGGAAGCGCCTTCGTTGCCGGTCTGCGATTTCGACCAGACGCCTCAATTCCTTGATTGGTTGCTCGTGGTCGTCGACTTGGAGCCTGAGCACCACGTCGTTGTTCAGCCACACGCCGCCGTTTTCTTTGACGATCAGCATGGCTGCCGACTGCATGCCTCGCTGATCGCCGCCCGCCGCTTGGCCGGCCTCGAGGGCGGCGAGCAACCTGAGTGAGAGGTGGCCCTCGGTCTCCTGGAACGCACGCGCCATCTCCGAGACCACCTCTGGTCCCGCGAGGATGTTTCCTTGCGCGGAGACGTAGGTGCTGATCTCGTGTCCGGCCCAATCGCTGGCCTGCGGGCCGGTGTGCGTGGCCACATCACCGCCGGCGGTCATCACCGAGAACTGGCGGCCCTCCTTGGACCAATCTTCTGGTTGGGGATCCGGATCGTCGGCGAGCACCTGCGCCACGACCTCGGTGGCGGACAGGCCCTGCCTGAGGAGTGCCAGCGCCTGCGGCCCGTAGCTCACGTCCACGATGGCCTGCGTCGCGACCACTCCGACCCCGGCCTCGGCCCACAGCACGCCGTTCCCCACGGAGAACACACGCGATTGGACGGCTCCACCCACCTCGCCGGTCTCGGGATCGTAACCCAGGATTGAAAACGTGGCCACGGGTGGCCACGGCTCGGGAGACCTGATCTTGTCCGCTCGTTGAGCTCCGGCCCCGTTTGGGATCAATAACACTGAGACGATCAACGCCACCAGCGTCAACCGCGATCCGGTCCACCTCTTCATCCCAGGTTCCCCTCGCGTTCTTTCCTTGATGGCGGTGACCCGGGGTCAGCCCGCGGCTGCCGCCTCGATGCCTCGTTCCTCGCTCACCGTCAGGAGCACAAGGCCCCCGACGATGAAGAATATCAGGACGGTGCTCACCCCGACACGCTGCCCGTAGGCCTGGCTCAGAATCCCCAGCAGCAGGGGACCGAGGAAGGCGGTGGCCTTGCCGGAGAAAGCAAAGAAACCGAAGAACTCGGATTGGTGCCGATGGGGGACGAAGCGGCCCATCAGCGAGCGGCTGGCGGACTGGTTGGGTCCCGCGAAGATCCCCAGCAGCATCCCCCCCACCCAGAGCCAGGATCGGTCGGGCGCCACCACGGCGATCACCGTTGCGATGGACAGTCCCACGAGGCTCACCAGGATCGTCGTTCTGGCCCCCACGCGGTCGTCGAAGAACCCGAACGCCCAGGCGCCAACACCCGCCGTGAGGTTGATCGCAATTCCCAATACGAGGACCTCGGAGAGGGTCATCGCGAACGTGCTCATTGCGTAGATGCTGGCGAACGCGAATATCGTGACCAGTCCGTCGTTGAAGACGAGCCTGGCAAGCAGGAACTTGACGACCTCCCGGTACTCGGTAATCTGGCGCAGTGTGTTCTTCAGTTCTCCCCAAGCGCCTTTGAGATCCACCCCCGACCCCCTGCCCTTGCTGTCCGGAACGTAGAGAAAGAGCGGGATGCTGAAGAGCAGGAACCAGCCACCCACCAGCAGGTTCGTTGCCCGAAAGTTGAAACCCTCTTCGGTTCCAAGCGGTAACCAGGGGGCTCCCCCGAAACCGATGAAGCCGAACAACGCCAACACCAGGCACACCACGCCCCCGACATATCCGAGGGACCAGCCGTAGCCCGAGATGCGCCCGATCTGGCTCTTTGGCGCCAGATCCGGCAGGAATGCGTTGTAGAACACCATGCTAAGTTCGAAAGCCACATTGGCGATCACGAAGATCGTGAGCGCGATCAACACGGCGTTGGCCTGGCTCGGCCGGACGAAAGCCAGGCCCATCGTAGCAACGATGCAAAGGAGCGTGGTAACCAACAGCCAGCGCTTGCGCCCGCCGCCGCGGTCCGCTACCGCCCCCATGATGGGTGAGAGCAGCGCAATCAGGATCGAACTCACGACGATGGCACGTGACCATAGTAGCATGCCGACGTCCGGGTTGGGAGCGAACGCAGCCGCGAAGTAGGCCGAATAGAGGAACGTGACGACCAGCGTTGTAAACGCTGAATTGGCCCAGTCGTAGAGGCACCAGGATTGGACTGCTCGCCTGCTGACGGCCCCTTTCGCTCCGCTCTCGGCCATGTTCATCTCCCAGAACCGATGGCCCGGCCGATGCGCGAGCCGAGCGCTGACACCAGGCCTTGCGTGATGGTGAATGTGGCGATCCCCGAGAACCCCTCTCCAGCACCGGTGGAGAACTCGTCCATCACGGCGCTGATCACGGCTCCGGCCACGGCGCCAACCACGCCACCGATCAGAGCGCCCGTCAATGATGGGCTGGTGTTTCCAAGGCGGCCACCGATATGGACCCCTGCGCCCGCGCCGAGCGAGCTGGTCAACCACATGGCGCCGAGTCCTTCGAACATACATGAGAGGTCGTCACCGCAGTTGTCGGGGCGGAAAATCGCGAGCCCCAGTCCCAGCCCCGCCAGCGAGTCGAGGGTGCCACCGGCCCACTCGGTGATGAACACTGGTGCGCGGTTCGTGGACGCTTGCTGCGCGACTTGCTCGGATAGCAGAGCCCGGGCCGGGCTCACCTCATCGGCGCCTTGAGCCAAGGCGGCGGAAGGCCCCGCAAGTGTGCATACGAGGACCACGGCCACGCACAGTGCGTTGGCACAGCCGTCAGTCCAGCGTCGCACACGCGCGTCCACCCTCACAGGGCGAATCCCATCACCAGATAGAGCGAAACCGCGCCGCCCGCCGCGATCAACGCGTACGGCAACTGGGTGCGTACGTGATCGATGTGATCCGACGCGGACGCGAGCGAGGCCACGATCGTGCTATCCGAAATGGGAGAGCAGTGGTCCCCGAAGATCCCCCCGCCCAGGGCCGCGGCGAGCGTGAGCCCCACGTGCAGGTCGAGCAACGCCGCCATCGGAATCACGATCGGGATCATGATCGCGAAGGTGCCCCACGAGGTGCCGGTGGAAAAGGCCGTGACGCAAGCGATGAGGAAAACGATGGCCGGCACGAACCCAGGGTTGACGCTGGCCTCGGCGACCTGCGCCAGGAACACCCCAGTGCCCAGCGCACGCTGTGTGGCCGAGATGGTGAACGCGAGCGCGAGCACGATCACCACCGGTACGAGACCCTGGATGCCCTTGATCGTGTAGGCGGTCGCCTCCTTGACCGACATGATGCCCTGGATCTGATAGAGCGCCGTGGCCAGAAGCAGGCCTACGATCACCCCCCACAGCACACCGTCCACGCCGCTGCCGCTGAGCAGGTTCCCGTCGGGTGCACGCGTCAGCCACAGCACGATCGGGACCGTTACGACCATCGCGACCACCGGAGCCACCATGTTGATCGCGCGTTTGGGAACTCCGGCCTTGGCCTCCAGCTCAGAGACGTCATCCGACATCATCGGTTTGGCCCCGTCGCGGAGCAGCTTGCCCTCTACGAGAACACGGCGTTCGGCCTCGCGCATCGGCCCGATGTTCCAGTCGGTCACCGCCACGAAAAAGACCAGAAGGATGGCCAGGATCGCATAGAAGTTGAGCGTCAGCGCCGAGATGAGCAGCCCGTTGGCGTTGGCCACTCCTTCCGCCATCAACAGGCTCAGGATGTAGGCGCCCCACGCGTTGATGGGGATCAGAAGCTGCTTAGGTGCGCACGTCGCGTCGATGATGTAGGCCAGCTTCTCACGCGAGATCTTGGCCCGGTCGAACAACGGACGCGCCACTGAGCCCGAGACCAGCAGCCCGAAGTTCGACTCGAGAAAGAGGACCATGCTCGTCATCACCGCGACGAGCCTCACGCTCACTCGACTCTTGCCCAAGCCCAACCGGTCCACCCACTCGATGAAGCCTTCCCTGCCGCCGGAAGCCTGCGTGAGCGTGATGATGCCTCCGATCAAGACCGAGAAAAGCAGCGTCTTCGCGTTTCCCGGATCCGTGACCGCGGCGAGGAAGACCTCCACCGACTGGATCAGCCCCGCGATCGGGTTCATCGAGTTCATGATCGTCCAGCCGATCCAGACGAAGAGCCCGAGCGAGATGTAGACTTCGCGCGTCTTGATGGCGAGCGCGATCGCGATGACCGGTGGTACGATGGAGAGCCAACCGACTGTTTCCATGCAGTGTCTCTTCAACCAGGTCCGAGGAATGGGCGGCGCAATGTAGACGGTGGAGGCCGGACTCGCCTCCTCAATCGATGGGCAGCACCTCGGCCTCCCTCAAAAAAACCCGCATCTCGGCCCAGTAATCGTCCCAGTTCGGTGGGCAATCGTTGTGGCCACATCGGTAGCTGACCAGGCGCCCATGCTCCGCGGCCTCCGAGAGCAGCTGACCATGCGAGTAGGGAATAATGTTGTCGTTTATCCCGTGAATGATGAGAACGGGGCCGTCATAGGCGGCCACGGCCGCACGGTTGTCGTAGCGATCCTTCGCCAAGAACCCCGGCAATCGGTAGAGCTGCCACGCGAGCGCGGCCACGCTCGAGAAACTGGACTCGAGCACGAGCGCGGCCACCTGCCGCCGGCCGGTGAGCGCCGCGGCCGGTCCACCTCCGAGCGAGCGTCCCAAGGCGACGATCCTGTCTCCGTCGACGTCGTCTCGCGCGGCGAGCCAGTCGTAGGCATCGACAACGGTGTGTACGATGGTCGTCTCGTTCGGCACCCCCTCGGACCGGCCGTATCCTGGGTACTCCACCAGGAGAAGGCTCACGCCCATCTGCCTCAGCGGCTCCAGAAGCAGAGGCCAATTGTCGATGAGCTCGGCGTTGCCGTGCGTGAAGATCAACGCAGGCGATCGTGCCGTTGCGGAATCACGTATCGCGGGCAGATACCACGCTTCCGCCTTGACCGCGGGGGCGCCCAGCCAAATACGTTCGAAGCCGGGCACGTAGTCGGGAAGCGGACCTGGAGCTCTGAGTTGCACACCCACATAGGTGATCTGCCGCTGCATCAGGAAGAAGAACGCCCCGTAGGCGAGGTATGCGACCACGGCGATGCCGAGCGCCGAGGTGGCGAGTCGGACCAGGCTCACGCGGATGAGTCGGCCGGCCGCCTGCGATCCGTGACGACCGAGAACAGTCCGGCCACGGCGATCGAGGGCGGTAGGAGCAAGAAGAGCATCCCCATGCCTGAGAGCAGGAAAACGCGAACCGGCTGACGCAAGAAGTACGCGTCCCGAAGCGCGTAATCGAGCCCATGACTTGCGGCTACGAGTAGGAGCATCGACCACACGACCCCACCCACCAAGAGTGTCCCGAGGGCCACCGGAGCCGTCGGGTGCCTCCGATAGACCCACAGCCATGTGATCAGGGTCACCGGCAGGCCGACACGGCTCCACACCGCGAACGCAGCTCCCTCACTCTCGAACGAGGCGACCGGAATCACGACCCGGAGCCATACCACACAACCAATCCAGAGAAACAGCAAACTCCAGCGAACCGGCGGCGCATCACCGAGCCTTGCCAGCGAACGCATCATCGGTCACCCCACCGGATCGGCGGCACTACCTGGCCCACTTCGGCGATGACGGGGCCGGACACCAGAGACCCATCGCCTCGCACCACGGTCAGGGAGGCCGGCCCGTCGGACTTCAGATGAATCCAGGTCCTGGTCAGTTGGTCCCCGGGCGCCCACAACTCCACGCCGGCCGGGTCGGTGTTCGCGCAGCCTTTGCCGGCTCCGGTGCGCAAGAACACTTGGGCGATGAATCCCGACTGGAGGTCGGCGTTGGGGCCTTCGGTCGATTGCAGGGAATCGAGTCGTACCAACAACTCACTGGGTGTTGCCTCCCCTAGGGAATCCACGACGACGGTGACCTCGAGCGTGTCGCCGGCGCCTGGCGGCCGGTCACAACGGACCGTCCAGAACCCGTCCTGTGGGAGGTCCGGGGGCCGGCATGCGGCCAAACCGATCACCAGAAGGATGATCAACCAACGGGCGGGCCCAAGCGTTCGCGGGATGTCTATCTCGAACGGATCCCGGCCAGCGCGCCCTCGATCAGCGTGTAGGCGGCTTCTCGCGCAAGGCCATCCGGGTCACGCTCATTCGCCGGTGTCGAGGCGAGTCCGAGAGCGGCGACCTTCTCGTATCGGAACATCTCGGTGAGCGCTGCGGCCAACTCCTCGCTGGTAGGGCCGCCGGGGACCGTCAGCGGGTGCCCGGCGACCTCGCGCGGATCGAGCACATCCATGTCGATATGCACGTAGATGACGTCCGTGAGGTCCGACAACCTGCGCATCTCGGCATGAAGCCTCGCGGAGCGCTGCCGAAAGTCATCCGTCGTCAGAACCGTGGCGTTGGAAGCCTCAATCAACTCGCGTTCGAGCGGATCGAGGTCGCGCACGGCGCCGAGGACGATGTGCTCGGTGGGTATGGCCTGTTCGAGCCCTGACTCGAGGCGGAGATTCCTCAGCGCCATCCCGGCCGACACCGCTACGGGCATGCCGCCGAGCATGCCGCTGAGGGTGGTCTCCGGAGTGTTGAAGTCTCCGTGCGCGTCGATGAACACCAGGCCGACTTTGCGCAGCATCCCCGAAGGATCCGAGTGCTGAAGTCCACCGAGGATACCGATGACCGAAGTGCAGTTGGCCAGCAGACCCACCGAAAAAAATCCCTCCTGTTCGTTTTCGGCGACCATTTCCGCCAGATGTCCGTTCGCCATGCCCATACGGTGCCACTCGCCGTATTGAAGGGCTTCCTCTTCGGTGAGGCCGACCGTCTGAGTTGCCTTGAGCTCGACCCCGCCCCACGCGATGCGCCCTGCGAGCCCTCCAGCCTCCAGATAGTCCGGGGAATCGGAGAGTTCCGGAACGTTGCGTGCTCCCGAGTAGGGCATCTTGATCAGGGCCACGCGCGTGTTCCCGTCGGCGGTCTGATACCTTTGCCCAGATCCGGCCGCGGGCAGCAACAACAGAGATGCCAGTATCAGGGTCGTCGTCTTCAGGGTTATTCTCCTGCGCTTCGGCATCACGCCGGATCGGGGGTTGGTTCGGGCGCCGGAAGGCCGTGTCCGAGCAAGTTGAGGCGGCAGCGAGGTGGGCACAAGCACCGGCGAGCGCTCAAACGTTGCCCGAGAAGCCCTGCGCCAGATATCCGTCCAGGTCGGGTCCATCCTGGTTTTGGAGCACATGCAGGAGCCAAGCCTCGCGCTCGAATGCCTGAACCCTCAGCTCCCACACACAGGTGGCTTCCCCGGAAGCCGTGATTTCGTGAAAGCGTGTAGGTGCCTCAGGCTGAGCGCGAAAGACATGATGGCGCAGCTCGTTCACTCGTTCCCACCAGTCCACGATCACAGTGTTGAAGAACGCAGGGGCTTCGTGGACGATGACGAACGCGGTGCCGTAGCGTTCCTCGGTCAGGGGAGGATGCGGCAGGCACGACTCGGCGATCCCTCGTGCGGCATCGACCAGCATCGGATGCGGCCGCTCGTCCTCGGTGGAAATGCCGCACATCTTTACTGCCCAGCCACCTTGCCTCCAGAGCTCGAGGAAGCGTACGGGACGCACGGTGTGGGTGAGAGTGGACGGGTCGAAGCCTTTGGTGTCTTTCTTCGCTCCCGGCATGCGCGCTCAGACTGCTAAGGTGGGGCTGTGCGCCGGCGGTTTGCTCCCAGACATACACCGAAGTGTCGCGGGCGATGCCACGGTGTCGGGCCCGGCCTGGGCCCCGCGGTCGGCCGCTCGCGTTCGAGGTCCACAAGCCCAGCGACGACACGCCTGATGATCTAGCCTTCTAGTCCTCCCCCCAGGTATCGGCCTCGAACCCGAAAAGCAGTAGGTCGGGAGCGGTCCATGCGTCGGGTGTGAGTCCGGCCTTCTCGCAAAGCCGGGCCAGGAACTCCTCTCGGTCCCAGCCGAAGGCGCTGGCAACGTGGGGCAGAAGCAGCGAGGAGCCGCGCTCTCCGGTGATCATTACTCCGTGGCGGCCCACCTCGATCTCGCTCGCCTCGATCGGCAGGAGCGGGTGCAGGGCGCTAATCGCGATGGTCAACGAGGAGAGTTCACCGGTGGTGACCGGGACGAAGCGTGGGTCGGACGTCGCCGCCGACACTGAAGCACGGCCGATCGATTGCACCAGCGGCCATCTCGGCTTGGACTCGCCGATGCAACCCCTCAGGTCTCCGGTAGCACGCACCTGCAGGGTCACGAAAGACGCACGGATGTCCGTGATCGCGCGCGAGCCGACCGGATCGGGTGGGGCCGGTTCGCCACCGAGGTGAGCCTCCAGCGTGCGCCGCGCATATTCGAGCAGGGCCTTGCGGTCGGCCGGGGTCAGAGCATGCAGGGCTTCTAGAATCCGATGTTCAATGCAACGCGGATTCCGAAGGCTCGGCCCGAGCTGTCCGAGTCCGGCCGCTCCACGCCGTCAACTTCCACGTTACCGAACGACACTCGGTAGAACGGCACCGCCACTTCGACGGCTAGCCGGCTAGCGACTGGAACGCGCAAGCCCACGAAGCCTCCGAAACCCACGCCATTTGCGGTGCGGCGGCCCGAGAGCGCGGTGATCGACTGTCTCAGCCACCCGACCCTTCCCGCGATGAACGGCTCGACTGCCGCACCGGTGGCAAGCACCAAGCTGGGCTCGACGAAGATCGCCAGCACGTTCCAGTCGTCGTCCGAGAAGTCCACCCCGTGCGAGTTCCACTGGCTGCCGAGCGCGAGATACAAGCGCTCACCGGCCGCGAACCGCACCCCGATGTCCAGGCCGGGGCCGGACTCGGTCTCCCGGAAGTCGTCGCCGCCCGGGTTGTACCAACCCGCTCCGACACTGAGGTGGTGCTGCTGCTGGGCGGCGGCATTGCCGGCGACAAGTGAGATTCCGAGCGCAGCGCTCATCGTGAATAGTGCCAAGCGGCTTCGATCGGCGACGACCCTAAGGGCGACTACCGGATGGTCATGCATGGGTGCCTCTCCTACTCTTCGGGGCTCCCGGACGCGCACTCCGATGCCTGGAGTGACGCTGTATTGAAAGACGATAATCAGAGTATGATCACGCGTCGAGGGGCCCAGCCGCAGACGGGGTCATCAAGAACACTCTTGCCTCGTTCCGGCGCGCACGCCCATCTTGGGTTTTGTCATCCCCGGCAACTGCTCCAACTGATGTGGGGACGTATTATTCCTTCTGGGACCACTACCACCGAGAGCTGAGGTAACGAGCGATGCGTATCACCGGCACTGTGAAATGGTTTGACGAAAAAAAGGGCTTTGGTTTTCTCCAGAAGGATGACGGTAGTGGCGACTGCTTCGTCCACCACTCCGCTATCCGGGGAGATGGATTCAAGACGCTGAACGAGGGAGAGAAGGTCGAGTTCGAGATCGTTGAAGGGCAGAAAGGCCCCGCCGCGGCCGACGTGACCCGGATAGACGTAGAAGAGTAGCTTCGGCGTGGTCCCGCGGGACCGCTGCTCCGGGACGCTCCTCATCCAACTAGCTGGCTGTCATGCCGTCGAGCCCATGTCGAGCCTGTTTCCCGCTTCCGGCGTAGGCTATGTTGATTCGTCGTTGCTTCGGCCCACCGTCTCCAGCCGGAAGCTCTGGGCCTCGAGGCGCGCTACGAAGCGCCCAATCCTACCCGAACCTCTCAGCCTCGAGTCATGACCTGGCAGCAAGTCCTCTTCGGAGTCTACCTTTTCGGGCTCGTCGTCATCACGGTGTATTCGCTGTTTCAGGCTCATCTGTTGATTCACTACTACCGATGGGTCCGAAAGCGCGACCGGCTGATCGCTCCGCCATTCGCTGAGGGGGCTCCTGACCTACCGTACGTCACCGTTCAGATTGCGCTCTATAACGAGCGTATGGTGGCGGCGCAGATCATCGACGCTGTCGCGCGGTTCGAGTGGCCCCTGGATCGGTTGGAGATTCAGGTGCTGGACGACTCCACGGACGAGACCGTACGAATCGTAAGCGACAAGGTCGAGGAGTGGTGTGCCAAGGGGATCGATATCAAGGCCCTTCGTCGCCAGGAACGGACGGGGTTCAAGGCGGGCGCCCTCGCGGCGGGCACCGAGGCTGCGAAAGGCGACTACATCGCGATCTTCGACGCCGACTTCCTGCCCAGCCCGGACTTCCTGCGACGCATGATGCCCTACTTCGACAATCCCAGCGTGGGGATCGTCCAGGGTCGTTGGGGTCACCTGAACCTCCGCCACTCCTTCATCACGCGAATGCAGGCGATCCTGCTGGACGGGTTTTACCACCTCGAGCAGCCAGGACGCGCGTTCGCCGGCTACCTCATCCGCTTCAACGGCTCGGGCGGGATCTTGAGGAAAGCGTGCATCGAAGACGCGGGCGGATGGTCCGGGGACACCTTGGCCGAGGACCTCGACCTCTGCTACCGCGCACAGCTCGGCGGCTGGAAGATCCACTATGCGCACGACGTGGTAGCCGAGGCGGAACTGCCTCTGGCCCTGGACGACTTCAAGGCGCAGCAGTTCCGGTGGACCAAGGGTAAGGCGCAGGTACTCCGGAAGCTGAACGGCCGCCTGTTCCACGCCCGTCTCCCGCGCACGGTGAAAGCACACGCCTACGCGGACATCTGCAACATCTTCGTGTACCTGGCGGCATTCATATGCACGGTCCTCAGCGTTCCGTTGGCCTGGATCGTGTATGGGACCGGCACCTTCCCCGGCTACATCATCGATACATCCTTCGGGCTCATAAGCCTGTTCATATGGATGCACTATGTGGCTGTGGTTCTTGGGTACCACGTGGAGGGGAAGATCCGGCGTGCCTGGGCGTTCGCGTGGCTGTTCCCGGCCACGCTCATGACGCTGCTCGGCATCATGTTCTACCAGACGCTCGCCCTCGTTCAGGGTTTTTTCGGCGGCTCGGGTGAGTTCCTGCGTACTCCCAAGCGGGGCGCCCAAGGGGTGGCCTCCGGCTACCGGTCCTCCCACCCGTTGGCCGTGACGGCGATCGAAGCGCTGCTCACGCTCTACTTTGGAGCGGCGCTATGGATGGACTACCAGATTGGCGCCATCGCCTTCGTGCCGTTGCACGTCGTGCTGGCATCAGGTTACGCGTTCGTGGCCGGGCACTCTCTGGCGGCCAGGGTTGGCGCGCGGGTGGGCGCGGGTAGAGCGGAAGAGAAAACAAGCCCGCTACAGGCTGCGTGAAATCACCCGGGTCGGTTCGGACAGCCACCGATCGCCAGTCGCCCCGCTGCCCCACTTGGTATCGGGCTGCGTCACGCCTCAGTTCCCTCCGCTCGCATCGGCGGTCACGACGGCCCACATGCCGTTCCGCCATACGCAGTCGATGCCCGTGAAGCCCGCGGCCTCGAGAAGCTCGAAGTGGACCGCGAGGGGGATGTAGTGGTCGTGCGCCGCAGCGTGATCGAGCAGCCCTTGGATCTCGTCTTCAGTACAGTGGCCGGGCTGCCGGCAGTACTCCAACCAACGCTCCCAATTGCGATCCTGACTCGCCTGCGAACCCCCCAGCATCTGGTCGGCGAACCGTAGCGCTCCTCCAGGCGACAAGGCCTCGTGGAGGTGGCGGAACAGCCGGCCTTTGTCCGTCACGTGGTGTAGGCTGATGCACGAAACGATGAGGTCGAACGCCTCGGACACCGAGTCGAGGTCCTCGAAGCGAGAGATCACGAAGGTGCTCCGGCCCGCGGAGTCCGGGTGAAGTGCAGCGAGTCGTTCGCGGGTGAGTTCGGTCATCTCCGGAGATGCATCCACGACAGTCAGGGCGCAGTCCGGTGCGTGCTCGGCGAGCGCGAGAGTGAAGTTGCCGGTGCCACACCCGAGCTCCAGGGCTCGGCGGGGATGCGCCGGCAAATAGGCCGTGAGTTCACGGATCATCTCGTCGTAGTTCGGCAGCGCCCGACGGATCAACGAGTCGTACTCATCCCCCATCGCGCCGAAGTACCCGGATGCGGTATCAGGTCGGGCGTCCATGACATGTAAGTCTGACCTGTCTCCTCAAAAAGCAAGAGGCCGCCCCGAGCGATCGGGGCGGCCTCGAGAGGGCCCGAAGGCCCGGTGCGGACAGGAACTACTAGATTCGAACGACGTTCTCTGCGGCCGGGCCCTTCGTGCCCTCGACCACTTCGAACTCAACCTGGTCACCCTCATTCAGGGTCTTGAATCCCTCAGCCTGGATGGCGGAGTGGTGGACAAAACAGTCCTTTCCACCCTCCCCCTCAGGCGTAATGAATCCAAATCCCTTTTGGTCGTTGAACCACTTAACCGTTCCCTTGGTACGCATCATCCTACTCCTTGGTGTTTGTCATGGTCGGAGTCCGGACGAACCGCACCTTCCGACGTGCTGACACGCGCGGTGACTCCCCCGCGCTGGGCCCCTGGTAGTTGACCAGGGGTAACAAAAAAGAGGAGACCTAAAGAGACAGGTCCCCCGTAGCTTCCGTACTGTTGCCAAATCTTCTCTGTGTTGAATGCGTCTACGTATGGTCGCGGTCTGCGTTCATCGGGTCAAGTGTTTCTCGCGCGCGATGAACGCTACCGCCCGTGCCAAGCCGCGAGCACCTCCGCCTCGCGAGCGAGCGAGATACCCGACCTGAGTGCGGCCTGGCGCTCCTGCGGGCGCGAGAAATGATATTCGAGCGTGTCCATCGTTGTCTGGGCGAGCGAGCGGAACGTGAGCCCGCGCTCGACCTCGGGGGTCAGATCGAACCTTGCGAAGCCTTCGAAGCCGTCGTGCGGCGGCCTCCACACCGGCATCTCGCGGTAGGGTCGAATCCCGTGGTCCGCCAAGAAATCAGCCTTTACCCAGGTGAACTCGGTCTCGGCCGTGGTGGCACCGCGGATCCCGTATAGAAGCTGGGCCATGGGCCTGGGGTTGGCCGGACCGACCACGTTATAGATCCCGGTGTGTCCGTCCTCTGCCATGCGGATCATCCATTCGCAGAAGTCACGGACGTCGATGATCTGCACCGGATCCGACGGCTCGCCTGGTGCGAGGACCTCGCCACCCTTGTGGATGCGCACCGGCCAGTAGGTGAACCGGTCGGTCGGGTCGCCGGGTCCGATGATCAACCCTGGTCGAAAGATCGTGGTTTTCCCCGGGAAGACTCTTCGGGCTTCGTTTTCGGAGAGCACCTTCGCCAGACCGTAGGGGAACCGCTCGGCGTCGGGGCTCACTCCGGTGGACGCGAACGTGTGTGTGGGAGCATCGGCGGTCATCGGAATTCGGCTGGTATCCGAGTAGGCGGACCTCGATGAGACGTACAAGTAGCGGTCGACCGAGTCTCTCAGCAGTTCTGCCGAGAGTTTCACCCAATCAGGCCTGGCGGTGGAGTTGTCGATCACCACGTCCCAACTGCGACCTTCCAGCGCATCGAGTTCGCCGTTGCGGTCGCCGACGAGCCTTTCCACCTCGGGGAACAGGTGTGGGTTGGTTCGGCCCCGGTTGAAGAGCGTAATCGTGTGTCCTCGCTCGAGTGCATAGGCCACCTGATGGGGACCGATGAATCCCGTGCCGCCGAGGATCAGGATCTTGAGGGCTCGAGTCTCTTGCGGGCGTAGGCTCGCCGTGGCCTGGCCGGGGAAGATCCCCAGGCTGGCCGCACTGCCGGCCATCGCGCCTGCGATCAAAAATTCTCTTCGGGAAGTCGACACGTTTTCGCCTCGATCGTGTGGGGTCGTTTCCTGCCGCTAGCAGACTCCTCATGGCAAGGTACTCACATTCCCACGGGCAGTGCGAGTAGCGGTCGCTATCCCGTCCAGGACGATTGGAGGGGTTCATATGACCAGGAGATTGGGGAGGAGGCCCATGAGCGTTGGACTCGCACGCCCGTGTTGCGGCGGTGGGCGGTATGCCGCAACATGAGTGCCCGTCATGCGGTCCTGCCTTCTGGATGAGGAGTTGCCCCCATGCGTCTTACGCTGCCCTGTGTGCTGCTAGCCGCTCTGGTACCCGCCGCGGTCTCAGGCCAACGCGTCACGCCGAAGCGTCCGGTGGCCACCTACTCGATCGTGGCGTTCGACCGCGAAACAGGAGAGTTGGGCGTGGCCGTACAATCCCACTGGTTCTCGGTCGGTGCGATCGTTCCGTGGGCGGAGGCCGGGGTCGGAGCCGTTGCCACGCAGTCGTTCGTGGAGCCGTCGTACGGCACGCTCGGGTTGGATCTCATGCGCATGGGCCGCTCCGCGCCCGACGCGCTTCGCGCGCTGGTGTCCACGGATGCGGACGAGGCGGTGCGGCAGGTCGCCATGGTCGACGCGCAGGGGCGAGTGGCCGCCCACACGGGCTCGCGGGCGATCTTCGCGGCGGGTCACCATGTCGGCGACGGCTACTCGGTGCAAGCCAACCTGATGGAAAAAGAGACTGTATGGGGCGCCATGGCCCGTGCCTACGAGTCCAGCGATGGGGATCTCGCAGAGAGACTACTGGCTGCGCTCGAGGCGGCACAGCATGAGGGGGGCGACATCCGTGGTCGCCAGTCTGCGGCGATCGTGGTGGTGGCCGCGGAGAGCACGGGCAAGCCCTGGGTCGATCGCAGGTTCGATTTGCGCGTTGAAGACCACCCGGAGCCCGTAAAGGAACTCCGCCGCCTGGTGTTGCTCCAGCGGGCCTATCTGAAGCTCAACGAGGGTGACGAGTGGGTGACGAAGGGGGAGCTCGGGAGGGCGATGGAGGCCTATTCACACGCGATGGACCTCGTACCGGATCCGGTCACCGACGGCGAGGCGCCGTTCTGGGTCGGTGTGACGCTGGCCGCGGAAGGTGACCGGGAGGCGGCCGTGCCGTATCTGCGTAGGGCCTTCGCACAGGATGAGAAATGGGCGGAGCTGATCCTCAGACTGCCTGCTTCGGGGCTGCTTCCGTCGGAGGCACTCGCGGCCGAGCTCGCAGCCTTGATGCGGCAAAGATGAACCCTCGACGACAGGCGTCAGCCCACCAACCTCCGCCGCATTGAGGCGATCGTCTCGGGGCCGACGCGGCAGCAGCCACCGACTCCGGAAACGCCTCGCTCGGCCCAGCCCGCGCTGGCGTCGTCCCAGTCGATCTCGGGCGGAGCGCCCTGCCATGCCTTGGCCGCGGCGCTGTAACGCTCGCCTGAGTTGGGGTAGACGATCACCGGCTTGGTGGTGCCCTTTCGAAGCTCGTCGATCATCCGTCCCACCGCCGAGGGTGGCACGCAGTTTACCCCCACCGCCATCAGTTCCGGTTCCGCATCGCACGCTCTCGCCATTTCGGCGAGCGGACTCCCGTCGCACAGGTGAGTCTCGTCCCTGCAGCTGAAGCTGAGCCACGCCCACCGCCCGGGTGACTCGCCGAGCAGTCGGAGTAGCACCATGGCCTCGCGCCTCGACGGGATCGTCTCGCACGCGAGCACATCGGCCTGGCTGTCTGCCAACACGTGCCAGCGCACGCGGTGGAACCAGTAGAGCGTGTCGTCGTCGATGTCGTAATCGCCCGAATACTCCGATCCGTCCGCGAGGAAGGCGCCGTAGGGCCCGATGCTGGCCGCCACGAGTGGGCGCAAGCGGGCCTCCCTGTTCACGGGGTCATCCCAGAACTCGTTGCGGGCGTCTACGGCGAGTTGCACGGCGTACCGCATCAGGTCGACCGCCTCGTGGTCGCTCAGCCCACGCTTCCTGAATCCTGGCACTGTCGCCTGATAGGTGATGGTGGCGATGCAATCTGCCCCGGCGGCCAGGAAGTCCAGGTGTACTTGCCTCACGGCCTCAGGCGCATCGAGGAGCAGCCTGGCCGACCATAGCTCGTCGTTCAGGTCGTGGCCGCGCGCCTCCAGTTCGGTGGCGAGGCCGCCATCAAGCATCATGATGCCCTGGCCCTCCACGAAGGGCGCGATCGGGTTGCCTGATCGCACGGAGGCCGGTCTCATATCAGTTCTAGTGCGGTATCACCCGGCATACGCGACACCTCATGGCGGCCGTATCCGGACTAGGCCCGAAAACCCCCCGACTTCCTTCATGCGTTGGACCCGATCGCTGCCCGAATGCACTGAGTCCTGAACTCGTCATCGTCGTCGATCGCGTCCGGCGAACCGCCGTCGGCGGCCCATGTGTGCACTCGGTCGGCCAGATTGTCGAACCCCAGGCGTCCAAGCGCATCACCCGCCGCGTTCAGGAATTCGTGCTCCCTTACCAACTTGGCCATCTCGACGATGGCATCCGCCGCTCGGTTCGTTTGCTCACCGCGCTTCGCGGCCTCCGTGTATTCTCGGAGGTGGGTCAGCGCGGAGGCCATGTGAAGAGCGGCCAAGTCCAGCCATGTCAGCGTGTAGAGTGTGCGAATCGCTCCGGGGTGAATGCGAATGATCTTGCTCGCCACCCCACGGGCCACTTCGGGGTGCTCGTCCTGGAGCAGCGCGTCGATCGCTCGGCCATAGTATTGAAGCGCTCGTGCATGATCGCCCGCTTTTAGGCACAGATCGCCGGCCTGGTTGAGGGGTTGGCCGCGAAAGCCCAGTGGGGCGTTATCCGCCTCTGCCTCCAGCTTTGCAAGCTTCGTCTCCCAGCCCTTGGGGACCTTCTTGGAAGAGTTGGGCTTGAAGCCCAGCCATTGCGAGAATCGATTCATCTTGATCGTGGTTCAGGTGCGAAAAAATAGCAACAAAGCCACAGGGACCGGGACAGCATGATCCCCCAAAGACTACACGTCGCCCGGGATGTAGCCGATCGGTGCGGGTGCGCCCAGCGGATCCGTACCGAATTCGTTGGGTCCGATGCTTCCTCGCTTGAACAGTAGGGACAAGCCCAAATAAATGTTATAGAACGGAATCAGCAGCAGCCACCAATGCCACCCTGGTCGGTCGATGTCGTGAAGGCGCTTGACGGTGATTGCCAATTCGGCAACCCCAGTGGCCACCGCCACACCCACAGCCGGAAGCGCGAAGAGCGGATTTCCGAGCACGCCGCCCACGATGACGATCGCGAGAATGAGCCCAATGGCCACAGCGCCATCCAGAAACGTGTGCCAGAAGTACCAAGCCCGGTTGACCCGGCCCTGGAACGAGAACAGCTCGAGGATCACATCCATGAGCATCTCCGTGGTTTCGCGGACTCCGCATCGCCCGCCGCGCATGTCGACATCGTCATGGTCAGCGGTGACGTCATCTTCACAGTCGATCTCGGCACGCTCTCGTGTCCTCGAAACGGGGGGCAACAGTTGTCTTGCGATCGACCATGCGTCCAACTTGCCGTCGGTGCGGGATTCTCGGCAAGCGGGGGACGAAATATCGTGATCCTACCGACGTGAAGAATGCTAGCGCCTGTCCGTACTATTAGGTAGCGTGGGAAATTAGCGCGTTGGCTCGATGTTCAGCTCTTCCGGGCCCATGAGCCGTCTGAGTAGGAGGCGAATCCGAACATGTCGAAGTTTTCGAACAGTTGGGAACTGATGAAGGGGAGTGCCCGTGTCCTCAGACTGGACAAGGAGCTGCTGGTTTTCCCGCTCCTCTCCGGGATTGCGACCGTGTTGGTGACCGCCACGTTCATCGTACCCTTCGCGTTCATCGGTGAGGGCTTCGGCGCACTCGAAGGCCTTGTGGAGGATCCAGGCTATCTGGCCTACGTGATTGCCTTTCTCTACTACCTGGCGCTCTACACGGCGATCTTCTTTTTCAATACGGCCCTGGTGGGCGCGGCCATGATTCGGTTGGACGGCGGCGACCCGACCGTGTCCGACGGCATGAGGATCGCGCTCGACAAGCTGCCGGCGGTCCTGGGTTATGCGGCGATCGCCGCGACCATCGGCATGGTTCTCAGGATGATCGAAGAGCGGGTCGGCTTTCTCGGCCGAATCGTCATCGGGCTGATCGGCGTCTCGTGGAGCTTGGCCACGTACCTCACGGTGCCGGTGCTGGTAACGAAGGACGTGAGCGCGATCGACGCGGTAAAGGAGAGCGCGAGCGTCTTCAAGCAGACCTGGGGAGAGCAGGTCGTCGCGCATGCCGGCATGGGGTTCGCGTTCTTCATCGTGCTCATGCTGATGATGGTGACGTTCATTCCCGTCGCCATCGTGGTAGCGCAGATCAGCGAGGTGCTCGTGATACCGATGATGGTGTCGGTTTTCGGTGGATTCGTCTTTCTCATGCTCGTGAAGTCGGCGCTGGACGGGATCTATTCGGCTGCCTTGTATCGCTTCGCAACCACGGGTGATCCCGGCGAGCACTTCGACGCCGACGTGATGCGCCAGGCCTTCAGGCCGAAGAAGAAGCGCTGGTAGTCGTCCCGACAGGCGTATCAGAAATCCGTGCGAACACTCCCAGTTCGGTTGGATGTCCGAGGTTCACAACGATCCCGACCGATACGCGATCTGTCACGGAAACACTGAGCCTTTGGGCGCGTTCTCCACCCGAGCACACAAAAGAGGAACGGTCCTTGCAAAAGAGCCGGATGGAGCCTCGTTCGGTGAGGGATCAACGCTGAGGCTCCAGAATTGAAGAATGCGTTGCCCCAACTAGATAGTGCGGAACAGTGGATCCGCAAGGAGAGCGTACCATGACTGCCCCGACTCGCTTGGTTCGAACCGTCGCGCTGGCCGGCCTGCTGCTGCCTATGGCCATCGCCGGCCAGGATGAGGCACCGCCCTCACGCCGGTCAGGTCTGGAAATCTCCCCGTTCGTGGGCGTCTACGACGACACGCCCGAGTTCGACCCGGACGGGAGCGCGGTCTTTGTTGACCCGGCCGGCAATGCGCTCTTCGGCGGTTTCCTCGGATACCACTTCGGGGGTGGCCTCTTCCTGGAGGGCGAGCTCGGGATCATGTCCCTCGAGATGCAGCCCGTGGGCGAAGTCCGCAGGGACCTCGACCTCCTCTATTACGGTGGATCGCTGGGCTACAACATCCCGCTGGGTGACCGTGCCCAACTCTACCCGGTGCTCGGCCTCGGGCAGTCGCGCTGGAGCCCCGAGGGCCTGGACTCCGAGAGCAACTTCACGGTGAGCTACGGCGGAGGTGTCAGACTGTTCGTCGCGCCCAGCGTGGCGATCAGGGTGGACGCCCGCATGCGCCAGATAAGCAACGCGCTCGAGCGTACGGGCGCCTTGGTCTCGCCTGTCACCCCCGACGAGACGTTCTGGGCCGGCACGGCCAGCGTGGGTGTGTCGTTCTTCGTGCGCGGCGGCGGCAAAGAGGAGGTGAGGGACACGGACCTCGACGGGGTGCGGGATGGTGTGGACGCCTGCCCCGGCACGCCGCGCGGCGTTCGGGTGGACGCGTCGGGTTGTCCGACCGACTCCGATGGTGACGGCGTGTTCGACGGGCCGGATCGCTGTGCCGATACACCACGCGGGGCTCGAGTGGATGTGACCGGCTGTCCGCTCGACGGCGACCGCGATGGCGTGCCCGATGGCTTGGACCGCTGCCCCGACACGCCGGCCGGCGCCAGCGTGGACGGCTCCGGCTGCCCGCTCGACTCGGACCGCGATGGGGTCTTCGACGGCCTGGACCGTTGCCCGAACACGCCGGCCGGAACGGAGGTGGACGCGAGCGGCTGCCCGGTCCCGGTAGAGGATCCGGAGCCCGAGCCGCTGCCCACGTTCGGCAACGTCACCTTCGAGCTCGACTCGTCGGAGTTGGATGCGGCCGCCATCCAGGCGCTCAGGGAGGTCGGCCGAGCCCTGGTCGCTCGCGCCGACGCGTCTGCGGTGTTGCACGGCCACACGGACTCGACGGCCTCGGAGGCGTACAACGAGAGGCTGGGCATACGCAGGGCGGAGTCGGTGCAGGACTTCTTGATCGCGAACTTCCCCACACTGTCTGGCGCGCGCTTCCAACTCGAGAGTTTCGGCGAAACCCGCCCGATTGCCGACAACGGCACGGAAGCGGGTCGTGCCCAGAACCGCCGCGTGGAGATCACGCTGAGAGAGTCGCGCTAACCTAGGCCAGGCGCTCCCATCCCTTCGGCATCGAGACCTTTTCGGCCTCGACGAACTCGCGGAGGCTGTGGAGCGCCTGGCCAAGCTCTCTCTCGAATCGCTTGGCGTTGCCGGCTCACCGTCGGGCAGAACGCGCTCGGCAAGGTCGTAGACGCACCGGAAGTGCCGGCGCGTGCGAATGGCGATCCTCCCGGAGTGCCAGAGCAACTTGAGCGAGCGCTTGTCCTCCTTGGCGAGTGGCATGGTGCCGCCATACTCGGTCTCGCCCGCCCGACGCTCGAAGTCGACGCTCTCGAGCGGCCCTTCCTCTGAGAGGCGCTTGAGCACCCGGCGCTTCGACGCGGCCGAGGTCCGGAAGTGCTTCCACCACGACTTGCCCTCCCAACTTTCGGCGGGAAGCGACGCATGCGGCGCCGTCCGATGGAGAGGTGCGAGATCGGCAGCAGGGACGCCTCGTGTCCCCAGTACTCGTAGGCCACCTGATCATCGTACATCCAGCGGTCGAGCGCTGTCCGATCGTATGGACCGAAGCGGCTCCATAGAGTGAGGTAGTGCGCCCGATCCACGACATTGATGCTGTCGAGTTGGAGCGCTCCCGTTCGCTCGAGGTGCAGCCTCAGGGACTCGGGCGTCAGCCGGCCTGCGCCACGGGGCACCGAGAAACCCTGGCGATGGAACCACAACCGAACCACTTGATCATGCGAGAGGGTTGGAAGGGCAGGGGGCACTGTTCGATCCGGGCGCGGGTTTCTCTGATGACGCAGGCAACTTAACGGTTGGGTGCGGCTCGGTGTCATTCATAGGCACGCATCCCATCAACGTCGTACCGCCGTAAGGGAGGATTCATGCGTCTTCAGGCTACTGTACTGCTCGCCGCCCTCGCCGGTATCGGCCTCGCTTCGCACGGGGCGGTCGGGCAGGGCGCCGATCAAGTCAAGAAGGTCCCAAGCTTCGACCCGGACCGCGCGATGCTCGGCGAGCGGCCGATGTTCGACGCGTTCAGCGTTAGCGAGACCCGGTCGCTCGCGGATGCTCTGAAGGATGGGGCCGTGCAGCGCGAGACGCCTCTGATGGTGATGCAGCGCGAAGGAGCGACGTTCGCCCTGATTACCACCCAGATGGCCTATCACCACGTGGCGCAGGGCAACCTGATGGGAGAGCCGTGGCTCGTCACCTTCTGAGCGGTCTGCAATACAGGGGTCAGTATGACTCCACGCGTGGACGGCGAGGTCCACACCTTTACCGAACGAGGGCTCTACGACGGTCTCTTCATCATGTGGGACGAGGAGTCCGGCACCTATTGGAACCATCTCACGGGTGAGGCCCTGTACGGTCCCTTGGCCGGGACCAATCTGCCGGTCCAAAACATGTTGCATAGCACGGTCGAGCAGACACTCGCGCTCGACCCCGACGCGTTGATCGCGATCTCGGACCATGAGCGGGCGAGCGGGCGACGTGGTCGCGGCGGTCGTGGTCGCCGCGGTGGCGGGGGTGGGGGCCTCATGTCCCGGGTCCGTAGGGGCCTCAGCCAGTTCTTCCTGGGGACCATCGACGAGGAGGACGGGCGCCGGGAAACCATGGATGTGGGCCTGGGCCTCTGGATGGACGAGGACGCTCGCTATTACGCTCAGGAAGACGTGATGGCGCAGGGTCGGGCACTGCTAGACACGTTCGGCGGGCGCACTGTCTTGATCTACTATGATCCAACCAGCTTTGCCCTTGGCGCCCACTTCGTGGAAGCGGACCGGGTCTGGTGGGAGGACGACACGCTGCGCCTCTCCTCCGGGCACTACATCCGTGATGGCGTGATGCATGACGAGGACGGTAGCCGGCTGCGCGCCGAGCGGCCGCTTCAGGTGTTCACGCGCTGGTACGGGTTCGCGCTGACGTTTCCTGACACCGAGATCTACGAGGTGCCCGAGGGGGGCTAGCCTCGATTTCCACGTAGCCCCCCTTCGCTAACGCTCGGGCCCAGTTACCGGCTGCGGACCACGTTCGCGCGGTGCCAGGCGGGGCGCTGAAACCCTTGTGGCTGTAGGGGTTTGGACCGAGGCATCTCCTGTCCCGAGCGCGTGGAAGCCCCGATTGGATGCTCCGAGTTCCCAGTACTGATGGCTGCATGACACAGTGCTACCGCCAGTCGGGCTGCTGCGATGACTCTTATGCTACATCCGACGAGGACTTCAGAAACCGCGTGGCACACCACTATATCTTGTGGTAGTCCGTCAGACCGACACAACCTATTGACGAGAGCGGATAGCTATAGTAGTATGTCAGTATGGCTACCAGTCACCGTAAAGCGATAACGTCAGCTCATCCAGAAGGCCGCTTCTTCCTCGCCCCGGAAAAGACAACCCATCGGCAGTACGAGGCCCTGCGCGCCTACTTCGTGGAAGGGATCCCCTCGGAGGAAGCTGCCCGGCGCTTTGGTTACACCCCTGGCTCCTTCCGAGTCCTCTGCTCCCGCTTTCGCGAAGACAGCGAGAAGGCGGAGCGCTTCTTCAAGGATGTGGCGCATGGCCCCCAGTCCCCCCCGGTGCGGGACCGTCTCCGTGAGAGGGCGGTGGCCATGAGGAAGAGGAACCTCTCGGTCTACGACATCCAGAGGGAGTTCACCGAAGCGGGCGAGGACGTGAGCATCAACACCCTGTCGGTGCTTCTGCGCGAGGAGGGCTTCGCCCGTCTCCCGCGTCGCAGCGACGAGGAACGCCCTGCCGCGCCCGCGCCTGAAGTGGCGCCGGTAGCGGACATCCGAGCGCTCAACGCCACGCCGCGGACCTTCCGCACCCGGTTCGCCGGCCTGTTCTTCTTCGTTCCCCTTCTCGAGGGCATCGACCTGGCGGCCATCGCGGCGCAGGCGAAGCTGCCCGGCTCGAAGATGATCCCCGCCGCCGAGGCTCTGCGCAGCACGCTCGCTCTGAAGCTCGTCGGCATCGAGCGCAAGAGTCACGTCATGCAACTCGTCTTCGACGAGGGGCTCGCGCTCTTTTCCGGGCTGAACGTGATGCCCAAACGATCATGGTTCGCCGCCTACAGTTCGAGGGTGGGCGGGGAGAGGAACCGGAAGCTGATGGAGCTGTGGTTCGACGAGGTGCGAAGCGCCGGACTTTCCGACAGCGGAAGCCTCGACGTCGACTTCCATTCCGTGCCCGCCAACCCCGGCAAGGAACCGCTCGAGAAGCACTATGTCTCGAAGCGGAGCCGAAGCCAGAAAGCCGTGCTCGTCTTCCTCGCCCGCGATGCCGAGGAGCGAGTGCTCTGCTACGCGAACGCCGCTATCCCCAAGAGCGAGCGAGCCGAGGAGGTCGTACGCTTCGCCGAGTTCTACCGCGACAGGACCGGGCACTATCCCCGGGAGTTGGTCTTCGACTCCCAGCTCACGACCTATGAGAAGCTCGACTGGCTCCGAGACAAGGAGATCCGCTTCCTCACGCTCCGCCGCCGCACCAGGCAGATGCTGGCCAGGATCTACTCGCTTCCTCCCTCGATGTGGTCCCGGGTGACCCTTCGCAGCCTGACGCGCAAGTACCGCACGCCGAGGGTCCTCGATGAGAGGGTGACGCTGAAGAACTACAACGGAGAGCTTCGCCAGCTCTCCATCATCGACCTCGGCCACGAGGAGCCCACCATCCTCCTCACCAACGACTTCGCGAGTGGGCCCGCCGCCCTCATCACCCGCTACGCCAAGCGCATGCTCATCGAGAACGGCATCGCGGAGGCGATCCACTTCTTCCACATCGACGCCCTCTCCTCCATGGTCGAGCTGAAGGTGGACTTCGACCTCCAGATCACTCTCATGGGCAGTGCCCTCTACCGCATGTTCGCCGAGCGGCTCCCGGAGAACTACCGCCGCGCATGGGCGAAGACCCTCTTCGGCAACCTCCTGGACGTCGGAGGCAACATCGACATCACAGAGCGCGAGGTCATCGTGACGCTGGACAAGCGCGCCCACAACCCCATCCTCGCCGAGACCGGCCTCCTTGACCGGCCGACCCCCATGCCCTGGTTCTTCGACAGGCAGCTCATCCTCCGCCTGCCATAGCTCGACTGGCGCGAGCTCGCCCCAGGGCTCCCGCCCAGGGGCCCGTGTTAGCACAACCCTGGACCGTGGAAATCGAGGCTAGGCCTCGATGGAGGGAGCGCCCCTGACTAGAGCCAGACCGAACCCTCCCGCGAGCCCGATCACCAAGCCGATCACACCCCAGCCCACGCCAGTCGTGGACCGCTGGATGATCATCTCCTCAGCG
>JACZXQ010000085.1 GCA_022571515.1 Gemmatimonadota bacterium
CTTCGTATAACGTTCAGGGCCTCCGAACCGGCCCCAACCACTTCGTTTCTAGATCCTGCTTTCTTCGAGCGATCCGATCTGCTCTTCGCCTTACGATGTGTGTAGGCCGGTTGGGTCGGAGGCCGCCACAGGCGGCCGGAGCCGGAGGCCCATTTGTTATATGGAGTGCACCTCACCCCCGAGTCTATAGATCCAGCTTGATTTGCGGATCCGCGCCCTTTCGAGTGGCATCCCAGAACTGTTTTCCCAGATCGCTCTTGCTGTAAAAGACGAGGGAATACAGGAACACGTTCTTGCCCATGACCCGGACCGGATGAGCGTCACTTGGGCGGCCGGTCTTGTACCCCAATCGTGTCATCGCCGCATCGAACTTCCCGAGGATGAACTGCACCAAATCCCGGCTCCGGAGGCCGCGCTCGCGCCACTCTTCGCGCCAATCCGGGTCGTCGATAAGTGATGCGATGCGTGTATCCGCCGGATCCTCGAGGTACTGTCGGAAGTTGGTCCTCACGTCGCGGCCCAGCATGAGGAGGATGAGGAAGTCCATCTTGTAGCGGCTGCCGAGAGTCCTAATGACCTCGAAATCCAAAGGCGCCGAAAAGGGATCAATGAAGCAAAAAGACAGAAGGCCATGGCCGGGCCGGAATTCGGGCATGGCCTCGATGATCTGTGGCACCGCGTCCGAGACATCTGCTTTGATCAAGGTGACGTCGTGCTGATCGGGCAGCACAGCGATCCGTCCCGCTAGGGCCTCAACACAGCGGGGATCATTGTCAACGAAGATGTACTTGGTGAAAGGGAAACGGGGCCGAAATGCCGACATCGCAGTCGTCTCGATTATCTCACCCGTTCCTTCGATACACGCTCGTCCGGGGCCTGAGTAGAGACCCAGGTAAGCGCGCTGGGGCCAGTGCGCCTTCATCGATGTCGTGAAGAGGGCCAAGTAATAGTTGTGGACCCGGATCTTCTCGACGGAGTGCTGTTTGATACTGGGCGTGAAGAAGCCGTCGTCCTCGAGGCTGCCAAGATACGTTTCGTCAGCCACGGTTCATGAACCAACTGCGCGCTCGGGCATCTCATCCCACAGCGCCCCCTCCAACTCTCTCCCTCCGGCCTTTGGCGTTCGCCCGCCCCATTGCTTGAAGAAAAAGGGAACGCCGGCCCTCACGCTATCGTCCCGAATTGCTGTCACCCACTCTGGCTTCATCTCGCGCCGAATCGGACCGCTTTCGCCGCCGACAATCACCCAGTGCATTCCATCGAGATCCAAGGACAACGGACCGATCAGCGGCTCGCAGGAGAGGAAGCGCACCGCTGACGGAACAGTGCGCAGCTGGTCGATCCGATGCACGACATCTTGATTCTCGACCGACGTGCCCAGCCAGATGTGTTTGGGGATGGGGCGCCCGTCGAACAGATCCTGGTTCTTCTTCCAGAACCGGAGGGCTCGCGACGGTCGTTTTGTCAGCACTTGGAAGGTGTGCCACGAGGCCTCCATCATGACCTCGAACATCCTCCGGGTGAACTCATTCGGCACATCGGCGTGAAACACGTCACTCATGCTGTTTACGAAGATCACGAGCGGATCACGCCAGCGGAGCGGCGCATCCAATCGTTCGGGCCACAGGCGAACTGCGAAAGGGTCGTGCCGTGTGATGTCGGAATCGATTATGGGGAGCCGGGCGAGATAGGCGTCCTTGAGCAGCCGATTGGCTAGAGTGGCCGCATAGCAGTTGTCGCAGCCAGCGGAGACCCGAGTACATCCAGTTACGGGGTTCCAGGTCACGTCCGTCCATTCGATTCCGCTATGCTGGGGCACGGGCACCTCCGCTTTACCGAAGAAATACCGAATATGGCATCATAGCCAGGAACTGATTCTGACGGAAGCCCAATCGGGCTTGAGTAGCCTAACCCATTCTATGATCGAGGTGCATTTCATATAACGTTCAGGGCCTCCGAACCGGCCCTCACATTCGTTCCTTACTTCTTGATTCTCCATTCAACCACTTCCGCTGACCGAAGTCGGCCTCGTTGGGCCGGTTGGGTCGAGGGACGCCTGTGGCGGCCCGAGCCGGAGGCCCAGTGTTAACCGATGGGTGCCGGAGTTGCCCGAAGACTCTGACCTTCTGCTACCACGGACGCCCGGGACTACTAGCGATTTCTTGGTGCGCGTCGCGGCCGGGAGTCCAGTGTTCCGACCTGCCACCGACCGATCACCGCCAACAGTACAGTGTTCTAACCCTCGTTGCCTCGTCCACCTGCCTCTCGGCACCTCACGCAAATGAGGCGTCCGGTCTCGTCGCGGTCTGCGTGGTTCTCACACAGGCCCTCCCCACATGAAAGGCACACGCCAAACGCCACGCGGGAATCTAGGTGGGTTCCGCCGGCTCGGCCGTCTCGCACGCACTGAGCACATCGCATGGTGAGCATCCTCAGAGTACTTGTGGCTGATCCGTGAATGATACCCGAATGGAACAGTGGATCCTCGAGCACACGGCTCGTGGTTACCCCGTGGAGGCACCACCGGTCTCCGGATACGCGGCGAACGCACCCGAGAGCGTGCTTCGTCG
>JACZXQ010000086.1 GCA_022571515.1 Gemmatimonadota bacterium
TTCTTGCTCGATGCCCAGTTCCGATTCCAGCCGTTCGATCTCTGCTATGGCGTCGGCCCAAACCCTTACAAGTGGTGAACCTTGCAGGATCAAAATGATGTCAGGCTCTCCCTCCTTCAGCCGCTCCAGCACGTCGGGCTCGGACTTGGTGTCATCGAACTCGTGTCTCGAATCAGCGCATTCTGGGCAATCCAACAGGGTTGCTGGATAAGGCCCATGAATCCCACACTCGATTGATTTCATCTTACCGACCATGGTCACGCTCCTTCTGGGCTGCGGAGTGGGCAAGGCAGTTGATGAGTTCCTCCAGTAAATCCTCGGCTCCATTATCGGGCTCGCAACCCCCACAGCGTTGTGGATAGCCGGGAGGATCTTCGGTCAGGAACTCACCGCAGGTTTCGCAAAGCATTCCGTCGATCATCGCATCGGCTATGTCATCCATCATCCACCTCCTTCTGGGCTGCGAGGCGCTGGACATGAGTCGCGGCGGGGGGTGGGGAGAGACTGGCCGATTCGCGAGTCAAGATGTCCCTAAGTCCTTTGTTAGCCTCGATTTGCTGGAGGGGATCGGGAACGTAATCCGGTTCATACCGCTCAGCCCTCCTCTGTGGCGCGCACACGAATGCGGCGAGAAATCACTCCACCAAGCCACCATCCAAATGCAGCCAGTAGGCTAAGAGTGGCGAGGATTATCAATGCGACTGCGATAACTACTGTAAGAGAAAACTCACTCATCTCAGCCCTCCTCTGTGGGGCGCACATGCTTCCAGGTTTTTCCACGAACCGCTCTTGTGATGGTGTTTATTGCTACGCCGTATTCGCATGCCATAGCCCTTAGGCTGCCGCCTCTTACGTATCGCCTTCTGGCGGCCAACACCTTGGCGTCCGTCAGTCTTGCTGAGCCGTTCCGTTCACCCTTCTGCATCAACCCGGAGGCATAGGCGTGATGAACGTTTTTGAGATTCGTCACCCACTCTAAGTTGGTGACGTGGTTGTTCAGTTTATCACCGTCGATGTGGTTGATCTCGGGTAAGTCGTTGGGATTCGATATGAACGCCATGGCCACGAGTCGATGGACCAGTGCCTCCTGCTTTCTGCCCCCCCGGGAGAGGTCAACCTTCCTATACCCCCAACTGCTTACGTATCCAAGTAAGCGCCCCGCGGGGCTTTGCGGGATGGTCTTTGTCCGACGTACACGGCCATGGTCTGAGACTTCGTAGTCGTACCCTGACACGTCCTTCCAACGCTCGCTCATTCGCACTCTCCCTGCTCGGGGGGATCGGGGTGGATGATTAGGGTGGCCGGCTTGCTGGCTGGTCCAGGTGTGAAGTTTTCATCATTCGCAGCAAACTCCCACAGAGCCATCCACGTATTGACGGCCCATCCCTCTATCTGCTCTCCCTGCTCCTCGGGATAACGGGATACGACAGCCTCACCCTTGAAGTAGAACTTCCCCTCCGCCTCAATCCCGAGTGCCGCACACCGCTTGTCGATGCACTGAGCGCAGAGCATCCCGCCCTCTTCGGGAAGACACGGCTGGTCGGGTGCGATCTTCTCCCAAACGTCATCCGGCACCATGAAGTTGTACCAGTGGGGTGCACCACAGTCTCGGCAGTCGTTGGGATCTCCCTGCTCTCGGGGCCGGCGAAGAACTTGGGCACATATGTTCATGACGTGAGCCACATCGTCTGGCTCAAAATCCTCCGCGCACATCAGATCGCTCCGAGCCGCATCTAGGGCGTCCGCCCACTGCTCGGGTGTCCACTCCTCTAGTGCGGCGGGTGTCCATTTCTTGCCAGGCGCTGTCGGCTGGGCGAGAAGGGCGAGCACCTTTCGTTTGGCGTTCCAGTATCGTTGCGCAGATACGTCTCCAGCATCTCGCCGAAGGGCTGTGTCCAGCGCCGTCACGGCCTCCTCGAAATCGCGCAACGGATGCCCGGGATCTAAGTAGCCGTCCGCTGTAGTCTTCTCCCGCTCCCCCTCGGTGGTGGAAGGCTCGGAAGCGACCGCATCTAGCCTGTCCGCAAGGTCTAGCACCGCCTTGCGTGCAAAGTCATTCACGCGAGCAGATGCCTCCATGAGACGCTCTTTCCGTGCCTCTTTACTGGCTGGCTGCTCTGGCTCTGTGGATGCGAGGGCGTCATACCAACGACTGAACGTTTCTTCGGGGAAGCCGACCTCCTCATTCGTGTGATGCGCGACCCCGGCCATGTACGCCTCCTTCAACTGCTCCTTGCTGCTCATGGGCTCTCGCTCAGTCATCGCTTGGGGCTCCCACTTGGTCTCTGAGAAAATCAGCAACATTCGCTGGATGGAGGCCGGGGTACGGCCAGGCGTCAATCGCCTCCTGGGTCTCGAAATAGTCTGCTAGTGCCCGAATGAACCAACGGGCGTGGTTCTCGTAGGCGTGTGGGTGAGCATCGTAGCCACCGTGAACCATCGGATACTCCTCATCGGCCGCACGCTTCGCCAGCCGCTCAACCAGCTCACTCGCCATCCTTGGGCTCCTCGCTCTCGGTGGGTGTGCCCAGGATGGCGGCGA
>JACZXQ010000051.1 GCA_022571515.1 Gemmatimonadota bacterium
CGTCCCCCACCTTCATCGCTCGTATGCGGCCATCCGACCCCCCCCCCCCTGCCGCTTCGGCACGCCTCCGGGAGTGCTGCTTTCGGGGTTGGTGAGCCCTCGAGCATCCGAAATTAGGATTTCGAGGCTGCGTTCCTGCGGCCCACCCGCTCGCCTGACTACGCATCAACCGCCCCTTTACGGAGACAGCTGCAAGTCTGGCTACCAGCCCGCTGGCTACGCTTTGGCTGGGTGGGGCTCGCACCCACAGGACAGCTCATCAAGGTTTCAGCCTACATCCTGGACCTCCTCTCCGACCGCCATTGCCTGGTCGCTTCCACCAACGCCGGTCTTCGTCTCGAATCGATTATACGTATAAAGTGAAACGATTTATACGTATATGAAATACGACCTCGAAGACGAACGCTACCTGGCTCCAATCTGCCCGCAGGTACTCTCTGACGGAGACGCTGTCCGCGCCCAGGGAAGCCAGAGACACGTCTCGGCCTGTGTCGGTATTGTCCTCGCCCACCACCAACCAGCTTCCGTCTGACGAGATGGACGTGAGCGTGACTTCCCCTCCGTCCCTACTCCATAGCTGCTCTGCGCCCGAGGCACCGTCAGCGGCCTTCCTGAACAGGTCCCACCCTTCCGTCCCAGGTCGAGTGGACATGAAGTACACGAACAGACCGTTACGTGACCACATCGGTCCTCGACTCCGGCCCTCGAACGTGAATTGCGCGTTGTTGCCCGTTTCTATGTCGTAGACCCAGATCTGTAGGTCCGCCCGGTACGCGATGCGGCTTCCATCCGGCGACAGGCGGGGAGTGCTCAGGTCTGCCACGCGGAGGGGGCGGTGGTCAGTTGCTGCCTTGATGCGTTCCGCGGCTCCCAATGCCGCGCCTGTGGCGTCGTCGTGCGCTTTCTGACGCGGAGCATTCTCCTTCGGCCTGTCTCCGTTGGCTCTGCGCGCCCGGAGATAACTGAGCGGAATCGCTAGGACTACCGCCGCCCTGACGCCTAAGGCCGCCAGAAGAATGAGCGATTCCGATGGCCAGGCAGCTTGCGCGAAACTTGCCATCCGTTCACCCCGATTCGCGTCTGCTACCTCATTCCCTATGCGACGGATGACATCGAAGACCCAATGGACGAACATCAGCGTATATCCAAGCCCCATCACTGTGGGGAAGGAGATCACCGCGAATAGCAGACTTGGACCAACGGGAAGGCCCCTCTGCAATTCCAGGAACTTGGGGGTTTCCGGAAGATCTGCGTAATGTTCCGCACTCCGCCCCAACTGCTGGACACAGACATCCAACATTCCCGTGTGCTTGAGTCGATATTCGTGGAATACGGCCAGGTCCGCCTCCACCCGTTTTCGTGTGATCGTGGGATCGCCGACGCCATAGGCACTGGTGACCCCAAGGGTCCCGCCCGCACTCGTTATCACCACACCGCAGTGAGCGCATATCGGCGCGAGCGCCAAGACAGACGTCTCGCTTAGTGGCCCCCTGCACCGCCGGGCTGATCACTGCTCCCGCCGCCACATCAGCAGGCTGGACAACGAAGGCAAGGCTCGCCGGCACGCTCGTCGGGCCCGGCCCGTAGAGTCGCCGCACGCGCAGAGGAGCAGGAGAGACCCACACCATGAGAGCACGATGCCCCGTGCTGCACCGCAATGAGACGCGACCCTACCCCGTCCGCTCAGAACTGACGCCTTCATGATGAGATGGCGCTTTTCAGCGTGCTCACCCTGCCCGACGAAGAAGTTCAAACTCGACGGCCAGTCACCCCGTTCCTTGCGCTTCCCTCAGCTAGAGGCTGGTGACCAAGTGGGCATCGCCCGTTTCATGAAACCGTCGAACATTGGAACCGTGAAGGCTGTATCGCCGTGTGCAGGGCTCCATATCATGCCCTTCTTGATAAGACCGCTTCTGAGCGGCCCCATCCGTTCCACCTTGGTCCCTAGGGTTTCGGCAATGGCTCCGGAGCGGTGGGGACCAGGGCCGAGTTCTGCCATGGCCCTCAGGTAATCCTGCTCTCTGGGCGTCAGCCTATCAAAGCGGACCCGAAAGAAGTTCTTGTCGAGCGCTTCTGTTGCCGCATCGCTTGCTGCGGCGACCGCACTGGGGCTGATTGGCGAGGCGGGAGCGACATTCCAGGTGTGCTTCCCCCACTCTTGCAGAAAGTAGGGGTATCCCTTGGTGACATTGACGATGCTCTGGAGCGCATCTGGCTCAATCTCCGCACCCTCATCTTGGATAGGCTGCTCAACAGCGCTACCGGCTGCCTCTGGAGAGAGGGCACCCACGTCCGGGTAGTCGAACAGTCTCTCAGCGTAGGACTTGGCCTCGCCGGCCAACGCGGCGACTTGGGGCAGACCAGCACCGAAGAGAACAACAGGCAGACCCTTCTGCGTTATCCGATGTACGGCAACGATTAGGCCCCGAAGGTCCTCCTCACTGAGATACTGAACCTCGTCGATAAAGATGCATATGCTCGTTTCAGCCGCTCGAGCTGCTTTCCCGGTCGCGATCAGAAGTTCGGGAAGGTCGACCTCGAGATTGCCACTGTCCGCCGTCGGGGGCTCCCAAACGCCGAATTCGACCTCACCGATGGAGACGGTGAACGCACTGGCAAATCCACGCAGGGCCCCCATCGCTCGTGCCGCGAAGTCCTTCGCCTTTTCATATCAGTGTCCGCGAAGCGCCCGGGCCAGCCACCAACGTACTCTTCGCTCCTAATGTGCGCGACATAGGACTGACGGACTGTTCAAGACGCACATGGCCCGAGCGGGAGGTCGGGCGTTAGCAGACGTGCCTGGTGGTGGCACTTCAAGGTTGAATCCGATGCGACGACAGAGCTACCCACCGATTCGTACAGACAAGACCTGAGCATCGTCAGGAATACCTAACAGAAGGAGGTCTTCCTGAGCGTAATAGGCTAGGGCCCCAGCCCCAGTTCCCGCCGGAATGACGAGCCGTCTCGTCACTTTTCCAGACAGGGACATGGAGAGGACGACCGCCGGGTCGGGGGCCTCAGTTGCAAGTAAGATCCACAATTCGTCCTCTACTAAAAAGATGTCCGCAAAGGCTCGCAGTGGTGCGACGCTCATGGGATTCTCAATGAGACTGTTTCGATCGAAGAACTGTTCGCGAGAGATCCTGATTTGCGGTTCGTCGATGGTCTGCCGCCACAGTAACTCGCCGGACGGATCATACCGACGGATCTCCCCTTCGGTCTGCAGCACTATCCAAATACCATCGTCCTTGGCGCCTGCTGTGAGGACATTGTTGCGGAACTCCGCCGGCACCTCACCCCGGGCGATTCGGTCCTTCATCGAGCCAAAGTCAAAAAAGGAAACGGGCGGGACAACCGGCTCACCCACCAAGCCTCGCAGGGAGCCCGCTGAATCGAAGCTCATTACCAGGCTTGAGTCCACGCCCATCGAACCCACGAGGATGCCGCCATCCGACTGCAAGTACAGGGGTGAAGCGAGCGATTGGGGCGGCGCTTCAACTACGCTGAGAAAGTTTCCCTCGCGGGAAAGATATTGTACCCGGCCATTTCCCCGATCGAAGATCAAGAGGCCGCCCGGCTTCGACCGGACAACCGATGGCCGAGAAAACTCCCCAGGCCCTTGCCCTTCTCTTCCTATCGTGCGCGCGGCCGCTCCGTTCGCGGGAAGATGGACAATATGGTTCGCGCGGGCATCCGCGATGTAAACGTCCCCATCTACGCCCACGTCAATGTCCGTTGGGTGAGCCAGCAACGCGCTTTCCGTCGAGATCAGCGTGTCGACCGAGGCAAGCACGAGATCCAAGCGTGGGGAGGTGTCCGACGTGTCCATCGGTCCGCAGCTCGCCAAGACGACCATCGATGCACCGAGAACCTGGCCCTTCCTTCCCATATCTTCCCTCCCTGGAGTCAGCGCCCGAATGATCAGTTGTCAGATTCAAGGCATGTCTGCTAACGTTCAGGGCCTCCGAACCGGCCCTATCACTTTTGTTTCCAGCACCTTCTTTCTTCGTTCAATCACTCTGCTCACCGACTCACCCAGCACGTGGCCGGTTGGGTCGAGGGCCGCCTACAGCGGCCCGAGCCGGAGGCCCAGTGTTATGTGACGGCCGTTCTTGCTTCAGCTTCTTCCTCGTCAGGAGTGCCACCCGCTGGCTCACCTTTCCAAGAAGCAAGTAGACGCCCGAGCTCGTCCAAGAACTCCGTCATAGTGAGGTCGAACGACCTAGCGAAGTTCTCCGCCGCACCGGCAGTGAGTCTGGACTCCGCAGTCTCAAGACGACTGACCTGCCTCTCACTCAGGCTTTCGATGTCCGTCTGCCTTAGCCCGCGTTGCTCACGCATGTACTTCAGAGCCATCGCCGTGTTCTCAGAACGAAAGCGCTCGATCTCGATTTCAGCGAGTTCGGAGGGATCGACCGCTTGAAGGAGTTGCGATGGTCCCAGGTGAATGTCGGTGTTCGGCCATGTGAGGAATGAACCATCGATGTCAACTTCCATCTGTCTCAGTCGCTCGGAGGCGAGTGACCTTATCGAAGGCACTTGAGCGATCGGGAAACTCCGAATTGTGAGATCTCCCATGAAGACCGTGAGCGTCGTTCCAACTACGTAGGCGTCAATGATGCCCTCATGCGGGCGAGTCCGGTTCGGAGCAATTACCCAACGACGTACACTCCCCAGGTCATCCGTTAGGAACAGCCGCTGGTCTGGCTTGCGAAGCCGAAGAAGCGTCGGGAGCTGCATCGCAGCTCCAAGTGGCACATCGAGCACAACCAGGAAGCGCGTTTCGGAGTCTATCCACCTCGGAAGCTCACCCCCGTCGATAATATCGCTTGCTAGTAGACAGACGGTGCTGGACGCTGCGAAAGGACCATCCTCGGTCCCCTCGTCGAGCAGGTGACGGCAAGCCTCATCCAGGACTGATGGAAGCCCCGCAGATCTCAGCACCGAATCAGACGCGTACCACTTGACCATCACTTCTCTCCACGGCGGTGGACTTTCTCGCTCCACTCTTTGAGAAGGTCCGCTCTGTGTTCCTTCGCCAGACGTAGCAAAGCTCTTCGAATTGACTCGGCACCCGCTTCACATCAAGAACAACCTCCATTTGAGGAGGTTCCAGCAAAAAGTAGACACGAACCTCCCACTCGCCTGGTGAACTGGCGTGGAAGTGCGCTGGGGAATGATCGTCGCTGTAGAACCAGCACCGACAACCGGTGATCTGAAAGGACTCAACGTTGGGCATAGAGAGCCCTTGGTGAGCTCATCCGCGCGGCGGAAAGGGGTCCTTCCCGTATGAGTTGCGCTCTCGAATCCTCCCGTCCCGGCCATGGATGACCACTTCTGCTCGTTTGTTCTTGGCGATCCTCGTTGCCGCGTCAACTGCGTCCTTCTGCCTGCGAAACCGCTTCGTATCGCGCTCGTTTCCTTCGCCACGAACAGCCCACCCACCGTCGCGAGGTACGACGTGTTGACTCTTGCTCCGTTTACCCATTCTAAGAACCTCCGATCACACAACCAGACATATACGAATGGTAACCTACGTACGGTGTCTGGTCAAGCCGCGAGGCTGTCATATAACGTTCAGGGCCTCCGAACCGGCCCACCACTTCGTTCGTTACTTCTGCTTCCTTCGACCTACCACTTCTGTATCCCAACGCCCGCCAGGTCGCGGCCAGTTGGGTCGAGGGTCGCCTGGGGCGGCCCGAGCCGGAGGCCCAGTGTTATGTGCTGTGCGACCGCTGGGTGAACTACCCCTCCACGCCAAGCAGGAGGTCTGCTGGGATGCCGAGCATCCGCCTTAGTCCCTCAATCTGGGACTTTGAGAGCTCGCGCTTGCCATTGAAGAAATCTGAGACACGGCTCTTTCCACCCATGACTTCGTCGAGGTCGGACCGTTCCAGCCCCTTCTGTTCGAGCATGAACGTCACGGCCTGTTGGGGGGTGACTGTCCCCATCGGGTACTGGTCTTCCTCGTAATGCTCGACCAACACGGAAAGGAACTCGAGTCGGTCATATCCCTCACTAGGAGGATCGACTTCCTCGTCCAATAGGCGCTCGATTTCAGCGACCGCAGCTTCGTACTCCGTGGCGTTCTTCAGAACGTGCGGCTTTGAGAAATCCAGGAGAGCGGTGGTCATAATCGTTCCTCCTCGCGCGGTTACAGCGCTCCGTCAATCGACTTTCGGTCGTATTCCTCATGGGTCAACACATCTCGTACGTACACTCGTCCGAGATCGTAGCGCATGTCGACCACCAGCCGATACTTGTTTCCGCCAATGTTGAAGACCGTCCGGCGCGCGCCCAGAAAGCTGGCCGTCGGGAAGTCCGCTCGAAGCTCATGCGGAGATCGATACTTTCGCCCCTTCAGGATCCGATACCACGCATCGAGCGGCACCTTCGCATCCGCGTGCCTCTCACCGAACTCGCGCAGGGCCTTCCTGGAGATGATCCGCAACGCCCCTCCTCAACCGGACTATTCCCACACCGGAAATGCACATTCCCAATATGGTAATATCGGCTCCTTCGGTCAATCTCTGCATGAGGGAGTATTGCACATAACGTTCAGGGCCTCCGAACCGGCCCTCACTTTCGTTTCCAACACCTGCTTTCTTCGTTCAATCACTTCTGCTCACCGACTCACGCAGCTCGTGGCCGGTTGGGTCGGAGGTCGCCGAAGGCGGCCGAAGCCGGAGGCCCACTTGTTAGCCGCTGTGCCAGTCCGCCCGCCGGATCTATCACTTCCTCCTCCTAGACGCCGCCCATAGCCATTTGCCTGGAGGCTGGCATGTTATTACTGTTGTTATAACTTATGCTCCCGAGGATGACCCCATGACCAAGCAGACCACCATCCGCGCCATCGGTAACTCGGCCGGTACGACCATCCCAAAGCCCATGCTGGAACGCTATCACTTGGGCGAAGGCGACACCGTCCATTTGGTCGAGACAGAGGAAGGCATCTTGATCACTCCCTTCGATCCAGATTTCGAGGCCGCCATGGAGATCTACGCAGAGGGCGCCAAGCGCTATCGCAACGCCATGCGTGAACTCGCCAAGTGACCGAACCGCGTTGGCTGTCTGCACTGCACGTCCTCGCCATCCATTCTGATCAGATCCAAGCCCACGGCGGCTCCCTTGGGCTCCGGGACAGGGGCCTCTTGGAGTCGGCCCTCGCCCGCCCTCAGAACCGGTTCCGGTACGAGCCCGACGCCGATCTTCCTGCCCTCGCGGCGGCATACGGCTTTGGACTCTCAAGCAACCACCCCTTCGTGGATGGCAACAAGCGCGTCGCCTTCCAAGCCATGTATGTCTTCCTCGGCTTGAACGGCTTCCTCATCGAAGCACCAGAAGAAGAGGTCGTCACCACGATCCTCTCTCTTGCGAGTGGTGACCTCGATGAGCCCGGTCTCGCTGCCTGGCTTCGTCAGCACATTTCTCCTCGCTAGCTGAGCTCTTTCGTTCAAGGCATTGCGGTTAACGTTCCAGGGTTGCGAACCGGCCCCATCAACTTCGTTTCCAGACACCGGCCCTATTCGATCAATCACTTCTGCTCCCCGACTCCGAATTGCATGTGGCCGGTTGGGTCGGAGGCCGCCGCAGGCGGCCGGAGCCGGAGGCCCATTTGTTATCTGCTGCTGAGGGCCGCCCGCCCGCTTAGCTTGACACTTAACGTTATGGTCATTATGGTCATATTGACCTGTTGATCGGGAGTCATCGAATGTCAAAGTATCGATCCGTTGCCGACGTCAAAGCCAAGCTCAGCGAGTACATTCGGGCCGCCGAACACGGTGATCCGGTCGTCATCACTCGTCACGGCCAAGCCGTAGCTGCACTTGTCAGCTCCGAGGAGCTCCACACGCTCGAACGCCTCCGCTCGGCCGGTCCAGAAGGAGGACTCGCGAGCGTCGCAGGCGGTTGGGAAGACTCGGACGACCTCATTCGCATCTTGGAAACCTCGTCCCGCGTGGGTAGCCGCAATGGCCCAGCGCTCGATTGACTACCGTGGCGTACCTCTTCGACACCGATGCAATCTCAGAGCTACTCGGTCCCCGTCCTCTTCGGCCCTATCTGGATTGGCTCAAGACGATTCCTAGAGATGCCCAGTTCACGAGTGCGGTGACTGTCGGCGAACTCTTCAAGGGCGCGTATCGCTCTGCTGCCAAGCAACGCCATCTAAAGAACATCGAGGAACGTGTTCTTCCGGCCGTAACAACCCTCCCTTACGATGTCTCGACCGCTCGGGTGTTCGGGAAGATCCGAGCCGATCTGGAGCGAAGCGGGAACATCCTTCCCGACGCCGATCTGCAGATTGCAGCCACGGCCCTCTATCACGACCTTGAACTCGTCACAGGCAACCTCCGCCATTTCGTGCGTATCCCTGACCTCCGGCTGAACCACATCCTCGCCGAATCCCGGACCGCTGACTGACACCTCCTCCCGGTCCGTCTTCCGCTCAGTTGCAGATAACGTTCAGGGCCTCCGAACCGGCCCGCAACGTATTCTCTAACTCCTGCCTCAATCTCCCGCCACATTCCTCGACCGAAGCCCACCCGGTTGTGGCCGGTTGGGTCGAGGGCCGCCTACAGCGGCCCGAGCCTGAGGCCCAGTGTTAACTGCCGTGCCCGCGCACCGCGTCTACCGAAGCAGTTCGAGCCCTCATCC
>JACZXQ010000087.1 GCA_022571515.1 Gemmatimonadota bacterium
GCTGTAGGCGGACCTCGACCCAACCGGCCACAACCGGGTGGGCTTCGGTCGAGGAATGTGGCGGGAGATTGAGGCAGGAGTTAGAGAATACGTTGCGGGCCGGTTCGGAGGCCCTGAACGTTAACGGAAATCGGCGGGATCATGCGCGGTACGGTGTGCCGGAAATGGAAGTAAGAATTGGGCTGAGGGTGAACAAGGAGGGAGTTGTGAAAAGAGGGGCATTGGGCATTCTTTGCGCGGGTCTGTTGTTCGGCTGTGGGCAGACTCCTTCCCAGGAAAATCTTGTTTCAAGAAGAGACAGTCTTGGTATCATGGTGGTGGAACACTCAGCCTTCCCTCAGGGCCTCCCGCGACTCCATTTGGACCTCCCCAATGCGATGACCTTTCAGAGTACAAGCACTGGGTTGGATCTGTTCGGAGTACGAGGAGCGTTCCGCCAAACGGACCACACGGTGATCGTGGGAGATGGTGGGAACTTCCGCATCCTCAGGTTCAGCCCCGATGGGGAGGTCCTCTCTTCGGTGGGCCGCAGTGGCCAGGGGCCAGGCGAGTTTCAGCACTTCACCCTCATTTCTCCGTGGCCCTCGGACTCCCTCATCGCATGGGACAGGAACTCCAGGCGGATCTCAGTGTTCTCGCCGGAGGTGGCCTTCGTGCGGTCCTTCAGTCTCGCGAGGAGCGATTCGGTACGGGGTGGGTTCGTGCATTCGGTATTTGAGGACGGGTCCTTCTTCGCCACCGGTTTCACCGACACAGGTGGTCAGGTGACCACAGGGAGGCACCGATTCCCTTCTCCTGCCTATCACTTCGGTCCAGACGGCACCTTCCTGGCCAGCTTCGGCCCGATGCCTGGGACCGAGATCTACTTCGAGGCAATCGATGGGGGCTTTCGAACCACTACGGCCCTCTTCTCGCGGTCCACCGAGAGACTGACTAGTAGGAACCAACTGGTGCTTGCCGCGAACGACTCGTACGAGTTCATCCGAAAGAACCAGGCCGGTGAACTGGTCCAGATCGTTCGCCTTGCGAAAGCGGAGCAACCGGTCACTCCCCAACTGCGTCGCCAGGCCGAGAGTGCTGTACTGGACCAGGTCGAGGATCCCGACGCCCTCGCGAGACTCAGGACTACGCTCTCCGAAATGCCGGTGCCAGAGACACTGCCAGCCTACGGAAGGGTTTTCGCCGACCGGGATGGCCGCGTGTGGATCGAAGAGTATCAGGTCGAATATGGGTCGACCTCCGAGTGGCACGTCTTTGGCTCTGATGGAGCCGTCCTGTTCTCGGTCGAGATGCCTACCAGGTTTAAGCCAACCGATGCCGGAAGCGACTATTGCCTGGGTATCATGCGAGACGAGTTCGATGTCGAGAGCGTGATCTTGGCCTCACTCGTTTCCTTGGCGAACTGAAGAAAGACAAAAGGCTGCCGCTGGCAAACAGCGAACGGACATGCCTCAGAATGGGGGATTCACCCGACCTCCGGGCAGCCGACATCCGTTAACAAAAAAGTTGCTGGCTGCGGCCGCCTGCGGCGGCCTCCGACCCAACCGGCCCCGAACAGGGTGAGCACAAGAACTCGGTAGCGTGGTTACGAGATCAGCAGTATTTCAGCAGTCGTGATGGGGCCGGTTCAGCAACTTCTGAAGCGTTATATGCCATTCCTTGAGCAAGTGAGGTACTGCCGAGATGACCGGGGACAGGTACTCGAGCTTCGCTGATCTGAAACGCGATAGGCGCGAGCGATCCGACTACAGCATTTGTTCGGAGGATCGCGGTTCACGAGTACTGGTCATGGCGCCTCACGGAGGAATGATCGAGCCATTCACGACAGAGCTGGCCGAGGCAGTCGCTGGCGACGAGTTCTCGCTCTACTCCTTCGTGGGTCGCCAACGTGCCCACAATCGGCGAGACCTCCACATCACAAGTCATTTGTACGACGAGCCACTCGCGCTCAAGATGGCTGGTGACGCCGAGCTTGTCTTCGCTGTACATGGCCACCGATGCAAGCACGCCGAGTTTGTGATGCCAGGCGGGAGACACGCCGAATGCCGGAAGCGATTGGCTGAATCCCTCGAGGCGTGCGGTTTCGACGTGAAGCAACCGGAGCCCGGGCTCTCTGGAACGGACGAGAAGAACATCTGAAACCGTGGCAAGCGAGCGAGCGGGCTACAGATCGAAGTCAGCAAGGCCCTCAGAGACCGTCTCCGTGATGAAGAGGAGCTTCGCTTGTCATTCATCGAAGCCATTAGGCTAGCGCTCCTTGAGTACGAGTCGCACGACGGTTGATGGAAGGCGATGGCGTGTCACGTCATCGCACGCCTTTGCCAGGGGAGTAAGGACGTGGACGTCACCATTGCGATAGCTCTGATTTCTGCGGCCGCTGGACTCGGCGGTGTTGCCGTCGGTGGGTGGGTTACTGCCCGGGGCCAGAAGAAGCAGCGTCAGCATGACCGTGTCAGAGAGCAACTCAGCGAGTTCTACGCACCAATGCTGG
>JACZXQ010000052.1 GCA_022571515.1 Gemmatimonadota bacterium
TCTAGAGCGTGAGCATCGAAGCCGGGGCGTCGCCCCCGGCCCCCACACCACCACGCCCCTCTGGCTCGGGGAGCCGCTCGACCTCGGGCTGGCGATCGATCTGCTGAGGGTGTAGCGATCGGCGCGGCGCTGGCCGATCTCGGGAGCAAGGCGTTCCCGCGGGAACGTCTGGACGGCTCCAGTCGGGCCGTTTCGTCCTCCGAATCGATCCGGCGCTGCACGCGAGGTTGCGACAGGAGGCGCGGACGGAGCAGACCTCCCTGAACGAGCTCTGCGCCCGGAAACTCGCCTTACCGGGTTCCGCTCCCTCCGGACCTACCGGGGCCGCCGTCACTCGGGCGGTAGCAGTGGTGGGTGACGCCCTGGTCGGTGTGGTGGCCTTCGGATCCTGGGCCCGCCAGGAGATGAGGGACCAATCCGACGTGGACGGCGTGGTGCTCTTCGAGCGAGACCTGAGAGTGTCGGGCAGGCTCGTGGAATTCCGGCGGGAGCTCGCGTTCTACGGCGCCGAAGACCTCACTCCGTCAGGATTCTACTCTGGTGGAGCCTCACGTCGGATCGGGGTAGCGAAGCGGCCAGTTCAGCATATGTCATTGACAGCATATGCGGTAGGAAGCATATTCGCTGGTGATGTGAAAGAGGAGCAAAGGCGATGGATTTGGTGGAGCTACGGGGATCCTTGGAGTTGACGCAGGAAGAGTTGGCCGCGCGCCTCTCGATCTCCCAGTCGAACGTTTCCCGCCTCGAGCGGCGTCGCGATATGCTCGTCAGCACACTCCGCGACGTGATCGCGGCGCTCGGCGGTGAGCTGCGTCTTTGGGCCGTGTTTCCCGATGAGACGGTGGAGCTTCTCCAGTTTGAGGATACGTGTGCGATGGTGAGGCACCGTGATCCAACCAGTCCAGCCATTGCAAAGATCCGGGAGCAAGTCGCCGACGTCATGCGTCGCAGGGGAGTGGTGCGCGCCGGAGTCTTCGGATCGGTGGCACGAGGCGAGGCCGACACGGCAAGCGACATCGATTTCCTCGTGGAATTCGAGAAGGGTCGAAGCCTCCTGGATCTTTCTGGATTGCGTCTCGACTTGCGCCAGGCGTTGGGGCGTGACGTGGACGTGGCTACGCCGGGATCGCTCCACCCGAAGCTCCGCGACACCATCCTCACGGACCTGGTCGCCATCCTGTGAAGCGGACGCCCGAGATACTCCTCGGCGACATCCTCGAGGCATCCGAGCTACTCCAGAAATACACCCGAGGTCTGAGCTATGAAGACTTCAGAGCGAACACCGAGAAGCAGGACGCGGTGGCACGCCGCCTCGAGATCATCGGTGAGGCGGTCAAGAGGCTTCCTCAGGAACTGCGGGACCGATACGCCGACGTACCCTGGCGCGAGATTGCGGGCGCCCGCGACGTCCTGATCCATGAAAACTTTCGCATTGATCTCGAGCTGGCATGGGAGATGGTGCGCGACGAGGTACCAGGCTTTGCCACACGCATCCGCGAGATCATCAAGGATTTGGGCGAGGAGTAGGGCTACTCCAGCCACTCCACCGTCCGCCTGAGCCCCTCGGTCAGCGACACCTCCGCCTCATAACCCAGCCCGTCACGGATCCTGTCCAGGCTGGCCAGCGAGTCACGCACGTCGCCGGGGCGGGGCGGGCCATGGACGGCGTCCACGTCACTCCCGGTGATCGCCTTGATCTCCTGCCAGAGCGTGTTCACCGAGATGCGGTCGCCGCACCCCACGTTGAAGACCTCGCCGGCCACGCCCTCGGGATCGGCGGCGCAGGCCAGCGCGTTGGCGAGCACGCAGTTCTCGACGTACGTGAAGTCGCGGGTCTGCTCGCCGTCCCCGTCGATCGTGGGCGCCTCCCCCGCCAACGCCTTGGTGATGAACAGCGGGATCACGGCCGAATACTGGGACGAAGGGTCCTGGCGCGGTCCGAAGATGTTGAAGTAACGGAGCACCACGGTCTCCAGGCCGAACACGCCGGCGAACGCCGTGGCGTACTGCTCCCCTGAGAGCTTGGCCACCGCGTAGGGCGATCTGGGGAGTGGAGGCATGCCTTCGTGCTTGGGCAGCGTGGGCGTGTCGCCGTATGCAGAGCTGGAGCCGGCGTACACGAAGCGCCGGACCCCGGCGTCCTTGGCGCCCACGAGCATGTTCAGAGTGCCCGTGGCGCATGCCGCGTGGCTCGCGAGTGGATCCTTCACGCTCCTGGGCACGGACGCGAGCGCGGCCTGGTGCAGCACGTAGTCCACGCCGTCGCATGCGTCGCGGCAGGTGTCCGGATCGACCACGGTGCCCTCCACCAGCTCGATACGGTCCATGAACGGCGCGAGGTTCTCTCGGCTGCCCGTCGAGAAATCGTCCAGCACGCGCACGGACGCGCCCCCGTCCAGGATCGCCTCCACCAGGTTGGAGCCGATGAACCCGGCGCCCCCGGTGACGAGGTACCGGGCGGAAGCGTCGAACGGCGTCATCCGTCGCTCAGCGTCCTGGCCTGGGCGTCTTCCTCCTCGACAAGCTTGCGGAAGTAGGGGATGGTGCGGGAAAGGCCCTCGCGAAGGTCGATCTCGGGCTCCCAGCCCAGCACCTCGCGCGCCACGGTGATGTCGGGCCGGCGCACCTTGGGATCGTCCTCGGGGAGCGGCAGCGTCACGATCTCGGAGGAGCTGCCCGTCTGCTCGATCACGATGTCGGCAAGCTCGCGGATCGTGAACTCGTTCGGGTTGCCCACGTTGGTGGGATCCGTCCGGTCCGAGTTGAAGAGCCGGAAGATGCCGTCCACCTCGTCCTCCACGTAGCAGAACGAGCGGGACTGCGAGCCGTCGCCGTAGATGGAGAGCGGCTCACCGCGGAGGGCTTGGACGATGAAGTTGGAGACCACGCGGCCGTCGGCGGGGCGCATGCGAGGGCCGTACGTGTTGAAAATCCGCACGATGCGCGTGTCCACCCCATGTGCCCGGTGGTACGCCATGGTCATCGCCTCGGCGAAACGCTTGGCCTCGTCGTAGACGCCACGCGGGCCCACCGGGTTCACGTTGCCCCAGTAGCTCTCGTTCTGGGGATGCTCCAGCGGGTCGCCGTAGACCTCCGAGGTGGACGCGAGCAGGTAGCGCGCGTTCTTGGCCAGCGCGAGCCCCAGGGTGTTGTGCGTGCCCAGGCTCCCCACCTTGAGCGTCTGGATCGGGAGTTCGAGGTAGTCGACCGGGCTGGCCGGCGACGCGAAGTGGAGCACCCCGTCCAGGTCCGTATCCACGAACAGCGGCTGGGAGATGTCATGCTCGATGAGCGAGAACCGCTCGTCGCCGGCCAGATGCTCCAGGTTGCCGCGCGAGCCGGTGATGAAGTTGTCGACGCCGACGACCTCGTAGCCCTCGGCCAGGAAGCGGTCCACCAGGTGCGAGGCCAGGAAGCCCGCGGCGCCGGTGATGAGGACTCTAGGCATATGATCCAAGGACCTCCACCCGGAGCCCGTCGACCCGAGCAAAGTGCCCCTCTCCCGATGGGCCCACGAGCACACCGAACCCGAGGTGGAGGGCCGTGGCCGCTACCGCGAGATCATTGGACGGGATCGGTCTGCCCTCACGATGGAGCGCCGAGAAGACCTCCGCCCATCGTTCCGCGGCATCCGCGCCGAACTCCACCACGGGGGCCCTGGCTACCAACGCATCGATCTTGGCCCGGCGGCGGGCGGCGCGTCTTGGCGTGTCAGCCAAAAGCACTCCTGCCAGGAGCTCGGCGTACGTGGCAGCCGGCAGCGCCACCGGCTCATCGCCGGCGACGTCCATGACCCGCTCCAAGGCTCCGCCGGACCTCTCCAGCGCAACCAGAGCACTGGTGTCGATCAGGAGGCCCAAGGGCTTTCCGGTGCGCGATCGGCATCCGCGACACGATCGAGCGCGTCGGCGAACTCCAGATCGGGCTCGCCCGCGCCACACCACGCCGCCACAGCCTCGCGCAGAGAGGTGGGGGGATGTTCAGCCACCGGCACGATCCGCGCCACCGGGCTACCGTTCCGTTCGATCAAGAACGTGTCTCCCCTATAGCGGATCCGCCCTAGGACGTCGCCGAGGTTCCTGGCCAGTTCAGTGGCCGACAGTCGATGTTCCATATTCTGCAATATACAGGATTCTGTAAATTACGGAAATCTCAGTTTCTCTGATCCCCCTCCAACCGTGTCACCCGTCGGTCGAGGTCTAGGTAGGTCGTCCGTAAGAGATTACGATGCTCTTCGAAGCCCCCAGCCACCTCGGAACGGAACGCTGCGAACCGCTGATCCAGCCCCGTCACCGCCTCAGCTACGATCTGGATTTGGTGCCGGGTCTCTTCCCCGAGGATCCCCACGCGGTGCAGGCGCTCGTCCATGGCGTCGAAGCGCTCATCAATACCGTCGAAGCGCTTGTCGTTGCGATCGAACCGTAGGGCGATGAACTCCGCCAGCTCCTGGTATTCGCTCTTCGTCACGTGGCCTCTGGCTTCATGCCCCCATGATACGGCTGCGCTTCCACTCGTGCCAAGGTAATGCGAGTTTCGCGGCAGGAAGATGGCGGGATGGGAAATCCAACCCTGGTGGGGCTCAGTCTGGGCGCCTGGGGGTACCATTATGGAGCCCATCATCATCCAGTCCGGAGATACAATGATCCCTGAGGGCGCGACCGCCAAACTGCCCGAGCACCTCGGGCGCTACTTCTGGGACCACGATGCGAGCCAACTGTCGTGGGATCAAAGTCGCCATACGATCGTCAGGCGGCTCCTGGAATCGGGGGGGTGGGATGCCGTACGTTGGCTCCGGGTCCAGATGGGAGACGACGAACTGCGTGAGTTCCTCGAGCGTAGGCTCGGACGGGGGATCAGTCCAAAGCGTCTTCGGTTCTGGGCCCTGGTGCTCAGCCTTCCCCGGGAACGAGTAGACGAATGGATCGCTGCACAGCAGTCGAACCCGTGGACTCGGAGGCTGCGGGGCTGACCACGCACCCTCAGGTGATGCCGCCCGCTCAGCAGGCCGTTTTGCGCAGGCTCGGCCGGCTAGCCACGGAAGCGGACTTCTACCTCGGGGGCGGCACCGCGGCCGCGATCCAGATCGGCCACCGGCGTTCGGTCGATCTCGATTGGTTTACCAACGAAGCGATCCCCGACCCCCTCAGGTTAGCCGCACGCTTTCAGGGTCAGCGGTTCGACCTCACGGTGGATTCCGTAGACGCGGGGACGCTTCACGCGGAATCGGACGGTGTACTCCTCAGCTTCCTCGAGTACCGCTATCCCCTTCTCGAACCACCCGCCGAATGGGCTGAATACGGTTGTCGCTTGGCATCGCTGCCGGACCTCGCGTGCATGAAACTCTCAGCGATTGCGGGCCGAGGGACCAAGAGGGACTTCATCGACGTATTCGCTCTCGGCCGCGGCGGGATGGGCCTTGGGGAGATGCTCGACCTTTACAAGCGCAAGTTCTCCATCCGGGATATCGGACACGTGGTGATGAGCCTCACCTACTTCGACGACGCCGAGGCCGAGGACATGCCGGCGATGCTGTGGGATGTGGGCTGGAGCGACGTCAAGGAGTCGATCGAAGGCTGGGTTACGGACCTCACCCGCCACCCTGACCCACCGCCTTCATGAGTCGGCGGCATCCACGGTGCCCGCGGCGCGGCCGCAACACCCATGTCCACGTCCGAGGAGGCTGTAGCGGGACAGCCTCCAAGCCCGATCGTTGCCCAGCTACACGCCCATACTCTCGCCGGTCATGCCCGCGCACACCTCCAGCGCCAGGCGAATCGTGCGCTGCACTTCGGCATCCGTGACGTGCCTCAGCATCCGCAGAGGGAAAGTGTCCACCAACGGCCGGCCGACCCCTCTGGCCAGCGCCTCGCCCACTTGCACCGGGCTCAGGCCTGGATCACACTCGTGGAGATCCCGTACGAGGCGCCGCACCCTCTCAGCGCCCGGGTCCTCAGCGTCAGCTCCGCACTCGGGATCTCCTCCGGTGATGATGAAGTGGAGGTCGATGTAGTCGCGAACCTCGAAACGATCGCATAGCGCGTGAAGCTTACCTGCGCACACATCGCGGAAGGAAGCGACCGGCAGACCCTCGGCGGTAGGGCGGGCGGGTTCGAGGGAAAACGGCGACGTGCGTCCAAACTGGACTCGGGTGCCCATCGAGTCGGCGTTCGCCCCAACCGCTCGATCGGTGACGGTCATCTCGGCGAACCCGCGGCTGGCCGGCCCGTGATGCGACGCGTGCAGGCCGTCCTGCGCGAGTCGCTCTACGACATGGGCCCGGAAGTCTCGGGCATCGAGGCCCTGGTCTCCAAACAGGTCCAGATCTTCGGATTCCCGATGCCGAAGGTAATAGGCGGACAGCGCCGTGCCACCCTCCAGACGGAGGCCCACTGACCCGTACTCCCGTTCCGCCTCCGCGATCAGTCCTAGGAGCCGAACCTGGAGGGAGGAGATGACATCGGGGTCCGCGGCAAGCTGTTCGCCCACAGCGGCTAGGACCCGACCGTAGCCGTCTCGCCATCCGCACGCCCCAACACCAGGCGCCAGAACAGCTTCACGTTTTCCGGCACCGGCAAGTCCTCCAACGAGGCCGCGATCAGGTCCGGTGATACGGGTAAACCAATTTCCTGCTACCCGGGCAACACCGAGATGCTTCCTCGGAGTGACTTCAGTGGTAGTCCGTGATCTCGCTGTGAGCGGGACCGTCAGATCACCTTCCACCACGGGGCGGCAAGGATGCCCTCGGCCAACCAGAACACGTCCTCGCCGCCGTAGAGCACGAGCCCCCCGAGCACCGCATCGCCGTATTCCGCTCGGAACGTCTGGAGGTGGCGGGCGTCGCGTGGGATGACCCGACGTGCCGCCTTCACCTCGATGGGCAGCAGGAGCCCACCCACCTCGATCAGGAAGTCCACCTCCTCGCCCGAGTGCGTGCGCCAGAACAGGATCTCTGCACGGGGCTCGCTCGCGTCACGCCAGGCGTTGAGATCTCCGAGGACGAGGTTCTCCAGGTACGAGCCCGAGAGATCCGAAACCCCTGCCAGATGGGCCGCAAGCCCCGTGTCACTCCAATAGAGCTTGGGGGTCTTGGCTAGCCGCTTGGTCCGGTTGACCGAGTAGGGTTCCAGGCGGACCAACTGATACGACGCCTCGAGCAGGCTGAGGTACCGAGAGGCGGTCTGCCGTGGGAGGCCGACATCGCGCGCCAGGTCCGTCTGGTTGAGGAGCCCGCCGAGGCGGAGGCACGCCGCGCGCATGAGGCGGCGGAAATCGACGAGGTTGTCCACGGAGGCCAACATCTGGAGGTCCCTCTCCAGGTAGGTGCGGACGTACCCGTCGTACCAAAGCTCGCGACCGGCGCGGCCGTCCAGCTCCACGGCCGGTGTCGGATAGCCTCCCCGGCGGGCGAGGGCGACCCAATCCTCGTGGGGCGCCGTCTGCGCGCCGACGAGATCGAACCAATGCTCGGGTTTCGTGGCCAGCAGATCCGACCAGATTCCCGCCGTGCCGAATCCCAACTGCTCGCGACGGGTGAATGGCCAGAGTGGGACGTACGTCGCGCGGCCGGCCAAGGTCTCCGACACGCGCTGCATGAGCAAGAGGTTGGCCGAGCCGGTCAGCAGGAACCGGCCTGGACGTCTTGGCCGGTCTTCGTCGACAGCCCCCTTCACCGCCAGGAGGACTCCGGGCTCCCGCTGGACCTCGTCCAAGGTGAGCACCGGCGCTCTGCGAACGAGATCGTAGGGCGCCGTGCGGGCCTGCTCGAGCACATCGAAGTCATCGAGCGTCACGTACGAACGGGAGTCCGCCCGGGGCGGTAGTCGCGCCAGCGTGCTCTTTCCCGTCTGTCGAGCGCCCATGAGCACTACCACAGGCATGGTCGCCAGCGCCCGCTCAATGAGGGTTTCGGCTGTACGCGGCAAGAAAGATGGCATTGGGCTTCACCTGCACTCAATAAGAACGCCCAGATCGTGGGCGATTATCGCCAACGACGTGGGCGATTTTACACTATCGGGGTGTTTTGCGCAAGTGTGCCACTCAATTGACGCCCTCGGCCCGAACCCCGATTCCCCCACGGGAAAGGAACTCCGCCTGATCCGGATCGTCCGCTCTCTCGACGCCTCGGAACGCGAGCGCAACCGGCGCTTCTACCTCGACGATCCATTCCTCGCCTTCTGGTACCGATTCTATCTGCCGAACGCCTCCGCCTTGGCCTCAGGGCATGCCGGCGACGTGTGGAAGCACTCGATCGAGCCGTACCTCGACGACTACATGGGGGGCATCTTCGAGTGGATCTGCCGGGACTACGCCCGGCTCTTCGCTCGAGAAGTGCTTCCAACCGCCGCGCGCGAGGTCGGGCAGATCTGGGCCAAGGACTACGACATCGACGTGGCGGGGCGGCTCCTCGATGAGGCGTCCTTCTCAGGCGAGTGCAAGTGGTGGAGTGGCCCCGTAGGCCTGAACGTGCTCGAACGCCTGCGGGACACCACCGGACGGACTACGTACTTCGC
>JACZXQ010000002.1 GCA_022571515.1 Gemmatimonadota bacterium
GTGTGCGACCGGATTTTCACGCGCGTCGGGGCATCGGACAACCTCACTCTCGGGCAGTCGACCTTCATGGTCGAGATGAACGAAATGGCCGCCATCATCCACGGTGCGACGGAGCGCAGCCTCATCCTGCTGGATGAGATCGGTCGCGGTACGTCAACGTATGACGGCGTGTCGATCGCGTGGTCGGTCACCGAGCACATCCACCAGGAGTTGGGAGCCAAGACCATCTTCGCGACCCACTATCACGAGCTGACCCAGCTCGGCGACTTACTACCCGGCGTGAAGAACATGAACGTGGCGGTCCGCGAGGTAGGTCATGAGATCGTCTTCTTGCGCAGGCTGGAAGAGGGTGGGGCGGATCGATCCTACGGCATTCAGGTGGCGCGGCTGGCGGGACTCCCCGACGCAGTGATCGCCCGTGCCGGGGAACTTCTGGCCGAGTTGGAGGGAACACACTCTGGAGGTGGCGCCGGCCTGGGCCGCACGGACCCGCCCGACCAACTCTCTTTCTTCCACGGATCCGTGCAGTATGAGGAGCATCCGGTCGTGAAACGGCTCGCCGAGATGAATCTCGACAGCCTGACGCCCCTGGAGGCGTTGAACCTCTTGTTTGAGCTTCGGAATGAACTCGGCAGCGGAGAGGACGATTGAGCGGAATGGATACAGACCTGCTTCGTCGCATCGCCAGCGTGAGTGCGTTGGCCGCCACGGCCGCCGCTGTGGCGTGTGGCGGCGATCAGGATGTCCAGAGCCCCTCCCCACTCATGGCAGGGGTCTCTATCGAGTATCCCCTCGAGTTGTGGGATCAAGGCATCGAGGGCACATGCCTCGTCAAGGTCCGGGTGAACGAATTGGGTGGGGTCGACAGCGTTCTGGTCGTCGAGTCCAGCGGGCACGCGGCGTTCGACTCGGCTGCCCTCCGCGGCGCTCGCGCACTCCGTTTTCGCCCGGCCACGAGGGGCGGCAAGCGCATCGAGGTCTGGGCGAAGGTGCCCGTCCACTTCTCGAAGAAACCTCGCCCCTGATCTCTCGGTGGCCTGCGATTTCAGCGTGGCGGCGACCTGCCGCAAGGCACGCCTCTTGAAAGGATCAGCGGTATGACCGAGCACAACCGGGGTGTTCGCGCGAATGTCCTCGACATGGTGGGGTGGACCCCGCTTGTGAGGTTGAACAGCGTCACCGACGGTGTTCCGGGGACGATCTACGCCAAGTGCGAGTTCATGAATCCCGGCGGATCGATCAAGGACCGCATCGGCATGGCCATGGTGGAGGCGGCCGAACGTGACGGTACGCTCCAGCCTGGTGGAGTGATCGTAGAGGCCACGAGCGGAAATACTGGTGTAGCGCTGGCCATGACGGCGGCGATCCGGGGCTACCGCTGCATCTTCGTCATGCCCGACAAGATGAGCCAGGAGAAGGTCAAGCTTCTGCGCGCGTTCGGCGCCGAAGTGGTCATCGTGCCCACCGCCGTCACACCGGATCATCCAGAGCATTACGCCAACAGGGCCAAGCGCATCGCGGAGGAAACGCCGGGCGCGGTGCTTACAGATCAATTCTACAATCCGGCGAACCCACAGGCTCATTACGAGAGCACGGGGCCGGAACTCTGGACTCAGACCGACGGCGCGATCACTCACTTTCTCGCGGGGGCGGGCACCGGGGGGACGATCACCGGCGTGGGGCGTTACCTCAAGGAGCAGAATCCGGACGTGCAGATCATTGGTGTGGATCCGGAAGGATCCTCGATCAAGACGTTCTTCGACACGGGCGAGATGCCCGAGGGCCAGCCCTACAAGGTCGAGGGCCTGGGGAGTGACAAGATCACGGGGGCCTTGGACCTCGGTGTGACCGATAGATGGGTCACGATCACTGACGCCCAGGCGTTCTCGATGACCCGCAGGCTCTGTCGAGAGGAAGGCCTGTTCGGAGGTGGCTCGTCCGGTCTCCTCGTACAGGCCGCCATCGACATCGCCCGCGAGGAAGACGATCCGGATGCCGTGCTGGTCACGTTGCTCCCGGACTGGGGCGAGCACTACCTGACCAAGGTCTACGACGACGACTGGATGCGCGAGAACGGCTTCCTCCGGCACACCCGCGTGAGCGTCCACGAAGTGATCTCGGCCAAGGATGGTGTGGCGCCGCCACTCATCTCGGTAAACCCGACCACGTCGATTCGAGTGGCGCTTTCCACCATCACGTCGTACGACGTGTCCCAATTGCCCGTCCTGCTCGATGGCGAGTGCGTGGGATCGCTCTCGGAGGGAGATCTCATGGGCCGTGTCATCGAGGATCCAGAGTTGCTCGACCGACCGGTCGATTCCGTGATGGATGCGCCCTACCCCGTTGTGGACAGCCACATCGAGGCGGAGGAGGCGAGTCGGCTACTCACGCGCTCCAACGCAGCGGTCCTCGTGAGGCAAGGTGGGGAACTCCAAGGCATTCTGACACGCTACGACGTGGTGCAAAGCCTCACCGGCGCGGGTCGCTGAGGACCAGATCCCATGAAAGTCGTGGTGCTGCTAGGCGGCGACTCAGGCGAGCGGGATGTGTCGCTCGCCTCTGGGGTGGGCGTCGCGGAAGCACTCAGGACGGCCGGACACCAAGTGGTGGCGCTCGATCCCTCCAGAGGGCTACTCACGCGTGGCGAGGAGGAGGCCATCCTGAAATCTGGCGTGGCAGCGGCACCGCCAGCGGAAGGGCAGGAGGCAGCCGGCACGGTGGTGACGATCGGTGGGGATCCCGCGGTGGTTGATGCCGACGTGGTGTTCGTAGCGTTGCACGGGGGTCAGGGAGAAGACGGCACCGTGCAGGCGCTGCTCGAGTTGGCGGGCGTGGCTTACGTGGGTAGCGGCATGTTGGGTTGCGCCCTGTCGATGGACAAAGACGTCTCCAAGCGGCTTCTCCGTGATGCCGGACTTCCCACGCCGGACTGGATGATCGGGGATCCATCGGCAGCGGAGGTCGTGGAGCGGCTCGGTTGTCCGGTCATCGTGAAGCCGGTGAGTGGCGGCTCTTCGATCGGACTCACTCTGGCGGTGGACGCCGACCAGGCGTCTCGCGCGGGGGCTGAAGGGCGTGCCCGCGGAGAGGCCATGATGTATGAGGCGTTCGTCGACGGCAGGGAGCTCACGGTGGGAATTCTGGGTGACGAGGCTCTGCCCGTCGGAGAAATCGTCCCCGAACACGAGTTGTTCGACTACGAGTGTAAGTACCAACCCGGTATGGCCTCCGAGATTTTTCCCGCGGACCTGGAGGCAGACGTCGCCCACGAGCTCCAGGAACTTTCGCTCGCGGTGCATCGCCTCCTACACCTGCGCCACTACTCGCGTATCGACTTCATGCTCGACGGCCACGGCGACCCGTGGATTCTGGAAGCGAACGCGGTACCCGGGCTCACCGGCGCCAGCCTCCTGCCAAAGGCGGCTCGGGCCGCGGGCCTGTCGTTTCCGGATTTCTGTGATCGATTGGTGCAGCTCGCGCGTATCAAGTAGCAGGTTGTGACAGTCGATCATCAGGAACACCACCACCTGACTCGGTGTTGAATGGTAGACTCGTGGGTCCAGTGTTTTCTGTAGTAGAAACCCGAAGAAACCAGTGAAGAATATGGGGTATATCGGCGGTAGAGGGGCTCCCATCTTCAGGTTCCAACTCACCCCAGTGGTGAAGAAGCTGATCATCGCGAACGTCGTCATCTTCGTCGTTTCGCGCGTGATCGGCGACGGGCTCGTCGAGAGCCTCTTCGCCTTCCAGCCCCGACGGGTGCTGCTACAGCCGTGGGGTGCCATCACGTACATGTTCCTGCACGGCGATCTGATGCATCTGGCCGGGAACATGATCGTCCTGTTCTTCTTCGGGCCGCCTATCGAGTCGCGTTGGGGATCGCGGGAGTTCACCAAGTACTTCCTGATCTGTGGGATGGGCGGGGTGGCACTCAGCTTCATCTTCGCATCGTCCGCCTCGATCATCGGCGCGTCAGCCGCCGTTTACGGCCTCATGCTGGCTTTCGCCATGATCTGGCCGAAGGCTCCGATCTACGTCTGGGGTATCTACCCGGTACAGGCCAGGTGGCTGGTGGCATTCTTCTTCCTGCTCGCGTTCATGAGCGCCTTCGGAGGGGCGGGCGGTGGTATTGCGCACTTCGCGCACCTCGGCGGGCTGGTCACCGGATTCATCTACCTGAAGAGTGACTGGAAGACCTCGGAAAAGCTGCAGAGGTTCGCCACCGCCGCCGGCGCCAAAGCGAGACGGCTCGCGATCGTTCCCAGCGAGGACACGTCGCGCTCCTCCGCGAGCAAGGCACGACGCGCGGATGCGTCGGGGACGAAGGAAAAGGCCACGCTCGACGCGGTCGACCAGGTGCTGGACAAGATCTCCGCCGAGGGCATGAGTTCGCTCACCGCCGACGAGCGTGCGTTGCTCGACGAGGTCTCTCGCCGACAGCGCACGAATTGAAGCCGGGCGGTCTGCCCGGCATTGAGGCGTAAATCCACCCGCCGGGGAAGGCTTCCGGTCCCGCTGGAACCCATCCCGTCTATCGCTCTTCAAGTGCTTGACCCAGGTTTTTGTGGGATCTAGAATCACGGTCCGCTTCAACAGGCCGCTGGGGTCCGAATCGAGAATTTCCAGTAGGAGGTAGCTATGGCGTCCGCCAAAGAATATACAACCGAGCAAATCCGGAACGTCGCCGTTCTGGGTCACGCTGGAGCCGGGAAGACGAGCCTGATCGACGCGCTCTGCTTCGCGGCGGGTAGTTCGAAGCGGAAGGGAAGCGTCGATGAGGGCCACGCGCTCACCCTGTGCACTCCGGAGGAGATCGAACACGAGATCTCGCTGCAGTGCACTCCCGCATTTTGCGAGGTTCATGACGCGAAGATCAATTTCCTCGACACGCCGGGCTATCTGGATTTCACGGGTGACACAGTGGCTGCGGTGCGCGTCGCTGACGCCGGCTTGATCGTTGTGGGCGCCACGGCCGGGGTCGAGGTGGGTACCGAGACCGTGTGGGAATACTGCGAGCGTCGAAAGCTGCCCCGAATGTTCTGTATCTCCATGATGGACAAGGAGAACGCCAACTTCGACAATGTTTACAGGCAGATAAAGGAGCGCCTGACCGACAAGGCGATCCCCGTCGAGATTCCGATCGGAGAGGGCGAGGACTTCAGGGGCATCATCAATCTTTTCAGCGAGCGCGCGCACATCTTCAAGCCCGGCACGTCCACGGGCGAATACGAGGAGCAGGACGTTCCCGAGGAGCTGCAGTCCCGGTTCGAGGAGTGGGAGACCGAGCTTCAGGAGACCCTTGCGACGACCAACGAGGACCTGCTCGAGAAGTACCTCGATGGCGAGAAGATCTCCCGTGAGGAAGCCATTGAGGCCATGGCCCTTGGCATGTCCAGAGGCGAGATATTCCCCGTTTTCTGTGCATCGGCGACCAAGTCGTTCGGGATGCGGGCGTTGCTGAAGAAGATCGTGGAGCTATGCCCGTCCCCCCACGAGACCGGCGGTGAGATCGCGACCAAGGCTGGCATGACGGAAGAGGTTGCGGTCCTACCGTCCGACAGCGAGCCGTTCTCGGCGCTGATCTTCAAGACGTCGCACGAGCCCCACGTGGGGGAGTTGTCATTCTTCAGGATCGTAAGCGGCTCGATTACCAACGGTGTCGAGGTGGAGAACGCGGCACGTGGCACCACGGAGAAGTTCCACCATCTCGGCATCGCACAGGGTAAGGAGCGCTTCGAAGTGCCCAAGCTCCATGCGGGCGACATCGGCGTGGTGGCCAAGCTCAAGCACTCGCACACGAACGACACGCTCTCGGCGCCGAGTCGGCCGGTCACGCTCGAACCGATCGAGTTTCCCAACGCCGACATCGCCCTCGCCGTGAAAGGCGTGACGCGGATCGACGAGGACAAGCTCGGCGAGGTGCTGCCCAAGCTCCACGAGGAGGACCCGACGTTCAGTGCGGAGTTCAATCCGGTGCTGCGCCAGACGATCGCCAGGGGGTTGGGTGAACTCCACCTCGACGTCCAGTTCGAGAGGCTGAAGCGCAAGTACGGCGTGTCGGTGGTCACCGAAGCGCCAAGGATCGCCTACCGGGAGACCATCACCAAGGAGGCCCAGGGTCAGGGCCGGTTCAAGAAGCAGAGCGGCGGGCGCGGCCAATTCGGGGACTGCAAGGTGAGGCTCAGGCCCCTCCACGAGGGCGAGGGCTTCAACTTCAAGAACTCCGTCAAAGGCGGCGTGATCCCCAGCAAATACGTGCCGTCCGTGGCCAAGGGCATCGAAGAGGCCGCCCAGAATGGCATTCTGGCGGGCTACCCGCTCGTAGATTTCGAGGCCGAGTGCTATGACGGGTCATACCACAGCGTGGACTCGAGCGATATCGCCTTCAAGGTCGCCGGCTCGATGGCCTTCAAGAAGGTCGCGCCGGACTGCCGGCCTGTGATTCTCGAGCCGATGATAGAGGTCTCCGTCTCCACGCCCGATGACTTCGTGGGCGATATCATGGGAGACATCACCTCGCGCCGCGGCAAGGTCCAGGGCATGGAGCCGAACGGCGGAAAGACGACCATTCGCGCCAAGATTCCCGAGGCGGAGTTGTACAAGTACGCGGCGCTGCTGCGCTCCATGACGCAGGGCAGGGCCCACCATACGCGAACGTTCGCCGGGTACGAGGCCGTGCCTGAACACGAGGCGCGGAAGATCATCGCGGAGTCCAAGAAGGCGAACGACTAGAACGCACCCGGAGGACTCGTGTCTGGACATAGCAAGTGGTCCCAAATCAAGCGCAAGAAGGCGGTCACCGACGCCAAGCGCGGGCAGATGTTCACGAAGCTCATTCGCGAGCTCACCGTGGCGGCCCGCGAAGGTGGCGGCGATCCGAACTTCAATCCCCGACTCCGCCTGGCTGTCGACACGGCCAAGTCCTCGAACATGCCCCATGACAACATCGAGCGCGCGATCAAGCGTGGCACCGGCGAGTTGGAGGGGGTCCACTACGAGGAGATCGCTTATGAGGGTTACGGCCCGGGCGGCGTCGCCATCTACATCGAGACGCTGACGGACAACCAGAACCGCACGGTAGCCGATGTGCGCAACGTCTTGAGCAAGCACGACGGCAGCCTGGGGACGGCCGGCTCGGTGGCCTGGCAGTTCGCCCACAAGGGACAGATCTATGTGGATGCAGCCCAGTACACGGAGGATGGGGTCCTGGAGGCCGCGCTCGAAGCGGGCGCCGAGGACGTGGAGCGCTCCGGCGACGAGTTCGTGGTGACGACAGAGATCGCGGCGTTCCACGAGGTCCAAACAGGGTTGAAGGACTCGGGCGTGGACTTCGATCGGGCCGAGTTGAGCTGGTTGGCCAAGAACGAGGTCAGGGTCGAGGGCAAGGTCGCCGAGCGTCTGTTGAAGTTGTTGGATGCCCTCGACGACTCCGACGACGTTCAGATGGTCTATTCGAACGCGGACATCGACGAGGCGGTGCTGGCGGAGGCCACGTAACGGGTGATTGTTGGCAACTCGGAGACCGAAGTGGTTCTGGGCATAGACCCCGGCACCGCTGTCACGGGATATGGCGTCGTCGCCAAGGAGGGCGGCGGCGCCGTATCGCTGCTGGAGTGTGGTGTGATTCGTACGTCGGCCGGAAAGGCCCTTCCTGTGCGCATCAGGGAAATCTACCAGGAGATCGAGGTGCTGATCGAGCGGTTTCGACCGTCCGTAATGTCGGTCGAGGATGTCTTCCAGGGTAAGAACGTTCGCAGTGCCCTTACGTTGGGCCACGCGAGGGGCGCCATTCTGTTGGCCGCGGCTTTGAGCGATCTCACCATCGCCGAGTACACACCCAGGCAGATCAAGAAGGCCGTTGTGGGCCACGGCGGTGCGACCAAGGGACAGGTGGCCTTCATGGTCCAGAAGCAGTTGCGGCTCCAGACACCACCGACGCCGGCCGATGCGGCGGATGGTTGTGCCGCAGCCCTGTGTTACTGCCTGTTGGGAGATGTGCGGACTTGATCAGCCGAATCAAAGGTACCCTGGTGACGCGCGACCTCGACCGCATCGAGGTCGAGACCCCGGGAGGAGTGATCTACGAAGTCGAGGTACCGCTCACCATCCTTCAGCGGCTGCCCTCACCCCCAGCCGAAAATTTTGAGATCCGCACGCTCCAGGTGGTCCGCGAGGATTCGCTGACCTTGTACGGGTTTGCCGAGGAGCATGAGCGAGAGCTCTTCCGCCGATTGCTCGGTGCGACCGGAGTGGGTCCCAAGGTGGCGCTCGCAATGCTGTCCACGTACGACGCGCCGCGGCTGGCCCAGGCACTCGCCGAGAAGGACCTGGCCGCCCTGACGCAGGTGAGTGGAGTGGGCAAGAAGAAGGCCGAGCGAATCGCGCTCGAGTTGGCCGACCGTGTGAAGGACCTCGTGGTGGCGGGGGAAGGTGTCACGACCGGCGGGGTAGGCTACACCCAGGAGGCGGTGGCCGCGCTGGTCCACCTCGGGTACACTTTCGTGGATGCCGACGCTGCCATACGCCGAGCTCTCGAGCAGGGCGAGCCGGAGGGACGTGAGGAGCTGATCCGTAGAGCACTGAGCGACGAATGACCGGAAAACGCGAGGTCACGACACCCGAGAAACTCGAAGAGGATACGCAAGTCGAGCCTTCGCTCCGGCCTCAGTGCCTCGACGAATTCATCGGTCAGGAGCGGGTGAGGGAGTCTCTCTCGATCGCGATCAAGGCGGCGCTTCAGCGTCGAGACCCACTGGACCACCTGCTATTTCACGGCCCGCCGGGTCTCGGGAAGACGACGCTCGCCAGGCTCATGGCTCGAGAGATGGGCGTGAACATCAAGACCACGTCCGGACCCGTGCTCGAGAAGCCCGCCGACTTGGTGGGCATTCTCACGAACCAGCGCGAGGGCGACATCCTCTTCATCGACGAGATCCATCGTCTGAGGCCGATCATCGAGGAATTCCTCTATCCGGCGATGGAGGACTACCGGGTCGAGATCCGGTTGGCCGACGGCCCAAAGGCCGAGACCATGACGATGAACATCGAGCGCTTCACGCTCGTGGGTGCGACGACCCGTTTCGGCCTGCTGACCGCGCCCATGCGTGCCCGCTTCGGCATCATTCAGCGCCTCAACTTCTATCCGGCCAACGAACTCGCCGTGATCATTCGCCGGAGTGCGGAAGTGCTCGGCATCGAAACGACGGAGGAGGGTGCGGACATCTTGGCGCGAAGGGCGAGGGGCACGCCGAGGGTCGCGAACCGCCTGCTCAGGCGGGTGAGGGACTTCGCGGAAGTTCGGGCCGACGGCGTGATCGACGCGCAGGTGACCAAAGACGCCCTCGATATGCTCGACGTGGACGAGTACGGACTGGATGAGATGGATGCGCGCGTCCTCAAGACGCTCATCGAGAAGTTCGAGGGAGGCCCGGTCGGTCTCCAGTCGTTGGCGGTGGCGTTGGGCGAGGACGTGTCCACCCTCGAGGAGGTCTACGAGCCGTTTCTGATCCAGGAGGGCTTCCTGATGCGTACCACGCGTGGCCGCGTGGCCACCAAGCGGGCGTACAAGCGGTTCGGGTACGCGGTCCCGGCGGCAGACGGAGGGACCGACCAGTCGTCCCTATTCGAGTAGACACCGTGGCCGGCGGTCGGCGCGTCCAAGACTACGAATACGACCTACCGGAGAATCTGGTGGCGCGCTATCCCGCAGAGGAGCGCGACGCCAGCCGCCTGTTGGTCGTGCCCCGGAACGGCGGCCCTATTTCCGATCGCCGGTTCAGAGAGCTGCCCGCGCTCATGGCACCCGACGACCTATTGGTCGTGAACGACAGCAAGGTGCTGCCTGTCCGGCTCAAAGGACGAAAGCCCACCGGCGCGCCTGCGGAGATTCTGCTCCTGCGTCCGTTGGGTGGAGAGGACCAGGGCGGAGCGGACTCCCGCGTGTGGGAGGCGCTCGTGCGGCCCGGGGGGAAACTCAAGCCTGGGCGGATCGTTACGGTAGGTCCGGATCTGGACATCGAGATCCTGGACTCTGTCGAGGGGGGCGGACGTGTGGTCCGCCTCATGACCGACCTCCCCTTCCTGGACGTGCTCGCACGGTATGGGCACGTGCCCTTGCCTCCGTACCTGGAGCGAGAGGACGAGCCTCTGGATCGCGAGCGCTACCAGACCGTGTACGCGGAGGTGCCGGGGTCGGTCGCGGCTCCGACGGCCGGACTTCACTTCACTACCGGGCTGCTGGCCGAGATCGCCGCCATGGGAGTAGAACGGGTATCGGTGACGCTGGACGTCGGGGTGGGCACGTTCCGGCCGGTCGAAGTCGACGATCCCGGGCTACACACCATGCACTCGGAGCGGTACCGCGTGCCTGAGGCGACGGCCCGGGCCGTGACGAAGGCGAAGAGAGATGGAAGGCGGGTGTGGGCGGTGGGCACGACCGTAGTGAGGGCGCTCGAGAGTGCGGCCGGGGAGAGTGGGGAGGTCGAGTCGCGGGTGGGAAACACGGACCTGTTCATTCGGCCGCCGTACGAGTTCAGGGTGGTGGACGCGTTGATCACGAACTTCCACCTTCCCCGCTCGACGCTGATCATGCTGGTCGCGGCGTTCGGCGGGTATGAGCGGACCATGAGTGCGTACGAGGAGGCGATTCGGTTGGAGTTCCGGTTCTACTCCTACGGCGACAGTATGGCCGTCATTTGACGGACCGTCCCTGGATGCGCCGGACCTCGCCGGCCCGCCGGCCGAGGTCCCGTGTTTGACTTTGCGTTGGAGGCGACCGACGGGGCGGCCCGGGCGGGCACGTTCAGCACGCCGCATGGTGACGTGTCCACACCTGTGTTCATGCCGGTGGGTACGCTGGGGGCGGTGAAGGCGGTCTCGCCGGACGAGCTATCCGGCTTGGGCGCTTCCATGATCCTCGCCAACACCTACCATCTCTACCTGCGTCCCGGGCACGACCTGATCGACGAGTTGGGCGGACTGCACGCTTTTATGCGCTGGGACGGGCCCATCCTCACGGACTCGGGCGGCTACCAGGTCTTTTCGCTCGCCAACATCAATGAAATCCGGGACGACGGCGTAGTCTTCCGGAGCCATATCGACGGCTCGAGCCACCTGTTCACGCCGGAGAGTGTCATGGACATCCAGCGAGTCCTCGGGGCGGATGTGATCATGGCCTTCGACGAATGTCCTTCGGGCGGCAGCGGCCGAAGCGTGGCCGAGGCGGCTAACGCGAGAACGCTACATTGGCTGGAGCGCTGCGCTGCCCGTTTCGGAGAGATCTCCGGTAGTGACGGCAGGTCTGCCCAGAGCCTCTTTCCGGTCCTCCAGGGCAATGTCTACGAGGATCTCCGGCTCGATCAAGTACGTAGGGTGTGCGACCTCGGCACCTGGGACGGGTTCGGCATCGGAGGCCTGTCGGTGGGCGAATCCAAGCCGGACATGTGGCGCGTGCTCGAGGCGCTCCACCCCGAAATGCCCGCAGACCGGCCGCGTTACCTGATGGGGGTGGGCTACCCGGATGACCTACTGGAAGCGATCTCTCGCGGGTGCGATATGTTCGACTGTGTCGCCCCCACGCGAAATGCCCGACATGGCACGGCGTGGACAACGGAGGAAGGTCAGGTGAACCTCAAGGGCGCGCGTTTCAGGGCGGATACGCGCCCGGTCGATCCGGGCTGCGACTGCTACGGTTGCGTGCGCTTCGACAGGGCCTATGTGCGCCATTTGGTGGTGGCAGGCGAGCGTTTCGGACATCGGCTGCTCTCGATCCACAACCTGCGATTCCTCGTGCGCTTGGCGGCCGAGGCCCGGGAACGGATCCGGGGTGGTACCTTCACTGCTTGGAGCGCCGAGTGGCTGGAACGGTACCGGGGGCGAGTGGTGTAGCGCAGGCGGCGCGCCGGGCGGCGGCCTTTTACTTGAGAGCACTCAACTTTACTGACGGAGCAACACATTGATCGAACAGGCGCTGGCGTTCACGGCTGGTCCGAGGGAAGGGGCCAGCGGCTCGATCGTCCTGCTTTTTAATGTCTTCGCGGTTATCGCCATTTTCTACTTTCTCCTCATCCGCCCCCAGCGGAAGGAGCGGGAGCGGCACGCACAGATGATCAGCGCGATCCAAAAGGGGGATGAGATCGTGACCTCCGGTGGCATCATCGGAACTGTGGTCCGAGCCGAGGAGGACAGCCTGATCATCAGGACGGGTGGTGACACGAAAGTGACTGTGGAGCGGGCCCGGGTCTCGCGGAAACTCGGAGACGAAAAAACGAAGGGCTGATGGCCATCCGTCAGATCCGCTACCTCGGCGATGAGGTGCTTCGCGTGCCCGGTGAGGTCGTCTCGGAGTTCGACGACGATCTCAGGGCACTCGTCAAGGACATGTTCGAGACCATGTACCACGCAGAGGGAATCGGGCTGGCGGCCCCCCAGATCGGTCTTTCCTTGCGCCTTTGTGTGCTGGACGTCCAGGACGACGACGGGTCCGATGCCGATCGCCTGGCGCTGGTGAATCCGGAGGTCGTCCGAGCGAGCCGCGAGACGGACAAGTCGACGGAAGGGTGCCTCAGCATTCCCGGTCTCGAGGAATTCGTCACCCGTCCCGCCACGGTAACCATTCGAGCCACGGACCCGAACGGTGAACCGATCGAGGTCGAGGCGGACGGCATGCTGGCGCGCGCGCTCCAACACGAACTCGATCACCTTGATGGGGTCTTGTTCATCGATCGAGTCAGTCCGCTAAAGCGCCGGATGCTTCTCAAGAAGTGGAAGAAGAGTCAGGAAGAAGATCGCGGATGAAGGTGCTCTTTTGGGGAACGCCTGACTTCGCGGTCCCTTCCCTCAGAGCCCTGACGGAAGAAGGACACGAGGTGGTGGGCGTAGTGACCCAACCCGATCGACCTGCTGGGCGTGGTCGGTCGTTGCGTTCGTCGGCGGTGAAACAGGCGGCCCTGGCGGACGGCATCAACGTGCTCGAGCCCGAAGGTCCCCACGGGGAAGATTTTCTCGGAGAGATAGGGGCTCTTTTCCCGGACCTTTCCGTGGTGGTGGCCTACGGCCGCATCCTTCGGCGCGAGGTGCTCGATGCGCCGGTCCGCGGGTCGATCAACGTGCACGCCTCGTTGCTTCCCGCGCTGCGTGGCGCGGCGCCGATCAACTGGGCGATCATCCAGGGCATGCAGTCGACGGGCGTCACGGTCATGCGCATGGTCGAAAAGATGGACGCCGGACCCATCCTCCTTCAGATCGAAGAGCCGATCGCCTCGGGGGCGACGGCATCGGATTTGTTCGTCCGGCTCTCCGAGCTCGGCGCGCAGGCCCTGATCGAGGCACTGGCCCTCCTGGAAGGTGGGGCTCTCGAAGAGCAACCCCAGGACGAGGATCTTGCCACCTTCGCTCCCAAGATCGGACGCGACAGCGCCCGTGTGGATTGGACGGCCTCTGCCTCCGACGTGGCGAACCTGGTCCGGGGCATGGACGCGGTGCCGGGCGCCTGGTCCACACTCGAATCCCGCCCGGTCAAGCTGTTTCGCCCCATTCCCGATGAAGGGTCCACCCATGCCGAGGCTGGCAGCGTGCTCGAGGCCGACGGGTCGGCTGGGCTACTTGTGGCCACTGGCACCGGGGCGGTGCGTTTCAGCGAGGTGCAGCCCGAAGGGAAGGGCCGGATGGCCGCCGCGGCGTGGATCCGGGGCCGCGGAGCCACGGTCGGCCAGCGCTTCGAGTGAAGCCGCGGCTTCACGTCGTCACCAATGACGAGGTGCTTGCGAGGCCGGACTTCGTAGCCGTCGCGTCCGAGGTGATGAAGGCCGGAGGGGTCACCACGGCGCTTCACGTGAGGGGCCCCCGCACCCGAAGCAGGGACCTGTTCCGCGTCGTTGGTGATCTCATGTCGGCCATCGAGGACTTCGAAGCGTCGCTGGTCGTCAACGATCGTGTAGACATCGCTCTGGCTCTCGGGCTCGAGTGGGTGCACCTCGGGCAGCGCTCCCTTCCGCCTGCAATCGCCCGCGGCCTCCTCGGTGGACGCGGGACCGTCGGCGTGTCGGTCCACGATGTCGAAGAGGCGCGGCAGGCCGTGGAGGGCGGCGCCGATTACCTGACTGTGGGCACGATGTTTGCAACTGCCTCACATCCGGAACGCACCCCCGTGGGGCCATCGCTGGTCGAAGCGGTACAACGGACCACCCGCGTGCCTCTTGTGGCCATCGGCGGTATCACGCCCGATCGGGTGGAGGCTGTGGCGGCGAGCGGCGCGTGGGGTGTCGCCGTGCTCGATGGTGTATGGGGGGGGGAGCGCCCGGCGCGGGCAGTGGAGGTATATTTGGCTGCGTTGGATCGTGCCGAAGGTGACTCACCGAGGCACGACAATCCCCCCAACTGACGGCAGGAGAGATGATACAGGTTCGACTGAACGGGAAGGATCGTGAGATCGAGTCCGACCTGACCGTAATGGACCTTCTCGAGTCGTTGGAACTGAATCCGCACATGGTCGTGGTCGAGTTGAATCGAGAGATCCTCTCGCGGGATGTGATTGGCGATGTACGGGTCGAGGAGGGCGACCAGTTGGAGGTGGTGCACTTCGTGGGCGGTGGGTGAGGATGGGACAAATAATCCGAAAAGGGGGCAGGCTGAGCGGTGGAGAGGGAAGCGACAATCGAAACGCGTGGTAATGAGTCGGGCTCGGTGGCGGCCGACCCCCTCCGAATCGGGGATCGGGAATTCAAGTCCCGGCTGATCGTCGGCACGGGGAAGTACTCCGACAACGCCGTGATGATGGACGCCATTCGCGCCAGCGGCGCGGAGATGGTGACGGTCGCGGTGCGTCGGGTCGATCTGGATCGAACCAAGGAGGAGGGCATCCTCCACCATCTCGACCCGGACGAGTTCTTTCTGCTGCCCAACACCGCCGGCTGCTATACCGCGGAGGACGCCATACGGTATGCGCGCCTCGGGCGGGCGGCGGGGTTCAGTGACTGGCTCAAGCTCGAGGTCATCGGCGATGAGGTCACGCTTCTTCCGGACACGCAGGGCACCATCGAGGCGGCGCTCGTTCTCGTGGAAGAGGGCTTCAAGGTGATGGCGTACACCTCTGGTGATGTCGTCACCGCGCTCCGGTTGGAGGACGCGGGATGCGTTGCCGTCATGCCGCTCGCCAGCCCGATCGGCAGTGGCCTGGGGTTGGTGAACCCGTACTTCGTGCGGGAGATCAAGCGCCGCTGCGAGGTGCCGATCATCGTCGATGCCGGGGTGGGGACGGCGTCCGACGCCTGCATCACGATGGAGCAGGGAGTGGACGGGGTTCTGATGAACACTGCGCTCGCGGCGGCCGATGATCCGGTGAGCATGGCGCACGCGATGCGCCTCGCGGTCCGCGCGGGCCGGCTGGCCTACCTCGCCGGTCGCATGCCGGCGCGGGAGATCGCCATTCCCTCATCCCCCACTCGGGGAATGCTGGACTGAAGAGCCGTGGACGTCACGACACCGGGGCGGCGAGCTGCCTACGAGAGCATGCGTGCCGTGAGCCGGGGCAGACGCATCGACCTGGCGTTTGCTGAAGCGTCGGACCGGCTCGATCCCCGAGAGCGCCGTTGGGTCCACGAACTGGTCTACGGGGCCGTGCGCCTGAGGGGCCGGCTGGATCATCTGCTGGACGCGCAGCTCGATCGTGGCATCGGCAGCGTTGCCGACGACGTGTTGGACGTCCTGAGGATGGGTGCGTACCAGGTGCTCTACATGGGCAGCGTCCCAGGTTACGCAGCCGTGTCGCAGACGGTGGACCAGGCGCGCGCCGTGGGTGGGAAAGGGGTCGCCGGCTTGGTGAACGCCGTTTTACGGTCGGTAGCACGGGTTGGAGACGGCCCAGAGCATTTCCCTGATCCCGAGACGCAGCCCGCCGACTTCCTGTCCACCTGGGGATCGCACCCTCGATGGCTGGTGGACCGATGGCTGGCGCGATGGAGTGCGGCGGAGGTCACGGGACTCGTAGAGGCCAACAACAAGGTGCCACCGCTGTTCGTCAGGCCATTCGGTGCTTGCCTCGAGCGCGCTGCCGAGCGCCTCGCCGACCGAGGCATCATTGCGACCCTCGAGCAGGCCGGTAATGTGTGCCTCCGCGTTGAATCCGGACACACTCCGGGTGAGGTGCTGAGTGCGATCGCGGGTGTCATTCAGGATCCGGGGTCGGCCCTGGTGACGGTGTATGCCGGCATCGAGCCGGGCTCCACTGTGGCCGATCTGTGCGCCGCGCCGGGAGGGAAGGCGCTCTCCATCGCCGAGGGGGGAGCCCGTTATGTGGTCGCCGCTGATTCGTCGATGAGGCGAATGAACCTGCTCCGGAGCAACGCCGGCCGCCTCGGCGCCGGCATTTCCGACCGCGTGGGCATGGTAGTCGCCGACGCGCGCCGGCCTGCGGTTCGTGGGGCCGACGTGGTCTTGCTCGACGTTCCATGCTCGGGCACGGGTACGCTACGTCGCCACCCCGATGCGCGTTGGAGGTTGAGCCCCGAGGGGATGGCAGGCCTCGTCGCGCTACAGGCCGAGATCTTGGAGGCAGCCAGCGATCTCGTACCCCCCGGGGGCCTCTTGGTGTACGCCACATGCAGCCTGGAAGACGAGGAGAACGCGGCCCAGGTGGAGGCATTCTTGGGTGGTCATCCCGAGTTCACCATCGATCCTGGAAATGGGGTCGATCAAAGTCGTCTGGACCAACAGGGGCTACTGAGGCTTCTTCCACAGGTGACGGGGTTCGACGGGGCCTTCGCAGCCCGTTTGCGGAGGGCGTGATGGGTGCGGAGCGATATGAAGAATCGGCGGGCATGGCGTGAGGCTCGGCAGCTCGATCCGGCGGCGTCGCGGCAAGGGTCCTCGTCGGCGCAAGAACGTCCAGGGCGAGGCATCCGGGCGCGGCTTTCGCGTTGCGGAGTACGCTGGGTTGCTCGGCGCGATCGCCTTGATCGGCTTTGCCGGAGGATACCTCGTTTCCACGCGCATTCTGTTTCCGGCGCCGGTCCCCACCGGCGGCCTGTTGGAGGTCCCCGATCTTCGGGCTACGGACCGTGAGGCTGCCCAGTCGCGGCTTCGGAGGTTCGGGCTCGAGATGGGCGCCGTCGACTCCCTTCAGCATCCGACCGCGCCGGCAGGCCAGGTCTTGGGCCAAAGCCCGCTTCCCGGCCAAATGGCGTTGGCCGGATCGTCCGTGTGGATCACGGTGAGTCTCGGCCCCGAGCGACGACCCGTGCCCGACGTGCTTCAGCTTCGCGAGGAAGACGCGCGGGAGGTTCTCGAGGGTACGGGCTTCAGCGTTGCGGTCGACACCGCAGAGGCCGACCTGCCCCGTGGCAAAGTCGTCCAGGTGATTCCGGAGCCGGGCACGGAGGTGAGCCTGCCGGGCGAGATTCGGCTCGTTGTGAGCACTGGCCCGGCCCTGGTCGAGATGCCGCTGGTGCTTGGGTTGGAGCAGGCCGAGGCAGAGTCTATGTTGGACTCGCTGGGGCTCGTTGTTTCAGAGATCACGATCCGATTTCGCTTCGGCAGGGACCAGGGTCGCGTGGTCGAACAGGCGCCCCCGCCGGACTCCTTGCTGGACCCCGGATCGCTCGTCCAACTGGTCGTGGGGCGTCGCAGCCGGCGTGGCGGAAACGGTAGGAACTAAGAGCGTATTGAGTCGTACCATTGTGCGTGTGCCGGAATGCTCGAACGCATGACCCAGAGGACACTTCAGAGATGACCACATCCACAGTGCGGCGGCGGAGTTCCAAGCTTCCCTACCTCATTGCCGCCTTCGGCGTGGGACTCGTCGTGCTCCTGGCGTGGGTCAACCGTGGGCGGCTCCAACCGGTGATGCCTGGGCATCCGGCGCCGGAATTCGCGGTGCCGGACCTCACGGGAGAGATCTACCGGCTCTCCGACTTCGCCGGGGAAAAAGTGGTGCTCATGAACGTGTGGGCGACCTGGTGCCTACCATGCCGCGAAGAGATGCCGTCCATGGAGCGCCTCTATACCGCGCTCGACAACGAGGACTTCGTGATCCTGGCGGTGAGCATCGATGCGACCTTTGGCGGCTTCGACATCTTCGGCAGGCCCGGCGGCGACATCCAGACCTTTGCGGATTCGCTCGGCCTCACGTTCAAGATGCTGCACAATGTCACGGGTGATATCCAGCGGACGTACCAGACGACCGGTGTGCCCGAGACCTTCCTCATCGGGAAGGACGGCCTCATCTACAAGAAGGTGACCGGGGGCACGCTGTGGGACTCCCCCGAAAACCGGGAACTCATCCTGCGCCTTCTGGAGCAGTGACGGTCAGGGTCCTTCCCCGGGTCCTCGCGAGGAACTGGCGTCTCAAGCTCGCTGCCGTCGGCATGGCGGTCTTCTTGTGGGCGATGGTGCGCGTCGAGGGTCCGAGCCGGCGGTCCATCCCGGTGCCTGTCCGTGTCCAGGTGATCGACTCCGACTTCATGCTGGTCGATGAGCCTGCTCCGGCGTTCGTAACCGTTCGCTTTGCCGGACCCGTGCGGGAGATCATCCGCCTCGCCCTCGACGGCAGAACAGCGGTCATGGTGCCGATCACCGACGTGACCGACACCGACCCGGTGGTTTTCCTGCAGCCGGGATGGATTCCGGTTGAGGGTTACCCGGGGGTCCAGGTGGAGGACATCGTCCCGAGCACCATCCGCCTCCATCTCGAACAGATTGAGACAGCGACCATCGCGCTCCGGCTGAACACCACTGGGGAGTTGCCCTCGAGGTTGGCACTCACGAGAGCCATGAGCGTACAGCCCAGGGTTGTGCGTGTGAGCGGTGCTGCGAGCCGGGTCTCGGCGGTGGATACGCTGGACATCCTGCCGGTGAACCTGTCCAACGTGTCTGATCAGGGGGTGCTGGAGGCGACGGTGGACACCACTGGATTGGGGCTCCAGGTAGTGCCCGTCGAAGTGACGGTGATGGTGCCCGTAGAGCAGTCGGCGGACCGACGGGTTATCGGCATTCCGGTACGGGCTGGGGACGGCGGCGGAACCGGAAGCATCGTGATCGTGCCGCCATCCGTCGACCTTACTCTGACCGGGGCTCGCACACGGGTGGACGGCGTCAATCCAGGCCGCCTGCGTGTGTTCGTACCCAGCTATGCTCTTCTGGGCATGCGCCCGAGCGAGGAACGGCGCGTGCCCATCCACGTGGAGGGGGTGCCGAACTTCGTCACGGTCCGGATGGATGTGGATAGCGTAATGGTTCGGCGCCAGGCGGATCGATGAGTGGGCCGCTGGTCTTGGGTCTCGAGACCAGCTGCGACGAGACGGCCGCGGCGGTGGTCGAGGCGCCCGGCACCATCCGTGGTCACGTGATCCTTTCCCAGGATGTGCACGAGGTGTACGGCGGGGTCGTGCCCGAGTTGGCCGCCCGGGCTCATCTGCGGCGAGTGGACGAGGTGGTGACCGAAACCCTCAACCGCGCCGGGTGCTCGCTCGAGGATATCGATGTGTTCGGTGTCACGGCCGGGCCGGGCCTCATCGGAGCCCTGTTGGTCGGGACGTCCTGGGCCAAGGCCGTTGCGTACGGGCTAGGCCGTCCGTTGGTCGCGGTCCACCACATGGAGGCGCACTTGTTCGCGCCGTCCTTGGAAGACCCCGACGCGCAGCCACCCTTTGTGGCACTCCTCGTGTCCGGTGGCCATACGCTCTTGCTGCACGTCCAGGAATGGGGGCGTTACCGTCTCTTGGGCGAGACCCGCGATGATGCGGCAGGCGAGGCCTTCGACAAAGTTGCCAAGCTGCTTGGGCTCTCCTATCCAGGCGGGCCGGCGATTCAAGAGATCGCGGAGGAGGGCAGCCGAACGCGCCATCGCCTACCCCGACCCTTGCTCAACAAGGGTCAGGAATTAGGCAGCGCAGGGTATTACGACTTCTCGTTCAGCGGGCTCAAGACTGCCGTTGCCACGCTCGTCTCGGAGTTGGCGCACGCGGGTACGCTGGCGAATGAACGGGCCAATGTGGCGGCATGCTTCCAGGAAGCCGCCATCGATGTGCTGGCCAGCAAGACGATGCGGGCCGTGGAGGCTACGCACTGCCGGCGCGTCTTGTTGGGAGGCGGCGTGGCGGCGAACCGGCGATTGCGGGAAGAGCTCACGGAGCGGCTCGGGCGCGATGGGCGCCTTTTTGCCGCGTCCGACCGCCTGTCTCTGGACAACGGAGCCATGGTGGCACGGGCAGCTCTGTTCAGGCTGGAGCGAGACGAGGTCGCACCCCTGGATGCTTCTGCGAATGCGAAACTGCCCTTCCCTGGGTTGATCAGGGAGTAGAGCTTGTCTGGTCGTCGATAAACTGCGAAAGGTGAACAGTGTATCCTATTTTCTTCAATCTACCCGAATGGTTCCCCCTGCTGGGTGGTGACCCGATTACGTCATTCGGTGTGTTCATGTTCTTGGCCTTTCTCACGGGCGGCATTCTGGTGCGTGCCGAGATGGACCGTGTTGGTCTAGAGGCGGAAAAGGCCTGGGACGTCCTCTTCATGGCCGTGGTGGGTGGCGTGCTGGGTGCCAAGATCTACTACATCCTGCTCAACTACCCGCAACTCATGGAAAACCCGCGCGCTCTGATCTTCTCGAGGGGCGGCATGGTCTGGTACGGTGGTTTCTTGGGTGCCGTGGGCCTGATCCTGTGGGAGTTACGCCGCAGCAAGCTTCCGCTTCCCAAGATGGCCGACATCACGGCGGCTCCGTTGGCGATCGCGTATGGAGTGGGCCGCATCGGGTGCTTCCTGGTGGGAGACGACTACGGCCGTCCCACCGCCTCCTGGGTTGGCATCAAGTTCCCCCGGGGTACGCCGGCGACCCGGGTCGACGTGCTGGAGAGCCACTTCGGCATTCAGGTCGATCCAGCCATCGTCGAGCAGTTCGGACAGGTTGTTCCCGTCCACCCGACTCAGCTCTACGAGATCGGGATGGCGATCGGAATCTTCTTTCTGCTATGGCATTTCCGCTCGCACAAGCACCGGGCCGGCTTCAACTGGATGCTTTGGATGATCATGATGGGGGCCGAGCGCTTTCTGGTCGAAATCGTGCGTGTGAAGGACGACAGGTTCTTCGGGCCGATGACTCTCGCACAGGTATTCAGCCTGGCCCTGATCGCCGCGGGCATTTACGGACTTTCGCGCACGTGGAAGGGTGGAGGGGGTGAGGCAGGCGCCGAAACGGCGCCCGCCTGAGAAGCATGCTGACGATCCTCCTGGGGTCGGACCTACATTTCGGCTCCGCATACGATCCGGAGGCGGGCGAGGCGTTCCAGCGGGCCATCGAAGAGAGCACCCCCGACCTGGTGGTGATCGCCGGAGACCTCACGCAGAGGGCCAAAGTGAGCGAGTACCGGGAGGCTCAGCGGTTCTTGGATTCGCTCGGCGACATCCCCCTCGTGGTGACATCCGGAAACCACGACGTGCCTCTCTATCGGGCGTTCGAACGGCTCCTGGTGCCCTTCGGCAATTACCGGCGCTACATCAGTCCAGATCTGGATACTGTGACCCGGGTTCCAGGAGCTGTCGTAGTGGCTCTGCACACCGCGGCGCCGCGGCGAGCCATCGTCAACGGGCGACTCCAGCCGAGGCAACTGGAGTTCGCGGCACGGATCTTCCAAGAGAGCCATGTGCACGAGGCCAGAATAGTGGTTGCGCACCATCCACTGGTGTCCGCGCCCGACACGGAACCGGCCGAGCCGATACCCGATGCGGCCCGGATTCTGGACGCTATTCGGGACATGGGTGCGGAGTTGGTCATGGGAGGGCATTTTCATCGAGGGTTCGTGGCACGTTCGTCTGCCGTGTGCCCAGCGCACGAGGGGGCCGACGAGGTCGTGCTGGCGTACAGCGGCACCGCCACGTCCACCCGGGGCCGGGCGAGTGAGGCCTCCAAGAACAGCTTTCATCTACTCATGATCGAAGAGGATACGATCAAAGTGGAGCACAAACTTCTGAACCGGGACTCGATGACGTTCGAATTTCTGTGCGAGACGATACTCCCGAGAAGGGGGAGAGCGTCCGGAGCCGTCTCATCTTCGAGCGGGCGACGCCGGTGACGCGCTTCTACCTCGAGCGAGAGGCCGGTACCAGGGAAAACCTGGGAGCTCTCGCCGTTACGCTGGGTGTCGCTGCGGTGACGTTCTACGTGGTACGCGCGTTCCTGGCGCGCGAGCCGGTGGAAAGCGGTGGCAGGGTCCCGAACGATCCTTCGCGGGCGCTGCCTTCCCCCGAGCTCCCGGACGAAACGGCATGAGCCCGCGCCAGGTCCGCCTCGCTGTCTGGGCGGTGGTGCTCGGCGGGGCATTCGCCCTCCCGGTGTCGGCACAGGCGGGACGTGTCGAAATCACGGAACTCAGCTTTTCGGGAAACGAGACCCTCCCGAGCGACTCCCTGGCCCACGCGATCGTCAACCGGCGGTCGGAGTGCCGATCGATCGTTCTGGCGCCCTTCTGCCTGTTCCGCACGGGGTTCGCACGTACGGAGCGGTTCCTTCGTGAGCGCGAACTGGCGCGCGATATCGCGCGCCTGCGCCTCTACTACCACGACCGGGGGTTCCGCGAGGCCACCGTCGATACCGCTATCAACCGACCCAACGACGAGGAGATCCGGATTCGCTTCGACATCGACGAGGGGCGGCCGGTGCTGATCTCGGAGTTGGCCGTGACGGGTCTGGAAGGTCTCGAAGAGCTCGAGCTCGAGTCTGCGCTTCCGCTCCAGGTCGAAGAGCGTTTCAGCCGGGTCCGGCTGAACGCCGCTCGCGACACGCTTCGCATGCGACTGCAGAACCGAGGGTATCCGCAGGCGGACGTCTTCATCAACTCCAACATCCCGTCGGGGAGCTACGAAGCGAGCGTCACGTTCGACGTAGATCCGGGTCCATACGCTGCCTTTGGCCCGATCTCGGTGAGCGGCAATCGGAGGCTGTCGGACCGGGTGATCCGGCGCATGCTTCCCTTCAGCGAGGGTGACGAGTACTCCCGTGCGGCCACGCTGTCGGGCCAGCGCAACCTGTTCAACCTGGAGATCATCAGTAGTGCCCAGGTCGTCGATACGCTCAGCATGGGTGAGGTTGTCCCCATCGAGGTGAAGGTGGCCGAGGGAAGCGTGCACCGTGTCCGCGCGGGTCTCGGATGGAGCACGATCGACTGTCTGAATACCGAGGGGCGGTGGACCAGCCGCAACTTTATCGGAGGTGCGCGCCGATTGCAGTTGAGGGCCAGGCTGTCGAACATCCTGGCCGAGGAGATGCACGACACGGTTTGCCGGCAGGCGGGCGTCGGAGAGTTCGGCGATCTCAACTGGCTGGTGGCGGCCGATTTCACCCAGCCCTGGATTTTTTCCTCCCGGTACTCTCTGAGTTCGGGGCTGTTCTTCGAGCGGAAGAGCGTACAGGACGTGTTTGTGCGCAAGGCCGTTGGTATCGATCTCGGCCTGGTACGGCGCTTCCGGCCGGGCACGACGGTCACGCTGTCCTATCGGCCGCAGTTGACTAGCCTCGACGCGGCCGAAGTGTTCTTCTGTGCGAGTTTCCTGGTGTGTACCCCCACGGACATCAACGTGCTCCAAAGCGCCAACTGGCTTGCGCCCGTCGGAATCAGCTTGGCTCAGGACCGGACGAATCGCATACTGAACCCTACCCGTGGCTACTCCGCGGTGCTGAATGTGGAACTCGCCTCGGGGCCGACCGGCTCTGATTTTGCGTACCACAGGGCGTTCGCGCAGGTCGCTGCGTACCGCGAGGCGTCTCATGGTCAGGTCCTGGCGGTCCGTATCCGGGGCGGTTGGGTGCGCGCCGGCACCTTCGGGTTGCTGCGGAGCGCGGGTGACATCGTCCATCCGCAGAAGCGCTTCTACGGCGGAGGACCCAATAGCGTACGGGGCTTCGGCCAGAACCAGCTCGGTCCGCGGGTACTGACGGTCGATGTGCGCAGGCTGGTGTTCCCGGCTACAGCCGACGGAGTTGCGGCGTGCCTTCCCGATGAAGTCATGGACCTGTCGTGCGGCGCGGCGAGTCTCGCGGATGGGCAGTTCATCCCCCGTCCGACTGGCGGGCGAGTGATCCTGGAGGGCAGCGCGGAGTTCCGGTTGCTCATCGCGGAGGGAGGTTGGGAGGCGGCTACGTTCATCGACGTGGGTCAGGTTTGGTCCGAGAACGAGCCGATCGACCTTGGCGATCTGCAGATCACGCCCGGGATCGGCATCCGGTATAGGAGTCCCGTCGGTCCGATTCGCATCGATCTTGGCTACCGCACCCGAGGAGGAGAAACCCTCCAGGTCATGACCTCGCAGATTCGCCCTTTCATCTCCGGCCAGGACGATCCGGAAGGCCGGCTTGAGCGCTCGGTCGCCGGCGAGATTCTCACGTTGAATTACGTTCTGGACGACGATTTGGCGTTGCTGTCGTCGCGCATTCGTTTCGGAGAGGCCGACGCATTCTCGCTGAGCCGGCTCCAGCTCCATTTCTCGATTGGCCAGGCGTTCTGACCGTGAGGTTCCGGCGATTCCTGCGGTACGGCGGCATAGCCGCGGTAGCTCTGCTCGTCGGAGGGGTGGGCAGCTTTCTGTTCCTGACCCGCACGGCCACCGGGCAGACGTTCGTCCTCAGGCAGATCCTGCAGCGCCTCGATGGCGTGGTCAACGGTGAGATCCAGGTGGCGCGCATCACGTCACCCCGGCTGCTCCGTGAGGCGACGCTCCACGGCGTGAGGATCTCGACCCGCGACGGAAGGCCGTTCTTCCAGGTGGACTCGCTGACGGTCGAGTACTCCGTGCGGGACCTTTTGGCGCGGGACTACGTCTTCGCAAGAGTGGAATTGTGGAGGCCGGTCGTAACCATCACCAAAGCGGCGGGGGATGCCGCGTACAGTGCGGCGGTGGTGCTTGGCTTGACCGGCGATTCGCGGAATCGCCCGTCTGCCGAGGACGGGCCTGCGGCACCGCGCGCAACGTTCATCCTCGAGAACGTGGTCTTGCATGACGGACGTGTAGAGTTCGCTTACCCGATCTCGGGTAGTACTTCCGGCCGTGCCCTCACGCGAGTGGACCCATCCGGCGCGGGCCTGCTGCGAACGATCACGTTCAACCAAATCGATGCCGTACTGCCCCGGGTGGGAATCGTTGACCCGGAGGTCGAGGGGCTTCGCGTCGAGATCGAGCATTGGAGCATGGTCGGTAACGTCGTTACCGACCCGTTCACCCTTACCGACTTCAGCGGCCGTGTTCAGGTGAGGGGCCAGCGGGCCAGTATCCGTGCCGAGGTGCTGCGCCTTCCCGACTCCGAGGGAGGAGGTCTCGCCACCGTGGACTGGCGTGGGGACGACGGCGTGACGGTAAGTGTGGATGTGTCTGCACCCAGATTGTCACTGCGTGATTTTCGCTGGCTCGATCCTCGGCTCCCCGACGGCGTGGGTCGGGCGGCGATCGGTTTCGAGACCGGGCCGACAGGTTGGGGGTTTCGATGGTCGGGAGCCCGTCTCGACTTGGGGCGGGGTGTCATTGCGGGCGACGGCCAGGTGCGGTTTTCCGCAGATGGACGGACCCTTACGACCGAAAACGTCGCGCTCAGCTTCGAGCGGTTCGATCTGGCCCAGATGGAGCCGTTCATCGATCGACGGCTGCCGGTGGACGGCCTGTTGGACGGAGATCTTCGGCTCGATGGTCCGCAGGACAGTCTCGGCCTGGAGGGTGCGCTCACGTTGACGCGCTCGACGGGTGTCACGTCCGGTGAGTTCGATGGCGCGCTCCGGTTGCTCCAACCCTATGGGGCTCGGGACCTGACGGCCCGGTTCAGCACCCTCGACTATGGCGCGCTCGAGGGCTTGTTGCCCGGCATCCCGCTCACGGGTGCCGGTCCGGTGCGGATCCATGCGGACGGAACGCTCGACACCGGGATGAGCCTCTCGCTGGACGCTGGGCACCGTGGGACCGGCGGCAAAGAATCCATGGTGCGCGCTCGCGGAACCGTGACCGAGGTCGATGGCGAGACGGTCGTCGACCTTCAGATCGATCTCGAGCCCTTGGACCTGTCGTCCGTTGTGCGGCTTCCCCCGGGCCTGGCATCCCTCGGCGAGGTAGCAGGCAGAGTGACGGTCACCGGCCCCCTCCCGGATCTATCGATCACGGCCGAATTGGGCACGCAGTCCGGCGTGCTGATTGTGGATGCGCGCTTCGGCGCAAGCGATCCGTTGGCCCGGTACGAACTGAGCGCCAGCGCGACTCGGTACGCGTTGTCGGCCGTGATTCCCGATCTGCCCGACACGACGACCGTGTCGGGCACGCTGGTGGTCTCCGGCGGGACGGATGAGGCAGGGGTGGCGTGGGCTGTGGGTGAGGTTCGCCTGCGCTCTTCCAAGATTGGGCCGCTACGAGTGGACAGCGCGGCGGCGACTTTGTCGCTCCGCGGGGGCGTCGCCTCGGTCGACACGGTCTGGGCGCTGGTCGCGGGCCTGGACGTGCGTGGAACCGGGACGCTGGCTGTGGTCGAGGACGGCGATCCCGGACACCTCTCTCTCGAGTTCGAGGCCGAATCTCTCGTCGGGCTCCAGGGGCTCTTTTTCGGTGAGAACGTAATTGCGAGGGATCGCCTATCGACCCTGGAACGAGAGAGTCTGCTCATCGACGGCGTCGATCTGGACACCCTGCCATTGAGCGAAGAGATCCGCGTCGGTGGTAGCCTCGTGGGCCGGATGACGCTGGACGGCGGCCTTTACGCGTTTTCGGTCACCGGGTCCGCCTCGCTCGATCATGGTGTCTTGGGCAGGCACTCCGTGGGTGCGGCCGACATCACGTTCGATGCCACCGGGCTCCCCAGCCGGCAGCCCAGGATCGAGGTCGATATCGAGGCCGACTCGCTGCGCATTCTGGGGCGAGCGTTCGCGGGTGGAAGCGCTCGGTTGGAGTACAGGGAGCCGAGGGGCACGCTGAACATTTTTCTCCGGCGTGACGAGACGGAAGACTACCTCGCGCGCATCGCCTTCGAGGCCGACTCGGTGCAGCGCATCTTGCACATCGATGAGATGGGACTGCGCTTCGCGGACGAGCGTTGGAATCTGGGCGGTCCGGCAACGGTGTCGTGGGATCCTCACGGGCTCACCTTCCGTGACCTCAGAATCATTCGACCTGGACCCGGCGGCCTGCGCTTCCGAGTCGACGGGCGCTATCCGTTCGACGGCCCTGCCAGCCTGGACCTCGACGTGGAGCGGCTGGACCTGGCCCGCCTGGATCATCTACTTCAACTCCCTGATACGCTCGAAGGCCTGGTGAGCCTCGATATGACGGTGGTCGGGACCGCAGACCAACCCGAGATCACGGCTAGCTTCCAAGCAGACAATTTCCGGTACCAGAACTTTGCTTTCGGAGCGCTTCAGGGCACGCTGGGCTATCGCGACAACAGCCTTACCGGCGAGGTGGAGGTCGTCGAGGGCGGTCGGCGGGTCGTGCGGCTGACGGGCAGGGTCCCGGCTCGACTGGTCCTCGATACGCTCGGGTTCGGCATCCCAGACGAACCGATCGACCTCAGGGTGGTCGCCGACATGCTTCCGCTGGCTATGCTGTTCGCGCTCACCGAAGGGTTCAGCGACGTGACCGGGAGCATCGACGGTGAGGTGCAGCTTGGAGGGACCGCCCACCACTTGGCGCCTTCCGGCACGCTGCAGGTGGAAGGTGCGGGAGTCACTATCGATGGATTGGGCGTGCGACAGACGAACGTGAGCGCCACGCTCGTGCTTTCGGAGGATGGCAGCGTTCAGGTGGATGGAAGAGCGCGGGCAGGTGGAACGGCGCGCGTCACGGGCACGGTCACGCTGGACCCGGCCACCGACCCCGGGTTCGACCTCACACTCGAGCTCGACCGATTCAAGGGCGTCGATCGTCGGGACGTTACGGGCTTGCTGAGCGGTGAGGTGAGGCTCGGCGGATCGTATAGGAGACCGGTCCTGACGGGTGAACTGAGGGTGGACGAGGGCACGCTCTTCGTCGAGGAATTCCAGCGAGCCACCGTTGTCGTAGACCTCGACGACGACGCGTTCCTGGACCCCGTCGACCCGACGCTCGTGGCTCTCAGGCCACTGTTGGGTGGCGCGAATCCGTTCCTCCGCAACATCCGCATGGAAGATCTCACGCTCACGATGGCCAGGGACACGTGGATCCGCAGCGAAGTGATGAATGTCGAGCTGGGTGGGGAACTCCAGGTGCTCTACGACCGGCAGGCACAGGATCTGGCGATGGTGGGCAACCTGGAGGCGGTTCGTGGTTCGTACGAGGCGCTCGGCCGCCCGTTCCAGGTCACGGGCGGCTCGATCCAATTCGTGGGCACCTCCGGGATCAACCCCAACCTGGACATCCAGGCCGACAACCGGATCCGTACCGCCGACGGCAGCCGCTTCACCATTACGGCCAGTCTCACGGGAACGCTCCTGACGCCTCAAGTGAGCTTTTCGAGTGACCAGGCCGGCATGGGCGACGCGGACCTCCTCAGCTATCTGGTGTTCGGGAGGCCCAGTTACGCGATTGCGTCGGGCCAGTCCGCCCAGGTCCGGGGGGCTGCCAGCGCCCTACTGGGTTCGGGACTCACTTTGGGTCTCAACACATTCAGCAACCGCCTCGGATCGGAGTTGGCGCGGGGCTTGGGGCTGGGAGTGGACTACCTGTCCATCAGCCAGCAAGACCTCGCATTGGGCGGAGAGGGTACGGGTGGCACGCTCGGCACGACGGTAGTGGAGACGGGATGGTACTTGGCTCCCGACCTCTTCGTCGTGCTGCTCCTCAGGCCGTTGGCGGGCTCACGCACGGGTAGCCCACTCGCAGGCGCGCGCTTCGAGTGGGCAGCCTCCGACAGCTACACCATCGAGGCGTTCTTCGAGGACAGCTTCTTCCGAAACCGGGTCATCGGGTTCGGTGAGCTAGGACTCCAGAGTAGCACTGCCTTAGGGCTCTCCCTCTTCCGGGAGTGGGGCTACTGATGAATCGATGCTCATGACACAAGAATTCCTGGTGGTGCGTGGTGCGCGGGAGCACAACCTCCGCAATATCGATGTGGAGATCCCCAGGGGCAGCTTGGTGGTGATCACCGGGCTCTCAGGCTCGGGGAAGTCGTCGCTCGCCTTCGACACGATCTATGCCGAGGGGCAGCGGCGATACGTGGAGTCTCTGTCGGCGTACGCGCGGCAATTCCTCGGGCTCATGGAAAAGCCCGACGTAGATGCCATCGAGGGCCTCTCTCCAGCGATCGCCATCGAGCAGAAAACGGTCAGCAGGAATCCTCGCTCCACAGTGGGAACCGTGACCGAGGTGTACGACTACCTGAGGCTCCTGTGGGCCCGGGCCGGCGTTCCCCATTGCCCCGCATGCGGCAAGCCGGTTGTCCGGCAGGCGGCGTCGCAAATCGTGGCCAGGCTCCTGGAACTCAAAGAGGGCACCAAGGTCCAGGTCTTGGCCCCTTTGGTCCGAGGTCGCAAGGGAGAGTTCCGAGGCCTCTTCGAGCGTGCCCGCAAAGAAGGGTTCGTGAGAGCGCGGGTGGACGGCCAGACGGTCGACTTGGCCAACCCTCCGTCGCTCAATCGCTACGAGAACCATGACGTGGCGGTGCTGGTGGACCGCCTCGTCATTCGGCCGGAGGACCGGGACCGCCTGGCGGACTCGGTCGAAATCGCCCTGCGCACCGGAGGTGGTATCGTCGAAGTGTTGGAGCGGCGTGGTTCCAAGGAAGTGCCTCACGTGTTCAGCGAGCATTACGCATGCGCGCACTGTGGGACCGACCTGCCGGAGCTCGAACCACGCCAGTTCTCGTTCAACTCGCCGTACGGTGCCTGTGAAGAGTGTGGGGGGTTGGGTACCCGCAAGGACGTGAATCCGAGTTTGTTGCTCGCCGACCCCAGCGTGTCCTTGTTGGAAGGCGTGCTTCTGCCCTGGGGCGAGCCGTCCGGTCATCTTAAGGGCTCGGTGATTCCGGGACTCGCGGAGGCGTACGAGTTCGAGCCGAACGCGCCGTGGCAAGACATACCCGAAGAGGCCCGCCAAGCGATCCTGTATGGCTCCGGACGTATGAAGATCCGGTTCCCGTACCGCGCCGGGAAGACGAAGGGATATTACGAGGATACGTGGGACGGCGTCGTAAGCAACGTCGAGACCCGCTACCGGGACACGAAGTCGGAGGCGGTGCGTAGACAGCTCGAGGACTATATGTCGACGCTCCCATGCGCGGTTTGCGACGGCTCACGACTGCGGCCCGAGTCTCTTTCGGTGACGGTCGCTGGACGCTCGATCGGCGAGGTCGTGGGCATGTCGATCTCCGAGGCCATCGACTTCTTCGGGTCCGTTCCGTTGGACGACCAGACCTCGGGCACCAACAGCGTGACGCCTCTGCCCGCTGAGATCGCCGGACCGATCCTCAAGGAGGTCCGTGAGCGCCTGGGCTTCCTCGCTGCCGTGGGATTGACCTACCTCACCCTAGGCCGGTCCGCGGACTCGCTGTCCGGCGGCGAGGCACAACGCATTCGTCTGGCGACTCAGATTGGCAGCCAGTTGGTGGGTGTGCTCTACATTCTGGATGAGCCGTCCGTTGGGCTGCACCACCGGGACAACCGACGCCTGCTCGAGACGCTCCGAGCGCTCCGTGACCTGGGGAACACGGTGATCGTGGTGGAGCACGATGAGGACACGATTCGGGCGGCGGACCATATCGTGGACCTGGGCCCGGGCGCAGGCCGCGAGGGTGGGGAAGTCGTGGTCTCCGGCTCGATCGAGGACGTGTTGGCCGAGCCGCGCTCGCTGACGGGCGCCTACCTCAGCGGTGCACGGACCATTCCCGTGCCGGCGCAACGCAGGCCGGTCGATCCCAATCGGGTGCTGAGGCTGACGGGCGCCCGGGAGCACAACCTGAAGAACCTGACTGTTTCGTTTCCTCTCGGGTGTTTCATCGCGATCACCGGAGTCAGCGGCTCGGGGAAATCCACGCTCGTGAACGAGACCCTCTACCGGACTCTGGCGCGCCACTTCTACCGGAGCAGGGCGGTTGCGGGCAACCATGACGGCATCGAGGGACTCGAACATCTCGACAAGGTGATCGAAGTCGATCAGTCGCCGATCGGACGTACGCCGCGGTCGAACCCGGCCACGTATACCGGCTTGTTCACACCGATCCGCGACCTGTTCGCCAGCCTGCCCGAGTCGAAAATGCGCGGTTACGAGCCGGGGCGGTTTTCGTTCAACGTGAAGGGTGGTCGATGCGAGGCGTGCGCGGGCGACGGTCTGGTGAAGATCGAGATGCACTTCCTTCCCGACGTGTACGTGCCGTGCGATGTCTGCCGTGGCCGTCGTTACAATCGGGAGACTCTCGACCTCTATTACAAAGGAAAAAACATCGCGGACGTGCTCGACATGACGGTCGATGAGGCGTTGGAGTTCTTCGAGGCTGTGCCGCGGATCCGGTTGAAGCTGCAGACCCTGTCCGATGTCGGTCTGGGGTACATTCACCTCGGCCAGTCCGCCACCACGGTGTCGGGTGGAGAGGCTCAGCGGGTCAAGTTGGCGACGGAACTCTCGAAGAAAGCGACGGGCAGCACGTTCTACGTTCTGGACGAGCCCACCACCGGGTTGCACTTCGAGGATGTGCGGGTGCTTCTCGACGTGCTCCACCGTTTGGTGGACAAGGGGAATACCGTGGTGGTGATCGAGCACAACCTCGACGTGGTCAAGACTGCGGACTGGATCATCGATCTTGGGCCTGAAGGCGGCGACGACGGAGGCCGTATTGTGGTTGAGGGAACACCGGAGAGGGTCGCCGAAGATCCGGGCTCTTACACGGGTCAGTACCTTCGGCGGTGGCTCGACCCGGCGGGGGTGGCGTGACGATGGGTCGCGGGCGGGGGCGAATCGCTTTAGTTTTGGCCTCCGCGCTGAGAAGCCGTGTGAGTTCGAATGGCGTACGGAGAAGTCAGTTCTACCGCTGGGTCCTGAGCCGTGGCGTTCAGGCTCCAGACGGCGGGGCGTAGATCCCTGGACGGTGGCCACCATCGATGGTCGCCCAAGCTGACGGAGATGGTCATGATAAGCCGAGAGGACTTGGAAAGCTTCCTCATTCGGATGGGTCTCGATTGGGAGGAACTGGAAGAGGGGATGTTTCTGGTACGTGGCTCCAGCGGGGGCGCTCCCCTGGTCGTCCATCATTCCCCCCCCCTCTTGATCCTGCGCATGAAGGTGATAGAGCTACCGGACGACGACGGGGATCACACCGAGCTGTACCGGACGCTATTAGAACTCAACGCCAGCGATGTCGTACATGGCGCGTATGGGATCGAGGAGGGCGAGTTGATCCTGAGCGACACGCTGCAGCTGGAGACGCTGGATTTTGAGGAGCTTCAGGCATCTTCCGAGAGCCTTCAGATCGCCGCCTCCGGTCATATTGATCAAATTCGTCAGCTGGTAGGTGCCGGTGAGGCCGCCGGCTCCGGGGAAGAGGGTTGAAGTCATGAGTATCTTTTCAAAATTCTCGACCCTCATCAAGTCGAACATCAACGATCTGATCTCGAAGGCCGAAAACCCCGAGAAGATGTTGAATCAGATCATTATCGACATGAGGGATCAGCTCGCTCAAGCCAAGCGAGAGGTGGCGGCCGCGATCGCGGACGAGCGCAAACTGCGGTCCCAGCTCGACGACGAGGTGAAACAGGCCCGGCAGTGGGAACACCGCGCCGTGCTAGCCGTGAAGGAGGGCAGGGACGACCTCGCCAAGCAGGCTCTGATGCGGCAGCAGGAGCACGCTGAGCGAGGCCGCGCCCTCGAGCAGGCCTGGCGCGGTCAGGCGACCGAGACGGAGAAGCTCAAGAGCTCGCTGCGGCAACTGAACGACAAGATCGAGGAAGCCAAGCGCAAGCGGAACCTGTTGATCGCCAAGCAGAAGAGAGCGCAGGCGCAGCGGCGTATTCACGAGACCATGTCGGGACTCTCGGACACGTCGGCCTTCGAGGCCTTCAACCGTATGACCGAGAAAATCGAGGAGTCCGAGCGTCGCAGCATCGCTCACGCCGAAGTCGCAGAGGCGCTGGCCAACACGAGCCTCGATGACGAGTTCAAGGTCCTCGAGGCCGGCAGTGGGTCGGGCGGTGATGTGGACGACCGGCTTCTGGCACTCAAGCAGGAGATGGGCCTTCTCGGTGCCGGCGAAGCCGGAAAGCCGCGCCAACTCGAGTCAGGGGATGACGAACCGGCCGATGAGGCTGCCGCGGAAACCTCCAAAGCAGGAGAGGAAGCGGCGCCGGCCGAAGGCGCGGACGGCAAAGACGAGGTCGTCGAGGCCGAGGCCAACGATGGCGGTGAGGCTCCGATTCAGGAGGCGCAGTTGATCGAGGAATTCGATCGCCTCGAGAAGCAGGACGGCTGATTCGAGCGGATTCCGCTCGGCGGCGGTCACATCCCTAGGCCTATGCTGATCGCAAGCGAGATCACCGGATAGTACCGAAGGAGGTCGGCGTCATCCTGGATGTCGCTCTCCTCTAGTCTGAGGTCGGCCAAGAAGCCCGCGTTGTTGGCGGCGGAACCCGTTGCCCGCAGCGTCACCTTCGGCGCGCTGCGTACGCCGACGCCGAGATCGAGGCTGATGCCCACGGATTTGCCGATCGGGTTGCCGAATCCGATGCCGCCGTAGAGGGCGGTGTCGAACTTCAGGGTCCCCGACAAGGTGCTGACCTCCGTATCCGTGTAGGTCGTATTGCCGATCTCCACCGAGCCGAGAAAGTCACCGGTCACGTTCACATCGCCCTGGATGAGGATTCCGCCGGTGAGACGGAAGCTCCCCACCGGATACAGGTCGACCAGCAACCGCATGGATGTTGGGAGTTCTACCGCGAACGTTATATCGGAAAAATCCACTTCCGGCTTGTACGGGAAGAAGTCGAACGTGCCGCGAATATGAAACTTGTCAGTGAGGCCGATGACGCCGCCGCCGCCCACGCCCAGCGTACCCGCCTGCCCGGTGATGGCGAATCCCTGCCCTCGAGCGCTCGGTGGGCTGGCCAGGAGCGCCGCGACGGCCAGGAACGGAAGTAAGTTCTTCATCGGAGGACTCCTCTTTGGGAAGCGATCGTCGCACGGATTCGGCGTAGGCGGACGGTGCTGCCGCCCGGTGTGGGGCGGCACCGAAAGAAAATAGGATCATGCCGCGCGAGCAATCGTCTTCTGCTACGTTTCAATCTTGTGACGAACCCGAACTGAAGAGGGTCGGCATGACGACCGTTTATTTGAACGGCGAGTACATGACCAATGAAGAAGCGCGCATCTCACCCGACGACCGTGGATTCCTGCTGTCGGACGGAGTCTACGAGGTCACGCCCGCCTACGACGGACACCTCTTTCGATTCCCTCAGCATCTCGAGCGGCTCGGGCGTGGGTTGGCCACGCTCAGGATCGACCAGGGCACGGGTGAGTTGGCGGACGTGCACGAACGCCTCCTCCGGGACAACGATCTCCAAGGTGCCCGCTGCGCGTATGTGTACGTGCAGATCACACGTGGAGCGGCGCCGCGGGTGCACCAGTTCCCGGACGGATCGGTGACGCCGACGGTCTACGCGTTCGCGAAAGCCTTCTCTCGCCCTTCTCATGAGGAGTGGGAAAGGGGCTCCGGAGCCATTACGGTGCCTGACCGTAGGTGGTCACGCGTGGACATCAAGACGATTTCGCTCCTCCCCAACGTGCTGGCACAGCAGGCTGCGGCCGACGCCGGTGTGGCGAATGCGGTCTTCGTAAAGGACGGCAACGCGATCGAAGGGACCCACAACAACTTGTTCGCCGTCTTCGACGGAGTGGTGACTACGCACCCGGCCACGCATGAGATCCTGGACGGGATCACCCGGGCGGTGGTGCTGGAGTTGGCCGGTCGGATGGGGATCAGCGTGGAGCAGCGCGCGATTCCAGTGGAAGAGTTCCGCACCGCCGACGAGATCTTCTTCACAGGCACGACTACGGAGGTTCATCCCACAGTTTCGCTCGATGGCCAGCGCGTGGGGGACGGCACGGCCGGGCCGGTGACGCGTAGATTGTTCGAGGCTTTCGTGGAGGAGATCGGGAGCACGAGGGCCGCAGAGGCTCAGGGATAGATCAGGTAGCGCTCCCGCATCCGCAAGAAAGCCGCCAGGGCGGTGTCCCAGCCCTCGCGGATCTCCTGGACGGTTCGGCCCTCTTCCACGCCTAGCCGGAGTCGGTCGGTGCCTGCGAGCCGGTCGAAGTGCCTCTCCCGCCAGCGCCAGCGCTCGCCGGACATGCGGCGAGCCTCGACCAGCATGGCCACCGCGGCCAGAGTGGGATCGTAGCCCTCGTCTAGCGCAACCAGCCGGACTCCATGCACGGCCTCTCCGTCGAACTTGCCGTCGCCCGGGGACTCCGGTGTGAACGTGACCGCTTCGAAGCGCACACCCTCGATCCCGTACTCGCCGAGCCGGTCGGCCATGAGGGCTCCGTCCAGCCACGGCGCTCCGATCTGCTGGAACGGCCGGTCGGTTCCCCGAGCCACAGAGAGGTTGGTCCCCTCGAACAGGCACGTTCCTACGTAGTGCGTGGCGCTCGCTATGCTCGGTATGTTGGGGGACGGGCCGATCCAGGGCAGGCCGATGTCGTCGAAAGCCATGCCTCTCTCCCAGCCTTCCACCGGCACCACGTGCAGCTCCACCTTCAGGCCGAACTCGCCCACGAACATCCGAGCCAACTCACCGGGCGTCATGCCGTGCCGCATGGGCACGGGGTACATCCCGACGAACGAGCTGAACGTTGCCGACAGGACGTTTCCCTGGACCAGGGTGCCTCCGATGGGGTTCGGTCGGTCCAGCACGATGAACGGAATTCCGGCTTCGCCCGCGGCCTCCATGCCCAGGGCCATGGTGGAGACGTATGTGTAGTACCGGGACCCGATGTCTTGGATGTCGAAGAGCAGCGCCTCCAGTCCCCGCAAGTCCTCCGGCGTGGGTTTGCGGGTGCTGCCGTAGAGCGAATGCACGGGGAGTCCGGTCAGTGCATCGTATCCGCTGTCGATCCGCTCCCCCGCCTCGGCCGCTCCGCGGATCCCGTGCTCGGGGGAGAAGAGTGCCACCAGGTCGACAGCCTCTGCCCCGGCGAGCCGGTCGATGGTGCTACGCCCTGCCCGATCGACGCCCGTGTGGTTGGTAATGAGGCCCACGCGGATGTTCTCGACCAGATGCAGGGAGTCCTCGAGCAGCACTTCGATTCCCGGACGGACCCGGGGTACGCTTGCGGCCTGCTGGGGGCCTTGGCTGCACGCGAGGGTGACACAGGAAATCACCATTACCAAGGATTGTGGTGCCTTTGCCGAGCCCATAGGTTGCCCTCGCTCGCTCGAATTGCTTGGTCTCGGCGGAACTTCGGCCGGGACTTCCCGAGGTGTCAACGACGTGATTTTCCGCGCAATGCAACTCGCCCGACCCGGGACGACGCTCGCAAGTCGAGCACCCCGTCTTATTGACCCGCTGATTGGGTCCAGGGTCCGGCCCGCTCTGATCGTGTCTGCCCTGGTCGTGTCGTTCGGGATGTCTCCATTCTTCGAGCGGGGGGATGGCCTGCGGCTTCCCTCCAAGGGGGTCTTGGGTGGTCGCTGAGCGCTCGAGCAGGTGGAGGGCCACCCCGGCCACGTGCATGGCCTTGGTCTTGGCCGCGGCCTCCGGAGGCTGTGGCCACGCAGCCCCGGTTGCCGTTACGACGGGCCCCCGGCTGCAGACCCAACTCGACCGAGACGCGGAGCGCTGGGTGGATCGGACACTCTCCGACCTGACCCTGCGCCAGGCCGTCGCCCAACTCGTCGTCCAGTGGCTCCCGGGATCGTATTCGTCCACGTCGAGCCCCGAGTTCCAGGAGTGGGCCGGCTGGGTCGAGAACGACGAGATCGGCGGCATCTACCTGTCCATCGGTCTCCCCCACTCGTACGCGGCGAAGATCAACGAACTCCAGGCCCGCGCCCGTGTGCCCCTGTTGGTCACATCCGATTTCGAAAGCGGGGGGCCGGGCATGCGCATCAATCATTCGTACGCGCTGCCCTCGCTGCTCCCGCAGGGTGGTGGAACCAGCTTTCCGCCGACGATGGCGTTCGGGGCCATTGGTGACGAGCGGTTCGCGCGCGAGTACGGGCGTATCACGGCCGAAGAGGCACGTGCGGTGGGTGTTCATCTGAACTTCGCCCCGGTCCTGGACGTCAACAGCAACCCCCTGAATCCCGTCATCAACACGCGGTCGTTCGGCGAGGACCCCCTGGCGGTGGCACGTTTGGGTGCCGCATACATCGAGGGAGCGCGCCTGGGCGGCGTGATGACGACCGCGAAGCACTTTCCGGGTCACGGCGACACGAAGACCGACTCACACGTTGGGCTTCCGGTCGTGCCGGCCGACTGGGAGCGGCTGAACGCCGTCGAGTTGGTGCCGTTTCGGCGGGCTATCGCCGCCGGCGTCGACGCCGTCATGACGGCTCACATCATCGTCGAGGGCGTGCAGGGTCTGGACGGGCCGCCGGCCACTATGGATTCCCGCTTCATGACCGAACTCCTGCGCAATGAAATGGGCTTCGAAGGGCTGCTCTTCACGGACGCGCTTCGCATGGGGGCGATCACGAACCTGTACGGCACGGCGGAGGCGGGCGTGCTCGCGCTGGAGGCCGGCTCGGACGTGCTGCTCATGCCCACCGACGTGACCGAGGCCATCGACGCGGTGGTCGCTGCGGTGGCCGAGGGCCGAATCAGTGAGAGCCGCGTACGCGAGTCGGCGCGCAGGATGCTGGAGGTGAAGGCGCGCGCAGGGCTTCACCGCGATCGGTATGTCGATTTGGACGCGGTGGACGAAATCGTCGGTTCGGGCCCACATGTGGCGTTCGCCGACACGGCGGCCACACGCTCGATCACGCTCGTCCGTGATCGCATGCATACCGTACCTGTGGACCCGGCCGTCGCCCGCCGGGTGTTGAGCATTACCTATGCCAGGCCCAACCACCTGGTGGCCGGCCTCGCGTTCGAACCACTCCTTGCCGAGCGGGTCGAGAGCGTGACGGCTAGACGCGTCGGCCAGGACTCGCCGGACGCCGTCTATGACACCTTGCGGGCCCTCGCGGAAGAGGCCGACCTGATTGTGGTGAGCGTGTACGTACCGCCGCAGTCCGGATCGGACGAGGTGTCCATTCCCGGCGCGCTCGCCGACTTCGTGGCCGATGTGAGCCAGGTGCGCCCGACCGTGACGATCTCATTCGGCAGTCCCTACCTCCTCACGTCACTTCCGGGCGCCCGCGCATACATGATCGCCTGGGGGGACCGCGAGGTCTCGCAGCGGGCGGCCGCCCTGGCGTTGTTCGGCGACGCGCCGATCACGGGACGCCTCCCGGTCTCGATCCCGCCGCTGCACTCGGTCGGCGATGGGCTCGATCGAATCGGCCGGGAGACGTTCGGTATTCCGCCTCGGGTCGGCGTGGCTCCCGTTCCCGTCCGTCGGTCCGCGGGGAGCGATACTCCCCTCGAGGCGGACCCTGCCGAGGTCGGGATGTCGGCCGAACGGCTGGCCGCCCTGGACGATCTGATCGAACGAGCGATCGCGGACTCGACCGCACCGGGAGTCGCGCTGGCGATAGGTCGCAGCGGGGGCATGGTGCGTCTGCGTGGGTACGGGCGGCTCGACTGGGACGCCGCCTCCTCCACCGTGGGGCCCGGCACCCTGTACGACGTGGCCTCGCTCACAAAGGTGGTCGCGACGACCTCTGCCGCCATGCTCCTGGTGAACGAGGGACGCATGGACCTGGACGCCCGGGTCGTCGACTACATCCCGTGGTGGGGGAGGGGGGATCCGACCAAGGAGCAGGTGACCATCCGGCATTTGCTCCTGCACCGGGCAGGCCTGCCTCCGTTCCGACGGTTCTTTCTCGAGATGGAGGGTCGGACCGCGTTCGAGAACGCGATCGCCGACCTCGAGTTGGACTACACACCCGGGGAACGCACGGTCTACTCCGATATCGGCTTCATGACCCTGGCCTTCGTGATCGAGCGGATCGCGGGCACGTCCTTGGACGTCCTGCTCGCAAACCGCGTCTGGCCGATGCTCGGGATGTCGGATACCCGCTTCACGCCGGATGAAGCGCTCTTGCCACGAATCGCCGCCACCGAGGTCGACACGATCTACCGCCACGAGCACGTGCATGGGGTGGTGCATGACGAGAACGCTTATGCGATGGGTGGTGTGGCCGGGCACGCAGGCCTGTTCTCGTCGGCTCGAGACCTCGCGGCCTTCGGGCGCATGATGCTGAGCGGCGGCGCGACCGCGGGGGGGAGACTCTTCGGGGCCCGCACGATGGACACGTTCACGCGCCGTTACGACGACTCGGCTAGCCGCGCGCTTGGATGGGATACGCCCTCGGAGCGTTCGTCGGCCGGCGACTACTTTTCCGCGGCGGCCTTCGGGCACACCGGCTTCACGGGCACGTCGATTTGGATCGACCCGGAGTTGGATGTCTTCGTCGTGCTGCTGACCAACCGTGTGAACCCGACCCGGGAGAACACCAAGCACATCGCATTCCGGCGCGCGGTGCATGACGCGGTAGCTTTGGCCATCACGGACCGCACCGTCACGCGCCGGTGACCGGGTTCACCGGACTCGACCTCGCGGTCCTGCTCGCGTACCTGGCGGGCGTGACCGCCTGGGGCGCCTGGCTGGGGCGGGGCCAACGCGGGGGCAAGGACTACTTCCTCGGGGGTCGCGATCTCCCCTGGTTCGCCGTCATGCTGTCGGTGGTGGCGACCGAGACCAGCACGCTCACGTTCTTGAGCATCCCAGGTGTGTCGTACCTGGGCACCATGGGGTTCTTGCAGCTCACGCTCGGTTACCTGGTAGGGCGCGTGGTGATCTCGATCGTGCTGCTCCCGGCGTACTACCGCGGAGACCTGAACACCGCCTACGCCTTGCTCGAGGTTCGGTTCGGGATTGGCGTCCGCCGCTTTACGTCCGCCGTGTTCATGGTGACGCGGTTGCTCGCCGACTCGGTCAGGCTCTTCGCGGCGGCGATACCGTTGGCGTTGGTCACCGGGTGGGATTACCCGGTATCGATCGCGGCCATCGGAGTGGCCACGGTGATCTACACCTATTTCGGAGGCATTCGGGCCGTCGTCTGGGTGGACGCCCTCCAAATGTGCCTCTACCTACTCGGCGCCCTCGTGGCGCTTGTCGCCTTGCAGACGCTGGTCCCAAACGGTTGGCCCGAAATCTTCGCCAAGGCGCAGGAGGCCGGGAAGCTGGCCGTGTTCGATTTCTCGATGGATCCGGCGGTGACTTACACGTTCTGGGCGGGACTCCTGGGTGGCGCGTTCCTGACGATGGCCTCGCACGGCACGGACCAGCTGATCGTGCAGCGCCTGCTCACCTGCCGTAGTGTACGGGACAGCCAGAAGGCCCTCGTGGGAAGCGGGTTCGCCGTAATGGCGCAGTTCGCTCTGTTTCTCCTGGTCGGTCTCGGCCTATGGACGTTCTATGGTGGCCGGAGCTTCGATCGGTCCGACGAGATCTTTGCGCGCTTCATCGTGGAGGAGCTTCCCTCGGGTATCACCGGGCTCCTCATTGCGGGCGTCTTCGCCGCGGCCATGTCCTCGCTATCCTCGTCCGTGAACTCGTTGGCCTCGGCCACGGCCTACGACTTTTGGGCGCCGCTCGCGGGCGCCCGAGACGACGAAGGTCGCATCCTGCGCATGGGCAAGGTCTTCACGCTCGTGTGGGCCGGCCTCCTGATCGGTGGCGCAATTCTGTTCATTCCGCTGAGCGAAGGAACCTCCGCGGTCGAGGTCGCGCTCGCAGTCGCCTCGATCGTTTATGGCGGCCTTCTCGGCGCCTTCGCGTTGGGCGTGCTCTCCGATCGGGCGGATGCGCGCAGCACGGTCATGGGCATGATCGCTGGAATCGGCACGGTGGCGGCGATCTGGGCGGTCGGCCGGGTGGATCCGGCGGCCGCTGGGGAGTGGCCGGCCAGCATGAGATGGGTGCGCAGCCACCTGCCTATCGCGTGGCCATGGTTCGTGCCGATCGGGACGGCCGTCACCGTGGCGGTCGGCCTCCTTTTCGGTCGTGGCTCAGGCCGTACGGCCGACGAATCGTCGGTGATCGTATGAGCGGGATCGTGTTGGGCGTGGACGGCGGAGGCACATGCACCCGTGTGCTCCTGGCTCGCGTCGACGGCGAAGAGCTCGCACGCTCCGTCGGGGCACCCGCTCTTGTAGATCCCAACCGTCCGGAAGCGTCCGCGGACGCCGTAGCCGCCGCGTGCCGTGAGGCCGCCGAGGCTGCGGGTGTTGCACTGCCGATAACGGCACTGTGGGCGGGCATCGCCGGAGCCGGTGGGACCAGCGTTTGTGAAATACTGGGTGCCGAGTTGGGTCGCCGTGGTTTGGCCGAGCGGGTCGGGGTCGGGACGGACGCGGATGCCGCGTACCACGATGCGTTCGGCGACGCGCCCGGCATCCTGCTCATCGCCGGCACCGGCTCGGTCGCACTGGGAAGAGGTGAAGACGGATCCAGCGCGACCGTAGGGGGGTGGGGCGTCCTGCTGGGTGACGAGGGGAGCGGCTACGCGATTGGCATGGCGGCGCTACGGTCCATTGTGCGGGGCGTCGATGGCCGCAGCATGAGCACGTCGATGAAGGAAGCTGTTCTCGAGCGGATCGGGCTGGCCCGGCCCGAGGAGTTGATCGCGTGGGTGGCCCGGTCCAAGAAGAGTGATGTTGCCGGACTCGTTCCCATGGTTTGTGGAGCCGCGGACATTGGTGATCCCGTGGCCGCGACCATCGTCGAGGGAGCCATCGAGGATCTCACCGGTCACGTGCTCACTGTGGTCCGTCGGCTCGGCCCTTGGTCCGGGCGACCCAACGTGGCGGTATCCGGTGGCCTGCTCGGGGAAGATGGCCCGTTGCGTGATCGCACGCGTGTGGCGTTGGTGGGTCTGTCATGCCAACCCATCGACCGCGTGATCGACCCCGCGCGGGGAGCCGCGCGGTTGGCCGTCCGCCTCCTGGAATCCGGCTAGCGCAGCGCCTCTTCCAGGGCGGTCGCGGCGTCGGTGCGCTCGTCCCGGTACTTCACGATGAGCGGCACGTAGTGGTGCAGCCCGTGCCGTTCCGCAACCTCGCCTCGTGCCGGGCGTGACCCCGGCACCACGACCGCCGCCTCGGGAATGCTCAGGGGCCGGTCAGGTCCGCCGGTGTGGGTCTCGCCGGTCACCAGGTCGTACACGGTGGTCGATGCCGTGAGCTGTACGCCCGGAGCGATGACGGCCCTGGCGCCGACCAACGTGCCTTCGAACACGCCGGCGTTGCCGCCCACGAGGGCATCGTCCTCCACGATGACCGGTCGGAGTCCCACAGGCTCGAGCACGCCGCCCAACTGCGCGCCGGCGCTGAGGTGTACGCGGCACCCGACCTGAGCGCACGATCCCACGAGCGCGTGGGAGTCGATCATCGCACCCCGATCGACGTAGGCCCCGATGTTCACGAAGGCCGGCGGCATGATCACCACGTTCTCCGCCAGGTAGGCGCCCTCGCGTACAGAGCTGCCCCCGGGCACGATGCGGATGTTCTCCTCCACTCCCCGCGTATAACGAAGGGGCAACGTGTCCCGATCGAAGTAGCTCGCGGGCGTTGCCGGAATCTCGGTGGTCCGGCCCACCCGAAACGCGAGCAGAATGCCGGTCTTGACCCACTCGACGGCAGTCCACCCGTCCGGACCTTTTTCGGCTGCGCGCACACGGCCTCCGCCCAGTGCCGTCAGCAAACGGCCTACGGTCGCGCGCGACTCCTCGACGGTGTCGGGAGTGACGTCCCCGGCAAGGCGCTCGATGTCGGCCCTGAGGTTGTCGAGGTCCGTCATTCGAGTAGTCCCGCCTCACGAAGTGCCCGCTCGAGCGGCGCACGGTTCTGTTCATCGAGGGGCACGAGCGGCAACCTGTGATGCGCCTGCATCTTGCCCATCATCTCGAGCGCCGCCTTCACCGGAACGGGGTTGGTCTCGATGAAGTTGGCCTGCATGAGAGGCAGCAGGCGGTAGTGGATGTCGCGCGCGGTCGCGAAGTCACCGGCGAGGGCCGCTTCGACCAGCTTGGCCATCGGAGCCGGAGCCTCGTTGGCAACCACCGAGATGACGCCGTCGGCGCCGGCGGCTATCAAGGGCAGCGCGAGGCTGTCGTCGCCCGAAAGCACCAGGAAACCCTCCGGGCGGTCCCTCAGGATGGCCATGGCCTGCTCGAGGTTGCCCGAGGCCTCCTTCACCCCGGCGATGTTGTCGACCTTCGCCAACTCCAGCACCGTGCTCGCTTCAACGTTCGACGATGTCCGGCTCGGCACGTTGTAGATGAAGGTGGGCAGCCCGGAGGCTTCGGCGAGCGCTTGGTAGTGCCGGATGAGGCCCGCCTGTGATGGCTTGTTGTAGTACGGGCTCACCGAAAGAATCGCCTCCGCGCCGGCGTCTCGTGCGGCTTTGGCCAGATTGATCCCGTCCGCGGTGTCGTTCGTGCCCGCGCCGGCCATCACGGGGATCCGCCCGGCGGCGGCGCGTACCGTAGCCTCTATGACCTGGGCCTGCTCGGCGGCGCTCATCGTGACGCTCTCGCCCGTCGTGCCGCACGGCACGAGCATGTTCACGCCGCCATCGACCTGGTATTCCACGTGTCTATCGAGAGCATCGAAGTCGATGCCTCCGGATTCCGTGAACGGTGTCACCAGCGCGACGCCGACACCCCTGAACCTGTGGGCGATCATCGGTCAGCACCTCCGAGCCAGTCGTCCATCGTGTAGATGCCCTTTCGTCCGTGGATCCACTCGGCTGCGGCGACGGCCCCCTTCGCGAAGGCCCCGCGCCCCTTGGCCACATGCTTCAGCTCGAGACCGTCGTCCGGCCCCGTGATCTCGATCTCGTGGATGCCGGCGACCTCGCCGGTACGGGTGCTCGAAACGTAAAGCGTGCCAGCGTCGGAACGCACACCCGGCTCCTCTTCTTCCTCCCAGCGGTGCTTCGAGGAGAGTCCCTCGACGAGTATCTCCGCGAGCGCGATGGCGGTTCCGCTCGGGTGGTCCACCTTGTGCTCGTGATGCGTCTCGTGTACGCGGACGTCGTACCCTTCCAGCCCGTCGATCATCCGTGCCGCGGCGGCGGCGAGAAGGCGAAACACGTACACGCCCATCGAGAAGTTCGGAGAGTGGATCATGCCGATGCCTGCGCTCTGCACGGCCGACTCGACCTCCCCTAGATGGTCGGACCACCCCGTACTTCCCACCACGAGGTCGACCTCCGCCTCGGCCGCCATGGTGACGCTCTCCCACACGGCCTCCGGCGTGGTGAAGACGATCGCGACGTCGGCATCCGCAAGCGGGCGGTCTGGGTGGTCGGTGTCCGGCGAGGCGGGATCGATCCGCCGGATCACCTCATGGCCACGACTCAGGGCCACCTCCTCCACAGCTCTGCCCATGCGGCCGTACCCGACCAGAGCGAACCTCACGCGTCGCTCCTGAGTTCGATGAGAGAAAGGTGCAGCCGTCGGACCGTCTCGGGCGCGTCTTCTTCGGAGACCACGAAGTTCAGGCTGACGTCAGAGGCCTGGGAGATGAGATGGACCGGTGTCTTCCCGACAGCCCGAAGAGCCAAGGCCTCCATACCCGGCTCGCGGAGGAGGCCGTGCCCAACCACGGTGATGGTGGCCAGGTCCGGGATGATCTCCACCTCGGCGAACCGCGAAAGCTCGTCTCGCACGGCCGTCAGGTCTTCTTTACTGTCGATGGTGAAGGCCGTGCTGCTGTGGGACGTGGCCACCAAGTCCACAGGGACCTGGTGGGCGCCCAATACGGTGAACACGCGTGCGAGGAACCCATGTGCCATGGCGCTTGGGAAGGCACGGACTCTGACCAGCATCACCGCGGGCTTGAAGGCCACGGCCGCGAACTCCGCGCCGCTGCGCTGGTTGGGGTTTATGAGCGTGCCGGTCTCCTCCGGTGCACCGGACCCCCTGATCCGTAGGGGTACCTTGGTGGAGACGGCGTGTTTGGTTGCGGATACGTGAACGACGCCCGCGCCGAAGTACGCCAACTCGACGGCCTCCTCGAAGCCTATCTCACGAATCGCACGGGCGCCCTCGACCTCCTGGGGGTCGGCCGTATGGATACCGTTCACGTCGGTCCAGATCACCACCTCATCGGCCGAGAGCGGGGCGGCCACGAGCGTGGCCGTGAAGTCCGAGCCACCGCGGCCCAAAGTGGTCGTGCGCCCATCCTTCGTGCTGCCGATGAAACCCTGAATCACCGGCACGCGTCCCTCGGCGATCAGCGGAAGCGCCTCGGCACGCACCAGCCGATCGGTCTCCGGCAGGTCCGGGAGCGCGCACCCGAAACGATCGTCTGTCCGAATCAACCGCCGGGCATCGAGAGGCGTGGCGTCCACTCCGGCGGCCAGCAGGGCCCCGGTGACCAACTCGGCCGAGAGATCCTCACCCGCCGCGATGATCGCGTCTTCACGGGCGAGCGGCTTCTCGAAGTCCGTGCGCGCCAGCGCCGCCCTCACGGCCGCGAGAATCTCGTCTACCCGGGTGGCGAGGGAGGGTCCGCCGACCGCACCGAGCGTCGCAGCGGCAGCCAGGTGGCGTGCTCTGATCTCTGAAAGCACTTCCTCCACACCCTGCTCTCCGGCATCGTCTTGGGCCAAGAGGGCCAGTTGGGCCGTCACTCCAGCCATCGCTGAAACCACAACCACCGGGTGTCCGGAGCCAAGGGCGATGAGTCCGGAGACGCGCTTGATGCGTTCGGAATCCTGGAGGGAGGTGCCCCCGAATTTGTGAACTATGGGTCCTCGTGAGGCGGCATGTGGTGCGGTATCGGGGAGGTCCAGGGAACGGAGGGGAGATCCGCTCACTGGGCTGCGGCCTCTAGACCCCGGGTTGAGACGACTCCGGTGGCGTGGCACAACTCGGCGTTCAGAAGAGCCGCACCGGCCGCTCCGCGAGAGAGATTGTGTGCCAGGGCCAGGAATTTCAGATCCAGGACGTCACACGCGCGCAGACGTCCCACCGTAACCGCCATTCCGTCCTCGGCGTCCCGGTCCAGCTTGGGCTGCGGGCGTCCAGCCGCCTCGGTAACGACCAGTGCGCGCGCCGGGGCGGACGGTAACGCCAAGTCCTCGATGGCGCTTGCATACCCGGTGATCGCCGCGGCGGCCTCCGCAGGTGTGGCCTTGGTGGCCAACTCCACCGAGATGGACAGTAGATGACCATGCGAGACCGGCACTCGCGCGCAGGTGGCGCTGATCGGGAAGTCGGCGGACACGATGCCGGCTGCCCCCCTGCCGGCTACCGCCCCGCCTGCTACCGCCGGCGCCCCCAGGATCTTCAGTGGCTCCTGGGCCACCTTCTCCTCTTCGCCCTGGATGAACGGAACGACATTGTCCAGGAAGTCGTCCGCCTCCGGGCCGGGCCGACCAGCGCCCGAGATCGCCTGGAACGTCGTGACCATCACGCGTTCGATGCCGAACGAGCGGTGCAGCGGAGCGAGCGCCAGAGCCAGCCCCGCGACCGCGCAGTTGGGGTTGGTGACCAGGGCGCCGGACCACGGCTGGTTGTCGAGGAGTTCCAAATGGCTGGCGTTCACCTCGGGGATCACCAAGGGAACGTCCGGCCGCATGCGGTGCGCCGAGGCATTGCTGACCACGACGTGCCCGGCCTCGGCCAGCGTCACCTCCACATGCTCGGCCACAGGAGCCGGAAGGGCCGACAGGATCAGAGGTGACTTCCAGGTCTCGCCCGGGTCCTTGAGCACGAGTGCCAGCATCGACTCGGGAAGGTGGGCCTCCTCCGGTGGGAGCGCTTCCGCCAGTGTACGCCCGGCCGAGCGTTGCGATGCTCCCACCTCGGCCAGTCTGAACCACGGGTGCTCTCGAAGGAGCCCGAGCAGGCGGCTTCCGACCATGCCGGTTGCCCCCGCCACCCCCACGTCGATGCGATCGGTCAAGATCCGTCCCGGGTTCGATGCCTTGATTCCACGAAGTCGGGCACTGCGTAGCACCCCGTGAGCAATATAGCAAGGAGCGGGCCGAAAAGCGGTCGTGGATCGAGAGGGTGCCGCGACGTGCCGCCCAAGCTGCCAGTTTGGCAGTAAAGTTGCGGTTCAGGCATGGTCTGTGTCTCGTAACTCGTTGTGATCAGCCGACTTGGCAGGATATTGCGCGCATTTCTGTGGCACGGCTCCTGCATCTGTTCGACCTCCAGAAGCCCAGATGGAGGGCCCTCATTCGGGCCCCGACGCAATAAAGGAGAGATTCTGATGGCACTCACTCGATTTACACCGATTCGCGTGTCCCCGTGGCGTGAGGTTGGGGACCTGTCCCATTCCATCGGCCGACTGTTCGGCGAAACGGCGCTTGCGGGCGCTTGGACGCCGGCCGTCAGCGTGGAGGAAAGCGCTGACGAACTCCTGTTCACGATCGAGGTACCCGGCGTCGCCAGAGAGGCGATCTCGGTGGAAGTGAAGAACGACGTGCTGACCATCCGTGGTGAGAAGGCGGAGGAGCGTGAGGGGGAGTCGGATGACCTCACGCATCACGTGCTGGAGCGGCGTTTCGGAAGCTTTCAGCGGACCTTCAAGCTGCCACGTACGGTGAGCGTGGACGACGTGCACGCGGACTACAAGGACGGGCTCCTGAGCATTCGGGTTCCCAAGCTCCCTGAGGCCAAGAGCCGACCGATCGAGATTTCGACCGCGGACTGAGCCGGTCGTATCACCGGCGGATCGATCTGCGGGGGCCCTGGAGGAAACGTCCTCCAGGGCCCCCGCGAGCATCAGTCCGACGTTCGCACCAACTCCCCCAGAGAATCGAGCAGACCGGGCGAATTCGCACCGAGCACCGAACCGGGTACCGTTGTGAGAGCCGACCCGTCGACTCGGCTCAGGACTCCCCCGGCCTCCTCGACGATGATCCATCCGGCGGCGTAGTCCCAGGGGCTCAAGAACAGCTCCCAGAACGCGTCGAGTGTGCCCGAGGCCAGGTAGCAAAGATCGAGCGCAGCAGCCCCGCAGCGGCGGATCCCGCCGGCGGCGCCGAGGACGCGGCCCAACTGTTCGACATACTCGGGCACTGCTGACGGGACCTTGAACGGAAAGCCGGTGCCCACCATGGCGTGACCGAACGCCCCGATCGTGGACACGTGAATGGGCCGGCCGTTCTTCCAAGCGCCCGAGCCCCGGGCTGCCGACCATCGCTCACCGGTCGCGGCGGCCACCACGGCCCCCGCAACCGGATGGCCGCCGATGGCCACGGCGACCGAAGACGCGAACATCGGGTGGCCGTGCAGGTAGTTGGCCGTGCCGTCCAACGGATCGACGATCCAGGTGGGCACATCGGACGTCAGAGTGTTCTCGGCGTCCTCGGCGTGGGACTCCTCGGCGAGTATCGCATGATCTGGAAAGCGCCGGCGGATGATTGCCAGGATCACCTCCTCGGCCTCCACGTCGACGGTGGAGACGTAATCTGCCCGCCCCTTCTCGGATGCCTCCGACACGCCTACTCGCGCCATGCGGGCAGAGTGGCGGCGGTGAACCTCGGCTGCGGCCTCGGCCGCGGCGATGGCGGTCGCGAGAAGGGTCGTCGAGAATTCCGTCATGCCTTTTCCTTGCCAGAGGGCCGCAGTAAACTAACGGCCCTTCTTGGGGACTCCAGGGAAAATCCACGAATCGGCGACACGGTAGCATGGATCAGACGGGCGCAAAGAAGAAAACGAGGGTATTGAGCGGGGTTCAACCCAGCGGCGAGGCTCACCTGGGCAACTACCTGGGCGCCTTCCGCCAATGGGTCCACATGCAGGACGAGTACGAGTGCTTTTTCACCATCGTGGATCAGCACGCGATCGTGGGTGAGTCGGATCCGGCGGAGTTGCCGCGGCTGACGTTCGACATGGCGGTCAGTCTGCTGGCGGTAGGGCTGGACCCCGAGCGCTGCACTATTTTCGTACAGTCGGATGTGATCGAGCACATGGAGTTGGCCTGGCTGTTCAATGCGGTGGCGCCCATCGGCGACCTCGAGCGCATGACGCAGTACAAGGACAAGGCCGCGCGGCTCGAATCGGTGCCTGCCGGAGTGCTCAACTATCCGGTGCTGCAGGCTGCGGACATCCTCATCTATCGCGCGGGTGCAGTGCCGGTCGGGGAAGACCAACGGCAGCACCTGGAACTCACTCGGGAGATCGCACGCAGGTGGAACGCCAAGTACGGTGAGCTCTTCCCCGAACCAGAGGCGATCATCCCGGAGGTGGGGCGGATCATCGGGCTCGACGGAAACGCCAAGATGAGCAAGTCGCTCGGCAACACTATCGGTATTCTGGACGAGCCGGACAGAATCTGGGAGCGCGTGAGGACCGCGGTCACCGATCCCCAGCGAATCCGTAGGGACGATCCAGGCCGCCCCGAGGTATGCAACGTGTTCACTCTTCACCAACTGGTCACGGACGCCGGGCTGATCCCGGACATCGAACAGCAGTGCCGCACGGCGGGACGGGGATGCGTGGACTGCAAGCGTATTTTGGCCGACAGCATCGCCGATGCGTTCCAGCCGTTCAGGGAGCGGGCGGCGCACTATCGAGCCAACCCCGGTGAGGTCCGAGATATTCTCGAGCGTGGCGCCGATCACGCGCGCTCCATCGCGGCAGGTACGCTGGCCGAGGCCCGGCGACGAATGGGAATCGACTGGCGGTCCGCGATTCCATGACTCTAGAAGGTATTTCGTATGGCGAGCCCGTCCTGGGCGGCGCTATGTTGTTAATTCGCTCAGGTCGAGTCGAATCTGCCGGTAAAGCCCGGCCCGGAGGCACAGATGAATGAAATATTCAGGCGCGCTATCGAGCAAGGCGCCAGTGACCTTCACATCAAGGCTGGAGACGTCATCCGAGCCCGCATCACCGGCGAGCTGGTGCCGCTGACGGACCAGAAGATCTCCAACGCCCAGGTGCGCCAGCTCGCGATCAAGCTGATCCCGCTGGAGAAGGACCGCGAACGCATCGACGAACTCACGGACTACGACTGTTCCTGGGGACTTCCGGGCATGGGCCGTTTCCGGGTCAACATCCTGAAGCAACGCGGCACGTTCATGATCGTCATGCGGGTGATCCCGATCGAGATTCCCACCTTCGCCGACCTGAGGTTGCCCAAGGTGCTCGAAACGGTGGCCCAGTACGAGCGGGGACTGGTCCTGGTGACCGGCGTCACCGGGTCCGGTAAGAGCTCGACCATGGCGGCCATCATCAACTACATCAACCGGAACTACAAGAAGCACATCGTCACGCTGGAGAACCCGATCGAGTTCTTGCACCGTGACTTGAACTCCTCCGTCACCCAGCGTGACGTCGGCACCGATACGGCGTCATTCGCCGAAGGTCTCCGTGCCGCGCTTCGCCAGGACCCCGACGTGCTTCTGATCGGTGAGATGCGGGACAAGGTCAGCATCGATACGGCTCTCAAAGCTGCCGAGACGGGCCACCTCGTCATTTCCACGGTGCACACCAAGAACGCGGTGCAGACGCTGTCGCGCCTCATCTCCGTGTTCAGAGCGGAGGAGCAGGACATGATCCGAGTGCGCCTGGCGGACTCCATCCAGTCCGTGGTCAGCCAACGCCTGATTCCGACCGCTGACGGCAAGAGCCGTGTCGTTGCCTGTGAGGTCATGGTCGTGACCGGTACGATTCGCGATTGTATTCTCGACATGGACCGCATGGATGAGATCCATGACCTCATCGAGGAGGGAAAGGATACGTACGGCTCCCAGACGTTTGACCAGCATCTCACCGCGCTCGTCCAGGAGGAGTTGATCTCCTTCGAAGTTGCCAAGGCCGCGGCCAGCAACCCGAACGACTTCGACCTGAAGATGAACGTGTTTGGGACGGGGACTCCACAGACCAGCGCCGGGACCGTCAGCGGGAGCGACGACATTGAGGTCTTCGGAGGTTGACCCAACTGGATCTCTCCGGAGTCTTGGTTCCTACGACCACCCCCTTCGATCCGGTCACCGGCGAGCTCGACCTGGTCGGGTTCCGCGCCAACCTCCGCAGCCTGCTCGACCACCCCGTCCGTGGGATCTTGGTGGGTGGGTCCACCGGTGAGGCCGTGCTGCTCGACGAAGAGGAGCGAGGCCGCCTCCTGGAGGGTGCGCGCGACGTGATTCCAGACGACCGCATCCTCGTGGCCGGTACCGGGGCCGAATCGACTCGAAGTACGATTCACCTGTGTGCCATGGCGGCCGACAATGGTGTGGATGCGGTACTCGTGCAGCCGCCCGCGTTCTACCGAGGCGCCATGAACGACCGTGCGCTCATCACCCACTATGCGGCGGTCGCGGAGGCGTCGCCCGTTCCCGTGATCCTCTATCAGGTTCCCCTGCGCCTCAGCACGCTGGAGTTCGCGACGAGCCTGGTGTCGGAGTTGTCCCGGATCGACAACGTCGTGGGGATCAAGGACTCCCGCGGTAGCCTCGAACTGTTGGGCGAGCTGATCACGGCCACACCAGAGGGTTTCCAGGTGCTGGCCGGAAGTGGGGCTGCCTTCTACGGGGCGTTGAGCCTGGGTGCCGTCGGGGGCATTCTCGCCGTGGCCAACCTGGATCCCGCCGGCTCCGCCGCAATCCACACCGAGGTGTGTGCGGGTAACTCTGCCGGGGCGGGCAAAATCCAGGAACGCATCGGCCCGCTGCACACCGGCGTGGTGGGGCTAGGTGTGCCTGGGATCAAGGCCGGTCTCGACTTGCTGGGGCTTCGTGGGGGACCGCCTCGGCAGCCCCTTCATCCCCTCGACGACAGCGGCCGAGCGGCAGTTGCGGGCTTCCTCGAGAAGGCGGATCTTCTTGTGACCACCTGATCGGTGGATCCACTCCGAATTCCATCAATGAGAGCGCGAGCGTAGTGTCCGAATCCGAGCGTCCAAGCGGCTGCACGGTCATTGTAGGCTGCCAGTGGGGTGACGAAGGGAAGGGCAAGATCGTCGATGTTTTGGCAGAAGACGTCGATATCATTGCCCGTTACCAGGGTGGCGCGAACGCGGGCCACACGGTCCACGTCGGCGATGAAGAGTTCGTGCTCCACCAGATCCCCTCAGGCATCCTGCACCGGGGTAAGCGTTGCCTGCTGGGCAACGGTGTAGTGCTGGACATCGTCCAGTTCTTCGAGGAGTACCATGCGCTCCAAGCGCGTGGTGTCGATCTGGAGGGCCGTATCGGAGTGAGCGAGCGCGCTCATCTGCTGCTTCCGTACCACCGGCTCCTGGACAAGGCCGACGAATGCCAAGCCACCCGGAAGATCGGCACGACCGGCCGTGGCATCGGCCCGGCGTACGAGTCCAAGGCGGGAAGGAGCGGTGTGCGGGTCGCGGACCTCGCGAACCCCTCCCGTTTGCAGGAACTCGTGGCGGCCGGGGTTGAGCACGCCGAGCGGCGGCTCGCGGCCTTGGGGCAAGAGTACTCCTCCGAGCTGCAAGGTGCGGTGGATGACGCGCTGTCCCTCGGCGAGGCGCTCCAGGCGCTCGCCGCCGACACGGGGCTGGAGATCATGCAGGCGCTCCGCAGCGACAAGGCTGTCCTCCTGGAAGGTGCCCAGGGCACGGCGCTGGACCTCGATCATGGCACGTACCCGTTCGTCACGTCGTCCAACACCACGGCGGCCGCCGCAGCGACCGGCGTGGGCATAGGGCCCACGGCCATCTCTCGGGTGATAGGCGTGGTCAAGGCCTACACGACGCGCGTCGGCAACGGGCCGTTGCCCTCGGCGTTCGACGAGGAGATGGACAAGCACGTCAGGGAGCTTGGTGGCGAATTCGGTGCCACGACCGGTCGGCCCAGGCGCTGTGGATGGTTCGACGCCGTGCTTGCGCGTTACTCGGCACGGGTCAACGGGCTCACCGGGCTGGCGGTGACCAAGCTCGATGTGCTGGACACGCTGCCGGAAATCTCGATCGTCACCGGGTACCGCATCGGTGCCGACGTAGTGGAGGAGTTCCCCGCGGATACCTGGTCGCTCGGGACCGTGGAGCCCGTCCTCGAGACCGTACCGGGGTGGGAGGCATCGACCTGTGATGCCCGCCGGTTGGAGGATCTTCCGTCTGCGGCGCGCCACTACCTGGATCGCATTCAGGAACTCACGGGTGCTCCGGTTGAAATGATTTCGGTGGGCACCAAGCGCAGTCAGATCATTCGATCGGTCTGAACTGAACCCGTCTTGAGCGCGTATCCTCCTGTCTCTATCTTATTTAGCTCTGCCGCTCGCGCTCGGGTCATCGAGAAGAGTGGGTGCAGGTCGAGTCTGGTGTGGGGGGCTTACGCCACGGAGGGCGGGCTGAGTGTTCGAGGAGCTAGGTAACAAACTCGACACCGTCCTGGGGAAATTCCGGCAGCGTGGGGTGTTGACTGAACCCATGATCCGGGAAGGACTCAGGGAGGTGCGGCGGGTCCTCCTCGAGGCGGACGTCAACTACAAGGTGACGCGCGAGTTCCTGGAGAGGGTGCAGGAACAGGCGTTGGGCGAGCGGGTCTTGAAGGCCGTTTCGCCGGGCCAGCAGATCGTGAAGATCGTTCGCGACGAGCTCGCGAACCTCTTGGGTGGGGAGCCGCCCACGCTGGACTGGGCGTCGTCGCCGCCGACGGTGATCATGGTGGTGGGCCTTCAGGGGTCCGGGAAGACGACCACGGTTGCGAAGCTGGCCAAGCGGCTCGCGCGCCAGGGCAGAGAACCGCTGCTCGCGGCTTGCGACCCGTACAGGCCGGCTGCGGTAGCGCAGTTGCAGACGCTGGGCGGCCAGATCGGCGTGCCGGTGTACGCGGGAGAGGCCGGGAGCAATCCGGTCGAGGTCGCCTTGGCGGCGTTGGAAAAGGCTCGGAAGGCCGGCAGCGCCGTCCTGATTCTGGACACGGCGGGACGGCTTCAGATCGACGAGCCGATGATGGACGAGCTTCGGAGGCTGAAAGCCGAGCTCGCGCCCCGGGAGATACTCCTGGTCGCCGACGCGATGACGGGGCAGGAGGCGGTCCGGATCGCCGAGGGCTTCAACGAGGCGCTGGACCTGACGGGCGTCATTCTGACGAAGATGGACGGCGATACGCGCGGTGGCGCCGCGCTGTCGATCCGGGGTGTGGTCGGGAAGCCGATCAAGTTCCTGGGCACCGGCGAGGGGGTCGACGACCTCGACGCCGCGGACCCCGACAGGTTGGCGGGACGCATCCTGCAGATGGGGGATGTGGTTGGCCTCGTGGAACGGGCCGAGATGGTGATGGACGCCGATGAGCAGGCGCAGCTCCAAAAGCAGATGCTCAAGGGCCGGTTCACGCTGGAGGACTTTCTCGGCGCGATGCGGCAGGTGCAGAAGCTGGGGCCGATGGAGCAGGTCCTGAAGATGATACCGGGGGCGTCCCGGGCGATTCCGGCAGGCGGGATCGACCCGAACAGGATGAAGCATGTGGAGGCGATCATCCTCTCGATGACGCTCGCGGAGCGGCAGCGGCCTGAGATCCTCAACGGATCGAGGCGGGCGCGGATCGCGAAGGGAAGTGGGCGGCCGGTGGCGGAGGTCAACCGGCTGCTCAAGCAGTTCAAGGAAGCGCAAAAGTTCATGAAGCAGATGAAGGGCATGATGCCCTTCTGATTCGGCGCCTGGGCCGCGTGCCCAGCGTCGGGAGAGACAGGACTGGAAAGGGACTATGGCAGTTCGAATCAGACTTCGGCGGATGGGCCGGAAGAAGCTCGCGCACTATCGCATCGTGGTGGCCGACAGCGCCTCCCCTCGGGATGGTCGCTTCGTGGAGACGTTGGGTTACTACAAGCCTTTGTCGGATCCGGCACGGCTCGTTGTGGACCTGGAGCGCGTGGACCACTGGATCGGACAGGGCGCGCAACCGAGTGACACGGTAAAATCGTTGCTCAACAAGGCCCGGCGGGGTGGTGATGCCACCATCGCGCTTGGTGAACTCAGCCCTGAGGAGATCAAGGAGCTGAAGGAGAAGCGGCTCGAAGGTCGCCGCAAGTCCGAGGCGGCAGCGCGGGAAGCGGCCGCTGAGGCTGAGGCTGCCGCGGAAGTCGCCGCTGCGGCCGCCGCTGAGGTTGAGGCTGCCGAAGAGGAGACTCCCGAGGCTGAGGCCGCCGAGGAAGAGAAGGCCGAATAGGGTCCTTCGCGGGCTAACCACATGGGCAGTACCAGCGAACCAGAGTTCCTCGTCGTGGGCCACATCAACAAGGCGCATGGCCTCAAGGGCGAGGTCTTTGTCTGGCCGCTTACCGACCACCCCGACAGCACGTTCGCTGCCGGGGTGGTTTTGCAACTGGCAGACTCGGACGGCAACCTGAACCCGGACGTCGACGCGGCGACGCGGATCGAGACGAGTCGCGGCTACAGAAGGGGCTTCCTGATCCGTTTTGAAGGCCATGAGGGGCGCAGTGCGGCGGAGGCGTTGCGAGGCCGCTACCTGCTCAGGCCGTTCGCCGAGGTGGAGGCGACGGAGGAGGGAGAGATCTTCTACCACGAACTCCTGGGCATGCATGTCACGGCAATCAATGGCCGGGATGTCGGCGAGGTGGTCGAGGTCTACGAGATCAAGCCCTCGGATCTTCTCGAGGTGAAGGGCGCCGGCGGAACCGTGCTGATCCCTTTCATTCCCGAGATGATTCATTCGGTGGATACCGAGAAACGGCTGATCGTGGTGGATCCGCCGGAGGGATTGCTCGATGTCTGACCAGGCGGCGACTCCCATGAAGATCAACATCGTCACGATCTTCCCGGAGTTCTTCCAAGCCGCGTTGTCCGTGAGCATCCCGGCGCGCGCGGCGAGTGCGGGCCTGGTCGAGTACAACATTCTGGATCTGCGTGATTTCACCCATGACAGGCACAAGACGGTGGACGACACACCCTACGGAGGTGGCGCGGGCATGGTGATGAAGGCCGAGCCTTTCTTCGAGGCGGTCGACTCGCTCGAGCCGGAGGGCCCCGTGGCCTTGTTGTCGGCGAGGGGGCGGACGTTCAACCACGCCGACGCTGTTCGTTACGCGGTCCAGCCTGAACTGACACTACTGTGCGGCCATTACAAGGACGTGGACCAGCGTGTGGCCGTGCACCTGGCCACCGAGCAGGTGTCACTGGGCGCTTTCGTGCTCTCGGGTGGGGAGATTCCGGCGCTGGCCGTCACCGATGCGGTCGTGCGACTCCTACCCGGAGCCTTGGGCGACCACGAGTCCGCGTCATCGGATTCATTCTACGACGAGGCTACGCTCAGCGCCCCGTCGTACACACGCCCGGCCGAATATCGTGGGCTCTCCGTCCCGGAGGTGCTGCTCACCGGGGATCACGCACTCATTCGCGAGTGGCGGGAGCAAGAGGCGAGGCGTCTCACGGATGAGCGATACTCCCAGGGGAAGGGCACCACGTAGCGCTCGTCCACCCCTTCTACATCACCTGTGGCGACGTTATTTTACCAGTCTCTAATGAATGGGGCCTTGGGCCCGAACCACGAGGAGTTATTGATGTCAGATCTACTTCAGGAGCTCGAGAAAGAGCAGTTGCGGGACGACGTGCTCGACTTCGCTCCTGGCGATACGGTTCGGGTGCTCTACAAGGTGAGGGAGGGCGCTAAGGAGCGCGTCCAGGTCTTCGAGGGTGTGTGCATCGCCCGTCGCGGTAGCGGTACCGGCGAGACCTTCACGGTTCGCAAGATCTCGGGCGGCATCGGCGTCGAACGCGTCTTCCCGCTGCATGCCCCCACGGTGGGTGGTGTCGAAGTCGTACGCCGCGGGCGTGTTCGCAGGGCCAAGCTCTACTACCTGAGAGGGCTTCGTGGTAAGGCGGCCCGTATTCGCGAAAAGCGCATGCGATAGCCCAATGACGTCCCCGGCGAATACGCCGGAACCGGAAGAATATGGACGGCTCGAGTATGAGCGACGGTTCTGGAGCCGCGGCGTTTCAGGGGTGGCGGGCGTGGATGAAGTGGGCAGGGGGCCGCTTGCCGGCCCAGTGGTCGCAGCCGCCGTGGTGCTCCCTCCCGACACTTGGATCGAAGGCGCCGCCGACTCCAAGATCCTGACGGCCGAACAGCGGACGGCTCTCTACCCTGTGATCTGCGACAAGGCAGTGGCTGTGGGCATCGGCGCCTCGTCGGTCGGCGAGATCGACCGGGCCAACATTCTGGTCGCGACGGCTTGGGCGATGCGCCGTGCCCTGGAGCGGCTGCCCGAGAAGCCCGGCCACGTCGTGGTGGACGGCCTTCCCATGAGGTCGCTCGAGTGGCGGCATGAGGCGGTGGTGGACGGCGACGCCCTGATCCACTCCATCGCATGCGCCTCGATCCTGGCCAAGGTCTGCAGGGACCGCCTCATGCATAAGCTCGCGGTCCGTTATCCGGAATACGGGTGGGAGACCAACGTGGGTTACGGAACCAAAGGGCACCGCGAGGCGATCGATCGGCACGGCCCCACGCCCCATCACCGACGAACCTTTCTGGGGCTTCAGTTCGAGATGGAGATCTAGGCCGAACCAGCGGGCTCAGGAGCCTGAGCAGGCACATGCTTGGCAACAGCCTGCAAGAGCTCGTCCACCGTGAACGGCTTGTTCAGGACGTCCGAATTGCCGGCTATGCGTGCCTCACCTTTCTGGTACCCCGTCATGAACACCACTTTCATCCCTGGATGGGATTCCACGAGACGCTCCGCGAGTTCGGCTCCGCCCATCTTTGGCATGACCATGTCCGTGAGCAGCAGTCGCACCGACCGTAACTGGGTCTCCGGTAACGCAAGCGCACTGCGGCCATTGTCCGCCGTCAGCACCTCGTATCCATGTCCTCTCAACACTCGGCACGCTACCCTGCGCACTCCTGGTTCATCTTCCACCACAAGTATGAGTTCACCCGTCCCTAATGACGGGCGCGCGTCATCCGACCCGGATTGGGTAGGGACAGTCTCTTCTACTGCGCGGGGAATGAAAATGTCGAAGATCGTTCCTTGGCCGACTTCACTCCGAACCCTGATCTCTCCTCCAGCTTCCGCAATGACTCCATAGCTGGTGGCCAGCCCCAGACCAATACCTTCACCCTGCCTCTTGGTCGTATAGAACGGCTCGAATATATGCTGTTGAATGTCACGGGACATGCCTGTGCCCGTGTCCTGGACTCTGATTCGAACGCAGCCGCCAGCGGTCCTCAGAGATGCGTCACATCCGAAGGATGCGCCTTCTCGGGAGGTGGCAACCTCGAACGCGAGCTTGCCACCATTCGGCATCGCATCGCGTGCGTTGACAGCCATATTCATGATGACCTGCTCAAACTGGTTCTTGTCTAGGCAGACATGACATGGTTCGTCGGCAAGCAGTGTCGACAAGTCGATATCCGAACCCAAGAGCCGGCGAAGCATCTTATGGATGCCTCGTATCACATCGTTGACGTCGAACACTTCACTCTTGACTGGCTGTCTCCGTGAGAATGTCAGGAGTTGACGAGTAAGAACCGCTGCTCTCTGCCCGGCTTCGAGAACTTCGAGGATATCCTCACGCCTCGGATCATCCAGAGCAAGACCATCCTTGACAAAGCCGGCAGAAGTCAGGATGACTTGAAGCAAATTGTTGAAGTCGTGGGCAACGCCACCAGCTAGCTTGCCCAGGGCGTCCATCCTCTGGCCTTGCAGGTAACGTTCTTCGAGGCGTTCGCGTTCCTCGACTTCTCGCAGAAGCTGCTGTGTGCGTTGCTGGACCTCCAGCTCCAGCGTCTCCCTGTGTGCGCTGAGTTCTTCCTGGAGTCTCGCTGACTCGGCAAGTGTCGTGTCCTTGGCCTGCAGCAGGAACAAGTAATCGGAGATGGGATCGTGGACAGCGAAATCGCTGAGCGAAATCCCCATGCCTTTCAGACTCTTCAGATCTGTCACCCAGGGTGAACACAGGAATGCGATTCTATCCTCGCCCTCCATCGGCACCATTTGGCCTTTCAACACCACATCGGTGCCGAGGCATTCCAAAAGAAACAGCGATTGGCGATTCTCAACCACAGAGGCGTAGTCGAGTTCCATACGTGGTCGCTTGATCCGGAAGGAGCGAGAGAGGGGCTGTCCAACAGAGATGGCCGGTAACAAACGTTGTAAAGAAGGCCCGAGTTGCCGAACATGGGTCTCGGCGTCGAAAACCAGATGAAAGGGAAACACCTGGGCGAATTGCCGCGGCGACCATGAGAGCGACTGCATGGAACTCATGTCCTCTTCTCGAAGCGTATCAGGAATTCATCATGTGTATGACCCTGGTCTTTGCTCGCCTCCAATGAGATATCTACTGTTGTGTCGAACCTCTTGCCGAGACCCTTCAACAACCCCACCACCATGGGAGCGAGTCCCTCTCGGTGGCTCTCATAGTGCAAGCGCACAGAGTTCTCGGTCACGTCGGAGCAGCGAAAAGAAGGCGGCTCGAGCTCGGGAAAGCTCAAGGCTACTCTGACGTGAAGATTGTCCAGATTCTGCAAGAATTCCACAAACGAGCTTCCCGACATCTCGAGAAGCTCGCCGTAGCCTTCCTTAGCGGTGTAGAGCGTCCAGTGCTCGCCGAAAGCCTCCAGAACCCGAGCCGGCGTGAGGTCCAAGACCTCGGCGGCCGCGCCGACTAAAGAATAGGTAATGTCATCGGGGTAGGATTTCATGCTCAGGAAGGTGTCGATGTCGATGCCGGCCTTTTCCTTGACGGCTTCCCACTTGTCCTGCCCGAACTGCGTCACGATCAAGTCCTGAACTGCTTTGTTGACTAGTCCGTACATGCGGCGACTCCTTCCAATGTGCTAGTCTGAGTCGGTCCCCCGAGATCAGAGTGAGGAATGCGGGTCTCCGGTGCCGGCCACTCGACGGCGAGGGCGGCTCGTATCAATGCGGCGAGCTCCCCAAGCTCGATGGGCTTCTGCAAGAAGCCGGCGACGTTTCCGGAAATCCCCGGCCAGGTCACCTGGGCTTGGATCTGGCCCGACATGTAGATCACGGGTATGTGGTGGCCCTTCCTGGTCAGCTCGTCCACGAGGACGAGCCCGTTCATGTCCGGCATCACTACATCCGTGAGGAGAACGTCCACGGCCGTCCCGGCTTCTTCGATGAGGGCCAGGGCCTCCCGGCCCCCTTGGGCGGATCTGGTTTCGTATCCCAGGTGCTCCACGAGGCGAGTCAGCGGCCCCAGGACCCGGAGGTCGTCATCGACCACGAGGACGGTCGCTTCAACATCGGTGTCGAATGAGCGCTGTGCTACATCGGCCCGGATCTTTCTGGAGGGTTCCACCGTGGCCAGGATGGCCCGGTCCCTGCCCGACTCCTTTGCCTGGTACAGCGCCCGGTCGGCGGCCGCGACCAACACGTCGGCAGATCCCATGCCCGGAGCGTAGGCGGCGACGCCCGCACTGACCGTGACCCGACCGCACGGGAGCTCCATGTTGCGGAGTTCCTCGCGGATCCTGTCGGCGAAGCCCAGGGCCGCCGCAGGGTCGATGTCGCTGAGCACCACCAGGAACTCCTCGCCACCGAAGCGGGCGGCAAGGTTCATCCGGCGGGTGTTCCGCTCGAGGACTTCGCCCATCGCCCGGATGACGTCGTCACCCACAGCATGCCCGAACTCGTCGTTGACCCGCTTGAAGTGGTCGAGGTCGAACATGACCACCGCGAGTGTCCCGCCTCGCATAGCGGCAGCGAACACGCGGTCGAGATGCAGGTTGGCGTATCTTCGATTCGCAAGGCCGGTAAGCGGATCCATCAAGGCGATGCGCTCCGCGGCGCGCCGCTCGCGGTGCAGGGACTCGGCCAGCGCCGCGACCCCGTTGGTGATAACCAGATATACCACCACCAGCGTGAACATCGTCGTCCAGGGCGGCGGTTCGAGCCCGGAAATCACGAACGCCAGATTCCCGGCCGTCAGCGAAACCATGGCCAGCGCGAGCGCGACGGCGACGCCCTTCCAACCCCGGTAGTACGCCAGAAGGAAGGCGGGGAGAATGGGGGTCAGCCACAGCAGGAGGCCGCGGTCGTCGTTCAGCCACTCGGGTGCGTAGATCGCTCCCGCAACGGGTACGGCCAGGGTGAGGAGAGACAGCAGTAAGGCTTGCCGAGGGATCGCCCTGGGGCGCTGCCCCAGGGCAGCGTCCTGTTCCTCGCGGTTCGACGGACGTGACTTCGCGCTTCTCCTCATGACGCGCAGCTCCCAGCGGACGACCGCCCGTTCGTTTCACTGTCGTATTGGATTTCCTCGATCTCGAGTCGATGTTCGAAGAACACGTCGAGAATCTCCGGATCGAAGTGTCGGCCACGCTCGTCCTCCATCATCGCGTAGACGACGTCGTTGGGGAGGGCGTCGCGATAGCATCGGTCCGTCGTGAGCGCATCGAACACGTCCACGACCCCGCAGATGCGGGCCTCGAGCGGAATCTCCCGACCTGCGAGACCCGCTGGGTAGCCCTTTCCGTCCCATCGTTCGTGGTGTCCCAAAGCGATCACGTGACCCACCCGGAGCACCTCCGCATCAGACTCTTGGAGGATGCGGGCGCCGATCTCCGGATGCTCCTGAATGATCCTCCGCTCTTCGGAGGTCAGGAGACCAGGCTTGAGCAGGATGGAGTCCGGAATGCCGATCTTTCCGATGTCGTGCATGGGACTGGCTGTGCGGATGAGCTCCACCTCATGAGGTGCCAGGTGCAGTCCCCGGGCGACGACCTCCGAATAGCGACTGATCCGGTTGATGTGCGCAGACGTGTCCACATCTTTGGACTCAGCGGCCAACACGAGACGCCGGACAGTGTCGAGGTGTGCGCGATGCGTCCGCCGCTGAGCGGCGCCGAGATCCTCCAGAGCCGTTCGGAGGTCGGCGACGCGCTGCTCGATCACCTCTTCGAGCGCCGCACGCTCCCTCTCAACGGAGTCGAAGGACGCCTTGAGCTTCAGTTGCGCTTCGGTCCGCAGATGGAGCTCGACGAGATCGAACGGTTTCGCGACGAAGTCGTTCACGCCCACTTCCAGGGCGTGTAGGCGGTCTTCACGGCTATCGAGCCCGGTCACCATGATGATGGGTGTCGAAGAGCACTCGGGATCTGCGCGCACCGCCCGCGCGACATCGAACCCATCCATGCCCGGCATGTCGGCATCCAGAAGGATCAGGTCGATTCCGAGACGGAGTTTGGCCATGGCCTCGAGCCCGTCCGCCGCGGCTTCCCCGAGGTGTCCGAAAGCCTCGAGGGCACGCAGCATCGCGTCACGGCTGGTCTCCGAGTCGTCGACGACGAGCACACGGGATGGGAAGCTGCTTCGTGCCATGGTCGGTGCCCCATCTCGGGACGTCAACTCGAGTGTCATGATCCCACCACTGGTGCGGAGTCCTGCGACTCGTTCAGCGCTCCCCGGACGGCCTCGGCCAGACCGGTCGCATCCCAGGGTTTCCGAAGGAAGGGCACGTCAGCGTCCAAGACGGAGCCTCCAACCTCGGGCTGGCTGTAACCACTCGTGAAGAGGAAGGCGGGTCTCGGCTCCCAGTCGTGGGTCGCCTCGTAGAGTTTGGCCCCGCCTAACTCGGGCATGATGATGTCGGTAACCACGAGGGAGATCTCTGCTCGATGCGCCTCGAGCAGCTCCATTGCCTTCCGCCCGTTCTCGGCCAGCAGGACGCGGTAGCCTAAGCGATCCAGGACGCGCTGGCCCGCACGCCGCACTGGATCTTCGTCCTCCACCAAGAGCACCGTGGCTCCGGAGTGGGCACCCGGTTCGCTGCGGGGAGCCGCTGTCTTCCTGGGGCTCTGTTCGTCTTCGTCGGGCCCCGCCACGGGGAGACTGATCGTGAACGTCGAACCGAGCCCAGGCTCGGAGGCGACTCGGGTGGTGCCGCCGTGCCGGCGTACGAGCCCATGGACCATCGCCAGACCGAGGCCGGTCCCCTTGCCCCGATCCTTTGTGGTGAAGAACGGCTCGAAGGCCCGTTCAAGGGTCTCCTCGTCCATTCCGATTCCCGTGTCCCGAACAGCGATCTCGACCCGTGGCTCGCCATCCGACTCGGTCCGTCCGGTCTCGGCGCCCGTAACGCAGGTCGAGATCACCAGCGTGCCTCCTTCGGGCATCGCGTCACGAGCGTTCGTCGCGAGATTCAAGAGAATCTGCTGGATGCCGCTCCGATCGACGTTGATCAACGCCCCGGCGTGGGCTTCCTGTAGAGTCAACTCGATGTTCTCCGGGAGGAGACGTTTGAGGAGTGCTACGGTGTCTGTGAGAATCTCCGACGGGTCGACGACCTCGAGTTCGAGGTACTCGTCGCGTGAGAAGACCATGAGCCTCTTGATCAGGTCCGCTCCGCTCCTCGCGGCGCTTTCGATATCCCGCACCTCGGACCTCATATCGACCGCCTCGGGAGGCAGCTCCATCGCCAGGAGTTGAGCGTTGGTGAGGATCGCCGCGAGAACGTTGTTGAAGTCATGGGCGATGCCACCCGTCAGCTCCCCCACAGCCTCCATCTTCTGTGCCTGGCGAAGCTGTTGCTCGAGGGCGCGTTCGTTGCTGATGTCTCGCCCGATGCCCACGAAGTTCTGGGTTCGACCCTCGGCGTCCTGGATGGGGAAGATGGTAGACAGTTGGTGGTACTCGGTCCCGTCCTTCCGGCGGTTCACGAAGTCTCTGGTCCACGGGCGCCCCGCCGTGAGCTCGGCCCACATCTCCTCGTAGAAGGAGGGCGGGTGCCGGCCGCTGCTAAGGAGCCGTGGGGCTTGGCCGATCACCTCTTCTCTGCTGTATCCGGTGATGGTCTCGAAGGCCGGGTTGGCGTACTGGATGTTCCCCTCCGTGTCCGTGATGATCACGGAACTAGAGGACTGTTCCACCACCGCACTGAGAAGGGTGCGTTTGCGTTCGCTTTCTCTGGCTGTCGTGACATCCAAGAGGACGCCTCGAACCACGTGAGAGTCGTCGTTCGACATCGACGGACCGACGACCGCACGGTCCCTGATCCAGAGGAAGCGCCCATCCTCATGGGAGATCCGGTATTCGATATCCAGCGAGCCGGAGTCGCGCGCGGCCCATGCAGCCTTCCTCACCCTGTCGCGATCGTCCGGGTGGATTCGCTCGAAGAAGAACTCCGGGTCGTCGAGCCGGTCAGCCGGGATCCCCAACAGGTCCGCGATCTGCGGGCTCAACCACCTCATGGAGGTGGGCTCATCCACGGAGGCCTCGTACGTCACGACCGGCAGGTGTTCCAGGATGGCTCGATAGTACTCCGTCGACGCGCGGAGTCGCTCCTCGGCTTCCACTCGCTCGGTGATGTCCCGTACGACAGCCGAAACGAACCTCTCTCCACCCTCGTCCCAGGAACCCCGAGTGAGCTCGATCGGAACCTCGACTCCGCTCTTGTGGAGGCCTATCGTACGTGTCTGGCTCAGCGAAGCCAACCGCCCACCACTCGCGGCCGCGTTCATGTCGGCTTCGTGCTGTGCGCGGAGTTGCTCGGGCACGATTGTGATCAAGGGCTCGCCCAGTATCTCGTCTGCGGAAAAGCCGAAAATGGAGGTCGCGGCACGGTTCCAGAAACGGATCCGGTCGGCCGCGTCCGACACGATCATCGCGTCGGCGGTGGAGTCCGCAAACGCGGACAATCTCATTTCAATCGATGTCCGCTCATCCTCGGCCTGCCTGCGCGCGCGTCGAATCCGGGCGCTCTCGAGCGCGGCTTTCACCGCGGGCCCCAGACGGAGGAGGCTGTCCTTCAGCAGGTAGTCGGCGACACCGGCCTGAAGACATTGGAGGGCGACTTCCTCGGTCACCGTGCCCGAGATGAGGATCACGGGCGTATCGAGACCGAACTCCTTCACGATTCGGAGCGCCCGCATGCTGGAGAACCGGGGCAGGCTGTAGTCCGCCAAGACGATGTCGGGTTTGAACTCCTCCAGCGCCTCGCGAAACTCCGACTCGACTTCCACACGGCGGGTGACGCATTCGAGCCCACTGCGAACGAGCTCGTGAAGCATGAGCTCGGCGTCCCATGGCATGTCTTCAACGATCAGGACTCGAGTTCGAGTCTCCACCCCGGGTGCGGCGCTCACGCAATCCATATGCTCGGTCTCCAATGTCTCGGTTCCCATGTCGGTGAGGAGGTTGTCCACGTCCACCGGCGAAGGCACGACGCGTGCCACGACCTACCGATCGGGCGGAAGCGAAGCTACGAGCGCCGTAACATGTTGCGGGAGAACCGCTTGGATGGCTCGCGGCCTCAGGGCTTCAGCGATGGCACCCGGTCCAGAAGAGGCTCGTCGCGTCACACGAATGTGACACGGCGACGGGACGAGTCGCGGGGACATGACAGGCCCCCGATCGTGACCGCCGATTCCGGAGTGTTCAGCAGCCGTTCAAGCATCCTCGGCCTGGGGCCTGTGATCGATACGAAGCCAATACTCGCCCACGCGACCCATCGTCTCCGTGAGCTCGTCGAACCCGATGGGCTTCACGACGTAGCTGTTGGCGCCGAGCGAGTACGCCCGCTGAACGTCGCTCTCCAGGGCGGACGAGGTCAGCACGACCACGGGAATCGAGCGGGTCTTGGCATCACCTTTGACACGTCGGAGCACCTCGAAGCCATCGACCTTCGGCATCTTCAGGTCCAGGAGGATCACCCGTGGCAGCGCCGAGGCTGGGAGATCTGCGAGGATCTTGATGGCCTCCGCCCCATCTCTGGCCACCCGCACGGTCAACCCAGGCAGGTGTCTCCGGAGGGCATCGACGAACAGCTCCACATCCTGCCGGTTGTCATCGACGATGAGGATCTCGACCCGCGTTGCGCTCACGTGGCCCTCACGCTTCGGGGGAGTCGGCCGACACCTCGGTCACGCCTGCCCGCATCCCGGAAGGGGTTTGGCCAGGATGCCGCGCGTCTTGCGAATCAGGTCGCCGGCTTGGAACGGCTTCTCGATGAAGTCGATCAGCTGGCGGGGTGTGACGGGTTCGAGCGCCCGGCGATCTACGCATGAGGACATATAGAGAATCCTCATGTTTGCTCGGATTTCGGAAATCTTCGACGCCAATGCGAAGCCGCTCATCAGCGGCAGGAGTATGTCGAGGAGGATCAGGTCGATGCGTGAGCGGTACGTCGTGAAGAGCTCGAGGGCTTGAGCGGGTGTCGCGGCCGTGAAAACCTGGTATCCGGCCGTGGCCAACAGCTTGCGAGTGGAAGTAAGAACCAACTGGTTGTCATCGACCACCAGGACCGTCTCCCGATTGCGCCCCCGGCCACCGGCCCACCCCCGTTCGTTACCCAGCACGCTTGCCGCAAGCCTGCCGAGCTCGACCGCCCCGAAAGGCTTCGCGAGGTAGTCGACCGAAGATGTGGAAAGACCATACAGCTCCCCCAACTCCTTCTCGCTGAGGCTCGACATGAAGATGAAGTGAGTCCCCGGCCGAAGTGCGGCGATGGTGTGCGACAGGTCTGGGCCATTCATGAGCGGCAATTCAACGTTCGTGAGGACCAGATCGATGGGCGCGTCGAGGACTGCCCGGAGAGCACCCTCGGGATCCCTGGCGGAAACGACGCTGTAGCCGAGTCGCTCGAGGACGAGGACCGCGCTTGCACGGAAGGAATCGTCATCTTCCAGCACCAGGACGGTCTCTACGTGGGTGCGTGGACGCTCGAGAGAGTTCCCCGGTGACGACTGCTCAGTAGTAGTAAGCACGAGTCGGGCTCTCATCTGGGTGAGAACGTTGTTCTACGTCCACCGCAAAAGGCACGACTCGTGCCAAGAGCAACCGATCGGGCGGAAGCGGCGCTCCGAGCGCCGTAACATGTTTCGGCAGAATCGTTTGGATGGATCGCGAACTCAGGGCTTCAGCGATGGCAGGAGGTCCGGAAGAGGCTCGTCGCGTCACGCGAATGTGACACGGCGACTGGACGAGTCACGTCGACATGACAGGCCGCCGATCATGACCCCGCGGTTCCAGAGCCTTCAGCAGCCGATCAAGCGCCTTCGCCCTGGGGCCCACGATCGATACGAAGCCAATACTCCGCCACACGACCCACCGTCTCCGTGAACTCCTCGAACTCCATCGGCTTCACGACGTAGCTGTTTGCCCCGAGCGAGTACGCGAGCTGAACATCGCTCTTCAGGGCGGACGAGGTCAGCACGACCACGGGAATCGAGCGGGTCTTGGCATCCCCTTTGACACGTCGGAGCACCTCGAAGCCATCGACCTTCGGCATCTTCAGGTCCAGGAGGATTACCCGAGGCGCTGCTGAGGCCGGACGATCCTCGAAGATCGCGATGGCTTCCGCCCCGTCTCTAACCACGAGCGTGGTCATGCCCGGCAGGCGTCTCCGCAGGGCATCGACGACCAGCTCCGCATCCTGCGCGTTGTCATCGACGATGAGGACATCGGTCCGGGTTGCGTTCACGTCACTTCCGAGGTGCGGCGAAGCCGGAAGAAGACCGTGGCGCCCGCGTCGACCTCGCCTTCGGCCCACACCTCTCCCCCATGTCTCCGGACGATGCGCTGGACGGTGGCCAGGCCCACCCCCGTCCCCGGAAACTCCTCTTGATAGTGCAGCCTCTGGAACACACCAAAGAGCTTGTCCACGTATTCCATGTCGAAGCCCGCACCGTTGTCCCGAACACGGAAGACCCAGTGGTCGGGCTCTTCCTGACAGTCGACCTCGATGCGGGCCACCTCTCTACCTCCGGTGAACTTGAGCGCGTTGTCCAGCAGGTTCGCCCAGACCTGCCGCATGAGCGCGAGATCTGCCCGAACGGTCGGCAGCTCACCCAAGGAGAAGTCGACCGTGCGATCACCCTCCAGCTTCGAGACGTTCAAGAGGTCCGAGAAGACGGCCTGTGCCAACTCCCGCATGTCCACATCGGAGATCACCATTTCGACCCGTCCGATGCGCGAGAACGCCAGAAGGTCATCGATGAGACGTGCCATCTGTTGGGCGCTACTGCGCACCACGCCCAGCAACCTCTGCCCGTCCTCCGCCAGCGACGAACCGTGTTCCTCCTCCAACATTGCCGAGTACCCGTCGATCGCACGAAGCGGGGCCTTCAGATCGTGGGATACGGAGTACGCGAAGGCCTCCAGCTCCTCGTTGGCCGCCACCAGCTGCTCGGTGCGCGCCTCGACCAGGTGTTCGAGCGCGACGTTCATCTCGCGCAGCTTCGTCCGCGCCGCCTCGAGCTCGGTGATGTCCCGCGCGTCGACAACGAACCCTCTGACTTCGTTGTCAGCGCCAACATACGGATAGTAGCTGACGTCCATATAGACTCTCCCTGAAACAGGGAAATCAAACCACTCTTGGAAGTGAACTCTCTCACCGCCCAGACAACGGTCGGCATGGGGCCTGATGACCCCCTTGAAGCACTCCTCCCCAAACACCTCGCTCACCGTACTCCCGACCAGTTGGTCACGCGTCATCCCGAATGCTTTCAGGTAGGCCGAGTTCGCCGCAAGGTAGGTGTAGTCCTTGTCCAACAGCGCGAGCATGTCTGAGGAACTGGCGACAATGACTTCGTTTCGGCGTAGCTCCTCTTCCGCCCGCTTGCGGTCGGTGATGTCGAGGACTACGCCCTGATAGTGCGTGACCTCACCTTCTTCATTTCTCCGCATCCGCGTGCGGTCGTCGATCCATCTTACCTGTCCGTCCTTGGTGACGATTCTGTACTCTTGGCTGAATTCGTCTCTACTCTTCTCTTCGAAGTATGTCCTATCCTGTTCACGCACTGTTTCCAGATCGTCGGCGTGGATGACGCTGGTGTAGGATACGTCGCCTGCCATGAACTCTTGGGCGGTGTAGCCGAACAACTCCTTCACGTTCCTGGACACATATTGAACAGGCCAGCCTTCCTGGTTCTTCCACAGGAAAGCCACCGCCGGGCTGAGGTTGATGATGGTGTTCGCTTCCCGCAGCGCCTCTTCAGCCAGCTGGCGCTCCGTTACGTCGAGCACCATAGAGAGCACTCCGGACACTTCACCCGTCGCCTCGATCAGCGGTGTGTTGAACCACTGGCAGGATATGACCGAACCGTCCTTGCGAAGGTTGTTTCCGGGTTCCGTATAGGAGGCCTCCTCACCAGCGACGAGCCTGTCCAACACCTCGGCCACCGCCGGACGGACCTCCTCCGGCACGACGAGTTCGAGCAGCGTCCTGCCGATCGCTTCCTCGCTGGTGAAGCCGAAGATCCGTTCCGCTGCGGGGTTCCAGTGGGTCACCTTTCCGTTCGTATCCCACCGGATATAGCCCACCGGCATCCGGTCGATGCTGAGTTGCAGTCGGTCGCGAACGGCCAAAATCTCACGTTCGGCGCGCTTGCGCTCGGTGATGTCCTGGATGGTCCCCACCATCCGCACGGGGTTCCCGTCGGTGTCAAAACCCAGCTCACCCAGACCGTGCACCCACCGTTCAGCCCCATCCTCTACTCTGTTGATGCGGTATGCCTTGTCGAAGCGCTCATGGTCCGCCAGAACATTCGTAGCGAAATAGTCTTGCATCATTGATCGATCGTCCGGATGGACCATCTCAAGCCAGCCCTGCAGGTCCCTCGGATACTCTACGCCGATACCGAAGACCTCATCCAAGACAGAGGAGCTGCTCCAGGTGCCGCTGGGAATCTCCAGAGAGTATGAACCCAGCCCGGCAACTCTCTGCGATTCCGCGAGTTGAGCCTCACTCCTGTGCAACGCCTCCTCGGCTCGCTTGCGCTCCGTGATGTCGCGAACGAGGGCGAACACCTCGTCCTCCCCACAGGAAGCCAGACGGTACTCGTAGCTCCGGAGATCATCGCCCATGGGCAGCTCGTACTCGTGCTCCACGACGTCGCCGGTCTCCAGCGCCCGTCCAACGTCCTGCATCATGCGCTCGGCCAGATCGGCCGGCATCACGTCCGAGATCGTCTTGTCGAGGAAGTCCTCAGGGGAGGCGAAGGGCTCCATGCCTCGTCCGGGCATGTACTCCAGGTACGTGCCATCTCGCCGGATCTGAAACATCATGTCCGGCACGGTGGCCAGCAGTGCCCGAGCCCTCGCCTCGCTCTCACGCAGCGCGTCTTCCACCTGCTTGCGGTCGGTGATGTCCTGGATGGTCCCCAACATCCGCACGGGGTTCCCGTCGGTGTCAAAACCCATCTCACCCAGACCGTGCACCCACCGCTCAGCCCCGTCCTTTACTCTTTTGATGCGGTATGTCTTGTCAAAGCGCTCATGGTTCGCCAGAACATTCGTGGCGAAATAGTCGTGCATCATTGATCGATCGTCCGGATGGACGATCTCAAGCCAGCCCTGCGGGTCCCTCGGATACTCTACGCCGATACCGAAGACCTCATCCAGGACAGAGGAGCTGCTCCAGGTGCCGCTGGGAATATCCAGAGAGTATGAACCCAGCCCGGCAACTCTCTGCGATTCCGCGAGCTGAAACTCACTCGCGCGCAACGCCTTCTCCGCCCGTGCGCGCTCGGTGATCTCCTCGCGTAGACGCTCGTTGGCCTTCTCCAGCTCCCTCGTGCGTGCGACGACCAGGTCGTCGAGTTCCTCGGTGTGCCGCCGTATCTGCTCTCTGAGCCTGTGAAGCTCGAGCGCCTTCTCGATCACCGGAGGCAGCAACTCCACGTAGGTCCGTGCGGTATCCTTCACGAGGAAATCGTAGGCACCCCCCTTCATGGCCTCGATCGCTATGGAAACGTCCTCCTGGCCGGTGATGAAGACGCACGGGATGCCTTCCAGCAGGGCCTGCAGCTCGAGTCCGGTACCGTCGGGGAGGCCATGGTCGAGGACCGCCAGATCGGGTGGATGCTCGCGATGGATCTCCATGGCCTCGGCGATGGTGCCGGCACACACGAGCTCGTAGGGGAGGGCCTCCTGCGTGAACAGGCGCTCGACCGCCATCCGATCGGTCGGATCGTCCTCGACCAGGAGGATTCTCGGTTCTCGCTTCTCTGGGCTATCCGTCGCCACTAGGGTAGCTCGCTCAGGGTCCAGTAGCGATCGAAGGTAGCGATCGCTTCCACGAGCTTCTCGAACGTGACCGGCTTGACGATGTACGACGCCGCTCCGTCCCGATAGCTGTTGAGTATGTCGATTTCGTCACTCGACGACGTGAAGATCACGACGGGATTACGCAGAGGTCGGCATCGTCCTTCAGCTCCCGCAGACACTCCGACCCGCTCATGCGGGGCATCTTCAGGTCCATCAGGATCACGTCGGTTTTTCTCATCTCGAGTTCCCCTCTTTCTTGGGCCAGGTGAAGTGGAACGTCGAACCCGCACCGGGCACACCGTCGGACTGCACCCGGATCGTGCCACCGGCGTTCTCGACGATCTTCTTGGTCACGGCGAGCCCGACGCCGGTGCTGTCCGCGTCGGGCTGTGCCTGCAGTCTCTCGAAGAGCATGAATATCCTGTCGTGGTGTCGGGGATCGATCCCGTCGCCGTCGTCGCTCACCGAGAACTCCCACATCTCCCCGGAATCGGTGCACGAGATCTCGACTCTCCCTGTCGGACCCGGGTGGGTGGGCACCGCCGCGTTTCCGATGAGGTTCTGGAACACCTCCCGGAGGCGTATCTCATCTCCGAACACGACCGGGAGCGAGGTGACGGCCATTGGAAAGATGAAGAATGGGTAGCAGTCGACCACAGCGCCAGATGCCAGATCGGCCATCGCGTCGCCGAGAGCCCACCAGCGAACGGTCCGGGGGAGGAGAGGCCCATGCTTGACGACAACTCGCACTGACCGGTCCCGGCCAGAGCACCGGCGATCTCCGTTCTGGCACTTGCTGGGCCGGCTGGGTGGGGATTCCTGGCACCCGTTTGGATGACGGAACAAGCCGGCATTCTGGTCTAGCTCATTGCGCTGGTGCCCGCATTCCTCCTCACAGCCTCCAACGGCCCCGAGGCCATCGAAAAAGCGGAGGAGGTCGCTCCCGACGTCATCCTTCTCGACGTGATGATGCCCGGCGTAGAATGGCTTCGAGGTGTACCGGCGCCTCCGCGCCACCCCCGGCTTGTCTGACATACCGGTGGTGATGATCACGGTGTTGGACGACTCCGACTCGAAGATCAGGGGGGTCGAGTCGGGAGCAGACGAGTTCCTGTCGAGACCCTGCGATCCGAATGAGTTACGTGCACGGGTCCGCACCGTCACCCAGCTCAATTGTCACCGGTTGATCCTTGCGGAGCGATCCCGAGTCGAGGCGCTGATGCACCTCTCGCCTGACGGGATCATGGTGATCGCGATACCGGCCAGATCGAGACCGTGTTCCGCCGAACGAATGGGGACACATTCGTGGCGGATATCTCTGCCGGGCCGTTTCCCTGGGACGACGTTCCGACCGTCCTCAGATCTGTGTGACGTGGAGCCGATGTTGAAGCGGGTCGTTGGCAACAAGGTCGGCCTCGAGATGGACTATCCGGACCGCGAGCTGATGGTTTTGATGGACCAGGAGACTTTGGATCGAATCTTCGAGCCGTTCTTCACCACCAAGGGCGAAGGAAACGGTACGGGCCTCGGCCTGGCGGTGATCCATGGGATCGTGGCACGGTACGAAGGCGCTGTGACCGTGGACAGCCAACCCGAGGAGGGTACGACCTTCCGGGTTTACCTACCGGAGGTCCTAGCGACCACTTAGGATGCTGTAGCGGCCGCCCTCGATATGGAACGCCTGATCCGCGATCATCGCATGGTTCACCGGCTCCTCAGCTGGAGTCCTGGGCCGGAGCCACCATTGAAATGCTTTACGAACTGATCAGCACTACGATGCCCGAAGGGCGGCCCGGTTCCCTCAAGTCTCGTCGCCGTGGCTCGGGGAGCCAGGATGGATAGAGCGCACTGGCTGCTTGCGGTAGCGGAGCGCGCCGGTCTCCGGTGTGCCGGAGAAGACGTGATCGAACCGGGCATACCTGTGGTCGACGCGTGGGCCCGCATGGAGGAACGGTGCGGGGTGTCCGAGGACGATCTCGCCCGGTATATCGCGACACATTTTCGCCTCGCCGTCGCCGATCTCGATAGCGGGGCGCCCCAGGCGCTCAAGCTCGTGCCCGAACGCGTCGCGCGTCGCTACCACGTGTTCCCGATCCGCGAAGATGACCGACAGCTCGTGGTGGCGACGAGCGATCCTACGAACATCGAGATCGAGCAGGCGCTCGGGTTCGCCTCCGGCAGAACACCGCAGTTCGAGGTCGCGGGCCCGAGCGCGATCGCAGAAGCGATCGGCCGCAAGTACTCGTCCGCCCGTGCGGTGGAGAGCCTGCTGGGCATCCTGGAAAAGGCAGCGGGCAGCGGGCTCAGCGTGGTGGAGGAGGCTGAAGCCGAAGCGCTAGCCGTGCATGAAATCGAAGCCGGGCCGGTGGTCAAGCTCACGAACCTCATCCTCCAAGAGGCCATCGAGCAAGGTGCCAGCGACGTGCATGTCGAGCCGGGCCGCAGCGGCGGCGCGGTGCGGTTCCGAGTGGACGGTGTGCTCCGACAGTTCATGCCGATGTCTATGACCGCACTGAACCGCGTCGTCTCGCGCATCAAGATTCTCGGCAAGATCGATATCGCCGATCGTGTGCGGCCGCAGGACGGACGGGCCCGGATCCGCCTGCACGACCACGCGTACGACCTCCGCATCTCCACCGTGCCGACGCGGGATTCGGAGAAGGCGGTGATTCGGATTCTGGATCCCGACGGTGCCCGTGGACTGGACCAGATCGGGCTCCCCGATAGGGAACTCAAGCGGTTGCGGCGCTTGCTCTCCCACCGCGACGGGATCGTCGTCGTTACCGGTCCCACTGGTTCGGGGAAGACGACCACGCTCTACGGGGCCCTGGCGGAATTGGCGACCGGGGAAGTGAACATCATGACGGTCGAAGATCCGGTGGAGTACGAGCTGCCGGGGATCACGCAGATTCAGGTCGAGCCACGTCGGGGCGTGACGTTCGCCTCCGCACTCAAGGCGATCCTGCGGCAGGATCCGGACGTCATCCTGGTGGGTGAGATTCGGGATCTTCAGACGGCGGACGTGGCGCTTCAGGCGAGCCTCACGGGGCACCTGGTACTGGCAACGCTCCACACCAATGACGCGGTTGGCGCCGTTACCCGGTTGCACGACCTCGGGCTCGACCGGGCCGCCGTCTCCGAATCGTTGCGCGGTGTCGTCGCACAGCGGCTGGCACGGCGCCTGTGCACCCATTGCGCACGCCCGGTGGACCGCGCCGAACTGCCCGAGCAGGAGGCGCGGCTCGCGGCCCAGTACGGCGTGGAGCCGATCATGCAGGCCGCGGGGTGCGACCGTTGTGGGGGAACCGGGTATCGTGGCCGCTATGCGCTCATGGAGATCGCGACCGTAACGGCGAATCTCGCTGAGCAGATCGCCAAAGGAGCAAGCTTCCGCGAACTCACAAAGGCCGCCGTCGCCGGCGGCATGCGTCCCATGCGGGAAGCCGCTCTCGAGCGGGTCCGTGATGGCACCACCACCCTGACCGAGATCGATCGTGTGTTTGGCGAGTCGGTCGAGGAAGTTGCCGAAGGTGAGGCTGCCACACCGCACGTCCTGCTGGTTGATGACGATCCGGTGACCCGGGCGTTAGCGCGAAAGTTGCTGGAGAGCAACGACCTTCGCGTCTCCGAGGTGGGCGACGGAGCCGCTGCAATGGAGCGTTTGGGCGAGCGCCAGCAATACGACCTCTTGGTGCTCGATCTCGCCATGCCGAAGCTCGGTGGACGTGAGGTGCTACGGCGCGTGCGCAACTCGGTGGCGACCGCCGGGCTGCCGGTGGTGATTCTCACCGGGTCGCAACAGCACGAGGCGGAAGCTCAGCTGATGGAGGAAGGCGCGGACGACTACATCCGCAAACCAATCGATCCGCCGCGTTTCATCGCCCGCATCAAGGCGGCGCTGAGGCGTGTGGGAAGCTAGGGGATTGAGCTAACGGGGACTCGAAGCCACGTGCCACACAGGGAGCTGAAATGTCGATCGTGAACCGTGTGCTCGCCAGCTTCGTGCTGGCGCTCGTCCTGCTCGGCGTCATCGGGATTATGTCGTTCCGGACCACGAACCAACTGCTTGAAAACGAGAAGTGGGAGCAACACACCCACGAAGTCCTGACGGAGCTCGCCCGGGTGCTGTCCATAGCGACGGACCTCGAGACGGGCCAGCGCGGCTACCTGATTACGGGCGCGGAGCAGTACCTGGAACCCTACATCGCGGCGCTCAGCGCGCTCGACAGTGTCATGGCTTCGGTGAGGGCGCTGACGTCCGACAACCCCGACCAACAGGAGCGGCTGGACAGCCTCGCACCGCTGCTAACGGCGAAGCGAGCCGAGCTCAGGGAGACCATCGAGCTCCGCAGGACCATTGGGTTTGATGCGGCGCTTGAACTCGTACTGATGGACACCGGCAAGGAGATCATGGACCGGGTGCGTGCGGTGATCGCTGAGATGGAGGCCGAGGAGCGGCGTCTGCTCTTGGAACGGCAAACCGCGTCGGAGACGAGCACCCACCTGATGGAAGGAGTGATCCTCTGGGGTTTCGGGATCGGCGTACTTGTGTTCGGGGTCCTTGGCATCTCGCTGAATAGGTCGGTCCGTCGGTCCATGGTGGTGCTGACGACCGGTGTCGAGAGAATCGGGCCGGGGGGGGAGCTCGACTGGAGGATCGCCCTCGATACCAGGGACGAGATGGGACAGTTGGCTTCGTCGATCAACGTGATGGCGGCGGCCCTCGAGAAGGCGGTGCGCGACCTGGAGGCTCAGGCGGAGGATCTGGTCCAGGCTCGCGATGCAGCCGAGACGGCTGCACGGCTCAAAGACGAGTTCCTGGCCACGATGAGTCACGAGATCCGCACCCCGATGAACGGCGTCCTGGGCATGCTGCAACTGCTGGTGGACACCGATCTCACGCCCGAGCAGCGGCGCTTCGTGGACGTTGCCGAAAGCTCGGCGGGGGCATTGCTCGAGGTGATCGACGCCGTCCTCGATTTCTCGAAGATCGAGGCCGGCCAGGTCGTGCTGGAGGATATCGCGTTTGACTTGCCCGGTGTCGTGGACTCGGTTGTTCGGCTCCTGGCGGTGCGCGCAGCCGAACAAGATGTCGAACTAGTGTGCGACATGCGCACGGATGTGCCGCATCGCCTGCGGGGAGATCCCGGCCGGTTGCGCCGGGTGCTGACCAACCTGGTCGGGAATGCACTGAAGTTCACCGAGCAGGGCGAGGTGGTGGTCACTGTCGCGCTCGAGAGCAGGAGCGACCACCAGGCGGATCTACGAGTGACGGTGCGGGACACTGGGATCGGCATACCACCCGACAAGCTCGAACATATCTTCGCGGAGTTCAGGCAGGCCGACAGCTCCACCACCCGCCGGTACGGCGGCTCCGGGCTGGGGCTCGCCATCGCGCAACGCCTGGTTCGCCTGATGGGGGGCGAGATCGAGGTCACGAGTGAGGTGGGAAAGGGGAGCGAGTTCACGTTCGGAATCGAACTCGGTGTCGAGGCGAGTCCGCTGCCCGCTGTCGCTTCCGGGCAGTTGGGCCGGCTCCGGGGCGTGCGGGTCCTCGTGGTCGATGACAACGCAACCAACCGCCGCATAGTGCGGGAGATGCTGAGCCGGGAAGGGCTGGATGTGGACGAGGCGGGGGATACGGACGGGGGCTTGCACGCCATGCATGAGGGCCATGCGGGTGGGCGTCCGTACGAGTTGGTGATCATCGACGCCTACATGCCGGGGCGGAGCGGGTACGAGTTGGCGCAAGTGATCCGGAGCGAGAGCGCCTTCGCTGATGCGAGGCTGATGATCCTGACGTCGGCGGGGCAGCCGGGAGACGCCGCCCGGTGCCGGGAGCTGGGCGTGAACGCCTACCTGACCAAACCGGTCTCGCGCACCGAACTGCTCGAGACGCTCGCGACCGTGTTCGGCGTGAGCACCGAGGGCTCTCCAGTCGGCGGCGAACTCGTCACGCGCCATTCCATCGGAGAGGCACACCGCCCTCTCCGCGTGTTGCTGGCCGAGGACAACGTCGTCAATCAGGAGATTACCGCAACGATGTTGCGCAAGCGCGGTCACCAGGTGGAGATCGTGGAGAACGGCCGCTTGGCGGTGGATGCCGTGAAGCGCGATCGGTACGACGTCGTGCTCATGGACATCGAGATGCCCGAGCTCGACGGCCTCGCTGCCACGGAACAGATCCGGCGGCTGCCGGAAGGACGCGACGTCCCCATCATAGCGCTGACCGCACACGTGATGGAGAGTGAGCGGGAGAGGGGTATGGTGGCCGGGATGAACGCGTATCTGACGAAGCCGCTCAAGGCCCATGAGCTGTTCGCCGCCGTGGAGAATTGGGGGGGACCCGCGCGGGAAGAGCCGGCGCCCGCATCGGGCGAGGCGGCGCCGGTGGACCTCGGCCATTTCCGGCAGACGATGCGCGAGGCCGGGGTTGAAGACGACGGTACGGATACCATTATTCGGCTGTTCGTGCGCGACGCGCCCGAGCGCTTGCAAGCGATTGAGCGAGCCGCGGCGGAGCGAGATGCCGAGGCGATACGTAAGAGCGCCCACGCGTTCAAATCGGCGGCGGCCAGTATTCAGGCCCGCGCGCTGGCGGATCGGCTGGAAGCAATGGAGTCGGCGGCGACGAGCGGCGCGGTTGATGAAGTGGTCGGCATGATCGGTCAACTGCGTGCAGAGCACGAAGCCGTGCTGGCCTACTTGGAGAGTTCGCTAGGCGGATAGAAACGAACGCCGACGCCGCGGAGGGATCACCGAGCCAAGGCCCGGCTCGGCAATCTCAGGTCGAGGACCTGTGGGTCCTTCCCGCGGTCAGCGCCGATTCCTCACTGCCTCGACCTTCTCCATTTTCCACAACTCGTCCATCACGCTTTTTGTGTATTCATCGAAGTCGGGGGCCTCGGCCTCCGCACGCTGCTGCTCCGCTAGTTCCTCGGCGGTGACCCGAGCCCGATGAACATCGACCGGCGCTTTCGACTGGCTTTCACCTCGAGAGTGTGATCGGTGATCGAGGCTTCGACGTCCTCTCCAGAGCGCAGGGGGCGACGTGGCTCCGATGCGTCTCCTTCCCGCCTCGGTCCCCCGGGAAACATTCCCTGAATCTGGCTCATGGAGCCCTCCTTGAGCTTACCTACGACCCCCCGTCACGGGTCTTCGTCTCTTCGCCATCTGGTGTATCGTGGCCGAGCGCCTCGTCGACTGCGGCGAGGAGGTCGTCCACTCCGAAGGGTTTCTCCAACGTGATCACTGCACCGAGCGTGCTGGAAGCCGACAGAACCTTCTCCTTGGCCAAATGCCCTCCGCCGGACATGGTGATGATACGGGCCTCAGGAAAAGCCTCGTGTAACCGCATCAGAAACTCGATGCCGTCCATGTGCGGCATGTAGATATCACTGATGACCAGGTCAGTGGGATTTCCGGCGTACATACGCAAGGCGACCTTGCCATCTTCCGCCTCGACGACTTCATGGCCGGCCGATTCCAGGGATCGGCGCACCGCTTTGCGGGTGCGAGGTTCATCGTCGATCACGAGAATTCGAGCCATTCATGCCTCCCCTCTCGGTTGAAAGATGGAAGTCGCCCGACCCGCTGCGCAAGTGATTTGCGCCCTGGACTGACTGGTGAGAAGGGCGGAGATTACGCTTCGGCCGTACGGGAGCGGATGTTTCGACTCCTCACTGTCAGAGCTTTCTGCACGGCATCTCCGAGGAGGTCCATCGACACCGGTTTCTGCAGGTATTCCACGACGCCTAATCGAAGGGAGTCCGCAGCAGAACGCGTTGTTGGGGCCCCCGTCAGCATGATCACGGCGAGGTCGGGGTCTGACTCGAGCACCTCACGGACCAACTCTATACCATCGATGTCGGGCATGGCTCGGTCCGAGATGAGAAGGGCCAGTCCCTCGTGAGGGAGCGCATCGAGAACATCCTGCGGGTGACTGAAGACAGTCACGGGGTATCCCAACTCTTCGAGGATTCGCCCAATGCTCCGCAGAATCGCCGGGTCGTCGTCAACCACGAAGATCGGGCAGTCCGCTGGAGCCGTGCTGGGGGGTGTCCGTGGATCGGAATCGGGAAACGACATAGTTATACGAGAGGTGTGCGAGTCGGGTAACTCCGGAAACCGCGAATGGCGCTCCGCTGATTCTGTAAACGACGCCTGGGTGGGTTGCGCCGCCAGATCTCCACCCATACGGATGGCCTCGAACCAAGGCCAGTGATCGAGACGGGAGGCGGGAGCTCCAGCGCATAGATACGACGGATTCCTCATGAGGACGACACGTGCACCTACAGCCGTATCGCTCGCGACTACAGGGGACGGGATAGAGGCGGCCAATACGATCGTGGCACGGCGCCCCGACGTTCGAATCCTGTTCACATCGGGCTTCTCGGGCCACAAATCGGGGCGCCAGGACCTGATCAAGGGGGGGGCACCCTTCCTCTCGAAGCCATTCGACGTGTCCGAATTGCTGTCCGCCGTCGATGCTCTGTTCGTGGGTTGACGACCGAGCCGGGAACGCGTTGTCAGGACAACCGAAACACGTCGGCGTTCAGGTCGTGCTTCTTCATGAGACGGTAGAACGTGCCACGGGGGATCTCGGCACGCCGCGCGGCCTCGGACACGTCCCCGAGACACTCGCGTAGCATCCCTACGAGGTACTCCTTCTCGAAACGGTCCTGATGTTCGGCCCGTACGTCGAAGAACGACCCGGGCCCCGTCGTCGCCCGGTCCCCCCTCTCGGACACCACCTCGTCCGGGAGGTCTTCCAACGTCAGCACCGGGCCAGAAGTCATCACCAGGGCCCGGCGCACCACGTTCTGAAGCTGCCGTACGTTGCCTGGCCACGAGTAGGCCTTGAGCACGTTCAGAGCGTCCGGGGAGACCCCGGTCACTCGCCGGTCGCTCGCCCCTTGGTGGTGCTCCAGGAAGTGCTCCACCAGAAGCGGAATGTCGCTGTCCCGGTCACGCAGCGGGGGGATCTCCACCATTCCGACGTTGAGTCTGTAGTAGAGATCTTCCCGGAACCGGCCCTCCTCCACCAGCGCAGCGAGGTCCTCGTTCGAGGCGGCGATCACTCGGATGTCGACATCGATCTCGAGGTTGGCCCCTACGCGGCGGAACCTCCGCTCCTCCAGCGAGCGCAGGAGCTTCGCCTGCATCGACATGGGCAGCGCGTTGACCTCGTCGAGGAAGAACGTGCCCTGGTTCGCGAACTCCATGAGCCCAATGCTCTTCTGGTCCGCTCCGGTGAAGGCCCCTCGCTCGTGGCCGAACAGCTCGCTCTCCATCAGAGACTCGGGGATCGCGGCGCAGTCGACGGGCACGAAGCGGCCGGACCGATTCGCACTCTGGCGGTGCAAGCTCCTCGCGACGAGCTCCTTGCCGGTACCCGTCTCCCCGATCACGAGCACGTCGACATCCGATGAAGCGAGCCGTCGAACCGTTTCGAAGACCTCAGCCATGCCTGGGCTCACACCCACCATCTCACCGAAGGCATAGTCCTGGTTCAGGTGTCGCTGGAGCAAACGATGCTCACTCCGCAGACGGCGCGTCTCCAGCAATCGACTGGCCACCGTCACAAGCTCGTCCAGATTCACCGGCTTCGAGAGGTAGTCCGCCGCTCCGTCCTTCAGCGCAGTGACCGCGGTGTCCACGGATGGATAGCCGGTCATGATCACCACGGGCATCTCCGGATCCAGCGATTGGGCGACGCGGAGGATGTCCAGGCCATCCACCAACGGCATCCGGAGGTCCGTCACGACGAGATCCAAGGATTCCAAGCCGAGAAGCTTCACGGCCGCTGAACTCGAGTTCTCGGCGACGACCGAAATGCGGGGAAGGGCCGCAAGCGCTTCTCGACAGCGTTCCAGCTCGGTGACGTCGTCGTCGATCAGGAGTATTTGCGCGTTAGGCATGCACCGTCACCGCTCGATAGAAAGGTCTTCAAGAGGCCTTCAATAGGGGTGTACCAAAGATCTCGCTTGTGAGTGGCGCCAGCAACAAGTGAAGAGTTACGGGTTGAGTCCAGCCGCCGACGGAGTAGTTTTACGCAGACTCGGTAGCTCAGTTGGTAGAGCAACGGACTTTTAATCCGTAGGTCGTGGGTTCGATCCCCACCCGGGTCATTGGAAAATATGTGTGGGTGGCGAAAACCTCGTCTGCCGCGAGGTTACGGCTCAAGGACCGGGACCGACTCTTCTGGATCTGCCTGCGCCGTCGCTGGCCTGGTTGGCACCGAGCACTCGTCCTGGTTCGGCCGGCCACGGTCGCGAAGTACGAGAGTTGATCCGCGACATGTGGCGCTCGAATCCTACCTGGGGCAAGCCGCGGATCCAGGCCGAGCTGCGCAAGATCGGCATCGAAGTAAGCGACTCCACAGTCTGGCGGTACCGACCAACTCGAGGCAGCCCGCCCTCTCAGAGTTGGCGTGCGTTCTTGGACAACCACGTCAGGGACATCGTCGCGATCGACTTCTTCGTGGTTCCGACGGCGACGTTCCGCGTCCTCTACGTGTTCCTCGTCATGTCCCACGACCGGCGTCGCATCCTGCACTTCAACGTCACGGCCTCGCCTTCGGCTCGGTGGACCGCCCAGCAGGTGCGGGAAGCCATTCCTTACGATACCGCGCCCCGTTATCTGCTTCGTCACCGTGACCACATCTTCGGCACCGATTTCGTCAGGCGCGTCGAGTCGATGGGCATCGAGGAAGTCGTAAGAGCCCCCGGCTCGCCGTGGCAGAATCCTTATTGTGAACGTCTGATCGGATCGATCCGGCGAGAGTGCCTCGACCACATCACCGTTCTCAATGAATGGCACCTCATGCGGGTTCTTCGCGGCCACGTGTCCTACTACCACTCGTCGCGAACTCATCGGTCATTGGACGACGACTGCCCTGATCCGCGTCCTGTGGTTGCCGCCTGATCCTGTTCCGTCCTCATCAGGTAGCTTGATCCGGAGCCATGCACCAACGCCAGCCATGCCTATCAACGCCGATCTGTAGCGCCATTGGGTGGTATCGTATATAATACCACATGACCCGAGTGGTTCTCGATACCAACATCTTCGTCGCTGCTCTGCGTTCGAACCAAGGCGCATCGTTTCGTCTGGTCCAGATGCTGGGTTCGGAAGCTCCGTACCGACTCATGGTCTCAGTCCCTCTGGTACTGGAGTACGAGATGGCGTTGAAGCGAAGAACGGGCCTCGCACCTTCTGAGGTAAAGGCATTCGTCGACTACGTTTGCGAGGTCGCGGACCATCGTGAGATCCACTTTCTTTGGCGCCCGTTCCTTCGGGATCCTCGTGACGAGATGGTGCTAGAGGTTGCGGTGGAGAGCGAGGCGGAGTTCATCGTGACACACAACATGCGTGACTTCGTAGAGGTGGAGGCACGATTCGGGATAAGGGTCGTGCGCCCAGGGGCGTTCTTGCTCGAATTAGAGGAGAGAGCACGATGAGTACGATGAGCCTGCGACTCCCGGAGTCGCTCCATGAACGAGCACGAGAACTCGCCAAGAAGGATGGTGTGTCGATCAACCAACTCATCGCGACGGCGTTGGCTGAAAAGGTCTCTGCGCTAGACACCGTCGAGTACCTGGAGTCGCGGGCGTCTCGTGGGTCCCGAGCCGCGTTTCTCGAAGTTCTGTCTCAGGCGCCGGAGGCAGAGCCGGAGCCTGGGGACGAACTCCCCTAGGGCGCGCCGGCCTACACGAGCTCTCGAGCAGACAGAGCTTTCACCACCCACACTGGTCGGGTATCTGCTTCCCCTCACGAAAGCCCCAGGTTTCGGCCGAGGACCTTGGTCACGAAACGCTCACCGAACGTTTCCTGGGCGACCAGGTCGCGGATGCGCCGCTGCGTCTGATCCTCTAGGCCGGCGTGCTTCGCGGCCTCCATCGTGAACGAGTAGGCGTCCAGAACATCGAAGTTGGTGACGTCGTGGCCGTAGCCCTCGACCAGCCAGCGCAACGACGCGATGCCGGCCTCGAGCGCGAACGTGGGCCTTTCTTCGGCGAAGTCGCGCGCCGCCCGTGTGAGCGTCTGCGGAGAAGCCGGGCTTCGGTTGGCCAACGCGATGGCTTCGTCGAAGAGCTCCGCGTGCTTTGCCGCCGCGAACCACTTGCCCTCTTCACCGGGCGTCAACGCGACGAGGTCTTCGAGAATCTCCGCCGGCCTCTTGTGCGGGTATTTCTTGGCCACCTTGCGGAAGCGCGCCAGGTGCGTGTTGGCCTGGGCGGCCACAAGCCCGTACCGCCGGTAGGCTTCATCGGCGAGACCCGACGACAACAGGATCTCCTCGCAGGCCCGGGCGATGGCGATGGGGCTGTCATTCAACCCGTGGCTACCCTCCGCGTAACGAAGCGCCTCCGCCTTCCGACCCATGGCCGCGAGTGCCTTGACCCCATATTGGCGGTAGTGCCACATGCTGTAGGGGGCCATCTCGACCAACTCGAGGAGTTCTGGGTAACGCTCGGCAGCGAACAGTGCGCTCAGGCAGTGGGTCGTTCCCTTGAAGAACCCCCTCACATCTGGGTCCGGACTCCAGGCCAGCCTGCATGTCCCGATGAGTTCGTCGGCCCACGCCGAAGCGACCTCCTTCGAGGCGCAGAGTTCGCCCCAGTGGTCGCCGAGCAACTCGATGTAGGGCATGTCGTCGGCCTGGCAGGCGTCCCAGAGCCTCTCGAGCCAGCCGTCGCGCGTTTTGGCATCGGCCGGCGCCTCGGCGATGACGGGAACGAGCGCCTCGATGGCCTTGTTGACCGCAGTGCCGAGAGCTCCGGACGAGCTATCGACGTGCTCCAGCGCGGGCGAGACCTTTTCCAGGAACAGCACGGCGCCCTCGGCGGCGAGAGTGTTGTCCTTGCGCGCGATCTTCTTGATCTCGGAGACGGCTTCCCTGACCCGCTTGATCGCGGGCTGAGACTTCCAACCGAATGCGTGTCGGCGGAATCGTGCCTTGAATTCCCACTTGTGACCCTTGGTCTTCGCCATCGTGACCCTTCTCTGCTGCCTCATTGTCCGGAGTAGGAAACGCAGGGGTGGATGGCTGAAGCCGTCAGCCTTCTCCGAACTGCTTCAACGTCACCATGATCGCGCCGTCCCTATGGGTGGAGCCGTAGCGTATGGCTGCGTCATTCGGATCGACGTACCGGATTTCCCGAACCTCGGAAGGCCTGAGGCGTCCCAGCAAGCGTGTGGATCCCCTCAGGATCCCATCGAGGTAGACCGGGATGGTGGACTCCCGATCGATGCTGACCGTGCCGCGTCCGCGGATCCTCAGCCAGGTGGGCCGCAGGCGGCGTACGACGTCGAAGACGTTCTGTTGCGTGACGTCCGCAAGCTCGGCCTCCGTTATCAGGTTCGAGTTTCTATTGATGCGGGCGCGTTCGCCCGGCGTAGACCCCGTGCTCGAGCAAGCCGCCGAAGCCAGCGAGAGAGCCAGGGCGAGGAACACTACCGAGTGTCTTGTCATGGTTGGACCGGCTCCATGAAGGGCGAGATGGTCTGGACCTAGTGCACCCGAACATAAAGTACGTTTGCATTCGCGGCGGGCGTCCGCACACTTTGCTCCAAGGAAGAATAGAGGGACCCTCATCGACACGAAAGTGAGCAAGGGAGGCTATTGTGGACAGCCAATGGATGATGCGCGGCGTGGAGTACAGCAACTGCAACTGCGACTGGGGATGCCCATGCCAGTTCAATGCCCCCACGACCTATGGGAACTGCGAGGCCGTCGCCTCCGGCCACATTGAGGAGGGCTACTTCGACGATACGCGACTCGACGGCCTGAACTGGGCGATGCTGCTTTACTGGCCGAGTGAAATCGCCGAGGGCAACGGCCGGCAGCAGGTCATCATCGACGAGAGTGCCGGCCCGGACCAGCGTGAGGCGCTGCGTAAGATTCTTCACGGAGAGGCGACCGCCCCCGGGGCCACCCACTTCTTCGTGTTCAACAGCACGATGACCGAGGTGCTCCCCACTCTCTACCTGCCCATCGAGCTCGAAATCGATATCGAGGCGCGCCGGGCCCGGCTGAACGTAAACGGGGTGGTCGAGTCCACGGGATCACCGATCATCGACGCGAATAGCGGAGAGGAGCACCACGCCCGCATCAATCTGCCGAACGGCTTCGAGTACACCGTGGCCGAGATCGGGAGCGGATCGACCAAGTCGCAGGGCGGCATCGAGTTGGACCTGTCGGACAGTTACGGGCAGTTCTGCATCCTGCACATGAACCAGGACGGCGTGATCCGATAGGCACCGGATGGAAGCGCCGCTCGACGTGACGTCCGGGGGAGGAGCGGAGGCGCTGCCGCGCCCATCCCTACCGCAGCGGGATCGCCTCGCCGTCTCGCTCGCACTGGCCGGACTGACGGCCCTCGCTTGGATCTACCTGGTCGTGTCCGCGTCCGCCATGGCGGGTGCCACGGGCTCCGCGGAGATGGCTGGCATGCGTCCGTGGGGTCTCACCGACGCGCTCCTGGTGTTCCTCATGTGGGCCGTGATGATGGTGGGCATGATGGTCCCCAGCGTCGCGCCGACCACCATGGTCTACGCGGCCGTGGTGCGGAAGGCCGCACGGGAGGGTGGTTTCGTCGCCCCTACCGCCACCTTCGTGGCCGGCTACGTGTGTATGTGGACCCTGTTCAGTGCGCTGGCGACGCTGGCACAGTGGGGGCTCGAGAGCGCCGCGCTGCTGTCACCGATGATGGTGGCGACCAGCCCCGCATTGGGCGCCGGCCTGCTGATCGCGGCGGGCGTATACCAGATCACACCTGCCAAGGCGGCGTGCCTCAGGCACTGCCGGTCCCCGGCCCACTTCATCTCGGAGCATTGGCGCGCGGGCACCTCGGGGGCGCTCCGCATGGGATTCGAGCACGGCGCGTTCTGCTTGGGATGCTGCTGGCTTCTGATGGGGCTTCTCTTCGTGGGCGGCGTGATGAACCTGCTGTGGGTCGCACTCATCGCGGGCTTCGTGCTCGCGGAGAAGCTCATGCCACACGGGCGTATGGCGGGCGTACTCTCGGGCGGAGCGATGATCCTGGTCGGCCTGGGGTTGCTGGCGACGTGGCTGCGGTGACGCCCCCCGGCAGACCGCAGCCTGCCGGGGGGAGGGTTTCGTGGTGCTCTGTTGGACCGCAGATATCCTACTGCGTCACCGGCCTCCCCTTGGCGTATTCCTGGAACCACTTCATGAGGTAAAGCTGCGTGCGCATGAAGTTGGAGGGCTTGCTGCCGGTGCCGTGATACTCGCCCTCGAAGCGGAGCATCTTGGTGGGAACTCCCACCTGCTTGAGCGCCTGATAGTACTCCTCGGTCTGTGCCATGGGAGTCCTCAGGTCCAGCACTCCTGTCATGAGGATCGTAGGCGTGGTGACGTTCCCCACGTACATGAGGGGTGAGTGCTCCAGGTACTTGTCCGGGTTGTCCCAGGGGAAGCCCTCGTAGCGGTAGTAGCCCCACACCGTGATGTCGGCGTTGCCCGCGAAGCTCATCCAGTTGATGACCGGGCACCTCACGCCGGCGGCCGCGAAGCGCGTGGTGTGGCCGATGACCCAACTCGACAGCACGCCGCCGCCGGAGCAGCCCGTGACATACATCTGGTCCTCGTCGATGTAGCCCCGGTCCACGAGGGCATCGACTCCGGCCATGAGGTCGTCGTAGTCCACGCTCGGATAACCGTTGTCGATGGCGTTGCCGAACTCCGTGCCGTAGCCGGTGCTGCCCCGCGGGTTGGTGTACAACACGACGTACCCGTTGGCCGCGAAGTTCTGGTACGTATAGCTGAACCCCACGTTGTACATGCCGTGGGGACCTCCGTGGATGTTGAGGATCAGGGGATAGTCCTGACCCGGATCGAAGTCCGGCGGCTTGACGATCCAGCCCTGGACGCGCGTGCCGCTCGTGGACTCGTACCAGATCTCCTCTACTTCGCCCAGGCGCTTGTTGTCCAGCACGTCGTCGTTCACGGCGGTAAGGCGGGTCTGAGTCGCGCCGTCCGACAGCCGATAACGCACCACGTCGGGCGAGTCGTGGGGCGCGGAGCGAATCCCAACCGCCACCCCTCCTTTGGCCACGGACGACAGGGACAGCATGTGGGTCCCCGAGGTGACCTGTCGGTGGTCTCCGTCGATCGACGCATGGTGGACGTTCATCGTGCCCCGGTCGCCGGAGGTGAAGTAGACGCCGTCCGACGCCTCGTCCCAATGAAGGCTGCCCACGTCCCGGTCCAGGTCGCCCGAGATCAGCCGCATGTCCGAGCCGTCCATGCCGATGACGTACAGCTGCGTGGTCTTGTACGTCTGTGACGTCCAGTCGAAGCCGGTGAACGCGATGGAGCGCCCGTCCGGAGAGATTACCGGTCCGGTCCACGGGCCTCTGCGCTGAGTCAGCTGCCGCACGTCGCCGGATTCCAGGTCCATTGCCCAGATGTGGGATTCCCGGTACTTGCCGTCGGCGTCCTCCATGAGCCCGTCGAACACCAGCGTCCGTCCGTCGGGCGATATGTCGTAGCCCGCGTTCCCGACGCCCGCCACGAACCCTCCACCGACGTGCCAGTCACCGTGCGTGAGTTGCCGGGCGGTTCCCCCGTCCGAGGGCACCCTGAAGAGGTGGTTGTAGCCGTCCGGCAGGAAGCCGATGCGGTCGAAGCGGTAGTGAATCCTGTCGACGATCGTCGGCGCCTGCGTCCATTCGGCGCCCGGGGGTGCCGCCGGCAGGTCGATGTCCCAAGAATCGTTCCCGGGCACGATCCGCTGGAAGTAGACGTGACGGCCGTCCGGCGACCACTTGAAGTTCGAGGGTGCGTGGGTCTCGCGCGTGACCTGGGTGATGGCGCCCTCGGCGTCCATCCAGCGCACGAAGAGCTGAGGATTTTCGTCGTCGTCGTCGGCCAGGTAGGCGATGCGCGCTCCGTCCGGCGACCAGCGGGGGCCGGACCCGTCCACCAGGAACCGGTTCCGGGTACCGTCGGCGTTCATGATCCAGACCCCCGACTCGAAGCGGTCCTTCATCTTGTCGACGTACGCCCTGGTATACAGCACCTGGCTTCCGTCGGGCGAGATCTGAGGATCGCTGACCCTCTCGATGTCCAGGTAGTGGCCCACCGTGAGAAGGGTGTCGGAAGGGGTCTCCTGGGCGATGGCTGGAAGTGCGATGCAAGTCAGGAGGGCAGTGAGAAGATACGCGCGCCGCATGGTGACTCTCCTTGGATGATGCCGACAGGTGGGAGACATCTTACGGTGTTACGAGCGGGTCGACGAGAAATGCCGAAGGCGGCGTGCTCGAACCATCCCTCCCTTGAGTGAGGCGGCCGTTTCTTGCATGGTATCTGGTCAGAATCCGGGCGAGTAAACCTTTTCTCGCACTTCCGCGATCTTACACGTGTAATATCACCGTTCGGTCCGACCGAATTCAGCCATCAACGACACGGAGACGTATGGAGACGTTGACCGAAGGTCCGGGGAGCACGCAGGCGCACCCGGACATCGAAGTCATCCAGGCCAAGATCCAGCAGGAGAGCGCGTTCGTCGACCGCCTGATGGACGAAGTCGGTCGCGTGATCGTCGGCCAGAAGTACATGGTCGAGCGGCTCTTGATCGGACTCTTGGCGGATGGGCACGTACTCATGGAGGGTGTCCCGGGCCTGGCCAAGACACTGACGGTTAGCACGCTGGCCAGCGCGATCCAGACATCCTTCCAGCGGATCCAATTCACGCCGGATCTGCTTCCGGCCGACCTCATCGGCACGCTGGTCTATGATCCGAGGGAATCGGAGTTCAAGATCAAGAAGGGGCCGATCTTCTCCAACATCATCCTGGCCGACGAGATCAACCGGGCGCCCGCGAAGGTTCAGTCGGCGCTGCTCGAGGCCATGCAGGAGCGTCAGGTCACCATCGGTGACACGACCTATCCGCTCGACAAGCCCTTTCTTGTGCTCGCCACGCAGAATCCCATCGAGCAGGAAGGCACGTATCCGCTGCCCGAGGCCCAGGTCGATCGCTTCATGCTGAAGCTGTCGGTGGGTTACCCGGACAAGGATGAAGAGCGCGAAATTCTGAGGAGGATGGCCACCGGAACGGGGCCGGAAGTCACTCCGGTGGTCACGCCGGAAGACCTCCTTCGCGCTCGCCGGGCGGTGGAGATGATCTACATGGACAGCCAGGTCGAGCGCTACATCGTCGATCTGGTCTTTGCCACGAGGGAGCCGGCCGCCCACGGGCTGGCGGACCTCGCGGACCTGATCGCGTTCGGCGCATCACCTCGGGCGACCATCTATCTCGCGAAAGCCGCTCGCGCTCAGGCGTTCCTCATGCGGCGTGGGTATGTCACGCCGGAGGATGTTCGGGCCATCGGCATGGACGTGCTCAGGCACAGGGTTCTGCTCACCTATGAGGCGGAAGCCGAGGAAGTCACGTCCGAGGATGTGGTCACGCGAGTTCTGAACACCGTCGAGGTCCCGTAAGAGCGGTCCATGATTCCTCGCGAGATCCTCAAGAAGGTGCGGCGCGTCGAGATCACCACGCGCGGGCTCGTCAACGAAGTCTTTTCGGGCGAATACCACTCGGTGTTCAAGGGCCGCGGCATGAGTTTCGCCGAAGTCCGCGAGTACCAGTACGGTGACGACATCCGCTCCATCGACTGGAATGTCACGGCCAGGACGGGGACCCCGTTCGTCAAGATATTCGAGGAGGAGCGGGAGCTCACCGTGATGCTCGTGGTCGATGTGAGCGCTTCGGGTGACTTCGGCACCCGCAGCCAGATGAAGGGCGAGGTCGCGGTAGAGATCTGCGCACTGCTGGCGTTCAGCGCGACCAAGAACAACGACAAGGTGGGTCTGATCATCTTCAGCGATCGTATCGAGAAGTTCGTGCCGCCCCGGAAAGGCCGCCGGCACGTGCTCAGGGTGTTGCGAGAGCTGTTCTATCACGAGCCCGAGGGTCGCGGCACAGACCTCGCGGTGGCGCTGGAGTACCTGAACCACGTGGTTCGCAGGCGTGCGGTGGTCTTTCTGGTGTCGGACTTCATGGCGCCCGACTTCACGCGGCCACTCTCGGTCGCCGGCCGGCGTCATGACGTGATCGCGGTGCGCATGGGGGATCGCCGAGAGGTGGAGCTACCACCCCTCGGGTACGTGGAGTTCGAGGATGCCGAGACGGGCGAGCGCTTGCTCGTCAACACGTCGAACAGGCGATTTCGTCGTGAATGGGAGGCTCTGGTCACACGCTCCCGCGCCGATCAGGACGAGGCGTTTCGGCGCAGCAAGGTGGACGTGATCGACATTCGGACGGATGAGCCCTACGAGCGCCCGCTCATGAAGTTCTTCAAAGAACGCGAGCGGCGGTTTCGATGAGGTGGGTGCCGGGTGTGGTCGTGTGGATGGCGCTCAGCGTGTGGGTGGGTGCCGGAGAGGCGAGCGCCCAGGAGCCCCGGATCCGCGCCTCGGTCGATACGACGGCCGTGACTGTGGGCGGACGCCTGGAGCTGTTGCTCACCGTGGAGCACGATCCCGCGGCCACCGTGGTGTGGCCGGATTCTCTGGACCTAAGTCCGTTCGAGGTGCTGGATGCGGTCACCCTCCAGCCGACGCGGCGGGACGGCCGCACGTTCTCGGCCGTTCGGCTGTCGCTCGCGGCTTTCGAGCTCGGTGAGCTCGAGATTCCCAGCATCGAGGTTCACGTCGTGGGCGCTGATTCCATGGTTACCGCGCTCGCGACCGACCCGTTCGGGATCGGTGTGGAGACCGTTGGTCTGGACGAAGGGGGCGGCATCCGCGAAATCCGTGGCCCTCTCGCGATTCCGCGCAGCCTCATGGCCTTGCTGCCCTGGCTTCTGCTCGGAGCGGGTCTTGTGGCTCTGGCCTACTGGATGTATCGACGCGGCCGGGATGAGCCGTCCGCGGAGCTGGGCCGTGTCGTGCTGCCTGGGCTTCCGCACGAGGATGCATACGAGGCGCTCGACGAGTTGGAGGGGGCCGGCCTGCTGGAACGGGGCGCGATCAAGGAATTCCACATCCGAGTATCCGAGATCATCCGGACCTACGTGGAGGGCCGTTTCGAGGTCTACGCGCTCGAGATGACCACACCCGAAGTGATCGCCGGACTCGACTCCCGCGAGCTCGATGAGGAGGTCCTCGGCGAGTTCGCGTCGTTCCTCGACCTGTGTGATCTCGTGAAGTTCGCCAAGGTCCGTCCGGGCGTCGAGGGGTGCTTCGACATGCTCGCGTCCGCCCGCCGAATCGTGGACGAGACCAAGCCGAAGCCCGTGCTGATCGAAGTGGGGGTGGGGTGATGTACCGGTTCGAGGACCCTTGGTATCTCCTGCTCCTGATCGCCCTTCCCGCGTTGGTTTACGCTCGGTGGCGCCACGGGGCCCGCCTGACCGGGACGTTGCGACACTCCAACGTCGCGTTTCTTCGGAAGGCGGACGTGGCCCGCACGGGTCGGTACAGGCACGTCCTGCTCGCGCTGAGGCTTCTCGCATTGTCGGGGTTCATCCTGGCGTTCGCACGGCCCCAGACCGGAGTCACCAGCGAGACCATCCTCACGCAAGGGATCGACATCGTGCTCGTGATGGACGTATCGAGCTCGATGCTCGCCGAGGATCTTCAACCCAACCGGCTGGAGGCATCCAAGGCCGTCGCGGCGGAGTTCGTGGGACAACGCACCAACGATCGCATCGGTCTCGTGGTGTTCGCGGGCGAGGCGTACACGCAGGCTCCTCTGACGCTCGACTACAGCGTGGTCACCGACCTCTTGGGCCGGATGGAAGTCGGCATGATCGAGGATGGCACGGCTGTAGGCATGGGACTGGCCACGGCGGTGAAGCGCCTCCAGGCGAGTGAGGCCGAGTCGAAGGTGGTCGTTCTGCTCACGGATGGCCGGAGCAACCGGGGCGAGATCGGCCCCATCACGGCTGCGGGCATGGCCCAGGCATTGGGGGTGAGGGTGTACACCGTGGGCGCTGGGACGCGGGGCCTGGCTCGGGTGCCCGTAGACAACGGTGTGTTCGGCCGTCGCTACGCGAACATTCAGGCCGACGTCGATGAACCCACACTCCAAAAGATCGCGGATCTCACGGGTGGGCGCTATTTCCGGGCCTCCGACAGCGATGGCCTCTCGGCCATCTACCAGGAGATCAACGACCTGGAGACCACCGAGATCGAGGTGCGGCATTTCACGCGATACGGCGAGCTGTTCCACATCCCGCTCGCCGCCGGGCTGCTTTTTCTCGTGCTCGAGGTGGGCCTGGGACAGACGTTACTCCGGAAGCTCCCTTGAGGAGGGCCTAGGTGTTTCGCTTCGGATCCGTCGAGTTCCTTCTCGGGCTGCTCGTGCTCCCCGTCATCGTGGCGTTCTTCTGGACGACCATGCGGGCCCGCAGGCACGCTCTGGAGCGGTTCGGCGACCTGGACTTGGTGCGGCGGCTCAGCGCCTCGGTCAGCCCGCGGGGACGCCTCGCGAAGGGGATTCTCGTGGTCGGAGCGGTCGGTCTCTCCGTGCTCGCGTTGGCACGGCCCCAGTTCGGCACCCGCGTCGAAACCGTGCGGAGCCAGGGGCAGGACATCGTCGTGGCCATCGATGTCTCGCTCTCGATGATGGCGGAGGATGTGAAGCCCAACCGGCTGGAGAGGGCCAAGCTCGAGGTCTCGCGGATGCTCGGCCTTCTGGATGGCGACCGGCTCGGGTTGGTGGCGTTCGCCGGCGATGCCTTCGTGCAGAGCCCGCTCACGGTGGACTACGGGGCGGCCGCCATGTTTCTGGCGGCCATGGAGCCCGACCTGATCCCGATTCAGGGCACGAATCTCGGGGAGGCCCTCGCGGTGGCGCTCGACGCGTTCGAAGAAGGGAGCCGGGAGCACCGCACGCTCATCGTGATCACCGACGGTGAGGATCACGAAGGCGAGGTCGAGGCTGGCGTGGAACGCGCGGTGGAGATGGGCGTGAACATCTACACGGTTGGAATCGGGTCGACCGACGGTGTTCCGATTCCCGAGATCGACGAGGCAGGACGGCGAAGCGGGTTCAAGCGCGACGAGGACGGCAACGTCGTAACGACACGACTGGACGAAGCGACCTTGATGCGGGTGGCCGAGGCAACGGGCGGGCGCTATTTCCGGGCCGGAGAGCCGGGGGCGCTCGACCCCCTTCTCAACGAGATTCTCCGGGGAGAAGGAAGAGAGCTGGAGGCTAGGGAGGTCACGCGGTTCGAGGAGCAGTTCCAGATCTTTCTCGGGCTCGCGTTGGTGATGTTGTTGGCGGAATCGGTCGTTCCCGACCGCCGCCGCCTGAAATATGTGTGGACCGGGAGGTTCCGATGAGGACTCGGGCGGCGCTCATCGCACTCGCTGTGTCGACCGGTGTCGCCGCCGGGCCGGCCGAGGCTCAGGCAGGGCGGTCCGAAGTCGAAGAAGGCAACCGCTTGTATGAGGAGGGCCGCTTCGGAGAGGCGCACGCCAAGTACCTCGAGGCGCTACTCAGCGCTCCGGGAACGAGCCTCATCCGTTTCAATGACGGAAATGCCCTCTACATGTCCGAGGATTTCCAGCGCGCGTTGACCGCCTACCAGGCCGCAATCGAGAGTGGCGACCCCCCGCTCGTGGGTCCGGCGTGGTACAACGTGGGGAACGCGCTCTACCGGCAACAGCAACTCCCCGAGGCCCTGGAATCGTACAAGCAGGCGCTTCGAGTGAACCCCGGGGACTTGGACGCCAAGCACAACCTGGAGCGCGTCCTCGAGCAGATGGAGGAGCAAGAGCAGGAGCAGCAAGAGGGTGAGGGAGAGGGCGAGGACGAGGGAGAGGACGAGCAGCAGGACCAGAATCAAGATCAGAACCAGGACCAGGAGTCCCCGCCCGAGGACGAGGAGGCACCCCAGGGCGAGCCACGACAGGCTCCCGGCCGGATGAGCCCCGAGGAGGCCCAGCGGTTGCTTCAGGCGATCCAGGAAGATCCGAGCGAGGTGAACCGGCGGCCGCCGGCCGCCGCACGTGGACGCAGACCACGGAAGGCGTGGTGACCACTCGGTTCGAGGCGGGTTCGCGCTCGGGATGGCTGCTACTCGCCGTATTGATGGCCACTGCGGCAGGGGCCCGTGGCTCACAGGCCCAGGATGTCAGCGCACGGGCTTATGTGGATCGCTCGACCGTGGGGTTGAACCGCACCTTTGTTCTCAATGTCGAGGTGAGCGGCGCACAGCGCTTCGATGCGGACCCCGAGCTTCCCGACATGGCAGGATTCGCGCGCTTTTTGGGGAGCAACACGTCCACCAGCATGCAGATGTCCGGCGGGCGCACCGAGGTGTCGATCACGGTGCAGTACCGGTTCCAGGCCATTCGGGAAGGCGTCTTCGAGATCGGTGGCATTCGCGTCGTGGCCGCCGGACGTTTGCTCGAGACCGAGCCGATCGCACTGACGGTTACGTTGGCGCCACCACCGGATCCTGCCCGTGCTGCCCAGCCGGGTGTGGGGCCGGAAGATCTCTTCCTGGTCGCCGAGGTGAGCAAGAGACGGGTCTACGAGAACGAGCCGGTGGTGGTCTCGTACAGGATTTACACGCGTGTGGACGTCAGCAACTACACCATTACGACGCCCACCGTCGCAGAGGGCTTTTGGATCGAGGAGGTCCCGGAGACGCAGGCGCCCACCGTGGAGCAGGTCGTGAGGGACGGGCAACGGTACACCACGGCGGTCATCCGGCGTGCGGTCATGTTCGCCACGGGTCCGGGTAGCAAGACGCTCGACCCACTCTCGATTACGGTCCAGGTGCGGATGCAGCGGCGCTCGCGAAGCCGGCTGGAGGACCTGTTCAGCCGCAGCTCGCTGTTCGGAACGGTCGTGCCTATCGAGGTCGCCTCCGAGCCGGTGGAGATCGAGGTGCTGCCGCTCCCCGATGCAGGGCGGCCCGCCGACTTCACCGGGCTCGTCGGAAGCCTGGGGCTGACCGCCTCGATCGATCGCCCCAGCGTAAAGACCAACGACGCAGTGACGTTCAGCTTTCGGATCTCGGCCGAAGGAAACTTGCGCAGCCTTCCGGCGCCCGAGATTCGGTTCCCCGCGGACTTCGAAGTCTTCCCGCCCGAGGTGTCCGAGTCCATCGAGCGTTCCGCCTCGGGTGTGAGAGGATCACGCACCTACGAGTACGTGCTGATCCCGAGAGCGCCCGGGGAGCGTGCCATACCGCCGGTGTCCATGAGCTACTTCGACGTGGCGACGGGGCGCTACGCGACGGTGGCCACGCGCCCTCTCACACTCGACGTGACCGGCGATCCGGTGGTTGGACCGACCCGAGGATTCAGGGCCGGCATCGAGACGCTGCGCGAGGACATCCGGTTCATCCGGATCGGCGAACCGCGCTTCGTCCGCTCCGGTCGCTCGCTCTTCGATGAGCCGGCCTTCTGGCTCCTGGCACTCGTGCCCCTCGTGGCCGTGGCGGGAGCGGCGGGAGTGCGCCGGCACAATGACCGGCTCGAAGGAGATGTGGCATACGCTCGCGGTCGGAGGGCCGGCCGCGTGGCTCGCAAGCGTCTTCAGAAGGCACAATCGTTGAAGGACGGAGACGCCAAGGAGTTCTATGCGGAGGTCGGCAGGGCTCTGCGTGGGTTCATGGCGGACAAGCTGAACGTGGCCGAGTTGGGATTTCTCGCGCACGAGGTCGCGGCCGAGCTCGGGCGGCGAGGGGTCAGCCAGGACGTCGTCCAGGAGTACGGGGACTGCATCGAGACGTGCGACCGCCATCGCTTCGCGCCGTCGGGCTCGGGCACAGGAGGACACGATCTGATGCTCGCAAGGGCGGCTTCGGCCATCACCGGGCTCGAGGAGGGTCTCGCCTCATGAGAATGGCGATCCTGGCCGTACTGGTGGCGCTCGTGGTCCATCCACCGAATGCCGCAGCCCAAGCCGACTTCTACGGGGAAGGGAACCGCCTCTATCAGGAGGGAGACTTCGCGGGGGCTCTGGAGGCCTACGAGAGCATTCTGGATGCGGGTTTCGAGAGCGGTGACCTCCACTTCAACACCGGCAACGCCTACTTCAAGCTGGGAGATCTCGGGCGTGCCATCCTCAATTACGAGCGAGCGCGCCGACTGCTTCCGGCAGACGAGGGCGTTCTGGCCAACCTGGAGTTGGCGAGAACGCTGACCGTGGATGATGTGGAGGCCCTGCCGAGGTTCTGGTTGCTGTCGGCATGGGATTGGTGGATCGCACTGTTGCCCAAAAGACTGCTTCTGCTTTTCGTGGCCCTTTCCTACTTGGGAGGCATGGCGGGTGTCGTGGCGTTGATCATGAGGCGAGGAACGTCCGTAGCGCTGTGGGGCGGACGCATGGCACTGGTCGGCGGCGTGCTCACGTTCGTGCTCGGCGTGAATCTGCTGGTGCGGGAACTCGGGCTGAGTCGCGCCGAAGAGGCGGTCGTGCTGGTCGCGGAGGTCCCGGTGCGGAGCGCTCCTTCGGAGGACGGTGACCTCACAGTGTTCACCGTCCACGAGGGTACCAAGGTCAGGATCGACCGGCGCTCGGGGGAGTGGGCTGAAGTGGTCCTCGAAGACGGAAATGTCGGCTGGTTGAAACTGGACGCCGTCGAGACCATCTGATCCGGGCTCGATGTCGTCACCCGATGAGGCCAACTGGGCGATCAGCGCCATGTCTTCTCGCATACGGGTGTGCACGGCGGCCGTCCTTTGGAGCGTTGGATCCTACGGAGAGTCTACGGGTCGTCGCGCCATCGGCGGCGGCCGTGATTCTGGGCCTGCCGCCTACCGACGGGCCGCGGTCGCGCGAGCTGCGTCGCTGACGAAAACGATTGGCCGGGTGGCCCACGCAGATCTCTTCGCTCGAGCACCGGACTCGGCGGTCCGTGGCGCCTGAGCAGCGGATGCCCCGAACGTCAGCACCCCCGCCTTGATCAGGATGGAGGTCCTGAAGTCGCCCAACTGGGTCCGCGCATGTGTTCTTCCCAGCGGATCGCCCTGGGTCTCGGTGACGATCGCCTGAACGGCGGTGGCGAACGCCTGGGCCGTTGGCGCCGCCACCGCGGCCTGTAGTCTGAGCATGGCCGACGAGACGACGATCCGGGGTGGTGGCATATGCACATCGGAGCCGGTCTCTTGCCCGTGCGCCGCGCAAGGAAGGAGGAGAAGCGCGGTGCCGAGTAGCCCGGCACAAATCAGCCTTGCCCGCGCCATCAGAAGGACACTCCCACTGCGCCACCAGCGACCAGGCGCGCTCCGTCTCCCGAGTATCCCGTGAGGTCGGCCAGCCCCAGTGTGAGCCCGATGATCTTTCCGGCAAATGGCACTGCGAACGATGCGCCTGCGTGCAGGTTGATCCCGCTCCACTCCGCCACGAGGTTGACGTCGGAGTGCACCTCGACGGCCACGTTCCCGAACACGCGAGTCCCGTCCTCGCGCTTGCCCTCCGAGATGTCTCGAGGGCTGGTGTTGGCGAAGCGGCCGGAGCCCACGCCGAGGCTCGCGTGCAAGCGACCCACTCCGGGCCTGGCGGACCCCACGCCTTGAAAGGTGTGGCTGACCACGGCGTAGAACGACTCACCGAGATCGTCCGCCAATTCGTCGCTGGTGAGGAGGCTTTCTCCCCCGACCGCGATCGCCGTACCGGCACCCAGGTATCGGTGCACCTTGAACGAGACCGAGAAGTTGTCGGATTCACTCACGTCCGACATGGTCGTAGTCAACTGAACGCCAAGCGCCAAAACCGGATCGCCCATGCCCACACCCAGAGCCAGCACTCCGTCGGTCGACTCGAGGTAGGGTGAGCGCTCGGTGAGTCCGGCACCCGCGAACACCATTCCGTACGCCGCTCCCCACGCCGAGGGGGTGAGGATGGACTTGGCTGCCGCGTTAGGCAGGCGAAGGCGCAGAAACCAGTCCGGCACATCGGACTGCTGCGCCAGCAGTGTGCCGGGTAAGAGCACCAGGAGGGCCAGAAGACCCGGGAGGAAGCGAATGGCTCGGTCCATCGAGATCCTCTCTCACCGCGTGGGTTGCTCTAAGAATGGATGCTATGGGCCGTGCGCGGCAACATTTTCGAAGCGGGGGCACACCGGGTCCGAACAAATCACGGTGTTCGCCTGTACATGCTTTCTGCCACCGTCCGCTTGCCGAGGGTCACCGAATGCTCCGAAGTACAGTCCTGCTCATCATTTGGGCTTGCTTGACTCTCTCGGCTCCTCCGAGCGCCGACGCTCAGGTGGTAACACCCCGGAGCCGGCCCAGGATCGGGCTCGTTCTCGGTGGTGGCGGCGCCAAGGGCGGAGCACACATCGGAGTGCTCAAGGTGCTGGAAGACCTGCGCGTTCCCGTCGACATGATCGCCGGTACGAGTGTGGGAGCGATCGTGGGTGGCATGTACGCTTCCGGTCTGACCCCAGAAGATCTGGAGCGCCTTGTGCGGCAGATGGACTGGCACGATCTGATCGCCGGGGGGCGTCCACGGAGGGGACTCACGTTCCGTAGGAAGCGGGACGACTCGAACTTCCCGACTCGCCTCGAGGTCGGCTTCAACTCGGGATCCTTCCGGCTTCCCTCGGGGCTCGTGACCGGGCAGAACCTCGAGGTGGTCTTCCGCTCGGTGACCCTGCCGGGCGCCCAGATCACGTCGTTCGAGGAGCTGCCGATCCCGTTCATCGCCGTCGCGACCGATATCGTTACCGGCGAGATGGTCGTGCTCGAGGAGGGCGACCTCTCGACCGCGGTCAGGGCGAGCATGTCGATCCCGGGCGCATTTTCTCCTGTCGCTGTCGACGGACGGCTGCTGGTGGACGGTGCGGTGGTGCGTAATCTCCCTGTCGACGTCATGCGTGAGATGGGGGCCGACGTCATCATCGCCGTCGATCTCACTCCGCCCCTCTACACCAGGGATCAGTTGGAATCCGCGGTCGAGGTGTCCAGCCAGGTCTTGAGGATCATGAGTACCGAGAACACGAACGCTCAGATCCGGCTGCTCGAAGAGATGGGCGGGGTTCTGCTGCGTCCCGACGTTGACAGCGTGAGCCCGTCGGCGTTCGCCAAGCTCCCGGCAACGATCGCCGCGGGAGAAGCCGCGGCCCGCAAAATGGCAGCCCAACTCTCTCGCTATTCCGTGAGCCGGGAGGAGTACGAGGCGTACCGGGCTCGGAGAACCCCGGTAACGTCAGGTCCGCTTCGGGTCGACTTCGTGCGGGTCGAAGGCGCTACGCGGCTGGCTCCCGAGGTGGTCGAGGCACGCCTGCGAATTCGCGCGGGGCAGATCATCGAGCCCAAGGACCTCGAGCGGGCGATGGCTCGCGTGTACGGGCTGGACGTGTTCGAGCGGGTGGATTACCGCGTGGTACGTGAGGATGGCCGGACCGGCCTGATCGTGGAGGTCTTCGAGAAGGCCTGGGGCCCGGGTTTCTTCCGGGTAGGCCTGGCTCTCGGGGACGATCTCGAGCGGGCGAGTAGCAGCTTCACCCTGCTCCTCAGTCACACGCAGACTCAGATGAACCGCCTCGGCGGTGAACTCAGGACCGAGCTACAGCTCGGGGAGGCGCAGGCGTTCTTGGTGGAGTTCCATCAGCCAATGGATGTCGGTGGCCGCTTCTTCGTCGCGCCTCGCTTGGAGTTCATCGAGGAGCCACTGGGCATTGCGCAGCGCGGAGCGGGAGAAACCACGCGAGGCGTGGAGCAAGCCAGCGCGATTCTGGCGGCGGGTTTTCACTTTCCTGATTGGGGCGAGGCACGGGTAGAGCTCGGCAGGGGGCGAGCCAATGCCACCGAGTCTGGAACGGACGGGGCAGACATCGGCGGCCTGAGGTCGAGTCTCTCGGTCGACATGCTCGACGACCGAGGGTTTCCGACCCGGGGACTCACGGCCCACGTCGAGCTCTACAACGGTCTGCGAGCGCTCGGCTCGGATCCCACGTATACGAGGGTGGTGGGCGGGGTGACCGGCGTGATCAGCCGAGGCCCCGACACCTTCATTCTCGCGGCCAAGGCGGGAACCGGCTTCAGTCGGGCGCTTCCTCGCCACGACGACTTTTCGTTGGGCGGATTCCTGGACCTTTCCGGGTTGAGGCCGAGGACGGTGACCGGCAACCATATGGTGTTCGGCAGGGTTACCTACCGCCGGCGGGTCGCAACGGTGCCCACCACGGTAGCCGGGGGAGGGCTGTTCCTCGGACTCACGGGCGAGGTCGGAAACGCCTGGGAAAGGCGCGATGACGTGGATGCCGGGGATCTCAGGGCGAGCGCCGGCATTTTCGCCGGTGTGGAGACTCTGCTGGGGCCTCTTTATATTTCCTTTGCGCGTGCCGATCACGGGGAGGACGCATGGTACATCTTCTTGGGTCAGGCCTTTTGATCGTGGAGGTCGTTGAATCAGTGAGGGGGCTCAGGCGTACTAGGAGGGGTGGGAGGAGGCGCAGATATGCGAGGAGATGACAGTGGCTAGATGCAGCGGCAAGACCAAAGCGGGGAATCAGTGTCGGCGCCCAGCGGTCGGCAGTTCGAAGTACTGTTCGATGCACCAACCGGAAACCAAACCCGGGCCAAAGCCCGAGTTCCCGGATTGGGGAGCGCAGTTCGGGGAAAACACGCAGGCTGTGATCGGGTTGGCGATCATCGGTGTGATCGTTCTGTGGGCGATGACGAGGAGCCGCTGACTACCGACGATCCGTCCGTTTTCCATTTTCCATGCACTCCGGAGTCCTTACTTTGGGTTCCGGAGTGTTTCTTTGTCCCTGGGGGATGTCGATGGTGCTGAAGCGCGCGCTGATGCCTGTTGCTCTCTTGGTCTGGCTCGCCGCGTGCGAGCCGCCCGGCAGTTCGGATGAGCCGGGTAGCTCGCCGCTGCGGGGGTCGATCATCGAAACCGGAGGTGAGCGTCCTCGATTCACGCTGTCCGACACCGACGGGCAGCCATACAGCTTCGAGGACGAAACCGAAGGGCTTCTCTCGTTCATCTTCTTCGGATATACGAATTGTCCTGATGTCTGCCCGATCCACATGGCCACGCTGGCCTCTGTCATCGGGCGGCTGGACCCTGCCGATCGAGGGCGGGTTCGTGTGGTCTTCATCTCGACGGACCCTCTTCGTGACACGCCCGACGTTCTGCGTCGGTGGCTCGATACCTTCGATCCGGGCTTCGTCGGGTTGCGGGGGACGGTGGACGAGGTGAATGCCGTCGCCGAATCTCTGCTGCTGCCACCGGCCGCGGTGCCCGTGAATGCGGGCGAGTCGTACATCGTAGGGCACGCGGCCTCCGTCTTGGCGGTGACGCCCGACGGTGGCACGAGGGTCAAGTACGGTTTCGGTACGCGTCACGAGGACTGGGCTGCCGACCTGCCACTTCTGCTCCAGTGGAAGGCGCAGGTACCGTGACCGCAGCCTTGCCGGGGGACTGACCGGGATGCAGTGGTGGTGTTCGGCTCAGGGACAGCCCTGGGATTGGACCTGGCAGCCGTACGTGGGCGTATGGCTGTTCGTGGCCCTCATCGCGGCAGGCTACGTGGCGCTTCGGCGCCGGTACCCGCCGACCGAGCCCGACAACGGCGACGGGCGCCGCGGGGCGGCCTATTTCGTGACCGGGCTGCTCCTGCTTTGGGCAGCGCTGGATTGGCCTCTCGGGGCGCTGGGTGCGTCGTATCTGGCCAGCGCGCATGTGACCCAGTTCCTGTTGGCGGGGATCATCGCGCCGGGCCTGATGCTCCTGGGGATTCCACGCGGTGCGTTCGGCGTAATCGAGCGGCGGCCCACCCTTCACGCGTTCCTCGCGGACCTCACCCACCCGGTCCCGGCCTTTCTGATCTTCAACGTCGGCATGACGGTGACCCACTGGCCGGGCGTCGTCGACGCGGCCATGGCAACCCAGGCGGGAGCGTTCACGCTCGATATGGCGTGGGTGCTCTGCGGTGTGATCTTCTGGTGGCCACTGCTGGCCCCGATCCCGGCTCGTCCGGGGTTCCACCCCCTTCTGAAGATCGGTTATCTGGCGTTCAACGGAATTCTCATCCGTCCGCCGTTCGCGATGATGCTCTTCAGCGAATACCCGATCTACGCCACGTATGAGCTCGCGCCGCCGTTTCCAGGCACCAGCCCGCTCCACGACCAGCAGCTCGCAGGCGCGATCATGAAGGTGGTCACGGCGTGGATCATGGGCGTCGCCGCATTCATGATCTTCCGGGAGTGGAGGCGGGCGGACTCGCTGCTGGAGGAAGGGTCCGCCGCGCGCGAGCGGCCGGTTTGAGTCTCCTTCCGGGGCTTACTGCGTCGTCAGCGGAGCGACGCCGTGTTGCCTCAAGAGCCGGTTGAAATTCGCGATCTCCCGGTTCGTGAGACTCTCCAGGAGTGCCTGATAGTCGGTGAGCTGCGCCTGGTACATGTCGAAAACCTCGATCGACTGGTCGGTCGGCCGGTGGTCCGTGCCGCCCAAGTAGCCGGCCAGACTCGTCAACTTCGCGAACAGCCGCCGCGGCCACCGCAGCGTGTCCTGGCGGGCGGAGCCGCCTGTAAAGCGCACGTCGGCCAACAGCGTTTCGAGATCGACCAGGGCCGTCTCGATCTCCTCGGCGGCCTCCAGGATCTCGGCGGACTCTCCGCGTTCCCGCATGCGGGCAGACAAGAGGTGAAGCTCGGCCCGGAACCACTCGATTCGGTCGATGAGTGCCACCACCGAGTCCACGGCGGTTCGAATCTCACGCAACATGGCCACCTGGGCCCTGATGCCCTCGTCCGTGCCCTCCGACATGGGGTCCTTGATCACCTCGAGCGGCTGCGTGAGCGTAAGATCGCCCAGGGTGAGTTCGACCGTATAGATGCCCGGCGGCGCGAGCGGGCTCACGCGCCCCCCTTCGCCCAGGGCGCGCCAGCCTGTGTCCGGCATCTCGATGTGGGAATGCTCGACCGGTTCCGATCGGAGCCGGGGCGTCTTGGAGCTCGCCTCGCGCAGATTCCAGTGCAAACGGTTCAGGCCGGCACGGAGGCTCCCCGGGCTGAGCGAGCGCATTTCGACGCCTTCCTCGTCGAGAATCCGTAGCTTCACCGATTCCTCCGGTACTTCACGTAGGTAGAATGTCAGCGAGGCCCCGTAGGTGGGATTGCGTCCGGCGCCCGGATCGTCAGGCTGGCTCTGCCGGCCTTCCTTCGACAGAAAACGATACGCCGGGCGCGGATCGAAGAGGTGCACGTCCGAGGCCAGAACGTCATCGGTGAGCTGTTGAAGGGGCGTGATGTCGTCCATGATCCAGAAGCCCCGGCCGTACGTCGCCACCACCAGGTCGTTGAAGTGCGGTTGGATGTCCAACCAGTGGGCGGGCGCGTGAGGCAGATTGCTCTGGAGTTCGGACCAGGACTCTCCATCATCCAGCGACACGAAGATCGAGTTCTCGGTGCCCACGTAGAGCAGCCCGGGCCGCACCGGGTCCTCGCGCACGACATGTGCGTAGCTGAAGACGCTCCGGGGGATACCCGCGGCCAACGAGCGCCAAGTGGCGCCGTAATCTTCGGTCTTGTAGACGTACGGGTCGGTGTTTCCGACCTGGTGGAAATCCACGGTGACGTAGGCGGTGCCGGGCGCATGGCGGGACGGCTCCACGTTGCTGATCGTGCCCCACTCCGGCAGGTCGGGCATGGTGCTCGTGACGTTTACCCAGTTGAGCCCGCCGTCCCGGGTGACGTGCACCAACCCGTCGTTGCTACCCGCCCAGATGACTCCCTCTTCCAGCGGCGACTCCGCGATGGCGAACAACACCGCGGCGTACGTCGGGCTGGTGTCGTCCGGCGTGAGTCCCCCGGTCTTCTCCTGCTTGGACTTGTCGTTGGTCGTCAGGTCCGGGCTGATCACCTGCCAGCTCTGTCCGCCGTCGGTCGTCTGGTGGACGTGCTGGCTCCCCACGTACACACGGTTATGGTCGTGCGGCGAGATCGCCACCGGGAACGTCCACTGGAACCGGTAGCGCAACTCTCCGGCGGGCCAGCCCTCCGGGTTGTCGGGCCAAACGCTGACTCTGCGGGCGTGCCCTGTACGGTGATCGTAGCGATCCAAAATCCCGTCGTAGCACCCCGACCACACGATTGCGGGATCGACCGGATCCGGCACGGAGAAACCGGACTCGCAGCCGCCCACGGACTGCCAGGCTCCGATCGGGATGCTGCCGCCCGTCAGGCTGTTGCTGGGGCCCATCTGGGAGGCGCCATCCTGCCGGTTCCCGTAGACGTTGTAGGGAATCCGTGTGTCCGTGTACGCATGGTAGAGTTGGGCAATGGGTAGGCGAGGCCGCATCCAACTCTTGCCCCGGTTTGTCGAGATGCTCACGCCGCCGTCGTGGCCCACGATCATGCGGTCGGGCAGAAGCGGGTCGATCCACATGTCGTGGTTGTCCCCACCCGCGCCCGCTCGTGAGAACGACTGCCCGGCGTCACCTGACTTCGTATGGACGGTCGACAGGAAGTGCACTTCGTCGGCGTTGTCCGGCGCCACGACGGCCCGGGTGTAGTAGAGCGGGCGCTGGGCCAGGGTGTGGTCGCCGTTCACCATGCGCCACCTTCGGCCTCCGTCGTCCGAGCGCCAGAGGACGCCCTCGTGCTCGGTGAGATCTTCGTATTCCCGATTCGAGTTGGTCTCGATCAGCGCGTAGATGCGATCCGAATCATCCGGTGACATGGCCAGGCCGATCTTGCCCATCGTGCCACTCGGGAGGCCGTTCCCCTCGAGTCGCTCCCACGTGTCTCCGCCGTCACGAGATCGGTAGATTCCGCTTCCGGGTCCACCGCTCCAGCGGCCCCACGTCCGGATCAACATCTCCCAGGTTGCCGCGAAGAGGATGCGTGGGTTGTTGGGATCCATCACGAGGTCTACCGCCCCCGCGTTCTCGTCGACAAAGAGCACCCGTTCCCATGTGTCACCGCCGTCCGAGGTGCGGTAGACGCCGCGTTCCTGCTGTGGACCATACAGGTGGCCGAGTGCGGCTACGTATACGATGTCCGGATCTGTGGGATGAACGATCACCCGGCCGATGCGACCTGTGTTCTCCAGGCCCATGTGCGTCCAGGAATCGCCTCCGTCCGTGGACCGGTACACGCCATTTCCGATCGAGACGTTGCTACGGATAAACGTTTCGCCGGTGCCGGCCCATACCACGTTGGGGTCGGACGGTGCAACGGCGAGTGAGCCGATCGAGGCCGCCGGCTGCCCGTCGAAAATCGGCGTCCAGTGAACGCCTCCGTCCTCCGTCTTGAAGATGCCGCCGGACGCTGCGCCGAAGTAAAAGACGTTCGGGTCGCCGGCAACGCCGGTCACGGCGCTCACACGATTGCCCACAGGCCCAATGTGCCGGTAGGTGAGGGCGGAGAAGAGGTCGGTCCCGAGGTCGGACGCACTCTGCGCGCGGGCGTCGCTCGCCCAGAAAGCGCCGGCGACCAACAGGGCGGAGGCACACAGCGATGATCGGGTCATGAGCGGGCGGATCGACGGCATGGGTGTTTCCCTTGGACTCTGGTGGCACGGCCAAATCTATTGTAGCCCGCATGATAGCCGACAGACGGGGTGGCGAACAACGGGAGGGGGATTGGCCTCGCGCCGGCCCAACGTACCGGTGCCGTTTCCCCTGGAGCGGAACCCGTTCTTCTGCCCTTGATGCCGGACGATACGAGCCCTTTATTTGGGGTGCCACCCCCCGGTAAGAATCTTAGGAGGCCCCTGACATGAGACCAACGGTACTGGCCTGCGCACTCGTCTTCCTCCTGGTGCGGGGCGCGCTCGGTGCCCAGCAGGTGTCACCGGAGTTGAAAGAGGCGGTCTTCGCGTGGGATGCGGGTGACTACGTCCATGCGCTCGAGGGCTACCTTCGCGTCTTGGACGGTCCGGACGGGGTCCGACTGAGGGGCGAGATCGCGAAGTTGACGGGCGAGCCCTATAGGGTCGTCGAGATCGCACGGAACGGGAGTGACGTGCGTGTGGGTCCTGCCGGCCGCTACGGTACCTTCATCTACGCTGAGGGCGGGGTGCCGATGGTGGCGGTGGTTGACCTGCGGGGATCGCCCTCCATCCAGTCGACGTTTCCCGGTCACGAGGTCGTTCTGTCGGGAGTGGGGAGCGCGGCGGTCTTCCGCGTCGGCAGGACGCCGGCCGTTCAGGATGCTGCCTCCGAACTCGCCGCGGCATTCACGAGCGGAGACCGGGCAGCGTTGAACGCCGCGCGAAGCCGGTCTCGATGGGTCCGGGCCCAGAATACGCAGGTCGTGCTGCGAGACCTCGGCTCGGGCAACGAACGGGTCGTTCCTCTGGGCGACTTGATTCCGGTGGACATGGGGTTCTCACATGACGGGCGCACGCTGATGCTGGCGGCGGGCCTGCCGGAGGGTCGGGACAGTCAGATCTATGCCATCAGATCCGGTCGCCTGGAGCCTGAACCCCTACTCACTGGCCGGGGCTTCAAGAGCTCTCCCCGCGCCGTCCCGGGCGGCCGCTTCGTGCTCTACACTCGGCCTGCGCGTGATCCTATGCCCCAGCCCCCGGGCCGCCGGCCGGGGACTCAGGAAGAGGGCTTCGACCTCGTGGACCTCCAAGAGAGCGACGTCCTGAGCTTCGCGGGGCGCGACCCGGTTCTCTCGGCCGACGGGAACACGTTGGCTTTCGTCACGGAGCGGGACGGCGAGACCTCGATCGAGGTGCTCGAACTCGATCCGCTCGGTGCCGCTCCTGGCAGGGCCATGCGCTCCACCCGCATCGTGTTTCGCACGCGTGACCCGATCGCCAATCTGGCGCTGTCTCCGGACGGTGGCCTGGTCGCGTACCAGAGGCGCCCCTTCGCGGATTGGGACATCTTCGTGATCGGCACGGATGGTGAGACCGCCGAGGTGCAAGTTACGAATGAGATCCAGCACGATGTGCGGCCCGTGTTCATCGATTCGCGCCACATTCTGGCGGCCAAGGGAGAAGGCCGGCACCGGCGCTCCTACGTGTACGACCTCGTGGACGGTTCCGTCACCAAGCTCTTCCACAACAACACCGTTCGGACGATCGCGCCCGAGTACGAATGGGCAGTGGGCGCCGGCGGCACCAAGGTCATGATCGTCTCGGAGCGTGACGGCGACACTGTTTCGCCGGAGCGCGGTGTGTACGTGGTCGACCTCATGGCCGAGGTCTCGATGGCGGAGGTCCGTAACCGGCTGGTCACAAACCTCGACGCGGAGCGCAGGCTTCGCAGCGAAGGCGAGCGCATTTTCCGACCCATCGCGGGCCGGGTGCGGCAGGTTACCGAGCGGGTTTCGGTCGATAGGATCTACCGCTACGAGGCCGACCTGTACGGCTTCGGGTCGAAGTACATCACCGAGCCGGGAAATCGGCGGGCGACCGAATACTTGATCAGCACGCTGGAGTCGTTCGGCTACGCGCCAGAACTCCAGTGGTTCGAGGCAAGGGGTGTCAGGACGGCAAACGTCATCGCCCGCCTCGAGGGTACGGTCGATCCGCAGGTCGTCTGCGTGGTGAGCAGCCATTACGACTCGGTACGGCGCGGCCCCGGGGCGGACGACAACACGTCGGGAACGGCGGCTCTTCTCGAGACCGCCCGCGTGCTGCGTGACCGTGGCATGCCGATCACGATCGAATTCGCCTTCTTCACCGGTGAAGAAGCGGGCCTTCTGGGAAGCCGGGAATACGTGCGCCGGGCTCAGGACGGGGGCAAGGAGATCGTGTGTGCGTTGAACAATGACATGATCGGGTGGTCGAACGACCATCGCCTGGACAACACGATTCGGTACTCGAACGCAGGCATCCGTGACGTCCAGCATGCCGCCGCGATGCAGTTCACGGACCTGATCACCTACGACGCTCTGTACTACAAGAGCACGGACGCTGCCGCTTATTACGAGGTGTACGGAGACATCGTGGGTGGCATCGGGTCGTACCCGGTGCTCGGAAACCCCAACTACCATCAGGCTACCGACCGCCTCGAGACCATCAACCATCGCCTTGTCGCGGAGGTCGCAAAGACCACTGCCGCGACGATCATGCTGCTGGCCTCCAGTCCCTCCCGGCTCACGGGGTTGGCGGCGAGGCGCAGTCGTGTCGGGGTGCAGGTGACGTGGGACCTAGTTCGCGAATCCGACGTGACGGATTACCTGGTTCGCTTCACCCGCGCCGATGGTGTTGTACAGGTGCGCGAGGTGACCACGTTCGCCGGGGAAGTGCCCAGGGTGTTGTTGGGCGATGTGCGGTCCGGCAGCCTGGTGGAGGTGAAGGCGGTCAACGATCGGGGTCTGGAGGGGTGGGACTGGGCGCGTATTCAGCTCGCCGGTTGACGGCGTGGCCGTTTAGCGATGGAACTGAGAATCCTGTCCAGTCTTGATATCGGCCGATGCCTGGACATGTCTGAGGCCATCGACGCCATGCGCGACGCCTTCGGGCAACTTTCCGCGGGCGAGGCCGATGTTCCTCAACGCTTGGCCCTCAGAACCCCCGACGGTGTTTCGCTCTTCATGCCGGGGTATTTGCCGGGGAGTGGCGACCTCGCGGCCAAGATCGTTTCAGTGTACAGCGGCAACCCCGCCCGAGGGCTCCCCGCCGTGAACGCCGTCGTCGTGTTGCTCGATAGTTCGACGGGTATTCCGGTGGCGCTCATGAACGGAACGTCGCTTACGGCACTCCGGACCGGTGCCGCCGGCGGCTTGGCCGCGGAGCTTCTCGCGCTTCCCAAAGCCGACACCGTGGCGCTGTTCGGTGCAGGCGCCCAGGCCCGTACCCAGCTCGAGGCGGTGCGGGCGGTCCGTCCCATCCGCCGAGTACGCATCCTTTCCCGCAGCGGCGAGTCCGCCGGCCGGCTGGTAGCGGAGTTGGAAGGCGTGGATGCGGAAGTGGCGAGCGATCCGGTGCATTGCCTCGAAGGCGCCCGGATCGTCATCACCGCCACGGACGCGTCCGAGCCCGTCTTTCCTGGTGAACTCGTCGCTCCCGGGACCCATGTGACGGGCGTAGGCTCCTTTACGCCAGACATGCAGGAGGTCGACGCTGCGCTCGTCACGCGCGCGAAGGTGGTCGTGGATTCCAGGGAGGCCGCGCTTGCGGAGGCGGGTGACTTGATCGTTCCGATCCGTGAAGGCTCTTTCCGTCCGGAGGATATCCACGCCGAGTTGGGGGAACTGGTCCGTGGTTTGCGCAGCGGGCGGGAGGATGCCTCGGAGATCACCTTCTTCAAGTCTGTCGGCAGCGCGGCCCAGGATGTGGCGGTCGCTGGTCGGATTTTCCGCAGGGCCCGGTCGATGGATCTGGGTACCGTCGTGGAGCTCTGACGGCGTACGGACTCTCTGGCGATTTCATTCGCGTTCGCACCCCTCGGGCGCATAGATTGTTGATCGGACATGATCTATACGCCTATTGAGGAAACAGGGTGAGCGAAGACACTCACGATCCAAGTGGAGAGGGGCGCTCCATGGACGACCTGTTCACGGATATGAAGAAGCCACGTGAGGAGGGTGAGGCCGGGACGGTTGGGACGGCGAGGCCTACGCCACTCGCCGCGGCCGTGTCGGCCTATCTCATGGGTACGGCCGATCAGCGCACGGATTTGGTGAATCCCGTACGTAGCCAAACGGCGGCCGCCATCGATGTGGGGAATCTGGACGAGGTCGCTGCCGCTATGGAGACGCTGCTCCTTCAGCCTGTGCCCGATCCGGAGGCGATTACCCTCGCTCACATGTTGATTACGACGCCCGTGGAGGGCCGCCTGGTGATGCGCCTGGGCGAGGAAAAGGACGAGAGGCGGCGAGAGGCGCTCATTGAGGCCCTCGCCACCCTCGGCGCCTCGATGGCGCAGACCATCTCCGACGCGCTGGCCAACACCGACAATCGGCATGCGCGGCGGTCGTACGTGCGCACGCTGGTTGCCATGGGTAAAGAAGGGATGACGGTCGTTGAGGAGATGCTGGAGGATGATCGCTGGTTCGTGGTGCGAAATGGGGTCATGGTCCTGGGCGAGGTCGCGGGAGACACCGCGGTCAGCTTCCTCACGTCGACGCTTGCCCATGGGGACGCCCGTGTCAGGAGAGAGACCGTGATCTCCCTGGCCAAGATCGGCGGGGAGGACGCCGGGATGTTGGCGCTCGGCATGCTCGAGGATGCCGATGCGGACGTTCGCGCCGGCGCGGCCCGGGCCGTTGGCGTCTTGAAGGTGGAGCGGGCTCTTCGGCCACTCCTCAAGCTCCTCGAAGACGAGGAACAGGACTCCGTGGTCGAGCAGATTCTGCGTTCGCTCGGGCAACTGGGTGATCCCAGCGCCGTTCCGTCCATCGAGAAACGAGCCGTGGGCAGTTTCCTGCGGAAGCCGCCGACCGACGTGCGCGTTGCTGCGTACACGGCCCTCGGCGCCATCGGCACGCCGCACGCCATGAGCCTCGTGGAGGAGGCCCTCGACGATAAGGACGCGGAGGTGCGGTCCGTCGGGGCAGCGGTACTCGCCGCGCGCAAGTCGGTCGTGCGAGCGGGGTCGTAGAGCCTTCTAGGTCACCATAGCCAGCACCCGCTTCAGCGCGCTGGTGAACTTGAAACCCTCTCGGACTTCCTCTCGCAGCGAATGTAGACGAGCTCCCTGATCGGAATGGGAGAACAGGTCCGTGATCGTAGTGTCCACCCCCTTGTTCTCTGAAAAGCACTCGTGGAGGCGCAGCGTTTCCGTGTAGGGCATGAGGCGGTCGCGGCGGCCGTGGAGTAGCTTGACCTGCGGTTCGATCCCTCGGAGGAAGGGCCTCGGATTCATGAGGGGCGATGCTTTTTCGGCCGCGACGGCCAACCGTGGCACAAATTCACGGATCACCTCCTGGTCGGGCTCGACCCCGGTGGGCGCCGCGAACAAGTCGAAGAGCCACCGCCGCTCCTTCGCAACGGTGCGTCGTTCCTCCTCCTTGAGCGGATCGTACGAGGCTTCCCAGGCTGGAATGCGTCGCTCGCCGGCCTCGACCGCAAGTCGCCAGAGGGCGTCGGCTACGTCTCCCGCCTCGGAGTATTCAGGCACCGACGTGAGGTGGTTCCCGCCGATGATCCAGCGGGCGTACGGATCGGGCGAGAGATGGTGCTCTGTTCCTTCCCACTCGTGATAGCCGGTCATCTGGAAGCGCAGAATGCGCTGGAGGTCGCAGTAACCGCCGAATCCCACGACACCGGCCAAGCGGGGGCCGATGTCGGGTTGCGCTGCAGCGATCAGCACCTGCGGACACCCGAACGAGAAGCCGACCAGTCCGTATGGGCCGGGCCCCGCCACTCCCGATCCCTCCAACGCGTCCAGAGCCATGGTCACCGTCGGCGAGGTCAGTTCCGGTGCGAGCCTGAGGTCCCTCCACTCCGGAACCTCCGGTACGAGCACGGCCACACGAGCGGAGGCGAGGGAGCGGGCGAAGCGCAGCAGCACGGGATGGAATCGGCCCGGACGTGAGCTGCCATGTAGGACCACCCATCCCGGCAGGGGACCTCGGACGCTAGTGGGCGTGAAGAGAGTGGCGGGAACCTGACGGTCACCGCGGTCCAGCAGCATCTCCTGCTGGGTGATGGAAGACCGCTCGAACATCCATCGCCGAACGAAGCGGACCGTGCGAAGGGTTGCGTTGGCCATAGGGGTTGAAACTACTGACCCTCGAGCCGGAGGCGCCAGCCTCCGGGTTGCGCGCCCAATGGACGCCGAGCAAGATGCATCGTTCGCACCGACGTCACAGACTGGGAGAGTGCTACGATGCGCAGTAGAAACGCCACCACCCTCGTGATCACCGCAACCATCCTCGTGGCGGGCGGGGCCCTCACCGAGCTTTCGGCTCAGGAGCAGGCCGACCGCGAGGTGATCGGCGGGCGTCCCGGCAGACCGTTCAGCGAGGCCGTGCGCGTGGGCGACACGTACTATTTCTCGGGTAAGATCGGCGTGAATGCGGAGACCCGAGCCATGGCCGAAGGGCGTACCGGGGCGGAGACGAGCAACGTTATGGAGGCCTTCAAGGAGGTCTTCGAACGCCAGGGCCTGACCTTCGATAATATCGCGCGCGCCACCGTATACCTCGCCGACATCGCCGACTACGGGGAGATGAACGAAGTGTACGGCTCGTATTTCCCGCAGGCGGCCCCGGCTCGCGTGACTCTGGCGGCGACCCTTGTGGCGGGCGCCCGTGTGGAGATCAGCTTCATCGCGGTCCGGTGATCGATCGTAGGGGCTTCCTTGCGGTCTTGGGTTCGTCCGGGCTCGGGTGGCCCGGTACCCTGGAGCACTTTTCTCGGCAGGCCCAGCAGGGAGGGGCACCGGGCGACGAAGCGTTCTGGACGTTCGTCCGGAGCCACTTCCTCATTCCCGAAGACCGGATCTACCTGAACAACGGCACCCTCGGGCCGTCTCCCCGTGTGGTGGTGGAGGCCGTGGCCGAACACACTCGCCGTGTCGCCTCCACGTTTCCGCCCGGCGTGCCGTGGGAGGCTCTCAAGGACAGATTGGGCACCCTGCTGGACGGCGATCCCGAGGGATTCGTTTTTCCCCGCAACACCACCGAAGGAATGAGCTTCGTGGCCAACGGTCTGGATATCGGACCCGGTGACGAAGTGCTGTCCACGGACCACGAGCACATCGGTGGCCGAGAACCTTGGTCGTCCGTGTGCCGGCGCCGGGGGGCGGAGCTGCGGACCGTCGCACTGCCGGCTCCCGCACAGTCGTCCGAGCAACTCTTCGAGGCGATCGCCGCCGGCCTGACGCCGAAGACGCGTGTGCTCTCGGTGTCTCACATCACGTTCACCACCGGCACCGTACTCCCGATCCGGCGCCTGGCCGACCTTTGCCGAGAGCGCGGGATCATCTTCGCGGTGGACGGCGCACAACCTCCGGGCATGCGTCGCGTAAGCCTGCGCTCGCTCGGCGGTGACTTCTACGCGTCATCTCCCCATAAATGGCTACTGGCGCCACAGGGGACGGGGCTTCTCTACCTGGCCCCCGAGTGGCGCACCTGGCTATGGCCCTCGGTTGCGTCCGGGGGCTGGGATGATCTCGAGTTGGGCGCACATCGCTTCAACCACCTCGGGACCCTGGACGAGTCGAGGCTGGTCGGTCTCCTGGCGGCGGTCGAGTTCATGAACGCTCTCGGCATGGCACGGGTCGAGGCGCGAGTGCTTTACCTCAATAGGCGTCTCAAGGAAGAGCTGGCCCGAATCCCGGGCATCACCGTGGTATCTCCCGAACTCTCGGACCTGTCGAGTGGCATGGTGTCGTTTGGACTCGATGGAGTGGAGTCGCTTCAGCTCCAGCGGTTCCTGGCGCGTGAAGCCAACATCAGGACGAGGGTGATCGGAGAGTACGACTACGGGTGGATGCGCCTTTCCACCCATATCTACAACACCATGCGTGACGTCCAGACCGTGCTCGAGCTGGTAGACCAGGTGGCACGGCGGGGGCTGCCGGGCGACTGAGCGGCCCTCCGCTCCGGTTGCGCCGGGGGAACGGATCGAGGCCAACCGGCTACAACGTTGGTCGCACCTCATGACCATGACCTCCTCAAGCGATGGACGCAGTGTGCCGATGACCGACTACCGACCGCCCTATCGTGCCGCCGGGATCATGGGTGTGCTCGTCCTGGGACTCTATGCGCTCACGTTGGCGCCCTCGACGAGTTGGTGGGACGCGAGCGAGTACATCGCAACGGCGCACATTCTGGGCATTCCCCACCCACCGGGAAATCCGCTCTTCGTGGTGGTCGCCAAGGTGTGGACTCTGATGCTGGCTCCGCTGGGACTCTCCGTGGCGGTGCGGGTCAATCTGCTCGCCGCGTTCACCAGCGCGGTCGCGACGGGCTTCTTCTTTCTGGTGTCGCACCGGATTCTGTCGGTGATCGTCCGCGAGCGCTGGATGGCGATCCTGGGGGCGGCCTCGGGTGCTATCATGGGGGCGACTGCCTACACGGTTTGGAACCAGTCGGTGGTGAACGAGAAGGTCTACACGCTCAGCGTCATGGTCATCGCGGTGGTGAGTTGGCTCATGCTGCGTTGGTACGATCACCGGGGGTCGCCGCAGGGCATCCGCTATCTGGTGGGAGCGGTTTACTTGATGGTGCTGGGCGCCAGCAACCACCTGATGTCCGTGTTGCCGCTGCCGGCTGCTGGGTTGTTCGTATTGGTCGTCGGCCCTTCCGTGTTGTTTCGCAGGAAGTTCCTGGCCCGAGTGCTTCCGGCGGTGATCCTCGGCCTTTCGTTCAACTTCTTCCTGCCGATCCGCGCGGCCCAGAATCCCGTGATCAACGAAGGGGCATCGACGTGCGAGACGGTGCTGGGCGCGACAGTCGCGATCTATACCAACGGCGCCATGGGGTGTCCGGCGCTCGCGTCGTCGCTCAGCCGAGACCAATACGGCAAACCTCGTCTGACGCAGCGCATGGCGCCCCTGGGGCACCAACTCCAGAACTACTACCAATACTTCGACTGGCAGTGGGGGAGGGGAGTCGACCCGTCGGACCAGCCAGGTACGGCGCGCCTGCCTCTGACGATGCTGTTCGGTCTGCTCGGTTTCCTCGGACTCGTGACCGTGGTCCGCGCCGACCGGCGCATTGCCCTCTACATTGGCGGGTTGACGCTCACAGTCACCCTGGGGCTGGTGGTCTATCTGAACTTCAAGTACGGATTTTCGCTTGCCCCGGAGATCACAGACCTGCGCCTGCATGAGGTCAGGGAACGTGATTACTTCTTCCTCGCGAGCTTCATCCTGTGGGGCAACCTGGCCGGAATCGGGCTGACGGGGGTTTGGATCACTCTCTCGGAGCGGTGGGGAGAGAACGACTACGTGAAGTGGTCGCCGATCTTCCTCGTTGCCCTGTTCCCCCTCGTGCTGAACTGGGCCTGGGCCAGCAGGGCGGGGGACTATGCGGCGCGCGACTGGGCCTATGATCTCCTCATGAGCGTCGAGCCCTACGGCGTGCTCTTCACCAATGGCGACAACGACACGTTTCCGTTGTGGTACGCGCAGGAAGTCGAGGGGGTTCGCAAAGACGTGACCGTGATCGTGGTCCAGTACTTGTATACTTCCTGGTACGCGAAGCAGCTCCGCGATCTGACCAGTGAGGGCCGACAGCGGCCCTTCGAGAGCCAGTTCGCTGTGGGTCTTTATGATTCCTCCCAGCAAGCGCCGCCGACCGCCATCACACTTCTCACCGACGACCAACTGGACGCAGTCGGTTCCGGCGCGATCGCCGAGGATTTCGTGGTGCCGTTGGGCCCCGTCTCAGTGACGTATCCGGCGGGTATTTTCCTGGACCGGGCCCACCGATTGGCGCTCAACATCATCTTCGACTCGATCGACTCGAGGCCCATCTACTTCGCCAGCACGGGTGGACTTCTGGGCGAACTCGGCCTTAGCCGGTGGGGCGTCCGCCATGGCCTGGCGACCAAGTTGGTCATGCGGGACCTGGATGATCCGGCGCCCGAAGGTGTGGTGCAGGGCACGATCTTCGGCGGGGAGTGGTTCGATATCTCACGGAACTTGGCCTTGGTGCGGGACGTGTACAGCTACCGTGGCCTGCGGGACCGGGCGATCTGGGCGGACCGGAGTACGCTCAATATCCCGTTCCACTTCCAGTTTCTCTTCACCCAACTCGCTGACGCCGCCCAGGAGGCAGGGGTGGATCAAGAGGTGGTCGACGAGCTCATGATGGAGGCGGCCATGTTCCAGGTGACCGCTCAGGGTGGGCGGTTGGGGGCGGGGCCATGAGCAGCTGAAGGGCCGCCCGGCCGCCCCTTCGTAGGGGGGGGGCGGCCGGGCTGCTGGCTCCTTCTAGCGAGTCGTGAACATGATCGGGAACTGGACCCACACCGGCACCGGCGTGTCGCGGTTCAGCGCGGGTGTGAAGTCGTAGATGTCCGCCACGCTTAGCGCAGCGTCTGTGGATACTCCTGCTCCATGGCACGGATCACGGCGGCCTTGTTGGTGATCTCGGGTCTCACGGTCATGGGGGTGAAGACGGGACCGTCCGCCACCTTCCTTGAGATGGTACGGACCACCGCGTCGACCATCCCCGTGGTCACCGCCTGGTCGCTCTTCAGAAAGATCTGGACCACGCCGTTGGCGGCCCTCTCGCCATAGATCTGTACGGCGGCCCACCCTTTGATGACCTCGATTCTCTCGATAGCGTCGGGGCTCAACTCACTGAGGTCGTAGTCCTCGATGACCTCGCCGTCGACGAAGACGAGGAGTCGGTCCTCAAAGGAGGCATCGGGCGTGATCCTGATCATCTCGTTCACGATGCCCAAGGCGTTGGCCGCCGGTTCGGCGGACGCATCCAGCTCCTCTTGCACCACGAGCGGCGTGGGCGTCTCACACGCAACCGCAAGGACAGTCGCCGTCAGCCCGAGGGCCACAGCGGCACGGACGAGGCGTCCTCTGGGCTTCTCTTCTGTGATCATCCGAATTCTCCCCTCGAGTAAGCTTTTCGGTTCCGTCAGCGCCGCAACCGCGAGTCCCATACCACTGATTCGCTCGCCCATGCGAAGGAGAAGGGCACCGTACTCGGGCCCGGAGACCCCGCTGCGCAGCACACGAGCGTCACAATCCACTTCTACCGCCCCGCGAAGCCTGCGGAGCTGCCACCAGAGCGCCAGGTTCCATGGCATCAGGAGTACCGAAAGGAGCCCGGCCGTCAGTAGCTGCGTGTCACCGGCCTGCTGATGCTCCCGTTCGTGCAGCATCACCAGATGCAGATCCTCGGGCGCCATGCCCAGGGTCCATTCCGGCAGCACGATCTCCGGATGCCGCAGGCCGACGACCGCAGGCCCGAAGTCCGCGGAGATGAGCACGCGATCCCCGTCCAGCGGACGGCGCGTCCAACCTTTCCGCTGCCGCGCCAGGCGAAGCGCTCCGCCCGTGACCAGGAGGAGCAAGACCAGCGTCATCGCCGCCCACAGGATCATGAGTGGGCCGTCGAGCTGCTCGAGCAGGGACGCGGGCGGAGTGAACGCCATGACCAGCGGGTCCAGCAGTATTGCCCCCACGCTCGGGGGCTCGGGGACGACCGCGACCGACGCAGGCCCATTTGGCAACAGGTGTAGGGAAAAGATTGCCACCGGCGTAGCGAGCCCTCCGGCGATCACGCCAGCCCAAACCCAACGCGCCGACCGACCGTAAAGGCGGAGAGCCTTCTCGAGGCCGAGAGCGGCACCCGACAGCAGGACCGAGATCAGGACGGTGTATGAGATCCACAGGGCGATCATCGGTCTTCCTCCTCGGCTCGGCTGGCGGCGTCCTCCAGGAGAAGGCGCATGCGCTCGATCTGGTCGGGTGAGATTTCGGCGTCGCTGACCAGGCGGGCCAGCATGAGTTCGGCCGAGCCATGGAAGATCTTGTCGAGGATCTTCGTGAGGGCGCGGCCGCCTTCCTCTTCCGGAGCCACGAGCGGGTAGTAGCGGTAGGCGCGCCCTTCCGTTTCGTGCCGGATGGCGCCCTTCTCCTCGAGGATCTGCAGGATCTTGAGCACGGTGGTATATCCGGGCTCGTCGGCGAGGTCCTCTCGGACCTCGGATACCGTGCCGGACCCGTTGCGCCACAGGACGCTCATGATGTCCAGTTCCCGTTCCGTCAGCGAATCTCTGCCCAAGGCCAGTTCCTTGTTACGAAGGTCTTCGTAAGAACGTAATACAGTAAGCCCTCTCCTGTCTACGACAACTTTCGTACACGGGGACGGGGGGAACTGGCTCCCCGTGAGGGGGTGGAATGCACGAGCCCGCTTCCAGGGCCACGAAGGGTCCGAGATCCACGTTTACCTGGGGCTACCTTGCCTTCTTCAGAGACAGAATCGTCCCGGCCCGCGCTCACGCGGGAAGAGATGGTCCGCTATGCGCGCCATCTGGTTCTGCCGGAAGTCGGTGTCGTTGGCCAAGAGCGCCTCAAGGCGGCCCGCGTCCTCGTGGTCGGCGCGGGCGGGTTGGGTTCGCCGGTGGCCCTCTATCTGGCGGCCGCGGGGGTTGGCACACTAGGGCTGGTCGACTTCGATGAGGTGGATGCCACCAACCTCCAGCGCCAGATCCTGCACGGCACGAGTGACGTCGGCCGCCCCAAGCTCGACTCCGCACGTGACCGGCTCTCGGACATCAATCCGCACGTCGAACTAGTGCTCCACGCCGTGCGGCTGACAAGCGATAACGCGTTGGAGATCATCGAGAACTACGACATGGTGGTGGACGGGACCGACAACTTCCCGACGCGCTACCTGGTCAACGACGCGTGCGTCCTGCTGGGCAAGCCCAACATTTACGGATCCGTGTTTCGCTGGGAGGGCCAGGTCTCGGTGTTCGCCGTGCACGGCGGTCCGTGCTACCGGTGTCTCTTCCGTGAGCCTCCTGCGCCGGGGTTGGTGCCCGACTGCGCCGAAGGCGGGGTGCTCGGCGTGCTGCCCGGGGTCGTGGGATCGCTCCAGGCGCTGGAGACCATCAAGCTGATCCTCGGGAAAGGCGAGTCGCTGGCCGGCCGCCTGCTGATCTTCGACGCGCTCGACCTGAGCTGGAGGGAGATGGCGCTCAGCCGCAATCCCGAATGCCCGATCTGTGGGGACGAACCGACTCAGACCGGCCTCATCGACTACGAAGACTTCTGTGGGCTGCCTTCGGGTGATGCGCCGGGCGCGGCCGAGACCGCCATGGCGCCCGACGAAATATCCGAGATCGATCCCAGCGAGTTGGCGGAGCGTCTCGCCACCGCGGACCCACCCTTCCTTCTCGATGTGCGCGAGCCCTACGAGTGGGAGATCGCCAACCTCGCGCAGGGAGGCGCGGTCTTGATCCCACTCGGAGAGGTGCAAGACCGCCTCGATGAGATCCCCACCGACCGTGAAGTCGTGGTCTACTGTCGCTCCGGCCAGCGGAGCGCGACGGCGGTGCGCACGCTCCTGGCCTCGGGACTTCCCCGAGTCCACAACCTACGCGGCGGCGTGTTGGCCTGGGCGGACGACATCGACCCGTCGCTCACGAAGTACTGAGGCGGTATTTCCTAGAAGCGTGCGAGATCGATGATGGCGTCGAGCACGTCCTTGGGCTGGGGAAGTATGATCTCTTCCAGCTCGGGAGCGTAGGCCACCCACGTATCGAGCGATGCAACCCGCCGCACAGGGCCGTCCAGCCACGGGAATAGATCGTCGGCGATCCTGGCCGCGATCTCGGAGCCGATTCCCCAGGAGAGTGAGTCCTCGTGGGCGACGATCACCTTGTTGGTCTTCTTCACTGAGGTGGCGATCGTGTCCATGTCGAGAGGGCTCAGCGTGCGCAGGTCGATAACCTCACAGTCGATGCCGTGCTCTTCGGCGGCCGTCCTGGCCGCGTCCATCGAGCGCTTCACCAGCGCGCCACACGCGACGATGGTCAGGTTCGTGCCCTCCCGGACCACCTTGGCCTTCCCGAGAGGGATCATGAAGTCCTTCCCTGGATACCGGCCTTTGTTGTGGACCTGCCTGTAGAGGTGCTTGTGCTCCAGGAAGATGACGGGGTCGTCGCAGCGGATCGCGGTACGAAGCAGCCCGTTGGCGTCCTCCGCGTTCGAGGGCAGCACGACTCTGAGTCCCGGCGTGTGGGTGAAGAGTGTCTCGCCGGTCTGTGAGTGGTAGATGGCGCCGCCCTTCACGTAACCGCCGTACGTGACCCGGATCACCACGGGTGCGGAGTAGGTGTTGTTCGACCGGTAGCGCATCGTGGCCAGCTCGTTGCGGATCTGATGGAACGCCGGCCAGATGTAGTCGAAGAACTGGATCTCACACACCGGGCGGAGCCCGCGTATGGCCATTCCCACCGCCCGTCCCACGATGTTCGCTTCCGCGAGGGGGGTGTTGAACACGCGGTCGCCACCAAACCTGGTTTGAAGCCCGTGTGTCACCTTGAACACACCGCCCTTGCCCTTCACATCCTCGAGCACCTCCTCGCGCGAGGCATCTGCCACGTCCTCCCCGAACAGGACGATGCGCGGGTCGCGCTCCATCTCGTCGGCCAGGCACGCGTTGAGCAGGTCGACCATGGTCAACTGGCGGTCGTCCTCGTACTCGGGCGAGTCCTCGGTGTCGAAGTCCGGGCCCGTGGGGTCGACATCCTCCGAATAGAGATGGCGTATCACCGTGGCTGCCTTCGGCTGCGCGTGCGTGAGCGCCTCATCGGCAGCCTGAGCGACCTCGTCGGTCACTTCCGCGACCATCAGATCGAGGGCGTCGGGAGTGGCCAGGCCTTCGTCGATGAGCAGCTGACGAGCCAGGACCAGCGGGTCTCGAGCGGCTTCCGCCTCGCGCTCCTCCGCGGATTTGTACGACTTCTCGTCGTCGGACATGGAGTGCGAATACGGCCGCGTGGTGTGAGCGTGAATCAGGGCCGGCCCTCGGCGAGCGCGGCAGTGGCCGACGGCCTCGGCGCCCGCCCGGTAGCTCTCCAGGAGGTCGGTGCCGTCGCACTCCACGATGTGCAGGTCGGGGAATCCACTTATGATTCGCGAGATGCTGCCGCCTGGCGTGTTGACCTCTACGGGCACCGAGATCGCGTACCCATTGTCCTCGATCAGGAAGACCACTGGCAGTTTGAGGTTGCAGGCGGTGTTGAGGGCCTCCCAGAACTCGCCTTGCGAGGTGGTTCCGTCCCCGGCGCAGCACACCACGACCTCGTCGCCGTGCACTCCCTTTACGTGGGCTTCACACCCCGGAATACGAGCGGCACGATAGCCCGCCTCGGCCGTGCCTACGGCGTTGAGGAACTGGGTACCCGTGGGGGACGACGTGCTCGCGATATTGTAGCGGACGTCCCCGTAGTGCGACGGCATCTGCCGACCGCCACTACTCGGATCGTCGTGGGCCGCGACCGCCTGAAGCAGGTGGTCCAGCGGAGTCTGCCCCATGGCCAGCGTCAGGGCGCGGTCCCTGTAGTAAACGTAGAACCAGTCCCGCCCGCTTTGCAGATGCTCGGCGAGAGCTACCTGGATGGCTTCGTGGCCCGCGCCTGAAATCTGGAAGAAGATCTTGTTTTGGCGCTTGAGGCTGATTTCACGGTCGTCCAGCGCGCGGGAGGTGACCATGGTTCTATACCATCGCACCAACGTGCTCGCGTCGAGGCCCATGAGGTCTCGGCCGGAGCCCAGTTCAGTCGTCTTGGTTGCCATCGACTACCGATTGGGGGACGTATCCGTCAAACGGGGCGCCCTCCGACCAGATGGCCCGAGGGAGCGGAACAAATAAAAATAGCCAGGGAGGGGGGAAGCGGCCAACCCGACCCCATCACCGGAGCCCGTCGAGTTGTTCGGCCAGGGAATCCGGATCTGTCACGGGCGTCCGGCACGCGTAGCTTTCGCATACGTAGGCTGTGGGCCGGCCATCCACTTGTCCGCGGGCGTGGAGTAGGGCGATACCGGCGGGTACTTCATCGTCTGGAGCGCGGCCCGCGACCGATCTGTTGGGCAGATAGCGGGTGAGGACCGCATGCAACAGGGCCTTCGTGGCCGGTTCCTCCCGATCGCCTACGATGGCGACCTCGACGGGCGCCGTGATGTAGCGATCCACAGCGGCCAGCAGGCCTCCGAACGCTGAGGGGAAGCGATCCATGCCAACCGCCTCTGACCTCATGGCACGGTGGGCGATGTCTCGAAAGCGACCGTCGTCGAAGAGGTGGGCGGATCTGAGGAGCAGCTCTACGGCCAGCGATATGCCGGAGGGCGTCACGCTCTCCGTAGGATCGCGAGGGCGAATGACCAGCGGTTCACCAACCTCCGCCGTGTCGTAGAACACGTCATGGTCCTCGTCCCAGAAACGTTCGCTCACCTGCTCCGTCGCCCAGCGGATCTCCTCCAGCCAGCGGGGCTCCAGGGTCGTCTCGTAAAGGGTGATGAGCGCGTTGCCGATGGCACCGTAGTCATCGAGGAACCCCGGGACGTACGCCCTTCCGCCCGCGTACACGTGGAAGAGCGTACCCTCGGGGCGCATCTCACTCAGGATGAAATCGAGTCCCTCGCTTGCGGCGGACGTATAGTCTTCCCGCCCCAGCGCACCGCCGGCCTCCGCGAGGGCCCGCAAGGCGAACCCGTTCCAGTTCGCCAACACCTTGTCGTCCAGCACGGGATGCTCGCGCCCGTTCCGCGCGGTGAGCAGCGCTTGCCGGGCACCGGCGAGCACGGACTCCAACTCGCCGAGCGGCAACTCTTCCGAACGCGCCACGGCCGCGAGATCGTGTGGCAGATAGAGAATGCTCCGCCCCTCGAAGTTCCCCCGGCGATCGACTGCGTAGCACCGTTGGAAGAGCCGCGCGTCCTGGGCGGGAAGCAGCGCCTCGATCTCATCCGGTGTCCAGACGTAGAACAGGCCCTCCTCACCCTCCGAGTCGGCGTCGCGAGCCGAGTAGAACGCCCCGGCCGGTGAGCGAAGATCACGCAGCACATAGTCGAGTGTATGCTCTGCCACCGACCGGAACTCCTCATCACGCGTCACCTGGAACGCATTCAGGTAGAGGCGGGCAAGCAGGGCGTTGTCGTAGAGCATCTTCTCGAAGTGCGGGACCAGCCAGTGCGCGTCCACCGAGTAACGGTGGAATCCGCCCGCCAAGTGATCGCGGATCCCCCCACGGGCCATGTGACGGAGCGAGTTGGTTACGATGCCCAGCATCGACGCCTGGCCAGTGGCCGCGTGCCGCTGAAGCAGGAAGCTCAGGTTGACCGGCTGCGGGAATTTCGGGGCGCCTCCGAATCCCCCGTACCTGGGGTCGGCTGTGGCCTCCAGGCTGCGAGAGGCGTTGTCGAGGATGGCTCTCCACTCGCCGGTCGACCCCATGAATCCGGATTCTGAGGTGGCGGGGTCGGGCTCGGGCTCGGTCCGGTTGGATCGAAGCGTCGCCAACAGTTCGGTGCCTGCCTTGGTAATCTCCTCGCGGCGGGTCGTGTACGCGTTCCGTACTCCCGCGAGGACTTGCCGGAACGCCGGGATGCCCTGGCGAGGCTCGGGAGGGAAGTACGTGCCTCCGAAGAACGGTACTCCGTCGGGTGTGAGGAAGACGCTGAGCGGCCAACCGCCCTGCCCCACCATGGCTTGCACGGCCCGCATGTAAATCGAGTCGAGGTCGGGACGTTCCTCTCGATCGACCTTGATATTGACGAATCCCTCGTTCATGAGCGCCGCCGTGATCTCGTCCTCGAAGGATTCCCGCTCCATGACGTGGCACCAGTGACAGGCGGAGTAGCCTATGGACAAGAAGATCGGCCGGTCGGTATCGCGAGAGAGTTTCAGCGCTTCCTCACCCCATGGGTACCAATCCACAGGGTTGTCGGCGTGCTGAAGCAAGTAGGGGCTCGATTCCGTCGAGAGGCGGTTGGCCACGGCCATTCTCCCTGGAGTATTTGAGGTTTTCCGGATACCCGCGAGGCACGAGAATGCGCCCCTCCTCGTACAAAATCGTTGTGGATGAGAGGGTGGTCGCCTAGTTTTAATACAAATGTTTACTTTCCACCTCCCCCGGATCGAACCGGCAGAATTCGGTGAGAGCCGGTGTACGTAAGACTTGTGAGGGCTGCGTTATCGAGGCCCACCCTACTGCCGGGGCTGTTTCGCATGGCATGGACGTTCAGGGCGAGGGCTTGGTACCGCCGGCCGCCCTTTCTTCCCATCCCCCCTCGCTCCTACATGAGATGGCGTATGGAAACGGCTTACGGCGATCCCACGGCCGTCCCGCCTCTCGACGAACTGGGGAGATATTTGCGCTGGGCATCGGGGATGCGTGACCGGGCGCGGGGGGAGAGAGTACTGTGAGCCGTGTAGTCCTGGTGATCATCCTTGGCGTTTCCGCTGCGATGTACTTTCCGGACAGCCGCCAAGCCATCATCGACAGGGCGATGCCGGTGCTCAAGCCCATTCTCACGCGTGCTGCCAACAACGAGATGCGCACGATCAGCGATGAGTTGCTCGAATACGACCAAATCGGCCGCCCGCTCCCAAGCCGCCGCGAATGGCTCAGATGGCTCAACGAAAACTACCCGGGCGAGCATTCCGTCGACCCATGGGGCAACGTCTATCAGTTCTATCCTTGGGCGGACTCGCTTGCGATCATCTCGTATGGGCCGGATAAGGAACGGCGCACCGACGATGACATCCGGCTCGTTCGCGTGCGGAGGAGCTGGCGCCGCCGCTAGGCGCTACCCGTCGTACGCCGTTGCAGACCCCGTTCGATTCCCCACCCCTCGACAATCCCGCTCGCGGGTAACGGCCTAGCCTGGTGCTCGCGTGGATCACGGAGATCGTCGCCCAGTATGGGCCGTGGCTGGTCGTGGCGATGACTTTTTCCGAGACGGCCGTCGTCGTGGGCCTCGTCGTGCCAGCCGAGCCTACCATCATCGTCGCGATGGCCTTCGCCCTCCAGGGCAGCTTCCCCCTATGGCTGCTAGCCGCGGCTACGGTGGCCGGCGCCCTTCTCGGTGACTCCGTAGGCTTTTGGATCGGCCGCACGGGCGGTCGCCGGATCCTGCAGGGGCCGGGCCGCTTGGAACGGGCTGGGCGCGAGCAGGAAGGGCGCGCGCGCGCGCTGCTAAAGAAATATCCGGGTATGGCGATCTCGATGTCTCGTCTGGTGCCATTCGTCCGCACGCTGATGCCGCTCGTAGCCGGATCGACGAAGATCACCTACGGCCGCTTCCTGCTATTCGACGTGCTCGGCGTGATCGGGTGGGGCGTCGGCGCGCTCGGCATGGCCTACATCGCTAATGTGGGCTGGGAATGGGCGAGTAGGACGTTCGGCGTGGGCATCGCCGTCGTCCTCGTCGTAGGACTGCTCCTCCTCTGGTGGCAGGTGGAGCGGCGCCTGTCCCAACGCGCCGTGCCGGCGCCGGAGGTCCGGGTCCCATGATTTCGGTCGGCCTCACTGGAAACGTGGCCTCGGGCAAGAGTGCTGTGGCGGAGGTATGGCGGCGGGCGGGGTTGCCGGTGGTCAGCGCCGACGCGCTGGCCAGGGACGTGGTGGCGCCCGGTACTACGGGGCTGGCGGCCGTGGTTGAGGCGTTCGGCGCCGAGGTGCTCGCTCCGGACGGCTCGCTCGACCGAGAGGTGCTTCGTGGCGTGGTCTTTCAGGACAAAGCCGCGAAGGAACGCCTGGAGAGTATACTTCACCCCAGGATCTGGACGCTGCGCGATCGGTGGTTGCGGGCTCAGCATGAGAAACGAGTGGACTTGGTGGTCTCGGAAGTGCCGTTGTTGTTCGAGGCGGATCTGGAGGCCGACTTCCACGTAACGGTCGTCGTGGATGCACCCGACGAGGTGCGGCTCCACCGCCTGACCCACCTGCGCGGGATGTCGGAGGGCGATGCCCGCCGCGTGATGGCCGCGCAGCTTCCACCGGAGGAGAAACGTGGTCGGGCGGACCGTGTGCTCGTGAACGCCGGCACGCTGGAGGATCTCGCCGAGCGTGCGCACGTCCTGCTCGACGAGATCCGGGCGAGCCTCCCGATGGCAGGCCTCGACGAGCCCACGGGTGGCCGGGTGCGCATGGATCTCCATATGCACACGTCCGCCTCGTTCGACTGCCTCTCGGACCCTGAAGCCGTGCTCGCCAGGGCCCGCGCGCGTGGGGTTCAGCGCATCGCCATCACGGATCACAACCGTCTGGAGGTGGCGTTGGCGATGGCCGCACGGTATCCCGACGAGGTGATTGCGGGAGAGGAGGTGAAGACCGCTGAGGGGATCGACGTGATCGGTCTATACCTTCGAGAGGAAATCCCCAAGGGTACGCCGGCCGCCGAGACCTGTAGCCTCATCAAGGCACAGGGCGGGCTGGTCTACTTTCCCCACCCGTACGCCAGTGGCAAGGGTGCTTCCGGCAAGTACGCTGAGGAACTCATGCCCGACGTGGACATCGTGGAGGTATTCAACGCGCGCCTCCACCCCGGAAAGCTCAACGGCCCGGCCGAGGTGTTGGCAGAGCGGTGGGGGCGAGCCCGTGGCGCCGGATCCGACGCGCACACCGTGGACGAGGTTGCCGGTGCGTTCGTCGAGGTGGCTCCCCACACCAACGAGCCTGCCGCCCTCCTCGAGGCGCTTGGCCAGTCCCGCGTGCGGGGTGTGACCACTCCGTGGGTCGTCCACCTTGCGTCTACCTGGGCCAAGGTCCGGAAGCGCCTTCCCTGAGGCCCGGCGGGGCCTTGCGACCAGGGGGCAAATGACGGACACTTCAGCCTCGATCGACCCGGCTATCCGTCCCGAGAGGAGTACCCCGCAAGCATGACCTACCGGACCCCCGAAGATCGGCTGGAGGCTATCGATGGGGTGCTCACGGCCTTGGAGGGAAAAAAGCGCGCGATCCTCACTACACATCTGAACGCCGACGGCGACGGCGCCGGATCGCAGGTGGCATTCGGTTCGTGGCTCAGGGCGCGAGGGATCGAGGCCTGGATCGTAAACCCCACGCCGTTCCCCGACCGCTACCGGTTTCTACTCGACGATCCTTCGTGGATCGCGGACGCCGCCGAGCCCGAGAGCGCGAAGCTGTGCGAGGAGGCGGACGTCGCGGTGGTGCTCGACACGGGAGAAAAGCCCCGCATCGGACGCACGCGACCGCTCATCAAGGGACTTCCAACCGTCGTGATCGACCACCATCCGGAGGGAGAGGAGTCCATCGAAGGTGTGGTGTTCCGTGCGGCCGATGCCTCTGCCACCGGCGAGCTCGTGTTCGACGTCCTGTCCGTGGCGGGCGGTCCGTGGCCCGAGGAGGCGGTCCGCGCGATGTACGTGGCGATTCTGACGGACACGGGGGGATTTCGCTTCAGCAACTCCACGGCCCTGTGCCACCAGGTGGTGGGCGAGCTGATCGGGCGGGGAGTGGAGCCCGATGTGATGCACCGCGAGGTCTTCGGAGCCGTGCCGCTTCGCCGGTTCCAGCTGCTCCGGCACGCGCTGACACATCTCGAGGTAGACGACGACTCCGGCGTGGCCTGGGTGACCGTTCCCACCAAGGAGTACAAGGAACTCGGAGCGGTCCCCGACGATCTCGAGAACATCGTGGATTATCCGCGCTCGATAGAAGGCGTGGAGGTGGCCCTTCTCTTCCGAGAGACCAAGGCGAACACGACCAAGGTGTCGTTCCGCTCCAACGGACCCGTGGACGTGAACGCGCTCGCCCGCCGATTCGGCGGTGGGGGCCATGTGCGCGCGGCGGGTGCACTGGTGGTGGGGTCGCTCGAAAGTGTACGAGCCGAGGTCGTCGAAGCGACCCGCCAGGCTGTGGAGAACACGGGTTCGCCGACCGGAACCGATAGCCAGGAGTGAAGTATCTTGAGTAGTGACCCTGGGCCCGGAGTACCTGAAGCCCTTCCCAGGACCTTACAGGAGTTGGGCAGGCGCCTGGGGCCCGCGGAAATCGACCAGCTATGGATCTTCCCACCCCTCATCAAGGGAAGGAAGGAATGGGGGCTGGTGGCCGCCGGGTGCTTTGCGGAGCAGGGCAGGCGAAGGTTGATCACGGCAAGGTATTCCGCGGAACAGACTGGTACGGAGCTTCGGCTTGATCGGGGCCTGTCCGAGGAGGGCATCGCACCTCCAGATCGGCTCCCCCACGTTATGGAGGGCGTCGTGCGTCGGAGCGAAGTCGACCTCGGGGAGCCCAAAGTAGTGGAGATCGGGGGCGACCCGCGTAAATTTGAGGCATTGATGGAAGAGTTCGATGCGGAACTGCTGGAGAACACAGAGGAATCGTGAGCGCTACGACTAAGGCCGACGCGTACATCAGGCTGTTCAGCCGCTACCTGCGTGAGCAGGGCCTGCCCGTCACGCATCAGCGTGAGGTCGTGGCGGATATCGTGTTCTCGTCGGGCGAGCATCTGTCGGTCGACGACATCGAGCGCGAGGTGCGCGCCGCCGGCGAGCGCATCGGCAAGGCCACGATCTACAGGACGCTGGACCTGTTGGTGAAGAGCAACCTCGTGGGCGAGCACGACTTCGGGGAGGGCTTCAAGCGTTACGAGCACCGCCTCTCTCGCGAGCCCATCCATGAGCACCTCATTTGCCTCCACTGCGGCACGGTCATCGAGTTCCAGGACTCGGGCGTGCATCGGATCGAGGCACTGGTGACCGCCGAGCACGGCTTCAGGCCGACGCGGCACAAGCTCGAGATCTACGGACTTTGCCGTGAGTGCCAGTTGGCCGGCATCGCGCTGCCCCGAGAGGGCCTCACCTGCCCGATCGACTCGGTCTGAAGCTTCCTCACTGATGGCCAAGTCTGCCGTCGTCAGGTCGGTCGGACCGACCGACGGTGAGTTCTCCAGGTCCGCGCTCGAGCGGGTCACGGGCTCCCCCGAGATCCGGGGCAACGCCGTGAGCCTTCAGTTCGATGGCCCGTCGACGTTCTCCGCGTGGCTCGAGGCCATCGAGTCGGCGCAGCGGTTCGTCCACTTCGAGAACTATCTTCTGCGTGACGACCGAGTCGGGCGCCGGTTCCGTGAGGTGCTGGTCGAGAAGGCGCGTGAAGGCGTACAGGTCCGGGTCCTGTACGACTGGGTCGGCTGTTGGGCCACGGCGCGCGGGTACTGGAAGCCTTTCCGTGCGGCTGGCGTCGAAGTGCGGGCGTTCAACCGTCCCAGCGTTCGCGATCCACTGGGCGTACTCCAGAGAGACCACCGCAAGCTGGTATGCGTCGACGGTACCGTCGCCTTCGTGGGTGGCTTTTGCGTAGGCGTCGAGTGGGCGGGTACGCGGGATGAACCGCCTTGGCGTGATACGGGCCTCGAGATCCGGGGTCCCGCTGCGGCGCAGGCGGCCATGGCATTCGAGCGGATCTGGAGGGAGGAAGGCGATGCGATCCCCGAGGATCTCGCCGATGGTCCGGAATCGGCCGAGAGCGTGGGCGATTGCTCGGTGTGGTTGATCGAAGGTGAGCCCTGGCGTGCCCGGGTCCAGCGAACGCTTCAGTTCGTCGCCGCCAGCGTGCGGCACCGTCTGTGGATTACCGATCCGTACTTCGTGGCTCCCCGTTCACTGTCGGACGCCCTGACAGCCGCAGCCCGCCAAGGTGTGGACGTGAGGGTTCTCGTGCCCGCCAACAACAACTGGCCGCTGGTAGGCAGTCTGTCCAGAGGGGGTTATCGCCCTTTGCTGCAGGCCGGCGTGAGGCTGTTCGAGTGGCAGGGTCCCATGATCCACGCGAAGACCTCGGTCGCCGATGGAATATGGTCCCGGGTCGGGTCCAGCAACCTCAATGCGGCCAGTCTTCTGGGGAACTGGGAGATCGATGTGGGCGTTATGGATGCGTCGTTGGCCGGGCAGCTCGAAGGTTTGTTCATGGCCGACCTGGCCTCTTCAGTCGAAATTGTACTCCCAGGGAGTCGCTCAGTGCATACATCGGAAAGCGTGGGTGCGCTCTCGCCCCATGATTCGCATACGCCCCTCGACCCCGAAGGCACGCTGGCGAGCCGGCTGGAGTCGATGATCGCGGCCGGCACCGGCGTCGCGCCATGGCGCATGGCGCAGTTGGTTCGGGCGGGAACAACGTTTGGTGGTGCCCTCGCGGGACGTCGCACCCTCGGCCGAGAGGACCGCACCGTACTCGGGACTGTGTCCATCATGGTGCTGGCCGTCGCGGTGCTGGCGGCGCTCTTTCCAGCGGTGATCGGCTGGGCTTTGGCCCTCGGCCTCGGCTGGATCGGTGTGGTGATGGGGGTGCGCGCCATCGCGCACAGCCGGCGCGCTCGCATCGAGAGTCAGCCCGAGCCTGGAGACACGCCATGACCTCGGTAAGTCTGGGCGTGGCGCTCATGGCGGGGGTACTCTCGTTCCTGTCGCCGTGCGTGCTCCCGCTCGTGCCCAGCTACCTGTCCTTCGTAACGGGGATGTCGCTCGAAGACCTGCAGGAGGGAGTGGACCGGCGGGCTACGCTCGTCCACTCGCTCCTCTTCGTGGCGGGCTTCAGCCTCATCTTCATCCTGCTCGGAGCGTCGGCGTCCTTCCTGGGCGTCTTCCTCAAGCACTACGAGCTATGGATCGCCCGGATCGGTGGCGTCGTGATCATCATCCTGGGGCTGCACCTATTAGGGGTCTTCCGCATTACCGCTCTCATGCGGGAGAGGCGCGTTCACATCAGCGACAAGCCGGCCGGCTACCTCGGCACGATCGGCGTCGGCGCCGCGTTCGGCGCCGGTTGGACGCCCTGTATCGGCCCCGTATTGGGCGGGATCCTCACTCTGGCCGGAACGCAGGAGACGGTGTGGGCGGGGGTGGGACTGCTTTCGGTCTACTCGCTGGGCCTCGCGATACCGTTCCTGTTGTCGGCGCTGGCTCTGGACTCTTTCCTGAAGGCGTTCAGCCGCTTCCGCAACCTGCTGCCGATCGTGGAGAAGGCCTCGGGCGTGATGCTCATCCTGCTTGGGCTGCTCCTCGTGACCGGGTCGTTCACGATCCTGAGCGCCTACCTCGTGCGTTTCACGCCTGAGTGGATCCAGAGTCGGATCTAGAACGGCTGTCCGCGTAAGGCCTGTGCGCGGGCCGCGGACACCTGGGCGCTGTTGAGCCGGGTCCGTACCTCTCCCGGACACCCCGGCGCCATGAGGTTTCCCTCGGGGGGACACGCCACGTGCGGAAGGCTGAGCGAGTGCCCGAGCTCGTGCGCAAGGACACGCGTCCCGAAACTCGCCAGGTCGATAACCCCGTTTTCGTCGGCCAGTTTCGCGAAAAGCATGCCGGCTCCCGTGAAGTAGACGCCGGCGAAGCCTGCGTTCGCGAAATCACGGACTAGATACGCATCCCAACCGGTTGCTTCGCGGTCGCCTCCGATTGCCTCCAGAAGCACCGGGAAGTCGACCGCCGTCTCACCGTTGAACGCGCTCAACACGTTTGGCGTTACGACGGCGTCTACCTCGACCAACCCCTCGACGATCCAGCGGATGTTGCCTTGTGCCCACACTTCGTTTACGTCGCGGACCAAAGTCTGGGCCTGCTCCATCGTGAGTGGCGCGTTGAGCGATTCGATCTGCGAGGAGCGAAGCAGGTGGACCCTCAACGGCAGCACGATTTCCTCCAGCTCGGTGTCTCCGGCTGGGGCCGTCGACGAGTCCGAGCACGCGATGACAGATGCGCTCAGAAGCCCGACCCAGAAGAGCTGTGGCCATGTCTTGCCCTTGATATTCATTTTCGATCTCCGTTATTGCTGGTTCCGTCTGGGAATCATGGACGGGCCTCCAAGGTTCCGGAGATCACCTTGCCTAGCCGACCCCAACACGTTCTCCTCACGGTATGGAGCACCCTGTCGATCTGGATCGTTGGCCGCGCCGCGCCCACTACGAGTTCTTTCGCGAGTACGAGCACCCAGCGTTCAACGTTACGGTGGACGTCGATGTGAGCGCGCTGGAGGCCCTGAGAGCGAGAGATCCATCGGCGAGATTCTTTGCGACCACCCTGGGGCTGGCGCTCGGTGCGTGCAATGCGCTCGAACCCTTCAGGTTGAGGCTTCGCGGCGACGGTGTTATCGAGCACAGCGTGATTCATGGCGGTTCTACGGTGCTCCGCGAAGATGGCACATTCGGCTTCGGTTACTACGAACATGCCGACTCACTGAAGGATTTCGTGTCCGCCACGGTCGCTGAATTGGAGCGCGTACGATCCGTCCGGGACTTCGACCCGCACCACGACCGCGACGACCTCGTGTACTTCACGGCGCTCCCCTGGATCGCCTTCTCCTCATTCCAGCACGCGCGCGCGCGCAGCGGCCGGGAGGATTCGATTCCCAGGGTGGTGTTCGGCAAGCGGCATGAGCGGGGCGGCCGCCAGGTCATGCCGGTCTCCGTGGAGGTGCATCATGCGCTCGTGGACGGTTTGCACCTCGGCCAGTTCTATGAGACGTTCCAGCAGCGCATCGACCGTGTGGACGAACTGTGGGTGTGATGCACTGAGCTCCGGGTCGATCCGCTAGCCCCCAAAACGCTGCAGAATCCACTCGGTCACGAGATCCAACACGGATGGATCGATCGTCACCTCGATGAGGGCGTACTCCCCCGGCGCGCCGGTCGTGGCCGGCTGAAACAGGTGGTTGAGGCCGTCCATCTCTCGGACGGTATAGTCCCGGTTGCCTGCCGCAATCAGCGCCCGCTCGATGACCGGGAGGTTCTGGTCCGCCGATACCTGCACGTCCAGCGATCCGTTCAGGGCCAATACGGGCACGGTGACCTTGGCGAGAGGCTCAGCCGGGTCGTGAGTGAGAAAGACCCTCATCCAGGCCGAGTTCACGAAAACGACTTGACCCTCGATGAACCGCGCCCGAGTCGTGGGCGCAATACCGGCCTGCGCCAGCTGCTCGTCGGTCATCTCGTCGAGAGAGCTCTCGAGGGCGGCGCGAAGCTTCGGGGCCGCGGTGTCGATGTCCGGTTCCTCGAGCACGATTCGAAAGAGCTCCCTCTGAAGGATTCTGTTGCGTTCGGTGGCGGATTCGGGTAGGCCGGCGGCCTTTCCGGTGAGCCGGGGTTGCTCGTACAGCAGATCTTTGCCGTTCACGCCCGGCCCGGCCAGGAGCACCATGAAGGCGACGTCAGCGGAGCGGGAGGCGATGATCGGCGCGATGAGCCCACCCTCGCTATGGCCGACCAGGCCGATGCTTCGCGGGTCGATCTCCGGCCGCGAGCTCAGGAATTCGACCGCGGCTTGGGCGTCGTCCGCAAAATCGAGGGACGTCGCCGAGGCGAAGTCACCCTCAGACTCGCCGACTCCCCGGTCGTCGAAACGGAGTACGGCGACGCCGTGGCGTGCGAGGTGATCCGCGAGAACCGCAAACGGGCGATGGCCGAGGATCGTCTCGTCGCGATCCTGAGGCCCCGATCCCGAGATTGTGACGACGCTGGGGAAGGGCCCGTCGCCGGTCGGAAGGGTCAGCGTGCCGGCCAACTCGATTCCGGCAGTCGCGTTGGGGAAGCGCACATCCACCGACTCGTAGGGGAACGGCCCTTCGGGGGTCTGTGGACGGGCGGGACCGCTGTCTTCACCGTCCCGCCGCGAGAGGTTCAGGGCGAAGCTCTGTCCCGCCTGCGAAAACGTACCCTGAAAAATCTGCTCCTCGTCGGACCAGATACCCTCATACGCCGCACCCCCCGGCGCGTCTGGAATCAGAAAGCTGAGATGCCCACCCTCGAACACCACGGACCTCAAAGGGACCCCGGTGGCTCCCTGCGCCGGCACGTCCATGGTGCCTTCGACCCCTCCGGAGGAGGCCTCGGAGAAGTGGAAGATCATCTCCAGCGCCGCCACCTCCAGCACACCGGTCCAGGTACCGACGGGTGGCTGCTGTGCCGAGGCGTCGTAGGGACGGAGGGCCACACACACCGCCAGGCCGCCTGCGATCGTGAGCTGGACTGCGCGCTGTAGGCCGTACGGGCGTAGAGTCTTCATGAGCCGTCTTTCTTGCGGATCGTGTGCACACATCTGCGGCTTTCGGCAGCGGCGGAATCTGGGCGGAGCCGGTCGGTTGCATACTGTACGCGCCAGGGCTGGGGGATCTTCAGTGCGGAATCTCCTGGTGACTTGAATTCGGGCCTCCGCGCGGCCATTCTTCCCCTTCGCCCAACTTAGGAGGGACTGTGCGCTTTTTTTGTCTGGCTTTCGTAGCCTTGATGGCAGGGACGCCCGCGATGGCCCAGGATGCCGATCGCAGCGTCGAGGACGGGGGAGTAAAGGTCGATGGGTGGGAGGCTCGAATCGATCGCCGGCCGATCAGGGAGGGAATGTCGATCGCCGACTCCAGATTCAGTGCGGAGGGTGATGCTTTCCGACTCTCCATCGGGCCCGCGGGACAGTTCTGGAACGACGCCAACGTCGCCTCAGGCGACTACGAGGTGAAAGCGACGTTCAAAGAGCACGCCATGGCGACGTCTCATCCCCATCCGTATGGGATCTTCATCGGGGGCTCGGATCTCGACTCCGACACCGAGATGCTGCTGTACTGCATCGTGTACGGAAACGGTGACTTCGTCATCAAGACGTTCCACGGGTCGAACGTCACGACGCTCGTGGCCCGTGGGCCGCATGACGCGGTCAACAAGGCCGACGAAGCCGGTGAGGTGACCAACGAGGTCGGGTGGCGGGTGCATGACGGCACGGCCTCGTGCGTGGTCAACGGTACCGAGGTGTCGTCGTTGGCGCAGGCGGATGTCGTAGGCGCGGACAAGATCGAGTCCCTGGACGGCGTCTATGGGATCCGCGTGAGCCACAACCTCGAGTTGACGGTCAGCGGATTCGGGATGACCCAGAACTAGCGGTCATTGCCGTGCGCGCGCTCTTGGGCGATCAGGTCGAGACTCGCGAGTCCCCTGCGGCGCCGACCGTCTCTGACTCGAGGTCGCGCTCCAACATCTGGCGGCGCAGCAGCGTGGCGTAGGTTCCGCCGAGCGCCACCAGGTCCGCATGACGACCCCGCTCGACGATCCGGCCCTCGTCGAGCACGAGGATGAGATCGGCGTCCATCACCGCAGATACGCGGTGGCTGATGATGAAGGACGTGCGTCCCTTCATCACCCCTTTCAGGTCGTCGAGGATGCGCGCCTCGGTATGGGTATCCACCGCACTCAGGGCATCGTCCAGGATCAGCACCGTCGGATCGCGAGCCACGGCACGGGCCAGCGTGGCCCTCTGCTTCTGGCCACCCGAGAGGTTGATCCCACGCTCGCCTAGCAGCGTATCGTACCCCTTCGGGAAGTCCTGTATCGATTCGTCCAACTGGGCGATGCGCGCGGCTTCGGCCACCGCCTGGTCCGGATCCTCCGAGGGGCCCTCCGGCGTACGGCGGGTTACGCGCTCCTCCAGGCCCAGACCCAGTGCGATGTTGTCGCGTATGGTGGCGGAGAACAGGAACGGGTCCTGCGGCACCATCCCGATCACTCGCCGGAGCTCCACGAGGTCGTAGGATGTCAGCGGTACCCCGTCCAGAAGTATCTCACCCTCCGTCGGATCGTACGTCCTCGGCAGAAGGGCCAGAAGCGTGCTCTTGCCCGAGCCCGTCGGTCCGACCACGGCCACCGTCTGCCCCGCTGCCGCCGTGAACGAGACATCGTCCAGCACCAGGCGCTCGGTGCCCGGATAGCGGAATGAGACGCCACGGAACTCGATTTCCCCGCGGGGCTCGATCAGCGGTACAGGCTCCTCGGGCGACCGTATCTCCGGTTCGGTGGTCATGATCCTGTTGATCCGTCCCATCGAGGCGGCGCCCCGCTGGAAGAGGTTGACCACCCACCCGAGTGCGATCAGTGGCCAGATCAGCATCTGTAGGTAGATCCCGAACTCGATGAAGTCGCTGACGGAAAGCCGGCCCGCCATGACCTCTAGACCGCCGAACCACACTACGATCACCATGGCGACGCCGGAAAACAGTGCCAAGATCGGGTGGAACAGGCCGGCGACCTTCGCCAGGCCCATGTTGCGGGCCATGTATTCCCGGTTCATGCCGTCGAACTGGACCGCCTGCGCACGCTCTTGAACGTAGGCCCGCACGATCCGGACGCCCGTAAGGTTCTCCTGGACCATGGTCGACAGAGAGGAGAACTGCTCTTGGATTCCCTCGAACCGAGCGTGAATCACGCGTGCGAACCCTAGCACGATAAGCGGGAGCGTCACCATCGGGATCAGCGCGTACAGGGTGAGGCGCGGGCTGATCCAGAGCATGAGGCTGAACGCGAACACGAAGCCCACGGCCGTGTTGACAGCGTACATGATCGCGGGCCCTACGGCCGCCCGGACGGCCAGGGTGTCGTTGGTGGAGCGGGCCATGAGATCACCCGTGCGGGTGCGGCCGTAGAAGGTGGCGTCCAACTTGAGCAAGTGCTGGAAGAAGTCGTTCCTGAGATCGCACTCTATCCTGCGGCTTATGCTGTTCAGGAGCTGGCGCATGCCGAACTTGGCCGCACCGCCGAGTGCGGTGACCAGGATGATCAGGCCGGCATAACCGATGATCCGCGCCATCGAGCCGCCCTGAAGCGCTTCGTCGATGGCCTCGCCCAGGAAAAAAGGCGCCATGATGCCGAAGACGTTCGTCACCACTACCAGCCCCAGCCCAAAGACGACCCCGGCTTTGTAGGGCCGGAAGTAGGGAAGTGCGGCGCGAAGCTCCTTCACCGGCCTCTAGTACCCCAAGGCCTTTCCTCCGCGGCGCGGATCGGAGGCGCCCTCGAGTGTTCCGTCCGGCATGACCATGATGACCTGCGCGTCGCCGGACACGCCTTCCCGAGTGACCACTGTGTGCCCGAGCGCTTCGAGTTCGGCGATGGTGGCCGCGTTCAGTCCGTGCGCCTCGACGAAGATCTGATCCGGAAGGTGTTGGTGGTGCACCCTGGGCGCGTTTACCGCTTCGCGCACGTTCATGCCATAGTCGATCACGTTCACGATGGTCTGGAACACCGTAGTGATGATGGTCGCTCCCCCCGGCGTGCCAGTGACCAGGAACAGTCCGCCGGCCGGATTCAGCACGATGGACGGCGTCATGGCCGAGAGCATGCGCTTGCCAGGTTCGATCGCGTTGTTCTCCCCCTGCACGAGCAAGAACTGGTTGGGGGTCCCGGGCTTCGCGGCGAAGTCGTCCATCTCGTTGTTCAGCACGAACCCTGCCCCCGCAACGGTCACTTTACTGCCGAACCATGAGTTGATCGTAGTGGTGACCGCCACGGCGTTCCCCGCTTCGTCCACGATCGAGAAGTGCGTGGTGTTCTCGCCTTCCTCTCGCTGCTCCAACCCGGGGCCGACCTGGGATGACGGCGTGGCCTTGAAGGTCAGGATATCCGAGCCTCGCTCCGCCGCGTACCCCTTGGAGACCATGCGCCCGAGTGGGATCTCGACGAAGTCGGGGTCGGCCAAGTACTCGTTCCGGTCGGAAAAGGCGCGCCTCCAGGCCTCTACCATCAGGTGGATCATGTCGGGCGAGTGCCATCCCAGGGCGGCCAGGTTGTACGTCTCGAGAATGTTGGCCATCTCGGCCATGGTCACTCCGCCCGATGACGAAGGCGGCATGGAGTAGACCGTGTAGCCACGGTAGGTGAACCGGATCGGCTCTCTCCACGCCGCCTGGTATGAGGCCAGGTCCTCGTGCGTGATGATGCCTCCGCCCCGCTCCATCTCCGCCACGATCAGGTCCGCGGTCTCTCCGCGGTAGAACCCCTCCCGGCCGTGCTCCTGGATGCGCCGTAGCGTGCGCGCGAGGTCCGGCTGGGCGTATGGCGCGCCGATCGCCGGGATCTCACCGTCGCGCAGATAGGTCTGCTCGGTGGTCTCGAAGAGGCGTATGCCCACCTCCGAGTTCACCAGGTTGGTACGAAAGCGCTGGTGCACCTCGAACCCGTCTGCGAGCTCGATAGCCGGCGCCACCAGATCGTTCCACGTGAGCGTGCCGAAGCGCTGATGGGCCTCCCACATCCCCATCACCGTGCCGGGCACGCCCACCGCGAGGTGACCCACCACCGACCTGTCCGTGACGTTGCCCTCGGCGTCCAGGAACATGTCGCGAGTGGCCGCGAGTGGCGCACGCTCCCGGTAGTCCAACGCGGCGGCTTGGCCATCCGCCATGCGGACCATCATGAAGCCGCCACCGCCGAGGTTGCCCGCCTCCGGGTTCACCACCGCGAGCGCGAAGGACGTCGCGATGGCCGCGTCCACCGCGTTGCCACCAGCCTGAAGAACCTCGACGCCCACGCGGCTCGCGACCTCGTCGGTGGTGACCACCATGCCATGCTCAGCGGTGACCGGCGACGTGTCCTGGGCGTAGCTCCATCCCTCGGGGAACGCGCCGAACGAGGATCCGTCGGTCGTGCAGGCCGCCAGGGCGACCGCGGCCAGTGACAGGAAGCGTGCGGCTCTACGGGTGGGCATCGTGGCTCCGGGGCTGTGGATGGTCATGTGCCGGCGGTGAGGGTTCGCAGCAACGTGATCGCCGAGTGCGCGAGCGCGGCGGCCCCCACCGAAAGCACAGACTCGTCGATATCGAACCGGGGGTGATGAAGTTCCCTCGCCTCCGGGAGTGAGGCGCCCAACCAAAAGAACACACCCGGCGCCTCGCGGGCGAGATATGCGAAGTCTTCGGCCGTCATCTCGGGTTCGCACTCGACCACCGCGTCATCACCCAGCAACTCACCAAGGGCCTCGCTCACGCACGTCGTCACGGCCTCGTCGTTGAGAAGTGGGGGGAAACCGGGTCCGACGTCGACGGTCACCTCGGCGCCCAAGGCTTCCAGCGACTCGAACGCTTCGGTCACGGCGGTCACGAGGCGTGCCCTCACGTCCTGGTCGAAGTAGCGCAGCGTTCCGTAGAGAACCGCCCTGTCAGCGATGATGTTGCCGGCCGTGCCCGCCTCCAGCTTGCCGAACGACACGACGCCGCGCTCGGAGGGGTCCAGCGCTTCGTCGGCCGCGGCCTTCGCGGCAACCAGGCCTTGGGCCGCCAGCAGCAGCGCGTCGACGCCCAGGTGGGGTCGGGCCGCGTGGCTGCTCTTGCCGCGTACGGTCACCCGCAACTCCTCGGCTCCGGCCATGAAGGCGCCCGGCCGGACGAAGATTTTTCCGGCTGGGCGTTCGGGACTCACGTGTAGACCGACCACGGCGTCGACCTCGACCATGGCGCCATCGGCGATCATACGCATCGCACCGCTCTTGCCCTCGTCGTCGGTGCCCTCCTCCGAGGGCTGGAAGATCAGCCGTACCGTACCGGAGGGGAGCGTCCCGAGCGTGTGCTCCTCCACGAGCAGGCGAGCGGCGCCCACCAGCCCGGTCGTATGCACGTCATGACCGCAGGCGTGCATCACGCCAGGGGTGCGTGAGGCGTACTCGGCGCCGGTATCCTCGTGGATCGGCAGAGCGTCCATATCGGCCCTGAGCGCGACGGTCGGGCCGGAGCCGTCACCCAATTCGGCGATCACCCCCGTGGTCCCAACGCCACGGCGGACGCGAAAGCCCAGGGCCTCTACCGCATCGGCCGCGATGCGGGCGGTGCGCTCCTCCTGGAAGCCCAGTTCGGGATGGCGATGCAGGTCCCGGCGCATCGTCACGAGGCTCGGCTGCATGGCTCGAGCGCGCTCTATCAGGCTCATAAGCTTCCGACTAGCTTGTGGTTTCCGGGGGGCGTCGGTGACGGGCGGCTGGATCTTAGGCCCCTCGTAGGGCCGGCGACAGCCCGAGGCCCAACCCTTCAGACACATCCTTGGAATCGCATGCTCGACGGCCGACTCACAGAGCAGACGAACCCCAGATCGACCCGGATCGACGAATTGAGTTCGATCGAGATCGTGGATCTGGTGAACGCAGAGGACCACATGGTCGCCGAGGCGGTCTCGCAGGAGCGCGAGCCGATCTCGCGTGCCATGGACCTCGTCGTGGAGGCGTTCCGCGCCGGGGGGCGGCTCATCTACGTAGGCGCGGGCACGTCGGGCCGGCTGGGTGTTTTGGACGCAGCCGAGATGCCACCGACGTTCGGGACCGATCCTGACATGACGCAGGGCATCATCGCGGGGGGCTACGACGCGCTCGTGCGGGCATGCGAGGGGGCGGAGGACCACCCCGAGCATGGCGCTGAAGCGATAGATGAGCGCGGTGTCGGGCCTGACGATTTCGTGTTCGGGATCGCCACCTCGGGCACCACCCCGTTCGTCCACGGCGCGCTCGCACGCGCCCGAGAGCTCGGCGCGCGCACGGGCTTCCTGCTGTGCACGCACCCCGCGCGCGAGTTGATCGACACGCACGACGTGGTGATCGCCCCGCTCGTCGGTCCGGAGGTGATCACCGGCTCGACGCGCATGAAGGCCGGGACTGCCACCAAGCTCGTGCTGAATACGATCACCACCGGGGCCATGGTCCGGCTGGGTAAGGTATACGGCAACCTCATGGTCGATCTGCAGGTGACGTGCGAGAAACTCAGGGACCGGGGAGAGCGCATCATCACGAGGACGCTAGCGGTCGATCGCGACCGCGCGGCGTCGTTGCTGGACGCGGCCGGAGGTCACGTGAAAACCGCCCTCGTGATGGGAAAGAAGGACGTGGGTGCGGACCGGGCGCGCGAGCTTCTCGCCGACGCCGAGGGGTCACTCACTCGGGTCATGGGGGATGTGGAGTGAGGCCAAGGATCACGGTGGCCGGCGTGATGTCGGGCACCTCGCTGGACGGCATCGATGTAGCCCTCGTGCATATCTGGGGCCACGATCCGGCCAGCTTCGAGTGGGGGATGGCAGGGTTCTCCACGACGCCGTACGACGACGGGCAACGGGGGTTGGTGCGGCAGGCCCTGGAGAGTGGCACCCCCTCGGGGCTGTGCGCGCTCAACGCCGAGCTGGGTGAGTGGTTCGCTTCGGCCGTCCTGCAAACCTGCGAATCCGCGGGCGTCGCGCCGGGGGATGTCGACCTCATCGGCTCCCACGGGCAGACCGTCTGGCACGATCCCCCGAGCGACGGGGAGCGCGGCGCGACCCTTCAGATCGGTGACGCCGCGACCCTCGCCGAACGTACGGGGATCGCGGTCGTGAGTGATTTCCGCGCCCGGGACATGGCCGCCGGCGGGCAAGGCGCCCCGCTCGTGCCGTGGGCCGACCAACTGCTTTTCTCCCACCCGGAGCGCCAACGGGCCCTTCAGAACCTCGGCGGGATGGCGAACGTGACCTGGCTCGCCAAGCAGTCGTCCGGTCGGCCGCCCATGGCTTTCGACACCGGACCTGGTGTCGTCCTGATGGATGCGGCGGCGGAACTCGCGACGGGAGGACGGCAGCGTTGCGACGAGGACGGACGGCTGGCGGCCGCCGGCACGGTGGACGACGCTCTCCTGGCCCATCTGATGGCGCACGAGTACTTCGATCGGCCGCCGCCCAAGTCGACGGGCCGGGAGATGTTCGGGGTGCCCTTCGTGAAATTGCTTGCTCAAGACCTCGAGCCAGGGCGGCCGGACGAGGGCTGGCCGGACCTTCTCGCCACCCTCACCGCGCTGACGGCCAAGAGCATCGGGCAGGCCTACCGGGAGTGGGTGTTGCCGGAAGGAGTGGACGAGGTTTTCCTGCTCGGTGGTGGAGCCCGAAACCCCACGCTGGCGGCCGCGGTGGCCGATGAGTTGAGCCCGCTCAGCCTGAGCTCGTGCGAACAACTGGGTGTTGATCCTGACGCCCGCGAGGCTGTCGCGTTCGCAGTGTTGGCTTGGGCCCATGTGCGTGGGATTCCGGCCAACGTGCCCTCGGTGACCGGTGCTGTGGGTGGCCGGATCCTGGGTTCCCATACACCCGCAGGTGACTGATGGGGAAGAGGAAGAAGCGGGCGGCGAGACCCAAGCATTCGCGGTCGCCGGAGGAGGTAGCGTACGAGGCCGCCGAAGAGAAGCGGCGTCAGCGGAGGCTCGCCATCGGCGCGGCCGTGCTCGTGCTCGGTGTGCAGGTCGCGGCCACCGTCATGGCCCTGAACCCCGCGCCGCACAACGGCGGGGATAACGCGGGATACCTGTCGCTCGCGCACTCGCTCGTGGTCGACGGTTCCTATGTCGAGCAATGGGACCCCGAAGCCCGGCCGCACACCAAGTATCCGCCCGTCTACCCCACCATCCTGGCCGGTGCGATGGTCCTCGGTGCCGAGGGGTGGGGGGCGTTCAAGGCCATCTCCGTGTTCTTCATCGTGGTGTCGGTGTTCGTGACGTTCCTGTGGGCGCTCGACCGGAGAGGCCCGGGCTTCGCGGTGGTTCTGGCTCTTCTGCTGGCGTTCTCCCCGGCCTTTCTGTGGTCCAGCCGTTGGATACTCTCCGATCCGCCGTTCCTCGCGCTCACCCTGTTTTCGCTCTGGGCGTTCCACCACGTGGCTCGGGAGCCCTCGCCTCCGGCATGGCTGTGGGCGGGTGCCGCCGCCGCGATCCTGGCGACGTTTACTCGGACAGCGGGCTTACCGCTCGTGCTAGCCGTCGGAGGATGGCTCGCGCTCGAGCGCCGGTGGAAATCTCTCGCGATCTTCGGGGCGGCGTTCGCGCTTCCGAGCGGACTCTGGTGGCTGCGCGGCCAGAGTGCAGGGGGCGCAGAGTACGTGTCGGAGTTCTGGATGATCAACCCCTACGATCCGGACCTTGGGAACGTGGGAGTGGGTGGGTTGGTCTCTCGCGTTTTCGAGAACCTCAACGGCTACGTGTTCACCCATATACCTGCGGGCCTGGCGCCCTACCGGGGTGGAGTGCTTGCAGCGTTGGGCTTGGCGCTTGTGGGTGCGGCCGTCGTGGGCTGGGGGCTGCGTTTGCGTCGCGAGCGGACCGTCACCGAGTTGTTCACGCCGCTCTATTTCGGGCTGATCCTGGTGTGGCCGGTCGTTTGGTCGGGAGACCGGTTCGCGCTCCCGCTCTACCCGCTCCTGCTGTTCTATGCGGGCGAGGCCCTGGTGGACGGCGCGCGGCACCTCCACCGACGCTTGCCGTGGGCCGTGGCGGCACTCGCCGTGACCGTGCTGGGCATCCCCGCTGTGCGTGCCTGGGCCGGGCTCGTGCACGAAGCGTCCGCTTGTGCCAGGGTGGTGGAGGAAAGCGGGCCGTTCGGTTGCTATTCGACCGGCTTCCAGGAGTTCACCTTGGCCGCCCGCTGGGTGGGCGAAAACCTGCCGGATGGCGCCGCCGTGTTCACCCGTAAGCCCCGGATCTTCTATACACTGAGCGGCGTCCCCAGCCGTACCTACCCGCTGAGTCGGGATCCCGAGAGGTTCTTCCGCGAGGCACGTGACGCGGGTGTCGAGTACGTGGTGCTGGACCGCGTGGATCAACTCGGAGGGCTCTACGTGGGCTCGGTCGTAGGAGCCCGTCCGGAGGCGTTTTGCAGCCTGATCGCGGCACGGGGCGCAGACGGCGGACGGACGGACGTTCTGGGGATCCTCACTACGGGTGCCTCCGAAGCTCCGGCCGCTGAATCGATTCAGGGGGAGATCTCGATCCAAGCGTGCCCGGCGAACATGGTGCGCGAGGTTGCGCGTGAGTTGCCGCCTTATTCGGCTTCGCGGCTTCCCCTTCTTGCCCTGCCAAGGCCGTAGAGCAAGCCCAGCACGACTCCGAAGACCACGTGGTCCGTGAATGATTCCGCCGGTGCCTTCTCGACTGCCATGAGAGCGCCGAGGATCGGCATGGTGCGGCGCGGGCTTGCGGCTCCGAGGACTCCGTCGAGCCCTCCCCATGGCGCCACGGCGTACTCAACGACCCCGAAGCAGAGGCCGCGAGTGAAAGGGGAACCCGCGAGGCGCGGCTCGACGACGGCTCCATACAGGAGCCCCCTGGCAGCGCCCTCCAGCACCTCGCGCCCCAGGTCGGGGGCGCCCTCGCTCGGTTCGAGGTTGAGCGCGATGCGGATGAGCGAGCGGGCTACGGTGGCCGTGGCGCCCGCAGCGGCGGCGCGTGCGAGGCCCAGCGGTCCGGGGCTGGACCCTCCGCCCAGCACCCTGCCGGCCACCGCTCCGGCCCCGGCGCTCAGCAAGGAGTCCAGCATCGTCCCCTCGGGCGCCCCGTTCTTCAAGAAAGGGTTGCGAAGGAGGCCACCCTCGCTGGAACGGACCTTGGCACGCACGTTCGAGGGCCGCGCCGATTCGAGGGCGTAGCCGAGTCGGAACCAAAGGTTTTGCCGGTCGGTCATGGACAGAGAGTCGTGTAATGCGTACTTCGTGTGCGGAGACTACCACACAGGGTGACGCGCATGCAACGTTTTGACAAGGTGTGACCAGTTGATCGGCCTCAGCTTCACGCGATGGTTGCCGCACGTGCTCGTGTCTCTTGCATTCGTGCCCATGCCCGCGGCCGGGCAAGCCCCGCACGAGGACTGGCGCACCCTCCAGACCGAACACTTCCGTGTCACGTTCTCGGCGGGCATGGAGGACCTCGCGCGGCGGGCCGGCGACCGGGCGGAACGTGCATACGCGAAGTTGAGCGCGACGCTGATCGACCCTCCTGACGGCAAGTTGGACGTCTTGCTCACGGACCATGCCGATTTCTCGAACGGCTTTGCGAACGCCGTGCCCTTCAACCGCATCACCGTGTATGCGCGGCCTCCGATGGAGGGGTTCGACCTCTCCTATTTCGATGACTGGATGGAGACCGTCATCACGCACGAGTTGACGCACATCTTCCACCTGGACCACGCGGGATGGCTGGGGTCTATGGCGAGGAGGGTGTTCGGGCGCGTCTCGGCATCATGGCCCACGTTCCCAGCTTTCACGGTGCCGGGTTGGGTGACGGAGGGAATTGCCACCTACTACGAGTCCGCGCTCACCGAGTCCGGTCGTGTGCGAGGCAGCTTTCACGACATGGTGCTGAGGACGGCAGCGCTCGAGGGCCGACTCGACCGGATCGACCAGATTTCGGGCCGATCACCGGACTGGCCCGCGGGCAACCGGATCTACGTCTACGGGGGGGCGTTCTTCGACCACCTTTCCGAAGAGTACGGGCAGGAGCGCGTGGGGGAGTTCGTGGACGCCGTCGCGAACCAGCTCTTCCCCTACAGGCTGGATTCGGGGGCGAAGGATTCTTTCGGAGTGAGCTTCAGGGAGGAGTTCGGGCACTGGGTCGGAGAGATGAAGACCCGTTATGCGGCGCTTGCTGATTCGCTCGCCCGTCGCGCACCCATCACGACGCCGGAGCGCCTGACCACGGGAGCGCGCCGAGCCTTCTATGCCCAGCTCGCACCCGGGGGCGAGCGGCTGGCCTATGTGCGCAGCGACGGCCGGTCCGATACGCAGCTCCGCGTGGCCTCGCCGGACGGCCTCATGAGCCGCAAGCTCACGCGCACCAACAACCTCTCCAACTTTACGTGGCTGCGGGACGGTGGCATCGTCGCCGCCGAGCTCGAGTTCACGGACCGCTACCGCATCCGTTCGGATCTATTCCACATCGACGAGGACGGCCGCGAGCGCAGAATCACCAGCGGTGCCCGGCTCGACCAACCCTCCGCCTCGCCCGATGGGCGTTATGTAGTCGCGGTGCAGGACGGCGAGGGTACCAACCGGCTCGTGCTCGTGGAGCTCTCGACCGGTTCGGTCGAGCCGCTCACCGACTTCGTGGCTGATCGGCATTGGGCCTACCCGCGTTGGTCTCCGGATGGGCGCTGGATCGCCGCTTCATTGTGGAGTCCAGGAGCGTTCTACGACCTCATGCTGCTTCGTCCGGATGGCACGATCGCGCACCACATCACGCGCGACCGGGCGGTCGACCTGGGGCCCACCTGGGGTCCGGACAGCCGCTGGCTCGTATGGGCTTCAGACCGCAGCGGCATCCCCAACCTGTACGCCGTGGAGATCGACCGCGCCTCGGGTGAGCCGGGGCCGTTGCGCCAGGTCACCAATGTTCTCACCGGTGTGTCGTTCCCGACCGTGGACGGTGAGGGCGAATGGATCTATGTGTCGGGCTACCACGCCGACGGGTGGGAGGTTGAGCGCCTGCCGTTCCGCCCGCAGTCCTTCTTCGATCCGTTCCCCACCAAGAAAGGGTTCGCCGAGGGTGGGGAGGGGGCCGACGGACGCTTCGCGCGGCGAGCCGAGAGTGAGATCGGCCCGTACGAGCCACTCAAGACGCTCCTGCCCCGTTTCTGGGAGCTTCGTTATGAGCAGGGAGTGAACCGCGGGGGCTTCCAGATCCTGAAGCCTTCGTTCGGTGCGGGCACGGACGGGCATGATCTGGTGAGGCGGCATGCCTACTCTGCGTTCGTCAGGTTTCGCACGACCGGTCGGACCGATGCCTCTGCGGCGTACTCGTACGCGGGGCTCGGAGACCCGGTGCTGTTGCTCTCCTACAGCCAGGATCACGACGCAGATGGACCGTTCGAAGTGGAGACGTCGCCGGACGTCGTGCAGACCGTTTTCCTGGCGGAACGAGAGAGGCGTGTCAGGGCCTCCGTGACCTTCCTCAGGCAGCGTATCCGCTCGGCCGTCAGTCTCAGGCTGAGCGGCGCCCACATCTGGGAGACGCTGGGCTTGCTGGACCAGAACCTGAACAGGAGCGAGCTCGTCCTGGCGAGGCCTGACCGGCGGCTGGCCGAGGGCTCGGCCACGCTCGCCTTCTCTACCGCCCGCTCCTACGCGTACTCGATGAGTTCGGAGCGCGGCGTGTCCGGTCTCATCCAGGGACGGGCCCGGACCGAGTTGAGTTTGCCCGACTCCTTGAGCGACGCCAAGGGGTTCGATCGGAGCTTCCAGGATGTGATCGGGCGACTGTCGGCGTTCACGCCCATTCCGGGGCCCGGTTTCTCGCGGCACGTACTCGCGGCGCGGGTGGCCGGTGGGATCGCCACAGGACCCGGCGCCGACGCGTTCCACTTCAATATCGGCGGCGCGAGCGGACGGCCCGAAGACGTGTCCGGACTGGAGCTGTTCGGGGGCGTGCCCCTGTTCTTCCCGGTCCGGGGCTTCCTTCGGGGAGAGCGGTTCGGGCGCTACGCCTGGACGGCATCGATCGAGTACCGCCTTCCGCTGTTGAACGTCAACCGGGGCCTGGGATTGATCCCGTTCCACATGGATCGGACGGCGGGGTCTCTCTTCTTCGACGCGGGGAACGCCTGGGGTCCCGTAGAGCCGCAGTTGGGACTCGACAACTTCGACAATCGGCGCCGTGCGGCAATCGCCTCGGTCGGCGCCGAGTTGTCCTCGAACGTTGTTGCGTTCTGGACCTCGGACTTGACCGTTCGGTTCGGGGTGGCATTACCCGTCACGAACAACGGCAGCCGCGGAAACGGTCTCGTAGGGTACGTGAGAGTAGGGAGGGCCTTCTAGCGGGTTCGTCCTCAGTCGATCGGTTCCGGCGGTACCTCGCCCGTCTGCATACCGGCCAACTGCCCCATCCTGCGGACCGAGGAGTGCAGGTCGGCCAGCGTTGCCTCGAACGCTTTTTCCGCTTCTTCCGTACTCTCCCGGCTCAAGCGCTTATCGATGGCCGCCTTGTTGAGGTGCCGCACGAGGTCGATGAAGTCGTCCACCTCTTCGCGGAGGGACAGGAAGTGTCGCTCGTTCGGGAGGAACGGGCTCGTAAGTCCCCAGACGCCCGCCTCGATCAGGAGCACACCGACGAGCACGGTCACCAACTGGATCTGGAGGTTGGCCTGTGGAATGAGTAGCACTGCCGCGAATACGATGACCATGCCCAAGATGGGCGTGCCCAACTCGACGGCTTTCCGGATCGTTCTCACGTAACGTGCCTCCAGGGCTCATGCGGCGGTTCATCTTGCCATTGGGGGGGGTACCTAACAAGGTAAGGCCCTCGGGGCTCCGAGGGAAAGAATAACCTTGACCACAAGATATTGTGTCCTTACGTTGGTCCTGCCGCAATATTCGGTGGCATCGGAGGGTTTTCCACAAAAGAAAGTCAAGATCCGGGCGTGTTGTCGCCAGGTTTCGACGATATATGAAATTGGTTCCCACTACTTTTCCACAGCCTGCGTTGGAGCAAACTGAAGATGTCGCCCTCCCAGGACCGCCAAGAGGCTAAGAACACAGTGTTCGACGATGTCGTTCCGGACGATCTTCCCCCTGCACATTTGTCTGCGAACGCCCGTTTGGTCCTGGGTAAGCGGTATCTGAAGAAGGACGAGGAAGGCCAACCCACCGAAGAGCCCGAGACCATGTTTTGGCGGGTCGCGCGGGTGATCGCTGGGGAGGACGCGGCCTACGGCGCATCCGACGCCGCCGTGGAAGAGCTCGCGCGCCAGTTCTATGACCTCATGAGCACCGGAAAGTTCGAGCCGAACTCTCCCACGCTCATGAATGCCGGCCGTCCTTTGGGTCAGCTTTCCGCGTGCTTCGTGCTTCCCGTGGACGACGCGCTCTCCAACGGAAAGAGCGGGATCTACGACACGCTCAAGGCCATGGCGCTCGTTCACCAGTCGGGGGGCGGCACGGGCTTTTCGTTCTCGCGGCTGCGTTCGACGGGCTCCAGGGTCCGGTCCACCATGGGGGTGGCGTCGGGGCCTGTCTCGTTCATGACGCTCTACGACTCCAGCACCGAAGTCGTGAAACAGGGTGGAACGAGGCGCGGCGCAAATATGGGGATCCTCCGAGTGGATCACCCCGACATCCGCGACTTCATCGCCTGTAAGAGCGACACGAGCAAGATCACCAACTTCAACATCTCGGTCGCCATCACCGACACGTTCATGGAGGCGGTTGAGGCAGGCGAAACGTACGACCTGATCAACCCCCGAGACGGCGAGGTAGTGGGCCAGGACAATGCCCGTGAAATCTTCGACCTGATCGTGCATGGCGCGTGGAAGACGGGCGAGCCCGGCGTCTTTTTCATCGACCGGGCCAACGAGTACAATCCGGTACCCAAGCTCGGTGCCTACGAGGCCACGAACCCGTGTGGCGAGCAGCCGCTGCTGGCCTACGACGTTTGCAACCTCGGTAGCGTCAACCTCGGACATTTCGTGAACGAGGGCTCGTTCGGAACCGACGATTTCGACAATGCCGTGGACTGGGAGGAACTCCGCCGGGTCGTCCACCTCGCCGTCCACTTTCTCGACAATGTGATCGACGCCAACCGCTATCCGCTGCCCGAGATCACCGATTTGGCTCAGAACATCCGCCGGATCGGCCTCGGGCTCATGGGTTGGGCCGACATGCTCGTCCGCCTCGGGGTGCCGTACAGCAGTGCCGAGGGCGTCGAGTTGGGCCGGAAGGTCATGGCCTTCATTGACGAGGAAGCCCGCGTCGCCTCTGAGAAGCTCGCGGAGGCGCGTGGGGTGTTTCCGGCGTGGGAGGAGTCGATCTGGGGGGCCGACGAGACCGCCGCGCGCCGGAAGGACGGCGAGCGGGTCCGGCCCATGCGGCTACTCAGGAACTGCAACCTCACCACAGTCGCGCCGACGGGTACCATCTCGATCTTCGCAGGCTGCAGTGGAGGCATCGAGCCATTGTTCGCAGTGGCCTTCATGAGGCACCAGGCCGACGCCCTCATGCCCGACGTCAACGAGGACTTCGTGGCGTTGGCCAGGCAGGGGGGGTGGTACTCCGACGAGCTGATGGAGAAGATCGCTGAAGAGGGCCACATCCATTTCGACGATGTGCCTGAAGAGGTCCAGCGCGTGTTCGTGACCGCGCACGACATCACGCCCGAATGGCACGTGCGCATGCAGGCCGCGTTCCAGGAGCACACGGACTCCGCGATCTCGAAGACCACGAACTTCCCGAACGAGGCCACCGAGGAGGAGGTCCGGAAGATCTACGAGCTCGCCTTCCGGCTGAACTGTAAGGGCGTCACGGTCTACCGCGATGGCTCACGGCCCATGCAGATACTATCCACTGGCAAGACCGAAGGCACCGAGGCCCGGGCGGCCGAGGGAGCGGCAGAGCGGATGGCGCTCGAGCAGCAACTGGCCGATGCACGAGCCGAGTTGCACCAAGTGCGCGTCGAGTTGGAGCAGATGAAGCGGAGCGCCGAGGATCAGGACCTGACCGCGGCGGCCTCGAGGCACAAGCGGCAGCGCCCAGCCGTGCTCAAGGGGCGCACCAGCAAAATGAACTCCCCTCTGGGCGACCTCTACCTGACGATCAATGAAGACGAATCCGGCCGGCCGTTCGAGGTGTTCTGTACCCTCGGCAAGGCCGGCGGCGCTGCCATGGCCGACGCCGAGGCCATCGGACGCCTGATCTCGCTGGCGCTGCGCTCGGGCATCCCGATCACCGCCGTGCGGGACCAGTTACGCGGCATCTCATGCGACCGTGCGGTGGGTGTTGGGCCCCACAAGGTGCTGTCCGCTCCCGACGCGATCGGCCAGGCGATCGAGCGCTACCTGCTCGAGAAGGAAGGCGTCCAGGAGGCACTGCCGTTGGGTGCCGTGCCGATGTCGTCGGGGGGCGCCCAGGCCCAGCTCGCCGCCGCGACTGAGGAGAGCAGGACCTTCTTCGGAAGCTGCCCGGAGTGCAACGCGGGGCAGTTGGCCTTCGTGGAGGGCTGTGTGACGTGTCATATATGCGGTTACTCCGAATGCGGTTAGAGCGCCGAGAATCGCGCAGCTCGGCGTTGCCCGGCGGACGCGGCTTCCTGCGGCGTACTTGAGTACGCCTCGGTCGCCTTGCCTTGGGCGCCTTGATCTGCACAATTCTCGGCGCTCTAACCTGTAGGTCGCCGCGAGTTTTTCGGCTTTTCGCACAGCGCGATGCAGCTCAGCGTTGCCCGGCGGACGCGGCTCCCTGCGGCGTACTTGAGCGTGTACGCCTCGGTCGCCTTGCCTCTAAAGCGTCGAGAATAGCCCGTTTTCTGACACGGCTCACCGCAACATGGCACGGACTCAAGTTCGTGCGGTATTATGAAGATACCGAGCAGCGAGAGAGGTCCACAATGACGATGGATCAGCTCGAACAAGAGGTTCTTAAGCTTCCTGCTGAACAGCGCGCGAAGCTGGCCGAGCGTATCATATCGAGCCTCGACGAGGAAGCTGAGATCGAAGTTGAGTGGCTGGCCGAAGTTCGACGGCGGGACGCGGACCTCGACACTGGCAGCGTCGAGGGCATTCCACTCGAGGACGCTCTGGTTTCTATTCGTTCGCGATTCGGTTGGTAAGCTCCATCGTCCATCCCGCTGCCTTGGCGGAATTAACTGAGGCAGTTTCATTCTACGAGGAACGGGCCTCGGGCCTGGGTCGAGATCTTTTGGAGGAAGTCGAACGCGTCCTCGATATCATCCTGGAGAATCCCGAAGTCGCCGCCGTTTTCGAAGCCCCGTATCGTCGATATGTCTGTCGACGCTTCCCCTTCAGCGTCGTGTACCGCCAAGGTTGATCCCAACAAGGGCCCGGCCCTTCGGGACACTTCGTCCTGTGTACGTATGTTTTGGATCAGATCATACGTATAGGTCGCAGGACTCCGCGTCGGGAGCCCACTAGCCCGTTACCAGACAAAGCTCTGGGTTGTGGTTCTGTTGACCTGTTTGCAGAGGTTTGAGAGAATAGGACATGGTCCAGTTCGATGATTCTCGGCTTGCCTCACTATGTCGACGGCATGGCGTAAGGCGGCTCCGTATTTTCGGGTCGGCCGCTCGCGGGGAGGACACCCCTGAGTCCGACATCGACTTGATCGCAGATTTCGCAGGGCCGACCGGTTTCTTTGGACTAATTCGCTGTGAGGACGAATTGGCCGAGTTCTTTAGCCGGTCAGTGGATCTCCTAACTGAAGGCGGCCTGAGCCCATACATGCGAGACGATGTCCTCGCTGAGGCGATAGTGATCTTCGATGACGCTGCCTGACGCTCTCTACCTCCGCCATATGCTCGGGGCGGTGGAACGAGTGATGGAGGTCACAGCAAAGACCACGAAGGACCAGTTCGAACGGGAATGGATGATCCAAGACGCCCTAATTCGCGAACTCGAGGTCCTAGGTGAGGCGGCCGGTCGCGTGACACACGAGCTGACGGCCAGCCACACCGAGATTCCATGGCGCGAAATCACCGGACTCCGCCACAAACTGATCCACGACTATTTCGTAGTCGCGACCGACGTCGTTTGGGACACCGCGACCGTCGATGTGCCCGGGGTACGCCCTCTTCTCATAGCACTTCTGGAACAGGTGGCAGGTCAGGAGTAGGTGGCCGGGGCTTCGTCTGGTAACGCTGGGCTCCCGCACGGGCCCTTAGCGTATTTGCTGCGAACACCATAGCTTGATCCCAACAAGGGCCCGGCCCTTCGGGACACTTCGTCCTGTGTACGTATGTTTTGGATCAGATCATACGTATAGGTCGCAGGACTCCGCGTCGGGAGCCCACTAGCCCGTTGCCCTTCCCACGATTTTCATCCGGGTAATATTGTTGACGGCTTGATTTTACCCTGGTATAATCCTCCGACACGAGGGGGTGGCGGGGGATGAAACTGATGGAAATGCCTGACGGGACCACGCGTTGCACTGTATTTGAAGGAGACCGGCGCATCGCCTCGGGCACGCTCGACGAGGTGGCTTGTGCGGTGAAGGCCGTTGTCGACGGCCGTGAGCGGGACGTCGTGTTGATCTTCGACGACTACACGAGCCGACTGATCGAGCTCGATGTGCGGGGCTCTCTCGAGGAGGTTCTGGAGCGGCTCAGCGGTCGAAGGGGCAATGGTGGTTCGGCGATGGAGTCCGCGACCGAAGAGGATCCGCCTCGGCGCGGCCCGGGACGGCCGCGACTGGGTGTGGTCGGGCGTGAGGTCACGCTGCTGCCCAGGCACTGGGCCTGGCTCGAGGCGCAACGTGGGAACGCGTCCGCCACTCTTCGTCGGCTCGTCGACCAGGCGCACCGGGAAAGCGAGGAGGCCGATGCGGTTCGCCGTGCCCAAGACGCTGCCCACCGCTTCTGCACTGCGATGGCGGGCGACCGGCCGGGGTTCGAGGAGGCAATGCGGGCGCTGTTCGCGCGGGATGGCGATCGGTTCGACGCAGAGACCGATCCTTGGCCGGCCGACGTCCGAGAGCACGCGAGGTGCGTGGCGGTGGATGTGTTTGAAGGTGTGCCGGGTGGGTTGGGCGCACGATGACCCCGTCCGATGCCCCCGGCCAGGCTAGGCGAGTGCGCTCGCGAGCCGGTTGGTTGATCCTAGTCAGTCTCGTCGGATCCGTTCTGAATCTCCTCTGGTCCGTAGCAACCCCGTTCGAATTCGCGAACGTCGAACCGCGCTCTTGGGAACGCTTCGACGCTAGCTTGGTCCGTGACATTACCTCTGTCGGAGCGTTACGAGACGCCGCCGTGTCTCGGTCTGGTACGTCCGCGCCCTCCGAGCAGCTTGCCGTCGCCCTATGGGAAGTTGTTGCGGACCGGTTCACTCACGGGACAGCGGTACACACCCCCACGACCCGCTGGACCTCATGGGCGCTTGGTCGTCTCCACACAGCATTCGGCCATATCTACGATCCCAACGCGCTCCTCAGAGGAGGCCACTCCCTCAATTGCGACCAAGCCGCGACGGTCCTCATGCACGGTGCGGCACATCTCGGCTTCGACGTCCGCAAGGTGGCACTTGAAGGACACGTCGTCGTCGAACTCGCGTACGATGACGGTTGGCACATGTTCGACCCTGATCTCGAGGTCTTCGTCAGAGATCCCGAGACTGGAGATGTGGTCAGCGCAGCCCAGATCTCCGTCAGACCGGATCTACGGGGGGATCATTATCAGGGTCCGCGTGCGGCTGGAGTATCGGTTTGGGGCCAGCTCGGGGAGGAGAGTTACCGACCGTTTCCGGGGCACATCGTTTGGCAGGACCGCGTGGCGGCTCTCGTAGAGTCGGCGCTGGGATTAGCAGATTGGCTGTTTCCGGTGCTGCTGTTGCTTTGGTGGGTGGCATTGGAAAACAACCATCGCAGGCACCGGGTCGTTGAGGGCTAGAGACGTGCTATAAGAGTTTTCCCCGGATGATAGTGACCCCGAGCCCCTAGTGATGACCACAAGATGAGCCCTAGGCCCAGTCTCGTGAAGGTGGTCGACGGCCTCCTCGCAGCGTACGGCCCGCCCGAGCTACCGCCGCCGGCCGATCCGCTCGGCCTGATCCTGTGGGAGCAGGTCGGTTACCTGGCGGATGACGAGCGCCGGGGTAGCGCGTTCGAACAGTTGCGGGAGCGCGTTGGGCTGACGCCCGAAGCGATCTTGGCAGCCTCCATGGACACTCTCGAGGAGATCGCGCGGGCCGGCGGATCGGTCGCGGTGTCCGAGCGCGCGGAGCGCATGCGGGTGTCCGCGCAGGCTGTGGTCGATGAGTGGGGCGGGGATCTCTCGCGTGCACTACGGCAGCCTCCCGCTGAGGCCACCCGCGCGCTCAAGCGCTTCCCCATGATCGGCGAGCCCGGGGCGGACAAGATCCTGATGCTCACTCGGACGCACGCCGTGCTGGCCTTGGACTCGAATGGACTGCGTGTGCTCCTGCGTCTCGGCTACGGCGAAGAGGGCAAGAGCTACGGGCCGACGTATCGGCTCATGCGGGAGGCACTGGCTCCCGAGTGCCGGGAGGACTTCGACTGGCTGGCCAGAACCTACGGCCTGCTGCGCCTCCACGGGCAGCGGACCTGCAGGAGATCGGCTCCCAGGTGTGGCGAGTGCATCCTGGCGGAGGACTGTCCGTCGGCTGGGTCCTAGAGTCCGCCTGGATCAGGGCGCCTCCCGTCTGCCCAGGTCCCCCATTGAACGACCTCGAGCGGAGGGTCCTCGAGACCATCGACATGGATGGGATGCTCTCCCGTCTCCGCGACCTGATCGCCATCCGAAGCCTGAGCGTCGAGGAGACGCCCGCGCGCGAGCGCATGACCGAGAGCCTTCGGGACGACGGGCTCAGCGAACCTCGAGTCCACTCACCCGGATCTTGGCGGCTACGTCGCTACCCGAGCCATCGTGGCCAACACGCCTCGATGCCCTTGCCCGCGCCGCCGGCGACGAAGGCCTCGATGAGATCTCCGCGCTCGGAAGCCGAGGCTTGCATGATGGCTCAGCATCATGGACCCATGGGCGTACCCGGAATATTGGCTCTTGACACGCGTCGGCGCGTGGCACTTCATTGGGGCCCACAGTGGATGAACCGAGCCTGAATCGCCCAGGGGGGTGAGGCGGGCCCTGAAGCGAGGACCGTCCGTGAGAGCATTCCTATCCGTGCGCCATGTCCTGCTGCTGTCCTGCATCCCCGCCGTCTGTCTCGGGATGCTTTCGTGCGCCACGGTCCAGCAGCCCATCGGTGTCAACACCCTGCCGGGCGTCATCCAGGTGAGCGACTGGCCGTACTGGCTCGATATCCCCATCGAGGAAACCGATGTCGACCGGCTCTGGCGTACGGTGATCGACGTCGTCGGCGAGCGTGCCGCGATTGCGGTCATGGATAAGACCAGCGGCTACCTGCGAACCGAGTTCAAGCATTCGCCGGTCACCTACGGTGGCAAAACGTCCCAGGAGCGGTACACCGTCCGCCTGCGGCCGCGTGAGGGCAGGATCAGGTTCGGCCTGGAGGTGCGCATCTCGGACACGAACGCTTACCCCTCGTCGATCATCAACACGGTCCAGGCACCGTGGACCTCCATCTACCGGGAGCTGCAGCAGCGCCTGGTGAGGATCCGGTAGCTGGATCGCTCGCGGTGGGACCGATGTCCCTCTACGTGACTCCTTCGGGATCGAGGGTCGGCCGAAGGAGACACGTTGTGCCCTGGCGAGGTCAGAATCCGGCATTGGGGGCATGACCAGGTACGTCCGGGCCCGCATGGGCTAGCCGCAGGAACCTCGAACGAGCCTGAGCTACGCGGCGATCCGGTCCTCGCCCCACTCCGGATGATCGGACGGGATGCGGCGAATCGGGCTGATGTGGCTCCGAGGGCCCGTTGGTGCATGGCTCGGAGCCGAGGGCAGATCCCCCGTCCCCCGAGCCGGGATCACGTCACTCGGTAGCTGTCAGGCATCCCGAGACGGGTTATCGTGCCCGAGGACCCTGCTCGCCAACTGCACCTCGACTCGTTGTCCAGCAAAGGTTCGACTTCGCATACTTCGACCGATGATCGTCTTGTATCGGTCATGGTGTTTTCGGCCATACCGCGCTTGCTGTAGCCTGAACGAGTGTGCCGCTCACGCCGCCCGTCCTTCACCTCGCCATGGGCGGCGTCGTAAACCTCGAGGCGCCGGGACAGAGTCGTAGGTGCTGATCTCGGGTAGGGGGCGTTCCGTCCTCACCGGGTAGCCAAACCTGGAGCCATGTACCAACGCCGTGTGGCGAGTGCATCCTGGCGGAGGACTGTCCGTCGGCTGGGTCCTAGAGTCCGCCTGGATCAGCCCGCCTTCCGTCTTCCCAGGTTCCCTTTTCAAGCTTACCACCGTAATCTTCCTGCTCCGCCATTCTGTCACTTCTCCGGAGGGAAGATCATGTCAGACTATGCGGATCCAAGCGTCATCGTCACCACGGACTGGGTAGCCGACCACTCGGGCGATCCGAACGTCTCGGTCGTCGAGGTGAACGTCGACACCGATCTCTACGCCCAGGGGCACGTACCCGGCGCGGTGGGGTGGAGTTGGCGGACTCAGCTCTGCGACACGGTGCGTCGCGACATCCTGTCGAAGACCGACATCGAGGCGCTGCTCTCGAGCAGTGGCATCAGCCCCGACTCGACCATCGTGCTGTACGGCGACAGCAACAACTGGTTTGCGGCCTGGGCGTTCTGGCAGCTCAAGGTCTATGGGCACGGCGACGTGCGCATGATGGACGGCGGCCGCAAGAAGTGGGAGGCGGAAGGGCGCTCGATGACGAAAGACGCACCGTCGATCACTCCCGCCAGTTACACGGCGCAGGAGGCCAACAACGATCTGCGGGCGTTCCTGGCCGAGGTGCGGGAGCAGGTCGCCGCGAGCGCGGTGGAGTTGGTCGACGTGCGTAGCCCGGCGGAGTACAGCGGCGAGATTCTGGCGCCACCGGGGCTGCCCGAGACGTGCCAGCGTGGAGGCCACATCCCGGGGGCCTCGAACATCCCGTGGGGGATGGCAGTAAACGATGAGGATGGTACGTTCAAGAGCAGGGACGAACTGGCCGATGTTTATGGACAACGGGGAATCACGGGGGACAAGCCGATCATCGCGTATTGCCGGATCGGTGAGCGCAGCAGCCACAGCTGGTTCGTCCTCAAGTACCTGCTGGGATACGACAACGTGAAGAACTACGACGGGTCGTGGACCGAGTGGGGCAACCTGGTCGGTGTGGACGTCGCAACGGGAGCGGGAGATCGGGCCCAATCCGCCGGAGCCTGAGCCTACCCGACACATAATGAACGCATCCGGCAACGGTGGAGAAGCTCCGCTTCCGATTCGCTCCAAGGATCTGCTGCGGCTTCTCTCGAGCAAGGTGGTCGGCCAGCGCCACGCGCTCGAGTTCATCGTTCCGAGCATCCAACTCCACCAGTCGGGTCTGGCGCCGGAGGGGCGCCCGGTAGGGATCTTTCTCCTGCTGGGCCCCACCGGCACAGGGAAGACCAAGACGGTGGAGGCCCTCGCCGAGGTTCTGCACGGCGACTCCAAGCGCATCGTCAAGGTCGACTGCGGCGAGTTTCAGAGTGAGCATGAGGTCTCGAAGCTCATCGGTGCGCCGCCTGGCTATGTCGGCCATACCGAGACCGAGCCGATCATCACGATGAAGACGCTGGACGAAGCACGTAGCGAAGACTGTGACCTCGCGCTCGTGCTCTTCGACGAGATCGAGAAGGCTGCCACGTCCCTTACGCAGCTGCTACTCGGCGTCTTGGACAAGGGTACGCTCCGGCTCGGAGACGGCTCGACGGTCAGCTTCGACAAGTCGATCATCTTTCTGACGAGCAACCTCGGCGCGCGCGACATGATGAAGGAGATCCAGCCGACTCTGGGCTTCGACACGCAGCCGCGCCGGGCCGGCGTGGATCTCGCGGAGCACCTGGAGCGGGTCGGGGTTCGCGCCGTGCAAAAGCACTTCTCGCCGGAGTTTGTGAACCGGATAGACGGCGTCATCACCTATCGTCCGTTGGACGCTGCGTCCCTGGTGGCCATCCTGGATCATCACGTCGTCGAGCTGCAGCGGCACGTGCACAACCGGCTCGGCAATCGGTCCTTCCAACTCGAGATCGAGCCCGCGGCGCGCTACTTCATGCTCGACAAAGGGACCAGCGTCGAGTACGGCGCGCGAGAGTTGAAGCGTACGATTCACCGCCACCTCACACAGCCCCTGGCGGCCATGGTCGCGAACGGTGAGATCGATCCGGGCGCAAAGGTGACGGTGAACCTCGGCGAGGAAGGTGAGGACCTGACGCTTGTGGCCGAGGGCGGTTCGCCGCTGCCCGTGCACCATTTATGCTCGGTGTTGGCCGTGGACGACAACCACACCTTGCTCCGCTGGATGGATAGCCTCCTCACAGAAGAGGGGTTCGATGTCGCCACCGCGGCCTCGATAGGCGAGGCCCTGGAAAAAGTGAGCGCAGTCACCCCGAACACCGTGATCCTCGACTATCTGCTGCCTGACGGAGACGGTGTGTCGCTGGCGGTAGACCTGCTCAAGCAGAACCCGGCGATGCGTGCCGTCGTCATGAGCGGGGCCACGCTGGAGCAGGAGGACATCCTGCTCTGCCAGCGCTACGACATCCCCGTTTTGATCAAGCCGTTCGTGGCCGCCGAACTTCTGGCGGTCCTCGAGGCGTCCTCCCTCAAGTGCGCTCAACGCAAAGCCGCGAGTAGCTGAGACGTTCCCCCAAGGTCCTCCCGCGGTCGCTTGACCCGAGGGCCCGTCTCCCCAATCTGGTCGAATCTCCTGCCCTTGATGCCGGGCGGGCTCTTGCTACCCCGTAGGAGGCACGATGCCAACGGTTTCGATGACGGTGAACGGCAAGCAGGTGTCCGCTGATGTGGAGGCGCGCATGCTGCTCGTCGAGTTCATCCGGGAGCACCTCGAGCTGACGGGCACCCACGTGGGGTGTGACACCAGCCAGTGCGGCGCCTGCGTCGTGCACTTGGACGGCCGCTCCGTGAAGAGTTGCACCACGCTTGCGCTCGAGGCCGACGGCGGGGAGGTGACCACGATAGAGGCGCTGTCCAACGGCGTCGAACTGCATCCCATGCAGGCTGCCTTCAAGGAGCACCACGGCCTGCAGTGCGGATTCTGCACTCCTGGCATGGTGATGAGCGTGTTGGACCTGGTCAGCCGTAATCCCGACCCGAACGAGGCCGAGGTGCGCGATTAGCTGGAGGGCAACCTCTGCCGCTGCACCGGCTACCACAACATCATCAAGTCCGTGCAGGCGGGCGCCGCCGCGATGGGGGGCTGAGCTATGGCCAACGAGGGAATCGGAGCCGCCGTACGGCGCAAGGAAGACGCCCGTTTTCTCACGGGACGTGGAAACTACACTGACGACATCAACCGTCCCGGGCAGCTCTACATGGTCCTGGTGCGTTCGCCGGAGGCACACGCGGAGCTCGCCCGAGTCGACACGGCGGCCGCCGAGGCGGAGCCCGGCGTGGTGGCCGTCTTCACCGGAGCGGATCTGGAGGCGGACGGCGTAGGCGGTATTCCCTGTGCGTGGGCCGTGAACCACGAAGACGGCACACCCATGGCGGAACCTGTACACCCGGTCCTCGCTCAGGGCAGGGTGAGGCACGTGGGTGACCCGGTTGTGGCCGTCATCGCAGAAACGAAGGCGCAGGCCAAGGCCGCGGCGGCGCTCGTGGACGTGGACTACGAGCCGCTGCCGGCCGTCGCAGACGTCGCCGGCGCCGTCGAGTCCGGCGCGCCCCAGATCTGGGACGAGGCGCCGGGCAACATCTGCTTCAACTTCGGTATCGGCGATGCGGAGGCGGTGGACGCTGCCTTCGACGGCGCGGCGCACGTCGTGACCCTGGATCTCGTGAACAATCGACTGATTCCCAACGCAATCGAGCCGCGTGCGGCCATCGGGGACTTCGAGCCGACCAGCGGGGAGTACACGCTCTACACGACGAGCCAGAACCCGCACGTGATCCGGCTTCTCATGGGCGCGTTCGTACTGCAGATACCCGAACACAAGCTTCGGGTCATCGCTCCGGACGTGGGCGGCGCCTTCGGCTCCAAGATCTTCCACTACGCCGAAGAGGCACTGGTCACGTGGGCCTCCGGCAAACTGGCCCTCCCGGTCAAGTGGACGGCCGAGCGCTCCGAGTCGTTCATGTCCGACGCCCACGGACGAGACCACGTTACGCATGCCGAATTGGCGCTGGACGATGAAGGCACGTTCCTGGCGCTGCGGACCAAGACGCTCGCGAACCTGGGCGCCTATATCTCGACCTTCGGCCCGGCCGTACCCACCTACATGCACGCCGTGCTGTTTGCCGGCTGCTACACCACGCCCGTGATCCGGGCAGTAGTACATGGGGTCTTCACCAACACGGTGCCGGTGGATGCCTACCGAGGCGCCGGGCGCCCGGAGGCCGCCTTCATGCTGGAGCGTTTGGTGGACATGGCCGCCCGCAAGCTCGGCATGAGCCGTGTCGAGATTCGCAGGAAGAACTTCATCAGGGACTTCCCCTACCAGACACCCGTGGCCCTGGAATACGACAGCGGCGACTACGACGGCACGCTGGACGTGGCGCTCGAGCTCGGGAGTTGGAACGACTTCGAGACGCGCCGTGAGGAAGCGCGGGCGCGCGGCAAGCTCAGAGGCATCGGCCTGTCGACCTTCGTGGAGGCCTGTGGGGCAGCCCCCTCCGCCCTTGCCGGCGCGCTCGGCGCCCGGGCCGGGCTCTTCGAGGTGGGGCAGGTGCGGGTACACCCGACGGGCAGCGTGACCGTGTTCACGGGTTCGCACAGCCACGGGCAGGGCCACGAAACGGCCTTCGCCCAGATCGTGTGTGAGGCGCTGGGCATGTCGGTCGACCAGGTGGATATCGTGCATGGGGACACGGGTAGAGTCCCGTTCGGGATGGGCACCTTTGGCTCACGGTCTTTGGCCGTCGGCGGCTCGGCGATTCAAAAAGCGCTGGAAAAGATCATCGCCAAGGGCAAGAAGATCGCGGCGCACATGATGGAGGCGTCGGAAGGCGACGTGGAGTTCGCGGATGGCCGGTTCACGGTCGTGGGGACCGACAAGTCCACGACCTTCGCGGAGGTGGCGCTGACCGCGTATGTGCCCCACGACTACCCTGAGGGACTCGAGCCAGGTCTGGAAGAAACCGCGTTCTACGATCCAGTGAACTTCACATACCCCGCCGGGGCCCACATCGCCGAAGTCGAGATCGATCCCGAAACGGGCGTCGTAGAATTGGTGGCCCTTAGCGCCGCCGACGACGTTGGCCGAATCATCAACCCCATGATCGTGGAAGGCCAGATGCACGGCGGGATGGCCCAGGGCGTGGGTCAGGCCCTTCTGGAGGCATGCCGCTACGATGACGACGGGCAACTACTGACCGGTTCGTATATGAACTACACCATGCCTCGTGCGGCGAACTTCCCGTTCTTCTCCACCGGCCACAACATCACCCACTGCACGCACAACCCGCTGGGCGTGAAGGGCGTGGGGGAGGTGGGCGCCATCGGGGTGCCGGCCGCGGTCATCAACGCGGTGGTGGACGCACTGGCGCACCTGGGCGTGGAGCACGTAGACATGCCCGCGACGCCCGAGAAGGTGTGGCGCATCATCCAAGACGCAACCGCCTGAGGAGTAGATCAATGGAGAACTTCGAATTCCACGGGCCGAGCACCCTCGATGAGGCGCAGGCCGCGATGCGGGCAGCCACCGACGGCAAGTTCATGGCCGGAGGGCAGAGCCTACTGCCCGTGATGAAGCTGGACCTGGCCGCGCCCAGCGACGTGATCTCTCTGGCCGCCATCGAAGCGTTGGGCGGCATCGGGGCGGATGGCACTATGGTCACCATTGGGGCGGCCGTCACGCACGCCGAGGTGCACGAGTCCGACGCGGTGCGCCAGGCCATCCCGGCGCTGGCCGACCTGGCAGGGGGCATCGGCGACCCGCAGGTCCGCAACCGCGGCACGATCGGCGGCGCGGTAGCGCATGCGGATCCAGCCGCCGACTACCCGGCGGCGCTCGTGGCCCTCGGCGCCACGGTCGTCACCGACCGCCGGGAGATCAGCGCGGAGGACTTCTTCCAGGGCATGTTCGAAACCCCATTGGAAGACGACGAGATCATCACCGCGGTGCGCTTTCCCGTGCCCGAGAAGGCAGCGTATACCAAGTTCGCCAGCCAAGCGTCCGGCTACGCCATCGCGGGAGTGATGGTCGCCGGCGGCGATGCCGGTATCCGCGTGGCCGTCACGGGTGCGGGCTCCTGCGTGTTTCGGGTGACGGCGATGGAGGAAGCGCTCGCCGGGGACTTTTCGGCTTCGGCGCTCCAGGGCATCGCGGTGGACTCCGGCGACCTGATCTCAGACCCCGACGCCAGTGCCGAGTACCGGGCTCATCTGGTGGGCGTCATGGCCAGACGCGCCGTGGAGGCGTGCGGATAGCACGCGTCATGTCGGTGCCGAAGTCGGTCGAGGAGGCGCTCGATCTTCTCGGAGAAGGCGACTACGTCGCCGACCGAGCCCTCGCCACGTCGGTCTTTCTGGCCCTGAAGCTTCAGCGCCCGCTCCTGCTCGAAGGCGAAGCCGGCGTGGGAAAGACCGAGGTGGCCAAGGTGCTTGCCGACACGCTCGGACGCAGGCTGATCAGGCTCCAGTGCTACGAGGGCCTCGACGTGTCGTCGGCCGTGTACGAGTGGAACTACGCGCGGCAGATGATCGAGATCCGCCTCGCCGAAGCCACGGGACAAGCGGAGCGAGACCGCCTCGAAGCCGACATTTTTTCGAGTGATTACCTGATCGAGCGCCCGCTCCTGAGGGCGCTTCGCCCCCACCCGGACGGTCCCCCCGTCCTGCTGATCGACGAGGTGGACCGATCCGACGAGCCCTTCGAGGCGTTCCTCCTGGAGGTGCTGTCGGAATGGCAGATCACGATCCCCGAGGTAGGGACCGTGGCCGCGGAGCACCCGCCGATCGTGGTGATCACCTCCAACCGCACGCGGGAGATCCACGACGCGCTCAAGCGACGCTGCTTCTATCACTGGATCGACTACCCCAGCGCCGAGCGTGAGCTGAAGATCCTCGAGGTCAGGGTGCCCGAAGCGGCGGCGGGGCTCACCCGACAGGTCGTCGCGTTCGTCCAAAAGCTCCGAGAGACGGATCTCTTCAAGGCGCCGGGTGTCGCCGAGTCCATCGACTGGACGAGGGCATTGATGGCGCTCGACCGCACCGCGCTTCAAGCGGAGATCGTGGGGGATACGCTCGGCGTGCTGCTCAAGTACGAGGACGATGTGGTGCGTGTGCGGGGCGCCGAGGTGGAGCGCGTCCTGGGCGAGGTCGAGCGGGAGCTGGCGGCGGCGGGCCCATGAGCCTGGCGGCTCATCTGGCGGGTCATCTGGCGGCCCATCTGGTCGGGTTCGCGCGCTTCCTACGAGGAGTCGGAATTCCCAACGGGCCGGGGCAGGTGATCCAGGCCCGGCGCGCGCTCGGTGTCGTGGACATTACCAAACGCGACGACTTCTACTGGGCGCTCCACTCGGTTTTCGTTCACCGCGGTGAGCACCGCGAGCTGTTCCGGCAGGCGTTCGGCCGATTCTGGCGTGATCCTGAGCGTCGAGCGCTCAACCCGCTGCTCGCCGAGATGCTTGCCCAATCCACCGTCCCGGAATCCGCTGAGGGCGCCGACTCCCTGCGACGCGTGACCGAGGCTTCGGCCTCTCCTTCGACAGACGAAGTCGAACCCGAGCGAGAGATCGACATGCGCATGACCGGCTCGGCCAGGGAGGTGCTCGCCCGACGTGACTTCGAGCAGATGTCGGTCGAGGAGGCGGCCGAAGCGAAGCGCGTGATGGCTCGCCTCGCCTTGCCATTCCGCGAGATCACGACCCGGAGGAGGAGGCCGGACTCGTTCGGCTCGCGCGTGGACGTGAGAGCCACCTTGAGGGCGAGCCTGAGGTCGTGCGGGGACTTGATTCCCCTGCGCTGGACCAGCCCCCGGCAACGCCCGCCGGCTTTGGTGACCCTGTGCGACATCTCGGGCTCCATGAGCACGTACAGCCGTATGCTAATGCACTTTTTGCACGCGCTCACCAACGACCGGGACCGCGTCCATACGTTCCTCTTCGGCACACGGCTGACCAACGTGACCCGCTTTCTCAAGCACCGTGACGTGGACGTGGCCCTTAGCGGGCTCAGTGGGGCGGTGGAGGACTGGGGTGGAGGCACGCGGATTGGCGCTTCTTTGGAGACGTTCAACCGGCTCTGGTCGCGCCGCGTCCTGGGTCACGGTGCGGTCGTATTGCTCATCACGGATGGACTGGACCGCGATGGAACCGAGCTGCTCGCGAAGGAGGCCGCGCGCCTCAAGCGCTCGTGCCGGCGGCTGATCTGGCTGAACCCTCTGCTTCGTTACGAGGGTTTCGCTCCGCTGGCGGCCGGCGTCAAGGCGATCCTGCCGCACGTGGACGAGTTTCGGCCGGTCCACAACCTGGAGAGCCTGGCGGAGCTGGGTCGGGCGCTCGGCCGCCCGTTCGGTAAGGGTCAGCCGCGGCCGAACAGGTTGAGCAGCCACGAGCGGAGCGCCCTGAACAGGAGCGGTAGCGCCGCGACCGCCTGAGCCTCGGCAGGTGGTTCCGGCGTCTCGGCCGCGTCTTCCGGTGTGGCGGCATCGCCCGCACCCTGGCCGGCGCCCCCGCCGGTGCTCGGCGAGGTGAGCTTTTCGGTGAGGCAAGCGGTGAACTGCTTGAAGATCTCCTTCGAGACCACCTCGATCATGCCTCGCCCGAACCTGACGATTCTGCCGGCGAGTTGCACCGTCGATTCGAAAGTTACCTCCGCACCGCCGCCGTCCAACTCCCGGACCGTGCTCTCCATGGTCATCATGACGGAGCCCGCACCGCCCTTTTCCTTGCCTTTGCCGACCATCCGGACGAAGCGCCGCTCGTGGTCGAGTTCCTCGAACGTCATGCTGCCCTTGTACTGAACCGTCACGGCGCCGACACGCACCTTCACCACGCCGTGATAGGCGCCGTCATCGTCAGTGGAGTCGAGTTGGGCTCCGGGTAGGCATACCACAACCCGTTCCGGGTCGATCAAGAAGCGCCACACCTCTTCGGCGGGCGCGTCGATGGTGAAGCGCTCTTCAATCTTGAGTGAGGACACGACGCTCTCCGTCAGTGTGGTCTTCCAAGTCGGCTGCGGTGTCGAGATCCCTGAAGATCCCGCGATCACGCACCGGGACCTCGACGACCCGGTCCGCATACTCCCCGAGGAGCCGCCGGGCGCCCTCGTCGCCCACCAGTTCGTCGATCGCTCCGAAGAAGTCCGCACCCCACAATACGGGGTTTCCCCGCTCGCCGTCACATGTCGGGACGCAAATGGCCTGTCCTCGCCCTGGATCGAACGCGGCGATGAGTGCGTCCATCACGTCGGTTCCCACCCATGGCATGTCGCCCAGGCAGATCAGGGCGCCGTCCACTCCGGGCCCCAGCGCACGGATGCCTGCGCACAGAGACGAGGCCAAGCCGCTCTCATACAGGTCGTTCCCTACGAAAAGAACGGGCTCGTCCACGAGGGTCGCCTCGACGCGCGGGGCCTCGTGTCCGGTGACCACCACCACGCGCTGCGCCTGTGATGCCAGAGCGGCTCGCACGACGCGGGCGACCATCGGCACACCGTCGACCGGCGCCAGGAGCTTGTTGGTGTCGCCCGCTCGGAGCGAGAGGCCGGCGGCCAGCACGATCGCGTCGACGCGCGGTGGTTGCTGGTCCTCCCAGCCCGGCTTCGTGGACTCCCTCACGCGTGGGCCGCCCGTAGGCAGCCGACCAGTTCAGCCATCACGGAGACCGCGATCTCCCCCGGAGTGCGCGCTCCGATGTCGAGCCCGACCGGACCGTGGATACGGTTCAGGTCGGACTGCGCGAAGCCGGCTTCCTCCAGACGGGCGCAGCGCTTGGCGTGCGTGCGGCGGCTGCCGAGCGCACCGATGTAGAACACGGGTGAGCGCAGGGCCAGCTCTAGTGCCGGATCGTCGAACTTGGGGTCGTGGCTCAGCGTCACCACCGCGGTCCGCCGGTCCAGGCGGAGGTTTCTGAAGGCCTCGGCCGGCCAGGCCCTCATGAGGTGGACGCCGGGAAAGCGCTCCTCGGTGGCGAAGGCCTCGCGCGGATCTACGAGCGTGACCCGGTATCCGGCCGCCAGGGCCATGTGGCAGAGCGGCTGGGCGATGTGGACTGCGCCCACCAAGATGATCTGAACGGGTGGATTGAAGACCTGAAGGAACCGGTCGACCTCGTCGATCGTCACCGTAGCGGAGCGATCAGCCGCCAGAGCTTGCAGCGCGGCCTCACGAAGCTGCGCGGAGACGCCGTCCACCCCATTCTCGTCGGGCCGAATCAACCACTGGTCGCCCGTGTCCAGGCGGGTGGCGAGCACGAACGGGCGTTGCGCCTCGCGGTCGGCGAGCACGCGGTCGAGCGTGTCACGCTTCACGTGACCAGTTCCACGAAGATGCGGACTTCGCCTCCGCAGGCCAGGCCGACCTCCCAGGCCATCTCGTCGGTAACGCCGTAGGTGAGCAGGCGGGGCTCGCCCGACTCCATGACCTGGCGCGCCTCATCGATCACGGCGCCTTCGACGCAGCCGCCGGACACCGAGCCCACGAAGCGGCCCTGGTCGTCCATGCACATTTGGCTGCCGGGCTGTCTCGGAGCCGACCCCCAAGTCTGGACGACCGTGGCGAGCACCACGGAGCGTCCGTCTTCGAGCCAGACTTTGGCCTGTGCCAGCGCATCGTCCTGGTCCCGGATCATCGGTCAGAACGTCGCGTTGAGCATCAGGTAACCCCACGTCATGTTTTCGGTCAGGCGCCCGATGTCCGCGAGGCCGTCGGCCTGGATCACTACTGATAGCCCACCGGTGATCCCCAAGTTGCTCGAATACCGATGCGTGATCGTGAAGTCGATCTCCTCGCCCAGATGCGCTGTGGAGGTCGTCCCGCGCTTGGCCAGCCTAAACGAGTGCAGGTCCAGCCGCAGCGTCACGTCGTGGCTGGCTTGAAGCGAGCCTTTCACCGCGAAGTCCTGCAACCCCAACCCCGCTGTGTGCGCCGGGATGTTCAGGAACAGGTCGGCGAAGCCGTAGAACTTGTGGTTCGTGGCGTACATGGTATCGAACACCTTGGTCTTGCCGTCGCCCGGGGTGTCGTCTCCGGAGAGATAATCGTACCACAGCGTGATCCGGCCCTTGTTGGCCGGCCCCAGACCAAAGCCGAGCCGCCCGCCCAGCATGAATGCCGTCACGTCGTCATCTCCCCGCTCGCCGAGCTGGATGCTGGCCTCGGCGCGGTAGTTGACCCTGCTACCGCTCCCGGCGAACCGTGCGCCCAACGTCGCCTGGTCCATGTGGGCCTGTTCACGCGCTCTCTGGTAGAATCCGTAGAGGTCGAGTGCGCCCGACGCCATCGAGCTGACGGTGGCGTACACCCCCACGAACTCGGCGTCCGTACCGACATCGGCGGCGAGGTTCTCGGCCGTCTTGAATCCGATGAAGTCGACGCTACCCCAATCCCTGTTGAGTCGAAGACGAGCGCCATCGAAGCTGCGGGCCTGCTGCGCCCACCCGACCGCGCCTACCAGCCGCTCCCCGCCGAAGTTGACCTCCTGACGCCCGATCCTCGCCGCAGTCGGCGCGGATTGGAACCGTCCCATGTCGATGTAACCCTGATGGAGGTCGAGGTTGTCCGCGTTGAAATCGGTGAGGGTGTTGGTCTCCTCACCGAAGATCCGCACGTCCTGGAGCTGAATGACGATACTCACATCATCTTCGAGCAACGCGGCCAGGGTGACACGGGTACGCATCGACGTGAAACTCTGGGCGCCCTCCGCGGCCGGATCTCTGAACTCGGTTCTCGGCCTGACCTGGCCGTGAAACGTGACTTCCTGCGCGGCCAGCGGGCAGATCATCCCCAATGCCACGGCGGCGACGAGCGCCGCTCTGACGTTCTTCATTTGCCGATCTCCCTCGCGTGAATGCGACGAGTCATCGGGGAAGTCTGTCGAATCAGGGTATGCGCGGTCTGTCAGGGGAACGTTGAACGTGGTGTCGGGGGATTTCCCACACGAGCATGATCTTATGGACTTCCGCTCCACACCGCATCCTGTGCCCGACACGGCACGGGCCTTAGTTTCGGGCGCTGTAATCCGGCCGGTATGTCGGGCGGGGCACACATTCCAGAAGGAGGTTTGGTTGAGGGCAGTAGGGAAGTGGGCGATGGCCTTTGCGATCTCGACGTTGATCGGGTGTGGCGGTGACTCGGGCGGCGATGCGGGTGGTGTGGCCGGTGTCCGCGCCGACCGACCGTCGTTCGACGGCGCGCGCGCGTTCCGGGACCTGATGACCCAGGTGGAGTTCGGGCCTCGAGTGCCCGGCACGGACGGCCATGCCGCTCAGCTCGCCTGGATGACGGAGCAGCTCGGCGCCTTGGCCGACACGGTGATCCTGGATGCGTTCTCGCACACGACCCTGCAGTCTGATGAGTTGGAACTCACGAACGTTCTGGCCCGCTTCGGCGGAGTCGGCGGAATCGGCGAACCCGATCGGCGCCGCGTGTTGCTCCTCGCCCACTGGGACACCCGGCCACGGTCGGAGCGAAGCCTCCTAGCCGAGGACAGGGAGACGCCGCTTCCTGGAGCCAACGACGGGGCCTCGGGCGTGGCGGTCCTCATGGAGCTGGCGCGCATGTTCGCCGAGAAGGCGCCGCCAACCGGCGTCGACCTCCTGTTTGTGGACGGTGAGGACTACGGGCCCACCACGGCCGACATGTTCCTCGGCGCCCGGAACTACGTCGACACCAGAAGTGCCGGCGACGCACCCATTTTCGCGATCCTGTTGGACATGGTGGGCGACAAGGACCCGCGCTTCCCGATCGAGGGCTATTCCTCGCAGTACGCGCCGCAAGTCGCTCAACGTATCTGGGGCATCGCGGCTGAGTTGGGATACGGGCGGTACTTCCCGATCGAGGTGGGACAGAGTGTGAACGACGACCACGTTCCGCTGAACCAAGCCGGTGTGCCCACGGTGGACATCATCGACTTCGATTACGGGCCGCAGAACAGCCTTTGGCACACGATCGACGACACTCCCGAGAACACGAGCGCGGGGACTCTGCGGATCGTGGGGGAAGTGGTGGCCGAAGTCGTGTACCGGAGCCGATGACGGGGGTGGGTCGATGAGCGAGACCCCGACGGTCCGTGCGGCGGTGGTGCAAGCCGCTCCGCTCCTGTTCGACCTCGAGGGCACCGTGGCGAAGGCCTGCCGGCTCATCCTCGAGGCGGCCGAAGGCGGGGCTGAGCTCGTAGTCTTCCCGGAGGCGTATGTGGGCGGCTACCCCTGGGGCCTGGCGTTCGGCACGGCCGTGGGTGGGCGTAGTCCGGCCGGCCGGCGTACCTGGGAGCGCTACTGGAAGGCTGCGATCGACGTGCCTGGCCCAGAGACCGAGCGTCTGGCGGAGGCCGCCAAAGAAGCCGGCGTCTACCTGGCGATCGGTGTCATCGAACGAGACAGCACGTACAGCCGCGGGACGTTGTTCTGCACGCTGCTCTACATCGGGCCGGCCGGCGACCTGCTGGGCAAGCACCGGAAGCTCAAGCCCACGGCGGCCGAGCGTGTGATCTGGGGTGAGGGAGACGGCAGCACGCTCACTGTGATCGACACGCCGTTCGGCAAGGTGGGTGGGCTGATCTGCTGGGAGAACTACATGCCGATGGCGCGCATGGCGATGTATGGAAAGGGGGTGGAGGTCTACCTGGCTCCCACCGCGGACGCTCGTGGGCGGTGGCAGAGCACGCTCCAGCACATCGCGCTGGAGGGCAGGTGTTTCGTACTGGGCTGCAACCAGTACGTGACCCGGGCGATGTATCCCGACGATCTGGAGATCGAAGACGAGCTGGAGGCATGGCCGGAGCTGCTGTGCCGCGGGGGAAGTGCGATCTACTCACCGATGGGCGACCTGCTGGCCGGACCCCTGTTCGACGATGAAGGCATCCTGACCGCCGAACTCGACATGGGTGAGGTGATACGGGGAAAATTCGACTTCGACGTGGTGGGCCATTACGCGCGGCCGGACGTATTCCGACTCACCGTCGACGAGGCGCCCAAGCCGCCTGTGGAGTACCCGGCCGACGGGTGATCACCGGGCGGCGTCCACCCCCTTGCCTTCCAACGGGCGGGTGCACATCATCGCCCATGGGGTGTAGCACATCCCGATCCCGCGGCGGCTGGCGAACACTCCCAGTCGCCGCCCTTCAGCTACGTACGCGACGCCCCGGCGCAGCGAAACCGAGCAGCCGATCCATGACTCGAGCAAGCGCGGCGAACACCGAACGCTACCTCCAGGAAGCCGACCGCTTCGGAGCCCACAACTACCATCCGCTGCCGGTCGTCATCGAGCGGGCCGAGGGGGTGTGGGTGTGGGATGTGGATGGGAACAAGTTCCTGGACATGCTGAGCGCCTATTCAGCGCTCAACCAGGGCCACCGTCATCCGGCGATCCTGGCCGCCGCCCGTGACCAGATGGACAAGCTCACGCTCACCTCGCGTGCCTTCCACAACGACCAGATGGGCGCCTTCCTCAGGGAGCTGTGTGAGGCCACGGGGTACGAGAAGGCGCTCCCGATGAATACCGGTGCGGAGGCCGTCGAGACGTCCATCAAGATGGTCCGGAAGTGGGGCTACAAGGTCAAGGGCGTTGCGGAGGGCCGGGCGGAGATCATCGTCTGCGAGAACAACTTCCATGGCCGCACGACCACCATCGTCGGGTTTTCGTCGGAGCATCAATACCGGGACGGGTTCGGACCTTTCACCCCCGGGTTCCGGCTGATCCCGTATGACGACATCGATGCTCTGCGCGCCGCGATCAACGAGAACACCGTCGGGTTCCTGGTCGAGCCGCTCCAGGGTGAGGGTGGAGTGGTGGTGCCGGCCGAGGGCTACCTCCGCCAGGCCGCACAAGTGTGTCGGGAGAATCGCGTCGCGTTCATGGCCGACGAGATCCAGACCGGACTCGGGCGCACCGGCAAACTCTTCTGCTGCGACTGGGAAGACGTGCGGCCTGACGTGCTCACGGTCGGGAAGGCCCTGGGCGGCGGCGTCTACCCGGTGTCGGCGACCATAGCGGACGCCGAGTTCATGGACGTGTTCAGCCCGGGGGACCACGGATCGACGTTCGGCGGCAACCCGTTGGGTGCCGCGATCGGACGCGCCTCCCTCCGGGTGATCCTGGACGAGAACCTGTCGGAGCGCTCGAACGAACTCGGCAACTGGTTCATGGAGGGGCTGCGGGCCATCGACTCGCCACACGTGGAAGAGGTGCGCGGCAAGGGCCTCATGATCGGCGTTGTGATCAAGGAGTCGTCGGGCACGGCACGGCCGTTCTGCGAAGCGCTCGAGCAGCGGGGCATCCTGGCCAAGGAAACCCACAGTCAGGTGATCCGCTTCGCCCCGCCGCTGGTGATCGGCAAGGATGTGCTCGAGGATGCGCTGCAGGAGATCGGGGCGGTGCTGTCCGCCTGATACACGACCGGCTCTGGCTCGCCCTCGGGCTACTCACCGCCGGATTGGGCACACTCGCGCTTTTCTTGTGGGAGCCGTTTCCGCCGGGTATCTGGCACGACGACGGGGTCTATCTCCTGCTCGGGAGGGCCCTCGCGAACGGTGAGGGCCTGCGGTACGTGGGTGTCAGCGGTGCGCCCTTGGCCCCCAAGTTTCCGCCCCTGTATCCGCTGACCCTCGCCTTCGTGTGGCGGCTCTTTCCCGACCTACCGCGAGAGACGGCCGTCTTCGGCTTGATCAACGTGGCCGTGCTGATCACGGGCGGCGCGCTGTTCGCGGCGTATCTGAGGCGGGCGCTACGCTTGCCGCTCGCCGCGGCTGTGGGCATTGCGGGCGTGGCGTGGCTCTCGGTCGATCTCTGGCGTGTGGCGATGGTCCCACTCTCGGAGCCGCTCTTCATCGTGCTGCTGATCGTTTCGCTCTGGGTGGCCACCGAGTTGGAGCAGAGACCCGGGTGGAGGCGGCTGCTGATCTTCCTCGCGGCCTTCGCGCTCGTATTTCACACGCGTACGATCGGGCTGGTGGTGGGTGCCGCCGTGCCGCTGGCGCTGCTGACCAGGGGCTACCGGCGTGAGGCGGCGGTGGCGGCGACGGGAGCCGTGGGCGTGGTGCTGCCCTGGGTGATCTGGTCGCGCGCCGCCGCCCGTGAGATTCCAGAACCCATGCGCGATATCCTCGGCTCGTACGGAGGGTGGATCACTGCCCAGGCCGTCGGTTCACCGGTGAGCTTCGTGACGGGTCTACCCGCCGCGGCCTGGGGACTGCTCGACCGTCTGGCGCGCGTCACCATCCCCCTGTCGACGCCCTCGCTGCGCGTCGCGGCAGCCTTCGTTCTGGTGCCGGCGCTGGCATTCGGGCTCTACCGGTTGGCACGCAGGTCACGGGCCACGGCCTTTTCGGTGGTGCTGTTTCTCGGCGTTCTCTGGGTGTGGCCGTATCAAGATCGGCGGCTCGTGACGCCGCTGATTCCGTTCCTATGGGTGGTGGGTGCGTTGGGTGCGGCGCCTGGGTTTGCCGCACTTCGCGGACTCGTCGCTCGCGGCTCGGAGGCCGTCGAGCCGCCACGAGGGGCCAGACGGTTGCTACCCGTGGCCGGCGCGCTGGCTGTCGTCTGGGCCGCATGGTTCGCAGTGGGGTCCGTGATCGAGTTGAGTCGAGGAGTGCACGTCCAGCCCTACAGGATCCGGGCGACGATGCTCGCTCGTTCCGTCGAGGCTCTCCGAGGGATCGCCCCGGACGGCGTTGTCGTCGGTGCCCCCGAGCTATGGCCGGGAATCCACCTGCACACCGGGCTGACCGTAGCGCCCAGTGCTCTTTTCAAGCCGATCTCCTCGGCCGGGCCATCCTGGGGGGATCCGGGTCAACAGTTCCGCTTGTGGCAGGCCGCCGGCATCGATTACCTCATTCTCGAACAGGGTGGGGCGGTGCACGGTGGAGCGCTCGACGAGCTGAGGCGGCTGTGCCCGGACGGAGCCGTGCAGTACGTGGCCATCTGGAGAGGTGGCTCACTGGCCCGTTTGAACTGGGATGAGGACTGCCGGCTGAGGGCGCGGGCCTGGGAGGCTTCTCCTCCCTAGCTCACCATTCGATGGTGCCCTGCTTGCTGGTGTCGACTTGTTCCGCATCCCCATCCCCCAGGAGCACGTTCTCGATTTGCTCGTAGAGGAAGGCCTTCGCCTTGGAATCCCGAGGATCGAGGCCGAAGTGGTTGATCAGCAGCGTTTGGTGTTGGAGCCAGTCGGCCCAGCAGTCCGGGCAGATCTTGGCCAGAATGCGTTCCCCGATCGGGTTCCTGAACGGTGCCCTACCCAAGGGCTCCTTCGCCTCCTTGCACCGCCTGCAGTCCATCGTCGCCACAGTGGCCTCACGCCTCCCTTTGTCTCACATTTCGGATGAATTCGAATGGAGCAGAACTACCCGTAGGCTCCCGGGGGGGTCCAAGGCTTCCGTGGACGGGGTTCCGGGATTCGGTTATTTTAGCTTTCCGGCAAAATCACCTGTGCCTACGACGGTCGCGTAACCGCTCAAGAATGCTGGGACTGATGCTCAACAAGAAACAGCTCAAGCATATCGAGAAGCGCTTGATGGACGAGCGCTCCAAGGCTCTGAGAGCCCTGGGCCTGTTCGACGAGATGGCCAAGAAAGGTCGTGAAGCGGGCGATTCGGACCTTGCAACCTATACGGACCACATGGCCGACCAGGGCACCGAGGCCATGGAGCGCGAGAAGGCCGCCCTCTTTGCCACCAAGGAAGGGCGGTACCTCTACCGGATCGAGGGGGCGTTGAGGCGGCTCTACAACGACCCGAAGTCCTTCGGCACGTGCCACACCTGTGGCTCGGAGGTCGGGTTCGAGCGGCTCGACGCACTTCCCCATGCGCGTTATTGCATCGACTGCAAGCGCAAAGAAGAGGAAGAAGCGGCCTAGAGCATAGGCCTCTGGAGCAGAGCCTTCTAGCGGTTCATCACGGCGAGCACCGCGTCGCCAACCGCGTCGATCTGCCATTTGCGCATACCTTCGGTCGCGTCCAGGCCGGCTGCGTCCAACGGCGCTCTGCGGGCGATGTCGTAGATCACGGCGTTCGGGAGGAGCAGTCCCCGATCGATCCCGAGTTCTTCGGCCCGGTTCACCCTCACCTTCTTGATCCTGTTCGCCCACGCCTCTTCCTCGGGAGTGGGGCGACCGGGTCCGCGTTCCTTGGGGCTGGGGTAGGGGGAGATCTGATCTTCGGGTAGGTCTCTCACGGAGCGCAGGCGGGCGAGCAGCCTCCCCCCCTGTTGCTCGACGAGCCTCGGGTTGAGGCCCTTCACGTTCCCGAGCTCGGCCACGGAGGAGGGCTCGCCTTCGACGATGGTCAAAAGCGCCGGGTCGCCGGCTATCCTGAACGGCGCCCGGTCTCGACGCTGCGCGATCTCGTCGCGCCACGCCAACGCCTCGCGCAGGGCTTGGAGCTTCCGAGGCGGTAGGCTCCGGGCTCCCTTGACTTTGGCGACCGGGTCGGTCTCCGGATCGTCGCTCCAGCGCACGGCCTCGAGCGCGGCGAACTCCTCCTCGGCCCAGCTCGATCTTCCCAGTTCCTCCAACTTGGCTTCGAGCACGTCGGCGAGCGTATGCAGATACCGCGTGTCGTCGGCCGCATACTCGACGAGCTCTTCGGTTAGCGGCCGCCTCGCCCAATCCGCTCGCTGGTGCTTCTTCGAGAGCGTCACGGAACAGTACTTCTCCAGGAGCGCGGCCAAGCCGACCGAGGGCTCGCCGGTCAGAGAAGCTGCGATCTGCGTGTCGAAGAGATTCGTCGGGTGGATGTCGAGGTCTCGATCGAGCAGCCGCACGTCATAATCGCCGCCGTGGATGAGCACCTGGACGTTCGGATCCTCCAGGGCCGGACGGAGCGCCCCGGATAGGTCGAACGCCATAGGGTCTATGACAAACGTGCGCTCGGTGCAGGAGAGCTGGATGAGCCGGACCTCGTCGGAATAGCGGTGAAAGCCCGCCGCCTCCAGATCGATGGCGATCCGCGCTTCCGTTCGCAACTCCTCGGCCAGGGCGAGTCCCGCTTCGTCGTCCTCGACGAGGCGTACCTTGAGACGCTCGATGGTTCCCTCCGTGCTCGTAGTATGATCGGTGCCGATCCCTGTTCGGCCACCGGCCAACATGGGCCCGCGCCGCCTGATGGACAAATCCGTTGGGAGATCGTGGTCAGCCTTGCTCGTGGGGCCATGCCCGGTAGCTTCCGAGTGGCGTCATGGACGCCCGCCCATGGGACCCCGTGCGAACACCAATCCGGAGCTTCGATGCTCAGAACCAAGATGGTCTGTACGCTTGGGCCGGCCACCACGTCGGCCGAGACCATCGAGGCGCTCGTTCAGGGCGGCCTGAGCGTAGCGCGCATCAACATGTCGCACGGGGTTCACGAAGAGCACCGGGAGCGTATCGGCCATGTGCGCAAGGCCGCTGAACGAGCCGGCCGCCCCGTCGCCATTCTGGCGGACCTGGCCGGCCCCAAGATTCGGGTCGGTGATCTCGAGGCTCCACTCACGCTCGCGGCGGGCGACACCATCATCATGGCGGCCGAAGGGTCCGAACAGCCGGGTGATATCCCGACCACGTATGTGCACCTCGGCGAGGACCTGAAGCCAGGCGACCAGGTCTTGCTCGATGATGGCCTGTTGGAGTTCGAGTGCCAGGAGGTCATCGACGGGCGGGTGAAGTTCAGGGTCCTCAGGGGCGGCATCCTCAAGAGTCGCAAGGGCATCAACATGCCCGGGTCGACCCTGCAAGCGCCGTCACTGACCGAAAGGGACCTCGCCGACCTGGACTTTGCCCTCGACATCGGCGTGGAGTATGTGGGGCTCTCGTTTGTGCGCCGGCCCGAAGACGTCCAGGGGCTCAAGGAGCGCATCCGAGGGCATGCCCTCGTGGTGGCGAAGATCGAGATGGCATGTGCGGTGGAAGCGCTGGAGGAGATTATCGAGGCGGCCGACGCGGTCATGGTGGCGCGAGGTGACCTGGGCGTGGAATTGCCTTTCGAGCAGGTACCGTTGGTGCAGAAGAGGATTATCCGGCTCGCCAATTTCTACAGCCGGCCGGTGATCACGGCGACGCAGATGCTCGAGTCCATGATCACCAATCCGAGACCAACCCGTGCCGAGGCCTCCGACGTGGCCAATGCCATCTTGGACGGGACGGACGCCGTCATGCTCTCGGGCGAGACCGCGGTGGGCGAATACCCGCTTCTTGCGCTACGGGCCATGGTGAGCATCGCCACCGAGATCGAAGAGAGCGGCGTCATGGAATATGGGCCCCTTTACGATACGAGGGCGGTTCAGGGGAAGCGGAGCGGAGCCTCCGTGAGAGAACACGCGGTCGCCTCTGCCACCGTGGAGTCCGCACGGCAGTTGAGCGCGGCGGCGATCATCGTCATCACGCGCAGCGGCGGTTCGGCCAGATTGGTATCCAGCTACCGGCCTCCGGTGCCGATCGTTGCGGTTTGCACCGACCCCTTCCGCTACAATCAGCTCAACGCCGTGTGGGGTGTGCGTGCAGCGCTGGCCGGCGGCGAGGAGGTACGGTACGAGTCGCTGACCAACTTCGGAAGAAAGACCGTCCTCGAGGCGGGCTTCGGCAAGCCGGGGGATTCGGTCATCGTCACGGCGGGCTTTCCGTTTCACACCTCGGGCTCGACCAACACCATGCGAGTGGAAACGCTTTGAGGCTCACCTTCCTCGGTACGGGCACATCGTTCGGCGTGCCCGTGGTCGGCTGCGATTGCGAGACGTGCACCTCGGACGATCCTCGCGATCGCCGTACACGTCACGGGGCGCTGGTGAGCCTGGACGAAACGAATGTGCTCGTGGACACCCCACCCGAGTTGCGCCTACAGCTCCTGGACGCCGGCATCGACCGGGTGGATGCCGTCTGGTATACGCACGATCACGGCGACCACGTCCACGGGATCGACGACCTCAGGGCGTTCACGGTGAGAGCGGAGGTGGACCTTCCCGCCTACGTGCCGGAGGAATTCGAGGCAGTATTCAGAGAGCGCTTCAGGTACGTCTTCGACACCAAGATCCAGCCGCCACACGGCAGCTCCAAGCCGGAAGTAGAGATGCGGGTGTTCGGCCCGGATCAGCCGGTGGACCTGTTCGGGCATTCGTTCACACCCCTCGTCGTTCCCCACGGATATATCAACGCCTATGGCTTCCGGGTTGGTGACCTCGGGTACGTCACCGATGGCAAGCTGCTTCCTCCCGCGACCATGGCGGCCCTCGACGGCGTGAAGGTGCTCGTGCTGAATGCGCTTTGGTTCGGAAACCCCCATCCGACCCACTTCAACGTGGAGGAGGCCATCGAGGCGGCACAGGCCGTCGGGGCCGAGCGGACTTACCTGACGCACCTGACGCATCGGGTTCGCCACCAGGAGTTGCTCGACCGGCTTCCGGATGGGATCGAGCCGGCGTACGACGGTCTGACGGTTGAGATCACATGAGTACCGTGCTGGCGTTGGACTACACCAACATGCTTGCGCCAAGCCTCGGCGGTGGGGGCCTGGATCCGGATCGTCTGCTTGCCGAGCTAGCGGAGAGGTTCTCGGGGGCATACGCCGGCGTGGATGGCGAGCGCGCCTCGGGTGCGATGGGTTTCTTCGAGTTGCCGTACGACGAGGCCGCGCTGAGCAAGACGCGCGAGGTGGCAGACGAGACCAGGCAGCGCTTCGATAACGTCGTGATCTTGGGGATCGGTGGATCGGCACTCGGCGCCACGACGATCCGCGACGCCCTTCTCGGCCCGTCTTGGAACGAGCAGAGCGATGCGGAACGAGGCGGATTCCCACGCCTGTATGTCATGGACAACGCCGATGCGGCCACCCTAGGCGACCTGCTCTCCCACCTCGATGCGGGGCGGACGTTGTTCAACGTAGTCAGCAAATCCGGGTCCACCGCCGAGACCGTCGCCTCGTACTTGGTCGTTGAAGGGCACCTTCGGGAAATGGTCGGCGAGGACCAGGCTAGAGGACATTTCCTGTTCACGACCGACGCTGAACGTGGCCCGCTTCGCCAGGTAGCCGAAGAGGAGGGCATCCCGACGCTGGAGATTCCGGAGAACGTGGGCGGCAGGTTCTCGGTACTGTCACCGGTGGGCGTCCTGCCGGCGGCGCTTACCGGCGTAGACGTCGATGCGCTGATGGCCGGAGCCGTGGCGATGGATGCCCGCTGCCGAACCCCCACGCTCTCGGACAACCCCGCCGGCCTGTTCGCGACGCTGCTCCATTCGGCGGACACCGAAACGGGTCGGCCGATCCATGTGCTCATGCCGTACGCCGACCGTCTCCGTTCGCTCGGCCTCTGGTTTCAGCAGCTCTGGGCCGAGTCGCTCGGCAAGGACGTCCAGACCGGCCCAACCCCGCTGGCCGCCTTGGGTGCGTCCGACCAGCATGCCCAGGTCCAACTCTTCATGGAGGGCCCGCACGACAAAGTGGTCGTGTTCGTGTCGTCCCCCTGCTCCAAGGATCTGATCATCCCGTCGCACCGAAAGCATGTGCCGGGCATGGGCTACCTGGCCGGCCACACCCTCGGCGAACTCCTCGACGCCGAGCGGCGCGCCACCGCCGAGGCTCTCCGGCGGCGTGGGCGTCCGAACATGACCGTCGAGATGGGCCCGATCGACGCCTACGGCCTGGGGCAGATCTTGATGATGCTCGAGATCGCGACCGTATACGCGGGTGCGCTCTACGGGGTCGATCCCCTGGTGCAGCCTGGGGTCGAGTTGGGCAAGGAGCTCACCTATGGGCTTCTCGGCCGCGAGGGGTACGAGTCATCCCACCTGCCCGCACCCGATCCCCGTTGGAGGGTCTAGCGCCAGGGCACCTCAAGTGGAGGAACAGTAGGCTGGTGGCTCACAACCGGCCTGGGTATCTTGATATACCGGCAGCGGCAAGGCGCCGCGGCCGTCCAGATCACGACAACGCCGGACCCGTGGACGGTGTGGCTGCAGGAGATCACACGATGCGCAACAGCGACGACGTACCCTACATCGTCATCGATCAGGGTAGCGGCGGCATGGGGTCTTTCCTCGTGGGTGCCCTCGTTGGAGCGGGGCTGGCTCTGTTGTTCGCCCCGCAAACCGGCGCGGAAACCCAGGAGGAAATCCGGGAACGCGCCAAGAAGCTCAGGAGCGCGGCCGAGGTGCGTATCAAGGAGGCCCAACAGACTCTGGAGGTGCACCTCGAGAGCGTGCGGGAGGAGCTTCACGAGCGCGTTGATCAGATCAAGGAAGCGGTGGATTCCGGGCGCCAGGCGGCCGTCGAGGCTCGCGGCGACCTCTCGGAAAAGCTGGATCGCTCGAAGGCCGCTTACCGGGCGGGTATCGAGGCGGCGCGTGAAGCCGGCGAGGCCCGCGAAGGGAAAGCCAGCAAGGGGAACTGATTGGGTCTTTCCCCGCTCAGCCCCGGGCTGACCTGAGGGACGGGTTCTGAGTCCGGCAACCCACCTGAGGTTGGGAGGGCGCGCTCATCGCGCCCGTGATTTCGGTTCTCGCGTCTACCACAAAGCCGCCGAGGACAACGTTTTCTTCCTTGCCGGCGCCATCAGCTTCAACGTCGTCGTCGCCATCATCCCTTTGGTCCTCTTGATGGTCGGGATCTGGGGCTTCGTGGTGCAGGCCCGCTACGGGCAGCCGGGCGCGGTGATCGTCCCCATGGTGCTCGGCTGGATGCCCGCCATTGGCGGTGACATCGATCTGGCATCAGGGGTCGAGGACGTCATCACCGGGCTCGTGGACGGGCGCGCGGGGTTCACCTGGGTCGGGACTCTCCTATTCGTGTGGCTCTCGACGCGTTTGGTGGGCACGCTCCGCATCGCCCTCCGTGAGGTCTTCGACATCGCCCAGGACAGAGGCTTCATCGCAGGCAAGATCTTCGACATCCAGATCGTGGTGCTGGGGGGCGTCCTCATGCTGGTGAACCTGGGCATCACGCTGGTCTTACGCGCCGTGGGCCGCCGGGGGGCGGAGCTCCTCGGATTGAGAGACACGTTGTTGGGCACTACCGAGCAGGTCCTGGGACCCCTTCTGGCCTTCTCGTCCATCTGGGCACTGTTCGTTCTGATCTACCGGTTCGTGCCGGTTCGGAGGGTGCCATGGCGCACGGCGATGATTGCGGGAACAGTGATGGCCGTCAGTTTCGAGGTCATGAAACTGGCCTTCAGTTGGTACGTGATTTCGGTCGCTAATTATGGCTCTACTTATGGAAATCTGGCCACCGTGTTCGTGTTGCTCTTCTGGATCTATTACGGGTCGGTAGTGTTTGTGCTAAGTGGCGAAATCGCCCAGGTCTACACGATGAGAAAGGCGAGACGCATGCAGATTCAGAGCGCCGGGGCGGCCGCCTCGTGACGCCCGGAGGCGCGCGTGTCGGCATCGCCCAGAGCTGCGTGACCGACTCGCTGGATGGATGCGATGGCTGAAAAAAGCGGCCGCAAGATCGTCGCCCGCAACCGCAAGGCGCGGCACGAATATGAGATCCTCGAGACCTACGAGGCGGGAATCGTGCTCCGGGGCCCGGAGGTGAAGTCGGTACGGGCGGGAAATATCGCGTTTCGTGACGCTTTCGCGCGCCTCGAAGGTGGCGAAATACTGCTCTACAACCTCCACATCAGCCCCTATGAACCCGCGACCAACCAGAACGAAGATCCCACGCGCGTCCGAAAGCTCCTGCTCCACAAGCAGGAGATTCGGCGCATGGTGGGCAAGGTCGAGGAGAAGGGGCTGACTCTGATTCCGCTGGACGTCTACTTCGCCCGCGGATACGCCAAGGTCACCGTGGCGCTCGCGCGAGGACGCAAGCTCTATGACAAGCGAGACAAGCTGAAGAGGCAGACGCAGGAACGAGAGGCCAAACGGGCTATGGAATCGGGCGAGTGAGCATGAGGCTTCGTAGTGCCCACCTGGCCGCCGCCGCTCTGCTCGCGCTGCCTGCTCCCGCTTTGGCGCAGGGGGCCGGGCAGCTGACCGTGCGTGGCGCGGATGGCTCGTTCACGCTGCCGGTGGAATCCGAGCGGGGCTACGCCGTGGTCGCGGGTTCCTCGCTCGAGCGCTTGGGCTGGCGGCTGGAAGTAGGGGACGAAGGAGTTGCCGCGACGCTTCCTGGTGGTGCGCGATTACGGCTCGGGTTCGGCACGCCGTTTTTTCACTGGGAGCAGGACGTCCTGCAGCTGACCGACGCACCGTACGCCTCCGGCGGGCAGGCCTATGTGCCCGTGCAGCTCCTCGTGGATTTTCTGCCGGCTCGCCTGGACACCGTGTATCGCTTCAACGAGGCCGAGTTCGTTCTCGAGATCCTCGCCCGTGAGGTTTGGTCGGCAGTCGCGTCCGAGGTCGACGTGACCGAGCCCGCGAGCGAGGCGCCCCTCGAGCCTGCTCCCCACCGGGCGGGGCCGTCGCTACCCCTGGTCGTGATCGATCCGGGGCATGGAGGTCGGGACCCGGGTGCCGTCGGCTCGTCGGGACGGTCCGAAAAGGACATCGCGCTCCGGATTGCCCGAGCGCTCGCCCGCGAGCTGCGGCGTGATGGAGACGTCGAGGTGCGGCTGACGAGAGACACCGATGTGCTCGTGCCGATATGGGAGCGGGGGCGGCGGGCAACAGCGTGGAAGGGAGATCGTCCTGGCATCTTCATCTCTCTCCACGCGAATGCCCTTCCTGGCCGGCGGTCGGTGCGTGGGTTCGAGACGTATTTCCTGTCGGAAGCCCGGACCGACCACGAGCGGCGCGTAGCGGAGAACGAAAATGCGCCGCTGGGGCTGGAGGGTGCCGGCGATCCGGCCGCCGTGAGCCCCGACCTCGACTTCATCCTCCGTGACCTGCGCAACAACGACCATCAGCACTGGTCGTCTGTGTTGGCGGCATCGATCCAAACTGCCCTCGAGAGCGTGCACACCGGCCCGAGCCGTGGCGTAAAACAGGGCCCCTTCGCCGTCATTACGAATGCGCTGATGCCGGCGGTGCTCATCGAGTTGGGCTTCCTCACCAACCGGCAGGACGAAAGGCTCCTGTCCAGCGAAGATTTCCAGGAGGGAGCAGCCCGATCGATCGCGGGCGCTGTACGCAGTTTTTTCGAGCGCTACCCACCTGGGCGGACCTCGCCGGCGCCGGGCGGCGGACGGTGATGCGGGCGGGCTCGCTTCGTCGAGCCTCGGCCCTCCTCTTTTTTTGTGCGTTGCCGCACGGATGCGTCTATCTCAACTCGGTCTACAACGCGAAGCGCGTGTTTGGCGATGCGGAGAAGGCCCGTTGGGAGGGTCGAGATACGATGCTCGAGGAGATGTACGGGGATGTCGTAGACAAGGCCACGCGGGCGTATGCCGCCGACCCCGATGGCAAGTGGGCCGATGATGCCCTCTATTTGTCGGGGTTGGCACACCTGCGCCTGGGAGAGTTGGAGGACGCGCGAACGGCCCTCACCGCGACCAGGAGCCTGACTACCGACTCCGTGTTGGACGCCTCCGCAAGGATGTACCTCGGTGCTGTGGAGGTGGCGGCCGGGGAGCTCGAGTTGGGCGTGGAGTTCCTCAACGAGGCCCTCGGCGACGTCACGGAGCGGCGGGTTCGTGGCGAGGGTTATCTGTGGCGGGCCCGAGCGCTGCTCCAGTTGGGCCGGATCGAACTCGGGTGGGCCGACCTCGATCTGGCGGCAGCGGCAGACGACCGTTACCGGGTCCCTGCCGATCTCGAGCGGCTCATATGGGGGGTGCGGTACGACGACATCGACAGGGCGTTCCGTGGTGTCCAGGGACTGATGCGCCGTAGTGGCGCGCGTCGGTTCGGTGACTCGATCCGCTTCCTGGTGGAGCGTGCGGCCGACGAATGGGGTCCTGCGGTGGCGGTAGGCCTCTTGGCGCGCGCGGAATCGGCACCCTGGTCCCGGGCCGAGCGGGACCGGCTGCTCATGCAGCGTGCCTACTTCGCGCACGCTGCCGGGGACACGACACAGGCGGTCGCCGATGCGCTCCGAGTGGGTGGGGGAGTGGGTCCGATTGCGGACTCGGCTCGTGTGACTGTCGCCGGTTGGCGGTTGGAGGTGAGCCAGCTTTTCCAGCTCACCGAGATCCGGTCACTGCTGCTGCCGGCGGTGAGCTCGGTGCGAGCCCGCGAGATCGTCAACTCTATTCGACGTATCGGTCTGCTGGTCGATCGAGGCTTGGACGGGAACCGGCTCGGATTCTTCGCCGCGGCCCAGGAGTCCCGCGACGTCTTGAAGGCCAACGCCCTGGCCGTGGGGCTGTTTCTGGCTTACGCCGACTTCGATCCGGACTCGCCATGGGTCGGGAAGGCGCTCCTTTCAGCGCTTCCACTCGCCGCGGATGTGACGGAACAGAAGGCGATCGAGAGTCGCATCGGTGCACTCCCGGTAGACGCCTATGTTCGCTATGCTCGTCGGGGCGTGAGGGACGGATCGCTGGGCCTGCTCGAGGCCGAGCTCCAGCGCATGCTCGACTCCTTGCTCGCCGCGATGGAAGCGGACTTGGTACAGCGACGCCTGCTCCTCTCGGATCCGGCCCGGCCCGATACGACGACGGTCCCCCCAGGTAGGCCTGGAGGCATGTGACAATGCGCTTGGAGCAAACGATTTTCGGAGCACGGTTCCGGAACCCCGTCATGTTGGCGGCGGGAACCTGCGGCTTCGGCGAAGAGCTCATTCAGGTCACCGACCTGGACGCGCTGGGCGGATTGGTGACCAAATCCGTGACGCTCGAGGCCAGGCACGGAAACCCTGCGCCACGCGTGGCCGAGGTGGGGAGTGCGATGATCAACTCGATCGGGCTCACCAATCCGGGACTCGATGCCGTGCGCACGGAAAAGCTGCCCTGGATCAGGGAGCACCTCGGCAACCTCCAGGTCTTCGTGTCCGTGGCGGGCCACACACCGGACGAGTACTACACGATTGTCGAGACCTTGAACGACGAGAGCGGCTTTCTGGGGTTCGAGCTCAACCTGTCATGCCCGAACGACTCTCGCCTAGGCGGGTTGCCGTTCGCGCTCGACCACGGCGCCCTCGAGGAAGTCATGCGCGGAGTTCGATCGCGCACCCGGCGCCCTTTGCTCGCGAAGCTGGCCCCGAACGATCCCGCCATTGGAGCCACCGCCGCCTTGGCGGCCGAGGCCGGTGCCGATGGGGTGACCCTCGTGAACACGTTGCCGGGCCTGGTGATCGATGCGGCCACGCGGCGGCCTCTCCTGGGGGCCGGGCCTGGTGGTGTGAGCGGCCCCGCGATAAGGGCGGTCGGCGTGCATGCCGTATGGCAGGCCAAGAAGAGCACGGAGGTCCCATTGGTGGGGGTCGGGGGGATCACCAACGGTGAAGACGCGGTTCAATATCTGTTGGCCGGTGCGTCTCTGGTGCAGGTCGGGACGGCCTCGTTCGCCGACCCTCGGGCCGGTGAACGAGTGGTGGGCGGGCTCCGGGCGTACGGCAAGAAGATGGGCATCGCGGCTGTCGACGAACTCGTGGGCGCGATGAAGCCTCCGGGGGCTTCCGATGGCTGAAATCATCGTGGCACTCGACTTCGCCTCGGCGGATGACGCGATGTCGATGGTCGATCTGCTCGGGACCGAGGGGGATTTCTACAAGGTCGGGCTCGAGCTCTATACGCGGGCCGGTCCGGAGATCGTGAGGAGCCTCACGCAAACGGGGAGGCGGGTCTTTCTCGACCTCAAGTTGCACGACATTCCGAATACCGTAGTTGGAGGCGTAAGCGCGGCGGCCGCCCTGGGGGTCGAGTTGCTCACGGTTCACTGTTCTGGTGGACGCGCGATGTTGGAGGCCGCGGCGGACGCTGCCGCCGGACGGCTCGGCTTAATAGGTGTGACGCTCCTGACCTCGCTCGCCACGGAGGATATCGAAGCCGTGTGGGGCAGGAGCGGAGCGAACATCGGGGACGAGGTCCTGCGGCTCGGAGCCCTGGCGAGGGAGGCCGGACTGAGCGGCGTGGTGGCTTCGGGGTCGGAGGTGGCTCGCCTCAAGTCCGAGTTGGGCGCGGACTTCAAGGTGGTGACGCCGGGGATTCGCCCGGCGGGCAGTGACGTTGCGGATCAGGCGCGTGTCGTCACGCCGGCCGCCGCCGCCGCGTCCGGGTCCGACTATCTCGTCGTCGGCAGGCCGGTGACACGGGCGGAGGATCCGGCCGCAGCATTACGGGCGATCCGCGAGGAGGCCGCGTAATGATCGCGTGCGCGCCCATACTCGTGATCGGTCTCCTCGGAGCCACGTTGCCGCCCCCCCCCCGGGCGCCCCCCGCGGTGCCCTCCGCAGTGCCCGCGGTGTCACCGACACTCGGCCAGGAGACCCTTTCACAGGTGGTTTCGAGGCTCTCTCAGGCGTGGGTCGACGGTGACCTGGAGGCGATCGGGTCACTGGTGGCTTCGGCGGGGGTGCACATCACGCTCGGCGGGCAGGACTACCATGTACTCACCGAGAGACAGGCCGTGGCGACGATCCGGGGCTTGCTGAGGCAATATGATGGCCGTGGCTTCGAAGTGACGCGCGTGTCCGAGTTGGGTGGGGCGCCCTCTCGAGGGATCTCGGAGGTCGCGTGGGAGGCGGTGGACCGGGGCTCGGGCGAGCTGGTCCGCCGAACCCTGTTCATCGCGCTCATCCTGGAGGCTGGGGCCTGGCGGGTGGAGGATCTGCGGGTTCTGTTGCCACGCCGACCTTCGACCACAACACGATGACGCTCAGACTCTACAACACGCTCCAGCGGGCGGCCGTCCCCTTCGAACCGCTCGATCCGCCGACCGTGCGCATGTACGCGTGCGGGCCCACGATCTACGATTTCGCACACGTCGGGAATTACCGAAGCTTCGTAGTCTACGACCTGCTGCGCCGCTATCTGATGTGGCTCGGCTACGACGTCCGCTTCGTGATGAACTTGACCGACGTCGACGACAAGGTGATCGATGGCGCGGCGAAGGCCGGCCTCGACATCAGGGAATTCACCGCCCCGTTCGGCGAGGCCATCCTTCGGGACGCCGAGACCCTAGGCATTCTACCCGCGGACGCCTACCCCATGGCCACTCAGCACATCGAGGGCATGGTCGAATGGGTGCGGCGCCTGGAAGAAAAGGGGCTCGCCTACGCGGCGGACGACGGCTCGGTGTATTTCAGGATCGCGGGGTTCGAGACATACGGCGACCTCAAGGGCCTGGATCCGGACTCGCTGAAGACAGGCGCGCGCGTCGATGTGGACGAGTACGAGAAGGACGACGCTCGGGACTTCGCTTTGTGGAAGGCGGCGAAGCCGGTGGACGCTGAGGTGGGCGCCGCGTGGGATTCGCCCTGGGGCAAAGGGAGGCCGGGATGGCACCTCGAGTGTTCGGTGATGAGCATCGCCGAGCTCGGTGAGACGCTCGACATCCATCTCGGCGGGGAAGACCTGATCTTCCCTCATCACGAGAACGAGATCGCCCAATCCGAAGGCGTGACGGGACAGCCCTTCGTTCGCTTCTGGGTGCACGTCAAGCACCTGATCCTCGAAGGCGAGAAGATGTCCAAATCGCTGGGCAACACCGTCACCGTGCGTGAGCTTCTCGACGAGGGGGTCGAGCCGGCCGCCATTCGCCACGAGCTCATGAGCGCGCAGTACCGAAGGGAGCTGAACTTCACGCGGGAAGGTCTGGCCGCCTCTTCCGCCGCGGTACAGCGGCTGGTTGATTTTCATGCCCGCCTCGAGGAGCTGACGCCGACCGAAGGTGCGGACGACACGCGGGTCGCCTCGCTGGCGGATGCGGCCCTCGGTCGTTTCCGGGCGGCTCTGGACGACGACTTGAACTCGGCCGAAGCGCTCGCCGCCCTGTTCGTGTTCGTCAAGGAGGTCAACGCCGAGTTGGACACGGCGGCGCAGGTGAACGCGGGGGACCGCCAGGCAGCGCTCGATGCCATCGAGTCCATGGACCGGGTCCTTGGATTGGTATCCCTCGCGCAAGCCGGCCGGGCCGTGGACGACGACGTGGCCGCTTGGGCCGACGATATGGTGGCCGAGCGCGACCAGGCTCGTAAGGACAAGGACTTCGCGCGGGCCGACGCCATCAGGGACGAGTTGGCGGCCAAGGGTCTGGTCCTGGAGGACTCGGCCGAGGGGACGCGCTGGAAGGTCGTTCGCTGAGGTCTCCGGATCGACAGCAGCGTCGGGTCAACGCACCGTAATACGTCCCACCATTCCTGCTGCCTCGTGGATGGTGCAGAGGTAGGTGTACTCCCCCGGGGTGTCGAACACCACCGAGAAGCGCTGGCCGGGATCGAGCAGGCCCGAGTCCCAGGGCTCCGCGCCCTCGGGTAGCAAGGCGTGCTCCGGTACGGCGGCCTTGCCCGGCCCATCGGACGTGGTGTGCGGCAGGGCCCCTTCCTGGATCCAGACCACGGTGTCTCCCACGTTGATCAGGGCGTGCTCGGGGCCGAACGCCATGTCATCGGACATGCGGATGACGAGCATGCCCTCACTGGACTCCACCGGGGCGACCGTCCCCTGGTTCGACGTATCTCCACCGGCGGACCCGTCGGGCTCCGGAGCGCAGGCCGCCAGAACGATCAACGTGGCGCCGGCGGCGACTCTGTAGTTCTTCATCATGCTGAGGAGCCTCATAGATCGAACCTGCCTTCACATGGGGAACCTGCACGCCCGGTCCAAGGTTTCGGGGGCACTATGAGTGTAATCCATCCGTTGTTCGTGCATCTGCACATTGCGTTTCTCTTCATGGCCTTCGTGGCCATGTACACTTGGCTCCTGCGCGGCTTGACCACCAGCGTGTTCGAAGACCGCATCTACCGCTTCGCCCGCACGAACACATGGGCGGGCGTGATCACGGTCGCGATCTCGATGGTAGCGGGGCTCAGGGACGGGTTCTTCGGGCACATCGCCCGCTTCAGCGGGCCCGTGGGCGGTTGGTTGGCCATCAAGGTAGCCCTGGCGTTCCTGCTGTTGCTGGTCTATGGGCTCTTCTTGTACTGGAGCGCGAAAAAGAAATCGTACCTCCAGGAAAATCGTGTCGTCATGGCGTGGTGCCTCGGTACCCAACTCGTGGGCATCGTCCTGGTGGCCGTGATCACGGCGATCGGAACCATGCTCGTCTACTACCGGCAGGTCCTTCCGGCTTTCACGTTTCCGTTTTGATGCCCGAGGCCGGCCCAAGAATCGTAATCGTCGGCGGGGGCTTCGCGGGGCTCTACGCGGCGACGCATCTGGCTCGGTCCGAGTTGATTCACCGTGACGCCCGCATCACACTCGTCGATCGCAAGAACTACTTCACGTTCACGCCGCTTCTCGCCGAGGTCGCCGCGGGTACGCTGCTCCGGGAGCATGTGACCAACCCCTACCGGGTGCTGGCGCGTCGATACGGCTTCGATTTCGTGAGGGACGAGGTCTCCGGCTTGGATCTGAATGAGAAGACCGTGATCGGCCGGCAGGGGTCGTATCCGTTCGACTACCTGGTCCTGGCCGCCGGGGCCGCGCCCACGTACTTCGGCAACGCCGACATCGAGGAGAGGGCCTTCCCCTTCACCACGGTGGACGACGCAGTGGTGATTCGTAACCGGGTCATCGACTCGTTCGAGCGGGCATTACACGCCAAAACGGACGAGGAGCGCACTCTCGAGACCACGTTCGTGATCGCCGGCGCCGGCCCTGCGGGCGTAGAACTGGCCAGCGAAATCCGCCACCTGTCACAGGGCCGCCTGCCGGAATATTTCCAGGGTGCGCCGCCTGCCAGGGTGGTGCTGGCCGATTCTGGCGACCGGATTCTGCGGGCCTGGGACGCCGAGTTGGCCGAGGCCGGACGGGATCGGCTGTGTTCGTACGGAGTGGATGTGAGGCTCAACACCCGCATCGTTGCCGCGAGCGAGGACAGCGTGACCCTCGACGGGCCCGAAGGCCGTGAGGACATCCCCACCAAGACGCTGGTGTGGACTGCCGGGACAACACCCGCGAGCTGGGTGGGCTCGCTAGGCCTTCCAACCGAGCGAGGCGCACTCGAGGTGAACGAGTTCCTGCAGGTGAAGGGTCACCCCCACATCTTCGCGGTGGGCGACGTGAGCCTGCTCACGGATGTTCGGGCAGAGATGCCATTTCCGCGCGTAGCGCCGATCGCCATCAGTCAGGGGGTCCGGGCAGCGGGCAACATCGAGGGCCTCGTCTTCGGCCGTCCGCTCGAGGCCTATCACGCCCACCACGCGGGCAACATCGTGTCGCTCGGTAGCGGGATGGCGCTGGTGGACATTCTGGGAATCCGGCTCACGGGCCGGCTGGCCTGGTGGATCTACCGGACGGCCTACCTGCTCAAGCTCGTCGGCATGAAGAACAAGGTGCGCGTGTTGCTCGCCTTCGCCCTGAACCGTGTGTTCGATCCGGACATCGCGTCGCCCACCGGGCCGGCCGCCGACCCTCAGGCCTAGGCCTCAGCCCGACTCGGGTCAAGCCAATTACCCACAGGGTCCAAATCCGTCATCCGCCGTATAGACCCATCCTTGGAACGTGGTAGATTCAAGGTGACGCACTTCGCGATGGAGGAGCCTCTTGGCTGCCGGGTCCGGTATGTCCCGCTGTCTGTCGCCCGCCTTTCTAGGTGTCGAGTTTCTCGATCACCATCACCGGCCGTGAATCAAAGACACGGGCGGTGCCCCTGATCCTCGATGGCTTCTCCATCTTCCCCAGCGAGATTCCGCGTCCCAACCCCAGAACACATGGAAGGTCGCCATGCACGTGCGAGCTCTAACGATTCTCATTCCTGTAATCGCGCTTGGGTGTGCCGGAGAGCCGTCCGAATCGGGAGCGCCGCGCTCCGCTACCGATCAGGTCGTGATCGAATTTCAGGCCCCGGTGCTCCAACTCACCGAGATCCAGGAGAGCGGCAAACAGCTCTACGACGTCTTCTGTTGGACGTGCCACGGATCCACAGGGAGGGGTGATGGACCCCTCGCCACCGGCAAGACCATACTCGCCCCACCGAATTTCATGGAGGGCCGATACCCTGGCATGTCCGCCACCGACTTCGAGGCGCGCTTTGACGAGGTCGACCCCGCACGGCGGTTGCCCGGGCATATGCGGTACGTGAGGTCGGTCATCCGGCCCGACAAGTTCCGTGAGGTGCTGTCCTACATCCCTGCACTCATCTACCCGTCGGGAATTCCGGGAAGTGCCCTCAGCGGCAGCGCCATCTATGCCACCAGGTGTCGGCTGTGTCATGGCCAGACCGGCAGGGGTGACGGAGAGGTCGGTGTAACCCTGGAGTCGGTTCGGCCGGCCGACTTCACCAGCGACACGTTGCTCGCCCAGCAGAACTGGGAAGGGCTGTTCATGAAGATCCGAGGTGGTGGCGAGGGCCCGCACACCGCGATGCCGCACTTCGGCCAACTTTTCAGCGAGGCCGAGTTGTGGGACCTGGTGGCGTACATCTCCATGTTCCATCCGGGCCTCTTTCCGACACTCGCCGACGTAACGAGCGGATGAGGAGATCCGGTTGCTATGCCGGTCTACAGAAAGCCGGGTCGGGACACTAAGTTGTGTGTAGTCCGGGAGGGGAATGACCCGGCGATCCCGCTGGCGTAGCTCAACTGGAAGAGCAGCTGCCTTGTAAGCAGCAGGTTAACGGTTCGAGTCCGTTCGCCAGCTTGAAGGAACACGAAGCGCCGCAAGGCTTTACGGCCCTGCGGCGCTTTTCCCATTTTGGGACTGTGCTTAGCTATGCGCTGTACCCGCGGCCATCGGCGGTCCCTGTAGCTGGCGCATTCTAAGGAACCAAGGTGATGGTTTCAACGCCTCTGGAGCGGGGGGAAGACCGCCGCCGGCCCCAGGTCAGCCGGCCAGCCGGTTGAAACGCTTCAGGATCTCCCTCAGCCGCTCATGGGGCAGCGCCTCGGCGCGGTTTCCGTCCCTGCCCACCATGGTTTCCGCTGCTACCAACGCATTGATGATGGCCTCCTCCACCGCCTGTACGGTCGCCTCGAAAAGCGGACTGATCCGAGAGTTGCTCAACATCTCGATATCCGAGGTTGGGCGGGCGCCGGCCGATCCCGTGTTGGCCGTCGAGAACGCCACGAAAATGTCGCCCGAGCCGTTCCCGGAGGTGCCACCGGTGCGTGCCACGCCGAGCGACGCACGCCGCGCGATCCTCTTCAGCTGATGGGGAAGCAGCGGTGCATCGGTCGCCACGACGATGATGATGGATCCGCGCCCCCCCAACTCTTGGTCGGGGTCGGGCCGCAGCTCCCTTGACATCTCTCTACCCACCGGGACGCCGGCGATGGTGAGCTGGGACCTACCACCGAAGTTGGCCTGCACCAAGACGCCGACCGTATAACCGCCCGAGCCCAATCCGGTTCTGGAAGAGGTGCCGATGCCGCACTTGAACCCGAGGCAGGTCATGGCCGTCCCCCCGCCGACGTTTCCCTCTGTGACGGGCCCTGAGCGAGCGTTGTCGAGCGCGGAAAAGAGGTGCTCGGCTTTGACGTGGAACCCGTTGATGTCGTTCAGGAATCCGTCGTAGGTCTCAGCCACGACGGGCAAGGACCAGGGCTGGAAGGCGGCCTCTCGCTCGACCTGCCAGGCGATGATGGCGTCACGCACGATACCCACGCTGTGGGTGTTGGTGATGGCGATCGGTCCCTCCAAGAAACCGGACTCCTCGACCCACGTGGTGCCCGTCATCTCCCCGTTGCCGTTGAGCGCGAACCACCCGCCAAAGACCGGGTCGGCCGGATCGTCGCCACGAGGAAGGATCGCCGTCACGCCCGTACGCACCGGTCCTTCACCTATTCTGAGCGGCCCCTCACCCGCGATCAGGGTCGTATGACCGACCATCACCCCGGCTACGTCGGTGATGGCGTTGAATGGACCGGGTGTACCCTCGAACGGAATTCCGAGGTCTCTGGCCCTCGGCTTGTCTTGGGCGAAGGCGCTCTGGGCGGTCAGCAGGAGCATCAGCCAGAGCCAGCCTGCGCGATGGGGACGAAGTCGTATGGGACTCGGCATGTGCGTGGTCATGGGCAGAACCTATGGCATCCAATCGTCAGATGGGCAAGCCGTCCCGTAGGTCTACTCCCTACTCGAACCCCAGCGAACGCCGCAGCCTTCCGACCCGCTCGGGCGATCCCACGAACAGATCCTCCGGAAACTCCCGGTACCGCCGCAGTTCATGGTAGATGCTGGCCTCCTCGTAGCGGTTCAGGCGCAGCCCGGCCAGGTACATGAGCCGCAGGTTCCGATCCCGATTGATCTGGCTGTCCTCCAGCCAAGGAGCGAGGTCTCTCGCCCTCCCGGCGTACGTTGCGAGCAGCGCGTTGGCCGACCCGATCCCGACCTCGGCGAGCGACAGCGCCACGAAGCCGTGCGCCGGATCGTTGAACCGATCCGTGAATGCGTCCACGTCGATACGGCCGCCGTCACCCGTTGCCGCCAGGAGGATGTCGTAGCCCTCCCCGTCCACGGTGTTGGCCCAGACGGTCCCCTCCGGGAAGACTCTGAAGAAGGTGGCCAGCTCGCTCTTCACCACGTCGGACGTGCTCTCGTAGAGCGGCACCCACTGCGTGATCACGCCCCCGGGGTTGAGGTGTTTCCGCGCCAGCTCGAAGTACTCCTGTGTGTAGAGTGCCGCCGCTCCCTTCATCCATGGGTGGATGGGATCCGCCGTGATGAGATCGAACGTCTCATCCGTGGTGAGCAAGAAGTGGCGGGCGTCGTCGTGCACGACCTCCACGCGGGGGTCGTTGAGCACGTCGTGGTTGGCGGAAGAGAAGTACTTCGACGCTACCTCGGTGATGAGCGGCTCGATCTCGGCGATGACGATGCGTTCGATGCCGGGGTACGTGACGAACGTGCCCGCGGTCACGCCGGCCCCGAAGCCGACCACCAGCACACTGCGAGGCTCGTTCGGCGCCAGAAGCGCGGTCATGTGGCCCAGCATCCGCTGCAGGCGCATGTCCCGCGGCTCGGTCGACGCCACGATCTTTCCGCCCACGTGAATATTGCGGTCGCCGTTGTCCAACTCGGTCACGGCGATCGACGAGCTCATGCCTTCGCCCAAGTACAGCGTGGTCGGTGGCTGGTAGGTGGCGGCGTAACGCCCGTACGCCACCAGCACCGGTGGCACTGCGGGAACGCTCCACATCAGGATCATGGTACCGGCCAGGCCCAAGCCCGCGAGGGTGAGACGGGCGCTCCTGCAGGGGCGTGCCGACGCACCACCGCGAACGATCCAGGGCCACAGCAACATGGCTGTCGCCGCCAAGGCACAAAGCATCAGGACGCGCTGGGCGTTCTGTGTGCCGATCCATGGGATGAGGATGAGCCCGAACCCGAGGGCGCCCAGGATCGCGCCGACGGTATTCGCCGCGTAGACGCTTCCCATCAGGCGGCCGGGATCCTGGCCGCGCTCAGCCGCCGCGGCCACGGCGAGCGGGAAGCTCGCGCCCCAGAACAGCGGCGCCGGCACCATCGCCCAAACCGCCCGCACGAGGTCGATCTGGAACGTGAACCAGGCGCTGGTGGTGATGGACGGGTCGATCGGCCAGTAGGGTAGGGCAGCCAGGATGACATACGCCGACCACGCGAGTGACACGATCACCAACGCCTGGCACACGCCGAGCGCGCGGCGGGGATCGTTCACCGTCCGCGCAAGGTACGAGCCGGCTGCGCTCCCCACCCCCAGCGCCGCCAGGAAGACGGCCAGGATGATCGAGAACGTGTAGGTCGTTGCCCCGAGGACCAGCGAGAGCAGGCGCGTCCAGATCACCTCGGCACCCAGCGCCGTCAGCCCCGAGAGCGCGATGGCCCCGTAGATCACCCGGCTGCGCCTGGCAAAGACGGGCGCCGCTTTCGCTCGCTCATCCACTCGGGGCTCGTGGTCCGAGACCTTGGACATGCGGTATGCGATGGCGGCCACGGCGAAGTTGATCGACGCGGCCACTGCGGTCGCGGTGGGGATATCGTAGACGCGCAGGAGATAGAAGCCGGCGAGCAGGCTGCCGATGACCGCGCCCGCGATGTTTCCGCCGTAGAAGAATCCCATCCAGGAGACGCCCTTGGGCGTTGTCTCCACGTAGCGGGCGATCGCCGGGAGGGTCGCTCCCATGAGAACGGTCGGTGGAAGCAGCACGAGGCCCGTGAGCAAGGATCGAGCGATGATGCTCGGTAGGCCCGGTGATACGAAGCTGGCGTAGCCGGTGCCGACCAAGGGAATCACCCAAAGCAGGCCGAGGCCGATCACGCCGATCACGGCTTCGATCACGGCATACACGAGCAGGGGATGGCGGTCGATCGGGACATAGCGGGGCAGGGCCAGGCTGCCCAGGAACATGCCTCCCATGAAGGTCCCGAGAAGCACCCCGAGCGAGATTCCCGAGGCGCCCACGACGAACTGGAGCATCTGGAACCAGACGACCTCGTAGATCAGTGCCGCACAGCCGCTTCCCACGAACAGGAGCAGCAGGCCGGGCAGGAATCGTCCCGGCATGGCGCCGTGGGGTTGTACCGTTTTGTCTGGTCTCGCCATTGCGCTCAACCGGGTTGATGACTGATCAGGCGGCGCCGAGTCGGAAACCGGCCGCCATAGCTGCAAAAAACGTGAGTTGGCTGAAGGCCTTGCCCACCCCAGGCGAACACCACAGGTTGTGCGGGCCCTCTGCTTCCCCCGAAGCACGCTGGTGTCCCGCCGTATTGGCGTTCACGGGCTCGGTATGGAAGCGATCCATGAGTGAACAGGCGAACCCCATCTTGGAGTATGGGTTTCGGATCCCCTTCGACCGGATCCGGCCCGAGCACGTGCGGCCCGGCGTGCGCGGGGTGCTCTCCAATGCGGATGAGGCGATCACGGCGCTCATCACCGACTCCGCCCCTCCCACGTACGAGAACACCGTCGAGCGGCTCGACTCCATTACCGAGAGAGTAAAGGAGCGGATGACGGTAGTCACGCATCTTCTCTCGGTCGCCGAGTCGCCCGCCATGCGCGCGGCCTACAACGAGGTCCTCCCCGAGATCACGGATTTTTGGACCCGCCTCCCGCTGAACGAGGGTCTGTGGTCCCATCTGAAGTCTTTCGCCGGGAGTGAAGAGGGCGGGGCTCTGCAGGGTATCCGGCGTCGGCATCTCGATACCTTGGTCCGCGAGTTCCGGAGGGCGGGGGCCGATCTTGAAGGGAAGGACCGCGATCGGCTCAAAAAGATCAACATCGAGATCTCACAACTGCAACAGCGATTCTCCGAAAACGTGTTGGACGCCACCAACTCTTACCAGCTCGTCGTGAAGGATGCCGGCCGCCTCGACGGCGTGCCCCCGGCCGACAAGGATGAGGCGCGCCGGAAGGCTGAGGCCGCGGGCGAGGAAGGCTGGCTCCTCACGCTCGACTACCCGTCGTTCGAACCGGTCCTGAAGTGCGCGACGGACCGGACGTTACGCGAGGAGTTGTACCTGGCGTTCGTCATGCGATGCCGGGACGGCGAGTTCGAAAACGTCACCACCATTCAGCGCCTGCTCGAGTTGCGTCGGGAGGTGGCCGACTTGCTGGGGTATGAGCACTTTCCCGACTACCGGCTCGAAGAAGCCATGGCCAAGACGGGTGCGGCGGCGATCGAGTTCACGGAGCAACTCACCGAACGCACTCGCCCGTATTGGAAGAGGGACGTCCGGGCGCTCGAGGCTCACGCGGCCACGCTGCGAATCGAGCATCTCGAGCCGTGGGATGTGGCGTTCGTGACCGAGCACCTCCGGCGTGTCCGATATGACATCGACGACGAGGTGATCCGCCCGTACTTCCCGTTGGACAAGGTCCTCTCCGGTCTTTTCGAGATCGTCCACCGCGTGTTCGGCCTCCAGGTGCGGGAGCGCGAGGTGTCCGAGGTTTGGCACGAGGACGTGCGCTACTACGATCTTCTGGACCAGGACGGAACGCATCTGGGATCGTTCTACGCCGACTGGCATCCCAGACCGGAAAAGCGGCAAGGCGCCTGGATGAGCGACATAATCACGGGCCGCGCTGCCGCGGACGGGTCGATGTCACCGCATCTGGGCGTGATCGCGGGCAACCTCACTCCGGCAAAGGGTGATATTCCGCCGCTGCTCACCCACCGCGAGGTCCAGACGATCTTCCACGAGTTCGGCCACCTGCTCCACCACCTCACGACCACGGTCACCGTGGCGCCACGCGCCGGCATCAACGTGGCATGGGACTTCGTCGAGCTTCCATCCCAGCTCATGGAGAACTGGACCTGGGAGAGAGAAGCTCTGGCCCTGATCTCTGGGCATTACGAGACGGGGGAGCCGCTGCCCGACGCTCTTTATGAGCGAATCGTCGAGGCGCGTAGGTTCATGGGTGGCTGGGCGCAGATGCGGCAGCTCTCGTTCGGGTATTCCGATCTGATGCTGCATCTGGAGTACTCGAGTGAGAAGGACGGCGACGTGCTCCCGTACGTGGAGCGCTTGCTGGACCGGTACTCGGTCCGGCCGGGCTTTTCGCGCTACCACAATACGGCGTCGTTCACGCATCTCTTTGCCGGGGGGTATGCGTCCGCCTACTACTCCTACCTCTGGTCGGAGGTGTTGGAGGCGGATGCCTTCTCACGCTTCAAGGATGAGGGGATCTTCAGTCAATCCGTGGGTCGGGAATACGTCGATAGGATTCTCAGCCGCGGAGACTCCGCGGAGCCGGAAGACCTTTTTCGCGACTTCCTGGGCCGGGACCCGGACCCGCAGGCCTTGCTCGATCGGAACCTCGGGACCTTCTCCGAAGAGGTGGGTGGCTAGTCCGGTTCGGGACTCGAGAGAAACCGTGTATTCTGAGGGGTTGAAACACGTTTCCTTACTCGTTAGTTTACCAAGCTCACCCGGAACTGGCCGCCTCGTAAAGGCGGCTTGCTCAGTTTGGACGGGCGAGTGGGGGCGGTTCGAGCGACCCGAGGAGTACCTTGGGTGGGGTACCGAAGCGGTCAAACGGGGCAGACTGTAAATCTGCTGGCTTAGCCTTCGTAGGTTCGAATCCTACCCCCACCACTAGGACCCTGACGCTAACGGATCAGCGCTTGGGTCTTTTCGTGCGGGAGTAGCTCAGTTGGCTAGAGCATCAGCCTTCCAAGCTGAGGGTCGCGGGTTCGAGTCCCGTCTCCCGCTCTAGACTTGGACCTTGCCTTCGGGCGGGGTTGGAGGCCGGCGCTTGGAGGCGCCTGAGGAGGTCGCTCCGATAGCTCAGGGGTAGAGCGCTTCCTTGGTAAGGAAGAGGTCCCGGGTTCAAATCCCGGTCGGAGCTTCGACGTCCGGCAGGGCGTCGGTACCGAGATCAACACCAGTCGACGAGCGCTAGGAAGAGATACGATGGCCAAGCAAAAGTTCGAGCGAACCAAGCCACACGTGAACGTCGGAACGATTGGGCACGTGGACCACGGAAAGACGACTTTGACGGCTGCGATCACGTATACGCAGGCGAAGAAGTTCGGTGGGGATGCGATTTCGTTCGACAACATCGATAAGGCTCCAGAGGAACGGGCGCGGGGGATCACGATCGCAACGGCTCACGTGGAGTACGAGACGGCGAACCGTCACTACGCGCACGTGGACTGCCCCGGGCACGCGGACTACGTGAAGAACATGATCACGGGCGCGGCCCAGATGGACGGAGCGATCCTGGTGGTGAGCGCAGCGGACGGGCCTATGCCTCAGACGCGCGAGCACATCCTTTTGGCTCGTCAGGTGAACGTTCCGTTCATCGTGGTCTTCCTGAACAAGGTGGACATGGTGGACGACGAGGAGCTCTTGGAGCTGGTAGAGCTCGAGGTGAGGGAGCTGCTGAGCGAGTACGACTTCCCAGGCGACGACATTCCGGTGGTGCGGGGCAGCGCACTGAAGGCTCTGGCGGCCGAGGGTGAGGGAGACGACGTGGCGTGCATCCAGGAGTTGATGGATGCGATCGACTCGTACATTCCGGTGCCTGTGCGGGAGATCGACAAGCCGTTCCTGATGCCCGTGGAGGACGTGTTCTCGATCACGGGCCGCGGCACGGTGGCGACGGGCCGTATCGAGCGTGGGGTCGTGAAGCAGGGCGAAGAGGTGGAGTTGGTGGGGATGGGAGCGGACCGCAAGATGGTTGTCACGGGCGTGGAGATGTTCAGGAAGATCCTGGACGAGGGCCGCGCGGGTGACAACGCGGGACTTCTGCTACGTGGCATAGGCAAGGACGAGATCGAGCGGGGCCAGGTGCTTGCGAAGCCGGGGTCGATCACGCCTCACACGAAGTTCAAGGCTGAGGTGTACGTGCTGACGAAGGAAGAGGGAGGGCGTCACACGCCGTTCTTCAACGGATACCGGCCGCAGTTCTACTTCCGTACGACGGATGTGACGGGTGCGGCGGAGTTGCCTGAGGGTGTGGAGATGGTGATGCCCGGCGACAACATTCAGATGGACGTCGAGCTGATCACGCCGATCGCCATGGACACGGAGCTGCGGTTCGCGATCCGCGAGGGGGGACGCACGGTGGGTGCGGGCGTGGTTACCGAGATCATCGAGTAAAGGCAGGACATTATGGCGCGTGACACGATTACGCTCGCTTGCCAGAAGTGCGAGGAGCGGAACTACAGCATGACGAAGAACAAGCGGATTCATCCCGAGCGGGTGGAGTACCGCAAGTTCTGCCGTCGGTGCAACAGCCACACCGTCCATAAGGAGACGAAGTAGCCATGGGCGTAGTGGACAGGTACCACACCACTCGGGGCTTCATCGAGGAGTGCTGGGACGAGCTGCAGAAGGTCACGTGGCCGGACTATGAGCAGTTGAAGAATGCGACGATCGTCGTCATCGCGTTCGTGTTTGCGATCTCCGCGGTGATTTGGCTGATGGACATGACATCACGGCGAGTGATCGATTTCATCATGGGGATTTTCGGCGCCTAGCAGAATGACGAACCAGTCTACTTGGTACGCGATCCAGACCTATTCTGGGCACGAGAACAAGGTCCAAAAGCTGATTCAGCGCCGGATCGACGAAGAGCCTGGTGAGGACGACAGCCGGGAGATCCGAGAGGCCCTCGTCCCCACGCAGGAAGTCGTTGAGATCCGTAACGGCAAACGCGTGAACGTGATCAGGCGGCTCTACCCGGGCTACGTGCTGGTGAGCATGGACCTGAACGAGCGGACCATGCACGTGATCAACACCATTCAGGGCGTGATCAAGTTTGTTGGATCAGGCAAAACGCCTCAGCCGCTGCGAGAAGACGAGATCAACAAGATCCTCGGTGTCGAGGTCGAGACAGAGTCCGATGGGGTCCATGACGACATCCCGTTCCATGTGGGACAGGCGGTCGAAGTCATGCAGGGACCGTTCAGCGACTTCTCGGGCACGGTCCAGGAGATTTACGGGGACAAGGGCAAGGTCAAGGTCGAGGTCTCGCTCTTCGGGCGCCCCACTTCGGTGGAATTGGATTACACGCAGTTGAAGGGCTACTAGAGGCCTCGCCTCTCGGCCCCTACGATTGGATGAGTAAGTAATGGCGAAGAAGGTCATCGGCTTCATCAAGCTGCACGTGCCGGGGGGGCAGGCGAACCCGGCACCGCCCGTGGGCCCAGCGTTGGGCCAGCAGGGTGTGAACATCATGGAGTTCTGCAAGCAGTTCAACTCCAAGACGCAGCAGCAAACCGGGACGATCATCCCGGTGGAGATCACGGTCTATGCCGACCGCTCCTTCACGTTCATCACCAAGACGCCGCCGGCGTCCGTGTTGCTCAAGAAGGCGGTGGGCCTGGCCAAGGGCTCAGGGGAGCCCAACCGGGAGAAGGTTGCGACGGTGACCAGGGCGCAGCTCAAAGAGATCGCCGAAACGAAGATGCCGGACCTCAACACCACGGACGTGGACGCGGCGATCCAGATGATCGCCGGTACGGCGCGTTCCATGGGCATCGAGGTCGCCGGATAGCAGCAGAACGCCCGAAACCACCACCTGCGAGCCGCCAGGGGTGGGAGGGCGATACGAGACGGCTCAAGACAAATGCCAAGACACGGAAAGCTGTTCCGTGACGCCCAGGCCAAAGTGCCTGCCGGCGTCAAATTCGAGCCCAATGAGGCTGTCCGGATGGTCAAGGACCTGGCGTTCGCCAAGTTCGATGAGACCGTAGAGCTCGCGACCAGCCTGAGCGTCGATCCCCGAAAGGCCGATCAGATCGTGCGTGGCACGGTGGTCCTTCCGCACGGCACCGGAAAGACGGTGCGTGTGTTGGTCGTTGCGCAGGGTGAGAAAGAGAAGGAGGCGACCGACGCCGGGGCCGACTATGTCGGCATGGAGTACGTGGAGAAGATCCAGGGCGGGTGGCTCGACTTCGACGTGTGCGTGGCCACGCCCGACGTGATGGGCAAGGTCGGACCGCTGGGCCGGATTCTCGGGCCTCGGGGACTCATGCCCACACCCAAGGGTGGCACGGTCACCTTCGATATCGGTCGCGCGGTCAAGGAGATCAAGGGCGGAAAGATCGAGTATCGCGTCGACAAGACGGGCAACGTACACGCCCCGATAGGCCGTGTGTCGTTCGAGCCCGAGCAGCTCTCGGAGAACCTGGGAGCGTTGATGGACTCGATCGTGCGCGCCAAGCCATCGGCCGCCAAAGGGACCTACGTGCGGAGCGTCACGATCTCCAGCACGATGGGTCCCGGTGTGGCGATCGACCCGAACCTCTACCGGCGGAGCGGCTGATGAATCGGTCTGAAAAAGCAACCTTCGTCACCGAGTTCCGTGACAAGGTGAAGAGTGCGCCGGTGTTGTACTTCACCGACTTCAGCGGCCTCGACGTCAAGTCGATGACCCAGCTGCGCCAGCGCATCAAGGAGTCCGGTGCCGAGTATCTGGTTGTGAAGAACCGGCTCGCCAAGCTGGCCATCGAGGAACTCGACCTCCCGGACCTGGGCGACAGCCTGCTCGGGCCGACAGGCGTGGTCCTCGGATACGACGGACCCGTGGGGCCCGCGAAAGCGCTCGCGGACTTCGCCAAGCAACACGACGACAAGCCGGTCTTCAAGATCGGTGTGACGGACAATGCGCTGGTGTCGGCGGAGGAGATACAGAAACTGGCCGAGCTTCCCCCGCGTGAGCAGCTGCTGGCGGCGCTGGCCGGTGCGTTGGAAGCGCCGATGGTGGCACTGGCGAGCGCGCTCGAAGGGAAGATTCAGGAGATGGCTGGCGTCCTGGACGCTCTCAAGAGCCAAAAAGAGGGGGAGGAGTCGTAACCCGGCTCACACTCCACACGGAATAGCAACTCGGAATTCAACCACCACCGGCCAAGGCCGCGTGACTTAAGGAGAATCGGGAACATGGCAAGCAATCACGAAGAACTTCTCGAGACGATCGGCAACATGACGGTCCTCGAACTCTCTGAGTTCGTCGATGAGTTCAAGGACAAGTTCAACGTCACCGCGATGGCTGCGCCGATGGCGATGCCGGGTGCCGGGGCCGGAGGCGAGGAGGCCGAGGCGGAGCAAGACGAATTCGATGTCGTTCTCGAGGGAATCGGCGACAAGAAGATTCAGGTGATCAAGGTGGTCCGCGAGGTCACCAGCCTGGGGCTCAAGGAGGCCAAGGAGGTCGTCGACAGCGCCCCGAGCACGGTCAAGGAAGCGCTGGCCAAGAACGAAGCCGAGGAGATCAAGGACAAACTCGAGGCCGTGGGCGCGACTGTTGCCCTCAAGTAAATCCTCTGGGTCGGACACGAGTACACCCGGTCGCGCGAGCGGCGGGGCTTTTGGTGTTGCGTACGTTGTGGAATCAAGCGTCACGGGCCACTCGCATTGGAGTGACGCCCGCAGAAGGGGGACACCCGTTGGATAGCCGAAACGATGCCAGGCCGATCGTAAGCTTCGCGAAGCTCGATCGGGTCATGCCGATGCCGAACCTGCTCGATGTGCAGCTTCGGTCCTTCGAGAAGCTCGTCGAACAGCCGACCGATCCCGACGCAAAGTGGGAGTTTGGGCTCGACCGTGTGTTCGCGGAGATCTTCCCGATATCGGACACGAACCAGAACTTCACGCTCGAGTACGTTTCGGCCTCGCTTGGCGAGCCCAAGTACTCGGTCGAGGAGTGCATCGAGCGCGACATGACGTACGCGTCGCCGCTCAAGGCGTTGCTGCGCCTCATCGTGTGGGAGGATCTGGAGGACGGCGAGCGCCGTCCCGGCGACATCATCGAGAAGGAGGTCTACCTCGGTGATCTGCCGCTGCTGACCGCCCTCGGCACCTTCATCATCAACGGGGCCGAGCGGGTCGTCGTGAGCCAGCTCCACAGGTCGCCCGGGGTGGTGTTCGAAGAGAGCATCCACCCCAACGGGACGAAGCTCCACAGCGCGCGGATCATCCCGTTCCGCGGTTCGTGGGTCGAGTTCACGATCGACATCAACAACATCTGCTACGTCCATATCGACAAGAAGAAGAAGTTCCCGGCCACGGCGCTCCTGCGTGCGTTCGGGTACGGTACGAACGCCGAGATCTACCAGCTCTTCTTCACCACCAAGTCCGTCAAGGTCGGGAAGCCCGACCAGCACGGGGTTCGTGAGATCTTCGGCTCGGTGCTCGCCGAGGAGATCGTCGATCCCGATACGGGCGAGATCCTCATCGAGGATTCGACCGAGATCGACGAGGAGGTGGCGGAACTGCTCGATCGCGCCAAGGTCAAGAAGATCAAGGTGTACGCGAGTGAGACCGACACGGGCCGCAGTGAGAGCCCGATCATCAAGAACACGATCAAGAAGGATCCCACCACCAGCGAGGATGAGGCGCTCCACGCGATCTATTCGCTGCTCCGGCCCGGTGACGCCCCCAACGTGAAGACGGCGCGGGCTGCGCTGGAACGCGTGTTCTTCGATCCCAAGCGGTATGACCTGGGTCGGGTGGGCCGTTACAAGATCAACCAGCGCCTGGGTCTGGACGTGCCCCCGACCGAGTCGACGCTCACGAAGGACGACTTCATCGCGATCCTCCGCTACTTGCTGAACCTCAGCGACGGCCGGGGCACCACCGATGATATCGATCATCTCGGCAACCGCCGGGTGCGCACGGTGGGCGAGTTGATCGCCAACCAGTTCTCCGTCGGGCTGTCCAGAATGGCCCGGCTCGTGAAGGAGCGCATGTCGATCAACACCGACCCGGAGAAGGTCAACATCGATGCGCTGGTCAACGCGCGCACGGTGTCGGCCGTCATCCAAGCGTTCTTCGGGTCGTCGCAGCTCAGCCAGTTCATGGACCAGACGAACCCGCTGGCAGAGCTGACCCACAAGCGGCGCTTGAGCGCCTTGGGGCCGGGCGGCCTGACGCGCGAGCGCGCCGGGTTCGAGGTTCGCGACGTGCACTATTCTCACTACGGCCGGATGTGCCCGATCGAGACCCCTGAAGGTCCTAACATCGGGCTCATCACCTCGCTTGCGACCTACGCTCGCATCAACGAGCTGGGCTTCGTGGAGACGCCGTACCGCGTGGTGACCAAGGGCAAGGTCACCACCAAGATCGTCTGGCTGAGCGCCAACGAGGAAGAGACGGTGCGTATCGCGCAGGCCAACGCGCCGATCACCGACAAGGGAATCTTCAAGAACGAGTTCGTCCTGTGCCGTGAGCGGGGTGACTTCCCGCTGCTCAAGCCCGCGGACATCGACTACATGGACGTCGCCCCCGACCAGCTGGTCTCGGTGGCGGCGGCGCTGATTCCATTCCTCGAGCACGACGATGCCAACAGGGCCCTCATGGGCTCGAACATGCAGCGGCAGGCCGTACCCCTGCTGTACACGGACGCGCCCCTCGTCGGCACGGGCCTGGAGTTCAAGGTCGCCCGTGATTCCGGCGCGGTCATCATCGCGCGCCGCGGCGGAAAGGTCGTTCAGGTCACCGCCGACGAGATCGTCGTGGACACCGGGGCCGTGAAGCCGGGCAGCGGGGAGCATCCTCTGGCCAAGCTCGCCCAGTACGACCGCTATAGGCTCAAGAAGTTCTGGCGCACCAACCAGGACACGGCGATCAACCAGCGGCCGCTTGTGAAGAGTGGCCAAAAGATCAAATCGGGCCACATCATCGCCGACGGGCCGAGCACCGACAACGGTGAGTTGGCGCTCGGGCGAAACGTCATGGTCGCGTTCATGCCGTGGTATGGGTACAACTTCGAGGATGCCATCGTCATCAGCGAGAAGCTGGTGAAGAACGACGTTTTCACGTCGATCCACATTCAAGAGCTCGAGTTGCACGTCCGGGACACCAAGCGGGGCATGGAGGAAATCACCCGCGAGATCCCGAATGTGGCGGAAGAGAGCTTGGTGGACCTCGACGAGCGGGGCGTCGTCCGAATCGGGGCTCGAGTGTCCAGCGGCGACATCTTGGTTGGCAAGATCACGCCGAAGGGCGAGACCGAGCTTTCACCCGAAGAAAAGCTGCTTACCGCGATCTTCGGCGAGAAGGCCAAGGACGTGAAGGACTCGTCCCTGCGTGTGCCCCCGGGCATGAACGGGACGGTCATCGACGTGAAGATCTTCTCGCGGCGCATCGACGATCCGCTCCTCGAGAAGGATAACGGCGGCAAGATCGGTGAGTTCCGCCAGCAAGAGCGTTTGGAGATCAGCCGGATCAACGAGGCCCGCGACGAGGAGCTGCGCGAACTGCTACGCTTCAACACGGTGGCACTGTGCCTCAAGAAGGGCACGGTGGAGCCTCTCCTCGAGGCAGGCACGAAGTTCACCGGCCAGCTCTTGGATGAGCTTCCCCTCAAGACGGTGGACCTCACCACGCTGAAGGTGAAAAACAAGCAAGCGAGCGATAAGATCCGCCACGTAGTCGAGGAAGCGCAGCGGCGGGTCGAGCGCGTGCGGGAGAAGACCGAGGAACAGATCGACAAGGTCTTCCAGCCCGACGAACTGCCGCCGGGCGTAGTCCAGCTGGCCAAGGTCTACCTCGCCCAGAAGCGTAAGCTCTCGGTCGGCGACAAGATGGCCGGCCGGCACGGCAACAAGGGCATCATCGCGCGGATCGCGCCTGAAGAGGACATGCCGTTCCTGCCCGACGGCACACCCGTGGAGATCGTTCTGAATCCGCTGGGCGTGCCATCCAGAATGAACCTCGGCCAGATCCTGGAAACCCATCTGGGGTGGGCTGCGCAGGTCTTGGGCTTCGAGGCGAAGACACCCGTCTTCCATGGCGCTTCCGAAACGGAGGTCGGTCTCCTTCTGAGGATTGCGGCGATCCGTTGGGCCGGCGAGGCGCTGGATCTCGAGACTCCGATGCCCGAGTTGAATGCAAAGACGGTCGAGACTCTTCTCGAGCTTGTGCTGGAGTTGCCCGCGTTGGGAAGCAACGGCTCGAGTAAGGGCGACCAGAATGCCGGCGTAGGCCGTAGTCTGGACGCGTTCCTCGGCCTCAAGATGACCAAGGAGCAGAAGGCCATCCTCCTGGGCCTCAAGGACTACCTGATCGAGGCCGCGAAGGAGATTGCGGAGGGGCGTGCGGCGAAGTTCTCAGAAGAGTTCCCTGCGATCGCGCGGCTCAGCCGGAAGCGAAACCTGGATGAGGGACTCGAGGCAGCCGCTTGTGAGTTCATGGCGGCCGCGGACATCCTCGAGACCGGCAAAATCTGGCTCCGGGACGGCCGTAGCGGACGCAGGTTCGATTCTCCGATCACGGTGGGCTGCATCTACATGCTGAAGCTCAGCCACCTGGTCGACGACAAGATCCACGCCCGGAGCATCGGGCCGTACTCGCTCGTGACGCAGCAGCCTCTGGCCGGTAAGGCGCAATTCGGCGGCCAGCGTTTCGGGGAGATGGAGGTATGGGCGCTCGAAGCGTACGGCGCGGCGCACACGCTTCAGGAAATCCTGACAGTCAAGTCCGACGACGTGAGCGGTCGCTCGAAGGTCTACGAGGCCATCGTGAAGGGCGACAACCTGCCTCAGCCCGGGATTCCCGAGTCGTTCAACGTCTTGGTGAAGGAACTCCAGGCTCTGGGACTCAGCGTCACGCTGGGGAAAAATGAATAGGATGACGGTGGCAGCGTTCGCACAAAAGGACACCCAACCCGACGGGATGCATCAAGTATGATCGATTTCCCAAGGTCGCGAGATCAGCGCTCGGCAGACTTCGACTTCATTCAGATCAAGATCGCGTCTCCCGAGGAGATCCGCTCGTGGTCGTATGGTGAGGTGACGAAGCCCGAGACCATCAACTACCGCTCCTTCAAGCCGGAGCGCGATGGCCTGTTCTGTGAGCGCATCTTCGGTCCGGTAAAGGACTGGGAGTGCCATTGCGGAAAGTTCAAGCGTATTCGCTTCAGAGGGCACGTATGTGACCGGTGTGGCGTCGAGGTCACCTTGTCCAAGGTACGCCGCGAGCGGATGGGCCATATCGAGTTGGCCGTTCCGGTCGTCCACATCTGGTTCTTCAAGACGCTCCCGAGTCAGCTCGGGTACCTGCTCAGCATGACGCTCCGAGACCTGGAGAAGGTCATCTACTACGCTTCGTATTTAGTGACCCATCCCGGCAAGCAGGACGTCGAGTTCCAGCAGCTTCTGGATGAGGACGAGTACTACGACCTCCGCGTGAAGTCTCGCGAAGAGGGCGATGAGGCGTTCCGTGCCGACATGGGCGCAGAGGCGGTGCGAACGATCTTGCAGATGCTGGACACCCCCACGAAGAGGATCAAGGACCGAAACTCCGACGGGAAGGGACTCGACCGGTTGGCCGCATGGTTGCGCAACGAGATTTTGACCGAGACCTCACAGCACCGCAAGAAAAAGAAGCTCAAGAGGCTCAAGGTCGTGGATGCGCTTCGCAACTCCGGACGCACCCCGGACTCCCGCAATCGTCCCGAGTGGATGATCCTGCCGGTGATCCCGGTGATCCCGCCTGATCTGCGCCCCCTCGTGCCGCTCGATGGCGGGCGCTTCGCCACCTCGGACTTGAACGATCTGTATCGCAGGGTGATCAACCGGAACAACCGGCTCAAGAAGCTCATCGACATGCGAGCTCCGGAAGTGATCCTGCGAAACGAGAAACGCATGCTTCAGGAGGCGGTTGACGCCCTGTTCGACAACGGACGGCGCTCGAAGGCCATCCGGGGTCGCGGCAAGCGGCCGCTCAAGTCGCTGTCCGACATGCTCAAGGGTAAGCAGGGGCGCTTCCGGCAGAACCTGCTCGGGAAGCGGGTGGACTATTCCGGTCGCTCGGTGATCGTGGTTGGGCCTGAGCTCAAGCTGCACCAGTGTGGGCTGCCCAAGGCGATGGCTGTGGAGTTGTTCAAGCCGTTCATCATCCATGAACTCGAGAAGCGTGGCGAGGCTGAGACGGTCAAGCGCGCCAAGAAAATCGTGGAGCAGGACGACCCGAAGGTTTATGAGGTCCTCGAGGACATCATCAGGGACCATCCGGTCTTGCTGAACCGTGCGCCAACGCTGCACCGCTTGGGCATCCAGGCGTTCGAGCCGGTGCTGGTGGAGGGGAAGGCAATCCGTATCCACCCGCTGGTGTGCGCCGCGTTCAACGCCGATTTCGACGGCGACCAGATGGCCGTGCACCTGCCGCTTTCGTTCGAGGCTCAGCTCGAGGCCCGCGTGCTCATGCTCGCGAGCAACAACATCCTGCTGCCGTCCAACGGACGTCCGGTTACCGCACCGTCGCAGGACATGGTCATCGGCTCGTACTACCTGACAAAGGCGATCCTCGGAGTATCCGATTTAGAGGATGTGCTGGCCAACCCGAGCGTGACGAAGAGTGAACGCCAAGCTGCGGACGACGAGCTGAACAAGATGTTCGCCGACGCGCTTCGCTTCTCGACGTTCGGCGAGGTCGAGATGGCCATCGAGTGCGGACACCTCGACTTCAGAGGGCTGTGCTGGTTCTGGACCGCAAAGAACCCCGACGAGGCGGGTGACCACGAGGGCGAGTGGCACCGGACCACCGCGGGACGCGTGCTCTTCAACTCCATCATTCCGAAGGAACTCGGCTTCTTCAACCAGACCTTCGGCAAGAAGGAGCTAGCGGATCTGGTTTTCGACTGCTTCACGACGGTCGGCATGACCCACACCACGGAATTCCTCGATGACCTCAAGGACTTCGGGTTCCGCTACGCGACGATGGGTGGGGTCAGCGTGGGGATCGCCGATCTCGAGGTGCCGAGCGAGAAGGTCGAGATCCTCAAGGAGGCCGAGGAACAGGTGAACCGCTTCCAGCGCGCCTACGCGAACGGCTTCATCTCGAACGGCGAGCGTTACAACAAGGTCATCGACACCTGGACCCACGCCAACAACGATGTGGCCGACGCCATGGTGCGCCACCTCGAGCGGTCCATGGACGGCTTCAATCCCGTGTACATGATGATGACGTCTGGTGCCCGCGGTAACCGCGACCAGATGCGTCAGTTGGCCGGTATGCGCGGACTCATGGCGAAGCCGCAGAAGAAGCTGACCGGTGGTATCGGTGAGATCATCGAAAGCCCGATCAAGTCCAACTTCCGTGAGGGCCTGTCGGTTGTCGAGTACTTCATCTCGACACACGGCGCGCGGAAGGGGCTGGCCGACACGGCGCTCAAGACGGCAGACGCGGGTTACCTGACCCGGCGACTGGTCGACATCGCGCAAGACGTGACGATCACCCAGGAAGATTGCGCGACGATCCTCGGCCTCGAGATGGTGGCGCTCAAAGAGGGCGAGGATATCATCGAGCCGCTGAAGGATCGCATTGTGGGGAACGTGGCTCTCGATGACGTCTACGACCCCATCGACGGCGAACTGATCGTCGAGGCGGGCGCGATGATCGTCGAGGAAGCCGCGGACAACATCGAGGACGCAGGCATCCAGATGGTGAAGATCCGCTCGGTACTCACGTGTGAGTCCAAGCGTGGGCTTTGCCGCACATGCTACGGCCGTAACCTTGCGACCATGCAGATGGTCGACCTCGGAGAGGCAGTGGGCATCTTGGCCGCCCAGTCCATCGGTGAGCCCGGCACGCAGCTCACGCTGCGCACGTTCCATATCGGTGGTACCGCCGCGCGTATCGCCGCGCAGACACAGCGCAAGTCGAAGATCGACGGCATCGTCCAGCTGGATCGTGTGACGCTGGTCGAGACTCCGAATGAGGAGCGGATCGTCACCTCTCGCGAGGGGCAGATCATCCTCAAGACGCCTGAGGGACAGATTCGGAGCAGGCTGTCGGTTCCGTATGGTGCTACGCTCGCCGTCGAAGAAAATCAGGCGGTCGAGGCGGGTGACATGCTGTTCAGTTGGGATCCGTACTCCGACCCTATCGTGGCTGATGCGGGTGGTGTGATCCGCTTCGTCGACATCATCGCAGAGCAGACGATGCGCGAGGAGTTGGACGAGTCGACGGGTCGGAGGCAGATGACGATCATCGAGGATCGTGACAAACGCCTGCACCCGACGATCCAGATCTGCAAGAACACCAAGAAGGCGGAGACACTGCGGGAGTTCATCATCCCGGTGGGTGCGCAGCTCACGCTCCACGACGGTGCAGAGGTCAGCCCGGGCGACACGATCGCCAAGATCAGCCGCGAGGTCTATAAGACCCGCGACATCACGGGTGGCTTGCCGAGGGTGGCGGAGCTGTTCGAGGCGCGCCGTCCGAAGGATCCCGCCGTCATTACGGAGATCGACGGTGTGGTTCGCTTCGGTGACATCAAGCGAGGCAAGCGTGAAGTCATCGTGGAGCCGGACACCGGACCCGAGAGGGGCTACCCGGTGCCGATCGGTAAGCACATGCGTGTCCACCAAGGCGACCGTGTGCGCGCCGGCGACCGGCTGTCCGAGGGGCCCATCAACCCTCACGATATCCTTCAGATCCGTGGGCCGCGTGCCGTGCAGGAGTACCTGTTGAACGAAATCCAGGAGGTGTACCGCCTCCAGGGTGTGCAGATCAACGACAAGCACATCGGCGTGATCGTGCGGCAGATGCTTCAGAAGGTGCGAATCACGGATTCGGGCGATACGGAAATGCTCGAAGGCGAGAACGTGGATCGTGTCGAATTTCGCGGGATCAATCAGAGGGCGATCGCCAACGACGAGAAGCCGGCGCGCTCCGAGCCGCTGCTGCTCGGGATCACCAAGGCGAGCCTCACGACCGAGTCGTTCATCTCCGCCGCCTCGTTCCAGGAGACGACGCGCGTTTTGACGGACGCCGCGGTACGAGGAGCGCGCGACGACCTCAAAGGCCTGAAGGAGAACATCATCATCGGGCACTTGATCCCGGCCGGGACGGGCATCCACCGGTTCCAGGACGTGGAGTTCATGGTCGAGCAGGCGTTCTACGACGAGGAGATCCTGCCGCTGTCGGCGCCCGGGGAGTTGGCTGGAGTCGCGGAGAAATAGGGAGGGCGGCGGGACTCGGTTTTTTTGCCGGGCTCCTGGTTCTCTATGTGGGTGAGGCGCGGCAGCGTGTGCCGACCTCGCTCGGGCGCTGCGCTCGGGGCGTAGCCCCGATCCTCGCTCTGGTCGGCATACGCTGCCGCGCCTGCTGGGCCAGGTGGGTAGGAGACCGGGGGCGGTCGGCTGGCCGATTTTCGCGAAGAGGGGTGCCTGAAGTCGGGCGCCCCTTTTTGTTGGTGGGGGGAGGGGTTGGGTGTGCCTTTTAGGGAGACCGGGCGATGGCGTTGCTCCCTCTAAGAAAGGATCGGCGGCAACGCCGCCGAGCGAAGCGCCCGAACGAGAGGGAGCAACGCCATCGCCCGGTCGGAAACGCTTGTTTTATATGGGTTGCCGTTGACACCCCCATACCCCCCGTATAACTTATTTGGTCTCTCTTACGGACGCTCCGGGAGCTGGCGATTTCGGCTCCCAAAAACCGCGATGGGTGGCGGTTTTTTTTGACGATAGGAAGCTGGGCTACATGCCGACAATCAACCAACTCGTGCGCAAGGGACGGAAGGCGATTCAGAAGAAAAACAAGTCGCCTGCCCTCCAGAGAAACCCGCAGAAGCGGGGCGTGTGCACGAGGGTGTATACCACAACCCCGAAGAAGCCGAATTCGGCCCTCCGCAAGGTGGCTCGCGTGCGGCTCACGAACGGGTATGAGGTCACGGCATACATCCCAGGAGAGGGGCATAATCTCCAGGAGCACTCGATCGTCCTGATCAGGGGCGGACGGGTAAAGGACCTACCGGGTGTGCGGTACCACATCATCCGAGGCAAGTTGGACGTCTCGGGTGTCACAGAGCGCCGGCAGAGTCGTTCCAAGTACGGCGCCAAGCGGCCGAAGTAGAGCGTATAGATAATGAGCCGTAGAAGCAGAGCTGAACACAGGGCGATCAACGGGGATCCGAAGCACGACTCGCAGACCGCGGCCAAGTTCGTAAATGCCCTCATGTATGGCGGCAAGAAGTCACTGGCCGAGAAGATCTTCTACGATGCACTCGACCTCTGCGAGGAGCGCTCCGGGCAGCCCGGATTGAATGTGTTCGACCAGGCCCTCCAGAACGCGAAGCCCGCGCTGGAGGTGAAGAGTCGCCGCGTCGGTGGCGCTACCTATCAGGTCCCCATCGAGGTGCGTCCGGAAAGACGGGGCGCGCTCGCGATGCGGTGGCTGATCCGGTTTGCGCGGCAACGCGGTGAGAAGACCATGGCTGAGCGGTTGGCAAACGAGTTGCTGGCGGCGAGCCGGGGAGAAGGGGCAACGATCAAGAAGAAGGACGATACGCACCGGATGGCCGAGGCCAACAAGGCGTTCGCGCACTACCGCTGGTAGCGTAGTCCGGCTTCTCCGACGCTTGTAGGCGCGCAGGGGCGCCGAAGCGACGAGGCGCGCGGGAGGGGCTGCCGGCGCAGCAGTGGGCCCAGCAGCAGCAAAGCGCGCTTCCTGCTTCGAATGCTTCTGCGCTTTTTTTTTCGGTGAGATGTAACACAGCAGCGAGAGAGGAACCCTAAGGGTTTTCGATAGATGGCGAGACGGACACCACTAGATCACCTGCGGAATATCGGCATCATGGCGCACATCGATGCCGGTAAGACCACGACCACGGAGCGGATCCTGTTCTATACAGGGCGTCTGCACCGCATGGGCGAGGTGCATGAAGGTGCCGCCACCATGGACTGGATGGAGCAGGAGCAGGAGCGCGGGATCACGATCACCGCCGCCGCCACGACCGCGTTTTGGGAGAGATCGGGCACAGAGTACCGCATCAACATCATCGACACGCCGGGACATGTGGACTTCACCGCCGAGGTGGAACGCTCTCTCCGGGTGCTCGACGGTGCCGTTGCCGTTTTCTGTGCCGTGGGTGGTGTGGAGCCACAATCCGAGACGGTATGGCGCCAGGCCGACCGCTACGGAGTCCCCCGCATCGCCTTGGTCAACAAGATGGACCGGGTCGGCGCCGACTTCGAGAACGTGATCGACATGATGCGTGATCGCCTCGGCGCGAACGCGTACGCGATCCAGTACCCGCTCGGCGAGGGCGAACTCTTCACGGGTCTCATCGATATCGTGGGCCAGAAATCACTCGTCTACGAGGGTGAGCACGGGTCGAATATTATCGAGGGCGAGGTACCCGAGTCGCTGAAAGAGAAGGTCGCCGAGCTCCGGCACGAGCTCATCGAGGCCGCGGTGGAGCACGATGACGAGCTCCTGGAGAAATACCTGGGCGGGGAAGAGCTCAGCGAAGAAGAGGTGCGACGAGCCGTGCGGAAGGCGACGATCAGCGGGAAGCTCTTCCCGGTGTTCTGTGGCTCCGCGTTCAAGAACAAGGGCATACAAGCCCTGCTCGACGGTGTCATCGACTACCTGCCCTCTCCCCTCGACATTCCTCCGATCCAAGGCCACCTCCCCCACCACGACGAATCGCGCGAGACCCGGGCGCCTGCCGACGACGGCCCCTTCTCGGCGTTGGCGTTCAAGATCGTGACGGACCCCTTCGTCGGTAAGCTGACCTACGTCAGGGTGTACTCGGGCACGCTCCCGGCGGGCACTCACGTATTGAACGCCACGAAGGATCGTAAGCAACGGGTGGGCAGGCTCCTGCAGATGCACGCCAACAAGCGTGAAGAGCGGGACGAGGTATACGCCGGTGATATCGTCGCCGTCATCGGCCTGAAGGACGTCAAGACGGGCGACACGATCTGCGATCCGGATCACCCGATCATCCTCGAGGCGATGAACTTCCCCGAGCCGGTGATTGCAGTCGCCATCGAGCCCAAGACCAAGGCCGACCAAGACAGGCTCGGTCAGGGTCTGTCCAAGCTGGCTGACGAGGACCCGACCTTCAAGGTCCATACGGACCACGAGACGGGCCAGACCATCATCAGCGGGATGGGTGAGCTGCACCTCGAGATCATCGTGGACCGGCTACGCCGCGAGTTCGGTGTGGACGCGAACGTGGGCCGCCCGCAGGTGGCCTACCGCGAGACCATCCGGAAGCGCTCCGAGAAGGTCGAGGGCAGGTTCGTCCGGCAGACCGGTGGTAGGGGCCAATACGGACACGTGGTCATCAACATCGAGCCGACCGATCCGGGTGGAGGGTTCATCTTCGAGGACCAGATCAGGGGTGGGTCGATCCCGCGCGAGTACATCAGCTCGGTCGAGCAGGGCATCAAGGAGGCGCTCGATTCGGGTGTGCTGGCGGGTTATCCGACCATCGACCTGAAGGTCGAGTTGATCGACGGCTCGTACCACGACGTGGACTCGAACGAGATGGCGTTCCGCATCGCCGGTTCCATGGCGATAAAGGCAGGCATCAAGCGGTCCAAGCCGGTGCTCCTCGAGCCGATCATGGATGTCGAGGTGGTGACGCCTTCCGACTACATGGGAGACATCATCGGCGACCTGTCCTCGCGACGGGGCAAGATCGGCGGGATGACGGACCGGGGCGACGCCCAGGTAATCGGTGCGAGCGTCCCCCTCGGAGAGATGTTCGGGTACTCCACGAGACTCCGCTCGCTGAGCCAGGGTCGCGCGGTATACACCATGCAGTTCGCGCATTACGAGGAAGTTCCCAAGTCGAAAGCGGATGAGATCATCAGTGCCAACGGTGGCTGAGATACTCACTGACGAGCGCTAGGAAGAGATACGATGGCCAAGCAAAAGTTCGAGCGAACCAAGCCACACGTGAACGTCGGAACGATCGGGCACGTGGACCACGGAAAGACGACGCTGACGGCTGCGATCACGTATACGCAGGCGAAGAAGTTCGGTGGGGACGCGATTTCGTTCGACAACATCGATAAGGCTCCAGAGGAACGGGCGCGGGGGATCACGATCGCAACGGCTCACGTGGAGTACGAGACGGCGAACCGTCACTACGCGCACGTGGACTGTCCTGGGCACGCGGACTACGTGAAGAACATGATCACGGGCGCGGCCCAGATGGACGGAGCGATCCTGGTGGTGAGCGCAGCGGACGGGCCTATGCCTCAGACGCGCGAGCACATCCTTTTGGCTCGTCAGGTGAACGTTCCGTTCATCGTGGTCTTCCTGAACAAGGTGGACATGGTGGACGACGAGGAGCTCTTGGAGCTGGTAGAGCTCGAGGTGAGGGAGCTGCTGAGCGAGTACGACTTCCCAGGCGACGACATTCCGGTGGTGCGGGGCAGCGCACTGAAGGCTCTGGCGGCCGAGGGCGAGGGAGACGACGTGGCGTGCATCCAGGAGTTGATGGATGCGATCGACTCGTACATTCCGGTGCCTGTGCGGGAGATCGACAAGCCGTTCCTGATGCCCGTGGAGGACGTGTTCTCGATCACGGGCCGCGGCACGGTGGCGACGGGCCGTATCGAGCGTGGGGTCGTGAAGCAGGGCGAAGAGGTGGAGTTGGTGGGGATGGGAGCGGACCGCAAGATGGTTGTCACGGGCGTGGAGATGTTCAGGAAGATCCTGGACGAGGGCCGCGCGGGTGACAACGCGGGACTTCTGCTACGTGGCATAGGCAAGGACGAGATCGAGCGGGGCCAGGTGCTTGCGAAGCCGGGGTCGATCACGCCTCACACGAAGTTCAAGGCTGAGGTGTACGTGCTGACGAAGGAAGAGGGAGGGCGTCACACGCCGTTCTTCAACGGATACCGGCCGCAGTTCTACTTCCGTACGACGGATGTGACGGGTGCGGCGGAGTTGCCTGAGGGTGTGGAGATGGTGATGCCCGGCGACAACATTCAGATGGACGTCGAGCTGATCACGCCGATCGCCATGGACACGGAGCTGCGGTTCGCGATCCGCGAGGGGGGACGCACGGTGGGTGCGGGCGTGGTTACCGAGATCATCGAGTAGTGACGGCATTGTGCCCCACGGCCCTCCGCGACTCCCACGCTACGCTCGGCGGCGGTGCCGCCGCCGATGGTCGCTGCGGAGGGACGCGGACCGCATCGCCCGACCACTGTGGGCGCGGTGACTACTCCCGCATTTGCGCGATGAAAGACGAAGAGTAAGGGCCGGACATTAATGAGGGACTTGTAATGGCTGACAGGATTCGCATCAGGCTCAAGGCGTTCGATCACTGGGTGATCGATCAGACGGCTAGTGATATCGTGCGTGCGGCCCAGAAGACGGGTGCCACCGTGCGGGGGCCGATTCCGCTGCCGACGCGACGGGAGCGGTGGACGGTTCTGAAATCGCCTCACATCGACAAGAAGAGCCGCGAGCAGTTCGAGCTGCGTACGCACAAGCGGCTCATCGAGATTGTGGATAGCAGACCCCAGACGATCGACGCCCTCACGAAGCTCGATGTGCCGGCCGGTGTCGACATTGAGATCAGGGTCGATTAGACGATGCCTGGACTAATTGGAAAGAAGATCGGGATGACCCGGATCTTCACCGAAGAGGGAGCCGCCGTGCCGGTAACGGTCATCGAGGCTGGCCCCTGCCCGGTGGTTCAGATCAAGACGGACGAGTCCGACGGCTACTCAGCCGTGCAGTTGGGCTTCAGCGCCAAGAAGGCGAAGCGCGCCAGCCGTCCCGAGCTTGGTCACGCGGCCAGGGCAGGGCTCGAGGCCGCACCCAGGATTCTGCGCGAGTTCGAGGTCGGTGACGACGAGGAGTTCGAGTTGGGGCAGCGACTTACGGTCGAGGTCTTCGAGGCCGGAGACACCGTGAAGGTTACGGGCACCTCGAAGGGCCGTGGATTCCAGGGGGTCGTGAAGCGTTGGGGCTTCGCCGGACGCCCCGCGTCCCACGGGCACTCGCACTCCCGCACACCTGGGTCGATGGGGCCGGGAACGGACCCCTCCAGGGTCATCAAAGGCAAGAAGCTTCCGGGTCGGATGGGTGGAGTTCGCAAGACGATCCTGAATCTGGAAGTCGTGAAGGTGGACACGGAACGCAACCTCTTGTTCATCAAGGGTGGTGTCCCGGGTTCTCGCAACAGCTACGTCCTGATCACGAAGTGACCTATGTATAAGGCACGCTATTACAAGGCCGACGGCGCAGAGGGCGGGGAGCAGAACCTCCCGGACTGGCTGTTCGACGGGGTCGTGAACGAGCCCGTCCTGCACCAGGTCGTCAAAGCGTATCTGGCCAACCAGAGGCAGGGCACCGCGTCCGCCAAATCGCGCGGCCAGGTGGCCGGCGGATCACGTAAGCCGTGGCGGCAGAAGGGTACCGGCCGGGCTCGGCAGGGCACCATCCGTGCCGTCCAGTGGGCGGGTGGCGGCAGGGCGTTTCCACCGATCCCCCACTCGTGGCGCCAGCAGGTTCCCAAGAAGGTCAGGGCGCTCGCGCGCCGGTCGGCCTTCAATTGGCGTGCCCAGGGCGAGCGGGTGCTGTTGATCGACACGCTTGAATTCGAGACGCCCAAGACGGGCCGCCTGGTGTCCCTGCTCAGCGCGATCGGCGCCGAGGGCAAGGTGCTGCTGCTGACCGACGGCCCCAAGGAAAACATCCATCGCTCGGCGAGCAACCTCCACCACGTGGACGTCCGTCCGCTAGGCGAGGAGTCGGCGTACCACATCTTGTGGGCGAGTGTCGTCGTCATCGAGAAGGATGCCATCGAGAAGGCCGGGCCCAGCGCAGCCGACACGGCCGCGCAAAACGCGCGCGAACGTGGCGAGCCCGCGATCCGTCAGGTCGAGGCCGAGGCTGCTCAGGCGCGCGAGGACAAGCAAGAGGCGCGCCGCGCATCGCTGAACGCCCGGCGTCGAGGCATCACCGAGGAGCCCAAGGCCAAGGCCGCCCCGAAGAAGAAGAAGGCGGCGCCCGCGCCCGCGCCGGAGGCGGCCGAAGGTGCGGTGTCCATCGACGACATCAAGCTGCCCAAGGTCGGTGACCTGTCCGACTTCCTGGCCGGATTCGACAACGCGACCGATGTGGCCGCGCTCCAGGAGCGGGACGGACGCAAGACGGCGCGTGTGTACTACGAGGCCCGTTTGGCAGAGCTGACCGGCGGTGGAAGCCCGTCCGAGGACAAGGGGGACGACGATGCGTGACATCTACGACGTGGTCTACAAGCCGGTCGTCACGGAGAAGACCACGGACCAGATGGAGTCCAGCGTCTATACGTTCGTCGTGAACCAAAAGGCCAACAAGCTAGAAATCGCGAAAGCGGTCGAGACGCTCTGGGACGTGCGCGTCCTGGATGTCCGCACCATGCGGTACTCGGGCAAGCTGAAGCGGGCCATGATGGGCCGCATGACGCGCAACTCCCCCCTTGGCAGGCGGCCGTCGTTCAAGAAGGCGGTCGTGCAGCTCGCCGAGGGCGAGCACATCGAGTTCTACGAGGTCGGATAAGGTAAGACGATGACGATCAAGAAATTCAAGCCGGTAACTCCGGGAAGCCGCTTCCGCTCGGTGATGGACAATTCCGACATCATCACGCGTAGCACCCCCGAGAAGTCGCTGCTCGAGCCCCGCAAGCGCACGGGTGGGCGCAACCATCACGGCCGCATCACCAGTCGCCGTCGGGGTGGTGGGCACAAGCGCCGTTATCGGAAGATCGACTTCAAGCGCAACAAGTTCGGTGTTCCCGGTACGGTGGCGTACATCGAGTACGATCCGAACCGTAGCGCCAACATCGCTCTGATCCACTACGTGGACGGCGAGAAGCGCTACATCCTCCACCCGCGGGGGCTGGAGGTCGGCGACAAGATCATGTCGGGGCCGAACGCGGAAGTGCGCGTCGGCAACGCGCTTCCACTGTCGATGATTCCGCTCGGTACCGTGATTCACGCGATCGAGATGAAGCCCCTCAAGGGTGCTCAGATCGCGCGTTCGGCGGGCGCCGGCGTTCAGGTGGTGGCCAAGGAGGGCGACTACGTGGCCCTACGCCTCCCCTCGACGGAATTCCGGAAGATCCACAAGGATTGCATGGCCACCATCGGCCAGGTCGGCAACATCGAGCACAACCTCGTGCGTATCGGCAAGGCCGGGGCGAACCGCTGGCGGGGCAAGAGGCCCAAGGTGCGGGGTGTAGCGATGAACCCGGTCGACCACCCGCTGGGTGGTGGTGAGGGTCGCACTTCGGGGGGCCGCCCGCCCGTGTCGCCTTGGGGCAAGGCCGAGGGCAAGAAGACCCGACACCGCAAGAAACATTCGAACAAGTACATCATCCGTGGACGCAAGAGAGGGAAGGCCACCCGTTAGGCGGGGGGTCGTCCATCAGCCCGATTCGAGGTCGGTAGACTATGCCGCGTAGCGTAAAAAAAGGCCCGTATATCGATGACAAGCTGCTCCTCAAGGTGGAGGTAATGAACTCCCGAGGCGAAAAGCAGGTCATCAAGACCTGGGCCCGGGCGTCGACAATCTCCCCGGATTTCGTGGGGCATACGATCGCGGTGCACAACGGAAACAAGTTCATTCCCGTGTACATCACGGAGAACATGGTGGGCCACAAGCTCGGCGAGTTCGCCCCAACCCGGCTGTTCCGCGGGCATGGGGGCAAGTTGGCCGATAAGCGTTCGCGGCCCTAGCGGCGGATCGGGAGAGTAGAGATGGAAGCGAGAGCCATTGCCCGGCACATACGCATGAGCCCCCGTAAGGTGCGGCTCGTGGTGGATCAGATCCGTGGACGCTCGGTGAACGAGGCCTACGCGATCCTCCAGTTCTCGAAAAAGGCGGCGTCCGACCCGGTCGGCAAGACGCTCCGTTCGGCGGTCGCCAATGCGCAGTACCGGGCGCAGGACGAGGGAGAGGTTCTGGACGTGGACGAGCTGGTGGTGAGCCGCGCGTTCGTCGACGAGGGAGCCACGCTCCGACGCTGGCGGGCACGGGCCATGGGCCGTGCGTCTCCGATCAACAAACGCACGAGCCACATCACCGTGGTCGTGGACAAGAGGGGTTCGTAATGGGACAGAAGACCCATCCGCACGGGTTCCGGCTCGGCATCGTCAAGGACTGGAAGTCGCGCTGGTACACCCAGCGCGACTTCCCGCGCCTCCTCAAGGAGGATCATACGATCCGGATGTATCTGCACCGGCGTTTGGCCCATGCGGCCATCTCCAAGGTGGAGATCGAGCGCAAGCCGTCGAAGGTCGTGGTGACGATCCATACGGCCCGGCCCGGAGTCGTGATCGGCAAGCGTGGAGCCGAGGTGGACAAGCTGCGTGACGAGCTGGCCGTCCTGGCGAACTCGGAAATCTCCGTGAACGTGGAGGAGATCAAGCGTCCCGAGATCGATGCCGTGCTCGTGGCCGAGAACGTGGCTCACCAGTTGCGCCAGCGGATCTCGTTCAGGCGCGCCATGAAACGTGCGGTGCAAAACGCCATGAGGGCCGGGGCGGAGGGCATCAAGATCCAGTGCGCCGGGCGCCTCGGCGGCGCGGAGATCGCGCGCACCGAGCACTACCACGAGGGCAGGGTTCCCCTGCACACGCTCAGGGCCGACATCGACTATGCGCAGCTGCACGCCCGGACCACCTACGGGGTGATCGGCGTGAAGTGCTGGATCTTCAAGGGTGAGGTCGTCGAGGAACGGCGCGGCCGCACCTACTCGACCGGTAGCTAGGGAGGATAAAGGCACATGCTAGCGCCAAAGCGGGTCAAGCACCGCAAGACACACAAGGGTCGCATGCGCGGAAAGGCGTATCGCGGCAACAAGGTATCGTTCGGCGACTTCGGGTTGCAGGCCGTGGAGCCGGGTTGGATCAGCAATCGGCAGATCGAGGCGGCCCGTGTCGCAATGACGCGCCATATCAAGAGGGGCGGGAAGGTCTGGATTCGGATCTTCCCCGACAAGCCCATTACGCAGAAGCCGGCGGAAACCCGCATGGGTAAGGGTAAGGGAAACCCTGAAGGCTGGGTGGCCGTGGTGAAACCCGGCAGGATGATGTTCGAGCTGGAGGGGGTCTCCGAGGAACTCGCGCAGCGAGCCTTGCAGTTGGCCGCGGCCAAGCTGCCCGTGAAGACGCGGTTCGTGTCGCGCGCGACCCAGCTCTGATAGAGACGAGAGGCTACGAAGAACGATGAAGGCTAATGAGATTCGGGAGTGGGACGACTTCGAGGTCGGGGAGCGCCTGAAGGAGCTCAAGGAAGAGCAGTTCAGGCTGCGGTTCCGGAGCGCCACGATGGACCTCGAGAATCCAAAGCTCCTGCACTCGATACGGCGTGATATCGCGCGGTTGAATACGGTGCTGCGTGAGCGTGAGATGGGGGCCGGCAAGGACGTTCCGGTGGCCGTCGCTCAAGACACCGAAGAGAGTTGAGCGAGAATTTGATGGCGGAAGACATGGCTGAACAGGTAGAACCGCGGAAGCGGCGCAAGACCCGCGTCGGCGTCGTTACGAGCGACAAGAGTGACAAGACCGTCACCGTAGTGGTGGGGCGCCAGTTCGCGCACGCCCTCTACGGCAAACAGGTCAAACGGACGAAAAAATTCCACGTACACGACGAGACCAACGAGTACAAGCAGGGCGACGTGGTTCGAATCGTGGAGACGCGGCCGCTTTCGAAGACCAAGCGGTGGCGGGTGGAAGAGTTGATCGAGCGTGCCGGTGAATGACGCACGCCCGAAGTGGTCGGGATTACGGGCGTTCGGGCGTGAGCCCGAAGGCCTGCGCATAGATCGGAGAGGGGAATGATCCAGCAGGAGTCGATGCTCAGGATCGCCGACAATACCGGAGCCAAGAGCGCGCTGTGCATCCGTGTTCTTGGCGGATCGGGCCGTCGCTACGCGAGCGTAGGCGACGTCATCGTCGCGACCGTGAAGGACGCCATCCCGAATTCGCCCGTCAAGAAGGGTGAAGTCGTGAGGGCGGTGGTGGTACGCACGCGTAAAGAGGTGCGCCGCCGCGACGGGACCTACATCAGATTCGACGACAATGCCGCGGTACTGATCACGCCTCAAGGCGAGCCCATGGGCACGAGGATTTTTGGGCCGGTCGGCCGTGAACTACGCGAGAAGCGCTACATGAAGATCGTATCGCTAGCGCCGGAGGTGCTCTAGATGGCTCATAAGAAGACAGTACCGGCCGGCCCGTCGCGCGTGGTGAAGGGTGACCGAGTCAAGGTGATCCGGGGCAACTTCCGCGATCAGGAGGGCACGGTCCTTCGCATCATGCGTGACAAGGGCCGAGTGGTCGTCGAGGGAGTGAACATGCGCAAACGTCACGAACGGCCCAGCCAGGCCAATCCCGATGGAGGGATCGTGACGTTCGAGGCGCCGATTCATGTCTCGAACGTGATGCTGGTCGACTCGGCGTCGGGTGGCGCCAGCCGGATCCGCATGCGCGTCGAGGCGGATGGGACCAAAGAGCGGATCTCCGTGAAGAGCGGAAATCCGATTCCGAAGCCGTAGAGAGTAAGATGCGACCCAGACTTTTACAGCATTACAGGGATCATGTGCGGGGCACGCTCGCTGAGAAATTTCAGTACTCGAACCCACACCAGATCCCACGAGTCGAGAAGGTGACGCTCAACGTGGGCGTGGGCGAGGCCCCCAAGAATCAGAAGCTTTTGGACGCTGTGGTCGAGGAGTTGGCGACGATCACAGGGCAGAAGCCGATCGTGACGAGGGCTCGCAAATCCATCTCCAACTTCCAGTTGAGAGAGGGTATGGCGATCGGAGCCGCGGTCACGCTGCGTCAGAGCCGCATGTACCACTTCTTGGACCGACTGGTGAGCGTGGTGATTCCCCGTGTCCGCGACTTCAGGGGTCTTACCCCGCGGTCGTTCGACGGGCGCGGGAATTTCACCATTGGTATACGAGAGCAGATCATTTTCCCGGAGATCGACTACGACAAGGTGAAGGAGATCCACGGGATGAACATCACGGTCGTCACGAGCACGAACAAAGACGATGAGGCCTTCGCGCTACTTCACGAGATGGGTTTCCCCTTCCGGGGCGAGACACCGGTCGTGATTGGGCGCGGCGCTAATTAGCCAGGAGCAGGGGGAACGGAATGGCCAGGAAGGCCCTGATCGAGAAGTCCAAGCGCACGCCCAAGTTCGAGGGGAGGCGGCGGAACCGCTGTCAGTTCTGCGGACGCCCCCGCGGGTTTTTGAGGAAGTTCGGAATCTGCCGTATCTGCTTCAGGATGATGGCATTACGTGGCGAGATTCCGGGCATCCGGAAGTCAAGCTGGTAAGGGAACAACGATTATGATGACAGACCCGATAGCGGACATGCTGACTCGTATCCGGAACGCCGGAACCGCGGGTCACAAATGGGTGGACATGCCGGTCTCGAAGCTGAAGACCGAGGTGGCTCGCATCCTCAAGGAAAACTACTTCGTCTACGACTACAAGCTCCTCGACGACGGGCGATTCGGAGTGCTCCGGGTCTACCTCAAGTACCACGAGGATGGCCCGATCATTCGGCACATCGAACGGGTGTCCAGCCCTGGTCGCAGGCACTACGTGAAGTCCCAGGACATTCCCAGAGTCCGTAACGGGCTCGGGATGGCCATCCTCTCGACGTCGAGAGGGCTCCTCTCGGGGCGTGCCGCGCGTTCGGCGGGCGTCGGCGGCGAGCTCATGGCTCTGGTCTGGTAACGGATAGGAAACGATGTCGAGGATTGGAAAAAAACCGATCGACGTTCGTCAGGGCGTCGAAGTCAAGATCGAGGGCCGACACCTCACGGTGAAGGGCCCAAAGGGCCAACTCGAGTTGGACCATCATGAAGCCATGACGGTCAAGATCGAGGATGGCGTCATCAAGGTCGAGCGACCCTCGGATGTGCGCGAGCACAGGGCTCTGCACGGCCTGACCCGCAGCCTCATCGCCAATATGGTCGAGGGGGTCACGGACGGATTCAAGAAGAGCCTCGAGATTCACGGCGTGGGCTACAAAGCCGAGAAGAAGGGCAACGGCATCAAGTTGACCCTCGGGTATTCGCACACCATCGAATTCGAGCCGCCCAAGGGTGTCAGCATCGAAGTGCCGGCCCCGACGCAGATCGTCGTCGAGGGTGTGGACAAGCAAGCGGTGGGGCAGGCGGCGGCGGAGATCCGCTCATTCCGTCCGCCGGAGCCGTATAAGGGCAAGGGTATTCGCTACGTAGGCGAGCATGTGCGGCGCAAGGCCGGTAAGACCGCCGCCTCCGCCTAGCCGCGGGCGTAAACGACATACGAAGGCATAGGATGAGCAAGGCAAAACTAAAAAACCGTGCGGCACAGCGGCACAGACGCCACCGCCGGATTCGGAAGAAGATCTGGGGCACCGCGAGCCGGCCTAGGCTGGTCGTATTTCGGTCCCTGAAGAATCTGGAAGGCCAGGTCGTGGACGACGACGACAGGCGGACATTGATAGGGCTGTCGACGCTTTCCGCCGACCTCCGTTCGTTCAAGGCCGAGAGCCGGAACCAGCGGGTCGAGGTGGCGCACGCCGCCGGAAAGCTCCTCGCGGAGAAAGCGATATCGCAGGGGATCGACAGCGTGGTGTTCGATCGAGGCGGTTACCAGTATCACGGCCGGGTAAAGGCCTTTGCCGAAGGCGCCCGGGAGGGAGGGCTGAAGTTCTGATGGCCAGAAATCAAGGTGGCCGTGGCGGCCGGCAGGGACGCGACCGCGACTCGTCGATGGTCGAAAACGTGATCCACATCAACCGTGTGGCCAAAGTGGTCAAGGGTGGACGTCGCTTTTCCTTCACCGCGTTGGTGTCCGTTGGTGATCGGGCCGGCAAGGTCGGGATTGGCCTGGCGAAAGCCAACGAGGTCGCCGAAGCCATCCGCAAGGCGTTCGAGCGTGCCCGCAAGAACATGATCGAGATTCCTGTCACGCGCGGCACGCTGCCCCACGAGATCGTCGGGCACTGGGGAGCCGGGCGTGTGATGCTTCGGCCTGCGGCTCCCGGAACGGGCGTGATCGCCGGTGGTCCGGTGCGTGCGGTGGTCGAGGCGGTCGGCATTACGGATATCCTCACCAAGAGTCTCGGCACGAACAATCCGATCAACGTGGTCCGTGCGACCATGGACGGCCTCACCAAACTGGTGACCGCCGAGCAGGTGGCAGTGGAACGCGGTGTCCCGGTCGAAACGATCCTGGGTATCGGGGGTGGCGCCGATGGCTGATCGCAAAGTCCGCATCACACAGGTGCGGAGCGGGGTTGGGCGCAAGACCAACCAGCAGCGCACGCTCGAGGCGCTGGGATTCAAGAAGCACCAACAGACCGTGGTGCACAACGATGGCCCCGCGCTGCGCGGGATGATCAACTGTGTGCGCCATCTCGTGAAGGTGGAGGACGTGAATGGCTGAGCTGCATGATTTGAAGCCCGCGCCAGGTTCGCACCGCGCTCGCAAGCGGGTGGGCCGGGGTCCGGGCTCCGGCCTCGGGAAGACCGCCGGCCGCGGTGAGAATGGGCAGAAATCCCGAAGCGGTGGGTCGATTCCCGCCTGGTTCGAGGGTGGCCAGATGCCTCTCCAGCGCCGAATCCCCAAACGTGGATTCACACAGCGCAACCGCAGAGTCTATCAGGTCGTCAACATCGGGTCACTCGGAAAGATCGAGGGGGCCATCGTCTCGCCGGGAGTGTTGAAGGCGGCGGGCCTGATTCGTTCGACGAACGGTCTGGTCAAGATTCTGGGGACCGGCGACGTGCAGGCGGCGTACTCCGTGGAAGTTCACGCGGTGAGCGCCGGGGCGCGCGCCAAGCTGGAGTCGGCCGGTGGATCGGTGACCTTGCTGGTTTCCTCAGAGACAGAGGAGTAGTGAGCCGCTAAATGGCCAGCTCGATTCCAAACCTTTGGCGGGTGCCTGAGCTTAAAGAGAAGATCATCTTTACGCTCATCGTCCTGCTCATGTACAGGTTCGGCGCCCACATCACGGTGCCGGGCATCAACGTGGCCATTCTGCAGCAGCAGTTCGGCTCCCTCCAAAACACCATGTTCGGCATCTACGACATGTTCGTGGGTGGAGGGCTGAGCAGAGCGACGATCTTCGCGCTGGGCATCATGCCCTATATCTCCGCGAGCATCATGTTCCAGCTCCTCGCCACGGTTTTTCCGACGGTGGAGAAGCTGCAGAAAGAGGGCGAGGACGGCCGCAAGAAGCTCACGCAATGGACGCGTTACACGACGATCGGCCTTAGCATCCTTCAGGGCTACGGCTACTCCGCGTTCTTGATTTCCACCGGCGCGGTCGCGAATCCGGGCTTCGGCTTCACGTTTACCACGGTCCTGACGCTCACGGTGGGCGCCGTGTTCGTGATGTGGCTGGGTGAGCAGATTACCGACCGTGGAATCGGTAACGGCATGTCGCTCATGATCTTCTTCTCGATCATCGAGAGTTTTCCGGCCGCCGTCATGCGCACGTGGGAATCCTTCGTGGTCGGCGAGATCCGGATCCTCGCGCTGGTGATGCTGGTCCTCGTCTTGGTCGGCGTGACGGCCGGTGTGGTCGCCATGACCATGGCCTCGCGAAAGATACCGGTGCAGATCCCACGCAAGGTCGTCGGGCGGGGACGTGTCCGCGAGGGCCAGAACAGCTTCGTGCCGCTCCGCATCAACTCGGCCGGCGTGATGCCCATCATCTTCGCCCAGTCCTTCATCGTGATGCCCGGCACGGCGGCCCAATTGCTCGGTGGCGGCGGCGGTATCTGGCAGACGATCGCCGACATCTTCCAGCCCGGGCCGATTTATTACCTGAGCTACGGGATGCTCATCCTCTTCTTCACCTACTTCTACACGGCCATCATCTTCAATCCGGTGGACTTGGCGGAGAATCTGAAGAAGCAGGGCGCCTTCATTCCGGGCGTGAAGCCCGGCGCGCGCACGGCGGAATACATCGACCGGGTGCTGACCCGCGTAACGCTGCCCGGCTCGATCTACCTCGCCCTGATCGCCATGGTGCCCTTCTTCATCTTCGACATCTTCAATATCCAGACGTTCTTCTTTGGTGGCACGGGCCTGCTGATCGTCGTGGGAGTGGGGCTGGACACCGTTCAGCAGGCACAGCAGCACCTGATGCTGCGGCACTACGACGGCTTCATGAAGAAGGGCCGTGTAAAGATGCGTGGCCGTTCGCGCTATATGTAGCGCCCTATCATCAGCCATCCAATGTATGTGATTCTGTTGGGCCCTCCGGGGGTTGGAAAGGGCACCCAGGGGGTTCTCCTTGCTGATGTCCACGGTATGCACCGCATCGTGACGGGTGACCTGTTGCGGTCCGCGCGAGCCGAGGGCACCCCGCTGGGACTCGACGCGGAACGCTCCATGGACGCGGGCGAACTCGTGTCCGACGGCATCATGAACGCCATGGTCAAGGAATGTCTGGAGAGTCTGCCGGACGACCGTGGCGTGGTGTTCGACGGCTTTCCCCGCACCGACGTCCAGGCAACGGATCTGCACTCGACGCTGGGGGAGTTGGGGCGTCACATCGACCACGTGATCGTGCTCGAGGCCGACAACGACGTGCTCGTGCGGCGCATCGCCGGCCGGCGTTCCTGCCCCGAGTGTGGGTGTGTGTTCAACGTTTATTTGAATCCTCCCGAGCAGGAAGGCCTCTGCGACCGGGACCAGAGCCCCTTGGTCCACCGGGCGGACGACGAGCCCGAGACGGTGCGCCGGCGGCTCGAGGTCTACCACGAACTCACGGAACCGTTGATCGCCTTTTACGAACAGTCCGATGCTTCGGTGAGCTACGTGCCGGGTGACCAGCCCGTAGAGGACGTACAGTCGTCGATAAAGAGCGTAATCCTACTCATGGCACCTCATGATCCATCTGAAGACGCCTGACGAGATTTCCGTCATCGCGAAGGGCGGCGCGATCATCGCCGGCCTCTTCAGCGGGGTCGAGCGTCGTGTCGTGCCGGGCGCCAGCACGCGCGACCTGGATGTGTTCTGCGACGAGTACATCCGCGCTCACGACGGCGCGGAGCCGGCGTTCAAGGGGCTTTATGGGTTCGCCGGCAGCGTGTGCACCTCGATCAATGAAGAAGTCGTGCACGGCATTCCGAGCCCCGACCGGCGCCTGGAGGTCGGGGACATCGTCAGCATCGACGTGGGCGTGAAACTGGACGGGTGGTGCTCCGACTCCGCCTGGACGTTTCCGGTGGGCGACGTGGACGCCGAAACCCGGCACCTGTTGACCGTGACGGAGCAGGCTTTGGACGCGGCCATCGAGGCCGCCACGCCCGGCAATCACGTCGGCGACATCGGAGCGGCGATCATGTCCGTGGTGAGTGGTACGGGCTTCGGCATTATCGCGGATCTCGTGGGCCACGGAGTGGGGCGGTCCGTACATGAGGAGCCGCAGGTGCCGAATCTGGGAAAGCCGGGACTCGGCCCGTCGCTGCGTGCCGGAATGGTGCTCGCGATCGAGCCCATGATCAGCCTGGGGTCGGATCAGATCCGCACCCTGGACGACCTCTGGACCGTGGTGACGGCGGACGGCGCGCGCGCCGCCCATTTCGAGCACACCGTCGCGGTCACGGCGAGTAGTCCTAGAGTGTTGACGGTCGCCGCGGAAGGTGTGGTATCGCCCACCTGATCCGTACACGCATCGGCTTGAAGGCACATAGGGCTTTAGTTATCATTGTATGCTCTGCCAGAAACGAATTGGGAGACGGTACAAATGAAGGTTAGAAGCAGCGTCAAGCCGATGTGCGAGCACTGCCGGGTGGTCCTGCGGAAGGGTGTCGTCAGGATCATTTGCAGCCGTAATCCGCGGCACAAGCAGCGCCAGGGTTAGACAGAGAAGAAACGGAATCATGGCACGCATTTCAGGCATCGACCTACCGAGACAGAAGCGCATCGAAGTCGCTCTGACCTACATCTACGGCATCGGGCACCCGCGGGCGCGGATGATCATCGAAGCGACCGGCGTAGATCCGGATCGGCGGACAGGGGATCTCACGGACGAGGACGTCAACAAGATCCGGCATGAGATCGAGGACAAGTACAAGGTGGAGGGTACCCTGCGCACCGAGGTCTCCATGAACATCAAACGGTTGATGGACATCGGGTGCTACAGAGGGCTGCGCCACCGCCGTGGCTTGCCGGTGCGCGGCCAGCGGACCAAAACGAACGCGCGCACCCACAAGGGCACGCGACGCGCGGTCGCGGGCAAGAAGAGGGCTCCGAAGAAGTAGGCGGACCCGACAGATCCAGCAAACAGTGCGAGGACGGTAGCGAGTGGCTGTAACCAAAGGAACCCGAAAGCGGTCGAAGAAGGTTGTAGAGGCCGAGGGCGTCGCACACATACGGGCGACGTTCAACAACACCCTCATCACCATCACCGACAGCTCCGGTAACACCGTTGTGTGGGGCAGCGCGGGCAAGGCGGGCTTCAAAGGCTCCAAGAAGTCCACGCCGTTCGCCGCGACCGTCGCAGCGGAACAGTGCGGCCGTGAAGCCGTCGCCATGGGCGTGAGGCGTGTGAATGTCCGCGTGCAGGGCCCTGGCTCCGGCCGAGAGTCCGCGATCCAGGCTTTGGCCGCGGCCGGTCTGCTGATCCGCTCCATCCAAGACGTGACACCTCTACCGCACAACGGCTGCCGTCCGCCGAAAAAGCGGCGGGTTTAACAGAGAGACAGAATGGCACGATATACGGGACCGGCGTGCAGACTATGCCGCCGCGAGACACAAAAGCTCTTCCTGAAGGGAAGGAAGTGCTACACGGAGAAGTGCCCCATGGAGCGGCGCGCGTATCCGCCCGGGCAGCACGGCCCCGCGCAGGTGCGGCGCCGCAAGCAGTCGGAATACGCGGTCCAGCTTCGTGAGAAGCAGAAGGTCAAGCGCATTTACGGACTCCACGAAAAGCAGTTCCGTACGCTTTTCGAGAAGGCCAGCCATCGCGAGGGCATCACCGGCGAGAACATGATGATCTCCCTTGAGACCCGGCTGGACAACATCGTCTTCCGCATGGGATTCACGGCGAGCCGGACGGCCGCGCGGCAGCTGGTGCGCCACAGGCATATCGAGGTGAACGGTAAGGTTCTCGACGTGCCGTCGGCCCAGATCGGACCCGGTGACGAGGTTGCGGTCCGCGCGAAGGACAAGGACCTCATGGTGGTTCAGGAGAGCCTCGAGTCGCGGACCAGGCCGGCCCTGGTCGATTGGCTCGCTTTGGACGAGAAGAATCGTGTCGGCCGGATGACCCGGCGCCCCACGCGCCAGGATATTCCGCTGGCCGTACAGGAACAGCTCATTGTCGAGCTCTACTCCAAGTAACGGAGGAGTGTCAGTGCAGATAGATATGACCGGGCTGGTTCTGCCCGAGCGCCTCGAAGCGAGGGACACCACCGAGGACGGCCGCTCGGCCGAATTCATGATGGAACCGCTCGAGCGCGGCTTCGGCCATACGCTCGGCAACTCGGTGCGCCGGGTGCTGTTGTCCTCGCTCCGCGGCGCCGCCGTGTGGGCCTTCCGCATCGACGGCGTGCTTCACGAGCACCAGACGATCCAGGGGGTTGTGGAGGATGTCCACCAGGTCATCCAAAACCTCAAGTCCCTCGTCGTGGTTCTCGATGACGACGTGGACGAGGCCACTCTCGAGATCCAGGTCAGCAAGGCCGGGGCCGTGACGGCAGGCGCGATCAACGCCAGCGCGGGCGCGAGTTGCCTGGACCCGGACCACCACATCCTGACGCTTGGAGAGGGCCGCAAGCTCAACATCGAGTTGCTCGTGAACAAGGGCCGGGGCTTCGTGCTGGCCAACCAGCACGCGATACCGCGGGGTGCGCCGGTCGATCTCGTGCGCATCGACTCGATTTACAACCCCGTGCGCCGGGCCAACTTCTCGGTCGACGAGACGCGCGTGGGTCAGCGCACCGACTTCGACCGCCTCACCCTTACGGTGGAGACCGACGGCTCGATCGATCCCGAGAGCGCGGTGCGTTACGCCGTGGAACTGGTCAGGAAGCACCTGGAGTTCATGCTCTACTTCGGTGAGGGTGGCATGCCGCAGACCGTGGTACCTGGTGTGGTCGCGGTACCCGATCGCCTCAAGGACCTCTTCGGGCGTCCCATCGAGGATCTGGCCGAGTTGAGCGTGCGCTCGAGGAACTCGCTCCAGAAGGAGAACATCCGCACGCTCGGGGATCTCGTGCAGCGCTCTGAGGATGAGATGCTGGGAATCGAGAACTTCGGAAAGAAATCCCTGAAGGAGATTTCCGACTTCCTGGAAGAACACGGCCTGGACTTCGGCATGGTCTTGAGGGAAGGTGACGGCGGCGAGCTCTTTTTCGTGGAGGACGAAGAGTCCGCCACGACGGAAAGCACTGAGGAGTAAGAGGCAGTCATGCGACACCGTATCAAGGGTCGGAAGCTGTCCAGGACGGCGAGCCATCGCCGCGCGACGCTCCGCAACATGGCCACATCGTTATTCCAGCATGAGCGGATCGAGACGACCACGGCGAAGGCCAAGGAGTTGCGGCCTTACGCTGAGCGCTTGATCACGCTTGCCAAGCGGGGTGATCTCCACGCGCGCAGGCTCGCGGGCCGCAAGATCGCCGACCGGGACGTGCTCGGGAAACTGTTCCACGACATCGGACCCCGTTTCGCGGATCGGCCCGGGGGCTACACGCGTATTCTCAAGCTGGGCAATCGTAGGGGGGACGCGGCCGAGATGGCGCTAATCGAATTGGTCGATTAGACTGGGGCTTTCCCGGCATGGATCTAACCGCGAAGCACGAGGACGAACTGCATGGAATCCAGCGTATCACAGGGTGGTGAGGGCAGACGTTCGGCCATTCTCATGACCGTCGCGTTCCTCAGTATGGGGGCGTTTCTGTTCTGGTTGAGCGTGACCGCTCATACCCCCGAGGTCGCGATCATCGAGGCTTCCACATCCGATTCCCTCGCGGCCTCGGCTGTGACCGTTCAAGCCGCCGTTCTCGGGGCCGACCCGATGGCCCAAGCCGGACAACTCATTCGCGTCGAGGACGTGAATGTGGCGGGAACCATCGGCAGCACGGCGTTCTGGACCGAGCTTGCAGGCCGCCCGGATCCGTTCCTGGTGCACATGGACGCGATGGTGGCGGCGGACAGCATCACCGTGGCTGCCGGCGACCGGGTGACGGTGGTCGGAAGCGTCTATACGATGTCGGACAGCGTGGCCGATGCGTGGGAGGCCGCTGGAAGCATCAGTGAGAACCAGAAGTTCGAGGTTACGTTCGCTGCGTCCTACCTGGAGATCATGGACCTCATGGTCATCCGGGCGGGCGGCGGCGACGGCGGAGGAAACTGAGACCGGCCACTTGCCGGTGGGGAATAGAAGATGGCTCGTGTATGCTACGTGTGCGGCAAGCGACCCCAGACGGGGAATAACGTGAGCCACGCGCACAACAAGACCAAGCGCCGGTGGCTGCCGAACTTGCAGACCGTGAGAATCGTGACGCCCGACGGCGACCGGAGGCGGGTGCGGGTGTGCACCTCGTGCATCTCGGCCGGCAAGATCACAAAGGCTCCGCCGATCCAAAAGAGTGCGGAGACGGCGTAACCCGCACATGGAGCGGCCTCTCACGGGTCGCACCGTAGTCGTCACACGCGCGCGGCACCAGGCGGTCGAAATGACCGAGATACTGGAAGCCTCGGGCGCCACCGCCATCTCCTTTCCCACCATAAGCATCGAACCGCCCTCCGATCCCGAGGCCCTGCGCCAGGCCCTGCGCTCGGACTCGTACGACTGGGTGGTTCTTACCTCCACGAACGCCGTGATGGCTCTGGAAGCCGCGCGGCGTGAGCTCGGCACGGATGAGAGTCCGTGGCCGGAGTCGGGGATCCGCTTCTGCGCGGTCGGACCGAGCACGGCGGCTGCGCTCGAGGCAGCGGGCCTGACGCCCGATATCGTACCGAGCGAGTATGTCGGCGAGTCGGTGCTCGACGCGTTGCTGGAGGCTGACGGGAATCTCGATCGCCGACGAATCCTGATTCCGCGTGCCGCCGAGGCACGGGACGTCATACCGGACGGTCTGAGGGCAGCGGGTGCCGTCGTCGACGTCGTCGAAGCGTACCGGACGGTGCCCGTGAAGGCCGATGACGAAGCCACGCGGCGGCTTGCCGGCCGGCTTGCAGCCGGGGAGGTAGATATGGTGACGTTTACGTCTTCCTCGACGGTGCTGGCCTTCCGTGCCATGTTTGGGAGCGAGCTGGGGGGCTCCCTGGTCGCGACCATCGGTCCGGCCACATCGGCAACCGCTCGGGAGTCGGGGTACGAAGTAGCTGTCGAGGCGGAGGAGTACACGACCTCCGGCCTCGTGCGAGCCCTGGAGTCATACTACGCGGAGGACGCCACGGAATGACGCCCGATCACGCCGCGGAGGTGAGGTCGTCGATTCCCGTTCCAGTTCACGATCCGAAGTACCTTCGGGTCGCAGTGTTCGTCTACCTCGCCGTCCTTCCGCTGGGCCATCTGGTAACCTTCTGGGTTTGGGGAGCCAGGGCGACGCTCGCCGACCCTGCGTTGCTCATGTTGCTGGCCGTCGCCCTGTTCGAGTTGGGCCGGTTGGGCCCGGCGGCCCTCAAGCATCCATCGCCCCTGCCTCCACCGAGAATGACCGTGGTGTTCCACGCCGTGGCGTTGTTGCTGGTGGGCTTCGGTGTCTGGGCCGCCGTTACGGCCGTGTGGGGCGCCAACCCGGAGTACGCCCAGGCCAAGGGCGCTGCGTACCTCGCCTTGGCCCTGGGAGCCGTCGCGATCCTCTGGTGTGGCGCCGATTGGCGAAAAGCCGCTGACGCCTGGCTGGTCGGCACGCTGCTCAGCCTGCTCGTGTTGTGGATTCCCACTTTCGTGGGGCCGGAGGTGCTCAGCACCCGCGTGATCCATATGGGGTTCGTGGTGGGAGGGCTTCCGATCCCGCGGGTACAAGGCCCGTTCTTCCACCCGAACATGTTCGGCGACTACCTGGTCGTCTCCGGTGCGCTGCTATGGGCCCGATGGGACGATCTGCGTCACGACTGGACCTGGCTGCCCCTGGCGGGGGCCTTCCTGCTGGTGGTTACCCTGGGCCTCACCGTGTCGACCGCCTGGCTCGGCGCCGGCGTGTTGCTCGCGATGATGGGCGTGGCGCAGATCCGTGGAAGCCGTAAGACCGGCGCGCACCTCGAGGCCCTCCCGGCGGCCCTCATCGCGGCGGGGGTCCTGCTCTTCGTCACGACGCTCATGGTGGTGATTCTCCCCCTGGACATCATGCTGGGGGATGGTCGCCTGGTCACCGGAGGCTTCCGCTTGGGTCTCTGGGAGTCGATTCTGCCGGTCATCGCGGGCTCACCGCTCGCGGGTGTCGGCGCGTCCCCTTGGTTGGGGGCCGCGGTGGATCCGATGGCGGTGGGGGGCGGCCTCGCATACTGGGACGCCCACAACATCTACCTCAGCGTGCTGGCCCAGTTCGGAGTCGCCGGGCTGACCCTGCTCACCGCGGCGATCGGGCTGCTGGTTCGTGAAGTCTTCCGACAGGGCGCGACGCGAGCGAGGATCGCACTCCTCACCGCGCTCTTGGCGGTCTCCGCACACGGGATCGCCATCGCCAGCGAGGACTTCCGACACCTGTGGGCTCTGCTCGGACTGGTCGGGCTCGCGGGCCTGCCCAGACCACCGGAAATGGCGGTACGAGCCGAGCAGCGGCACGAGGAAACGGTTGTCTAAGAACGCCCCACTGGCGGTGGCCGTCCTCGCGGCTGTGATCGTTGCCATCGTTCTCGGCGCCAAGATGATCGAGTCGCCCGAGGCGGTTATCCCCATGACCATCGAGTTCCTTCTCCTCCTGGGGTTCACGCTCCTGCTTCTTCGCCGAGAGCCCGACCGCGCGGCGCGCGGCTGGCTGACAAAGTTGGTCATGGGCGCGCTGCTGCTACGCCTCGCAGCCGTGTTCGTCGTTCACTATGTGGCGCCCAGCCCGTATTTCTTCGCTCTTGACATGATCCAATACGAGCGAGAGGGCCAAATGCTCAGCCTCCATTGGCAGGGTCTCGGTCCCGAACCCACGCTCCAGTCCGCCAGCCAGGTCGCCTACCCCTACATCAACGCCTTCTTCCATTACCTCCTGGGGGCGTCGACGATGGGCACGGTCGTGCTGAACATGTTCGCCGGCACGTGGACCGCACTGCTGACGTTCATGATCGGCCGGGAGATGCTGAACGAGCGTGTGGGCAAGGTGGCGGCCGTGTTGGTCGCCGTATATCCGTCTCTGATCTTGTGGTCGGTATTGAACATTCGAGATGCTCTCACGACCTGTATCGTGGCGTTCATCGTGCTCGTGGCCGTCCGTAGCCCCAAGCGGCGTGTAAGGAGCCTGATCGTGCTGGCAGGCGCCCTCGTCGTGCTCAGCACCTTCCGCGACTACATGGGAATCCTGCTGCTTGCCGGTATCGGCATGGGCTCCATCGCCGCGGTGAGGCGCGGGCGGGTCGGCACTACGATGGTCGTGGGCACGGCACTAACGCTGGTGGTGGTCCTCATGGCTGTGCGTTTCGGCATGTTCTCGGTCGAGGTGATCCAGGACCCCCTCGCCACGGCGGCCCAGTTGCGCACGGGGCTCCAGCAGGGGGCCGGCTCGGTCTTCGGCGCCGGTGCGGATACCGGGACCATCGGTGGCGCTATACGCTATCTCCCCATGGGCCTCGCGTTCTTCCTGTTCGCACCGTTCCCTTGGGCGATCACGAGCACACTCCAGCTCGTGACGCTTCCCGAAGTCTTCCTCTGGTACTCCCTGATGCCGTTCACGGTGATGGGCTTTCGGTCCGTCATGGGTTCGAAGAACCGGCAGAGCCTGGTGGTCATCAGCGTTCTGATGGTGATCCTCGTGACGTATGCCCTGGTCGAGGGCAACTTCGGCACCGCTTACCGTCACCGGGCGCAGGTCATGCCCCTGTTCTTCATCTTCACGGCGGCGGGCGCGGTGCGGTACAGGCTCCGGCGCGAGGCCAGGCGAACCGCGAGGATGCGTGTTCCACCTACGGGCGGCCCCGGCGTGCGAGGCCGGCTGGCTCGCTGACCGAGATCAGGAGCCTCTAGCGTGTGCGGCATCGCCGGAGTGGTGGCGCTAGGGGAGGGCGACCCCCGTGTCTCCGAGGCCACTGCGCTCCGGATGGCCGCTCGCCTGAGGCACCGCGGGCCGGATGGCGTGCGCGCGTTCCACGAGGGCCGCTGCGCGCTGGGCCACAGCCGCCTCGAGGTCATCGACCTGGAGACGGGCGATCAGCCCATGGCCAACGAGGACGGCTCCCTCCACGTCGTGTTCAACGGTGAGATCTACAACTTCCAGGAGTTGCGGCGCGAGCTACAGAGTGCGGGCCATGAGTTTCGCACACGCAGCGACACCGAGGTCATCCTCCACGGCTACGAGGAGTGGGGCCGGGCGGTCGTCGAGCGCCTGGACGGGATGTTCGCGTTCGGGCTCTGGGACGGGCCGCACCAGCGTCTACTGCTGGCTCGTGACCGGGCGGGCAAGAAGCCCCTGTTCGTATACCGGGACCAGCGCGTGTTGGCCTTCGGGTCCGAGATCAAGGCGATCTTCGAGGTCGAAGGACTGGACGGCGATCTCCGGCCCCAGGCCTTTCCGCTCTACCTGGCGTACGGTTACGTGCCGGCGCCGGCGACGTTCTACAGGCGAGTGCACAAGCTGCCGCCGGCCACCACGCTGGTGCTCGAGCGCGACGCCGAGCCCCGTGAGGCCAGGTACTGGAAGCTCGACTTCGCGCCCGTGTCGATCGGGCGCACGGAGGCCGAGGGGCGCGTGCGTGACCTGATGCGCGAGGCCGTCCAGCGGCGGCTCATCGCGGACGTGCCGCTGGGCGCGTTTCTGTCGGGCGGCGTCGACTCGACCATCGTGGTCGGCCTGATGTCGGAGATGATGGATGAGCCCGTGCGCACGTTCTCGATCGGGTTCGAGGACGATCCCGCCTACGACGAGACCCACTTCGCTCGCATTGCCTCCAACCGCTTCGGCACCGATCACACGGAGTTCAAGGTGCCCGCGCAGTCCGTGGACCTGGTCGGCCGGTTGGTGGAGCACTACGACGAGCCGTTCGGCGACTCGTCGGCGATCCCCACCTATATCGTTTCGCAGCTCACCCGGGAGCACGTGACGGTGTCGCTGACGGGAGACGGTGGCGATGAGATGTTTGCCGGATACGCCCGCTTTCGGGGAGCCCAGATCGCCGAGGGTATGCCGGGATGGGTGGTGGGCATGGGCAACACGATCGGCCAAAGGCTTCCGCACAATCCGAACTTTCGGAGTTTTTCGCGGCGGTTCACCCGGTTCTTCGCCGCCGCGTCCATGTCCACCGAGGAGCGCACGCTGCGCTGGATCGGGTTCTTCGCGGACCGTCTCGATGAGATGCTGCGGCCGGAAGTGAGCGAACTCCTCACCCGCGACGAGATCTCCCGCAGCTTTCGCGAGCCCTTGGAGGGCAGGGAGGCGCTGTCGCCGTTGGCCCGAGCGCTGGCGATCAACTTCGAGACGTACCTCCCGGAGGATCTCCTGGTGAAGACCGACCGGTGCAGCATGGCGCACGGGTTGGAACTGCGCTCACCGTTCCTGGACACGGCCCTCATGGAGTTCGCGGCCGCACTTCCGGACGGCCACAAGATCCGGGGGCGCCACATGAAGGCCGTGCTCAAGACGGCGTTCCGTGACCTGTTGCCCGACGAGATCCATTCGCGGCCCAAGATGGGGTTCGGCATTCCGTTGCCTACCTGGTTCAGGCAGCAGTGGCGGCCGTTGCTCGAGGAGCGGGTACTGGCGGACGACGCACGCATCTGGGAGTGGATCCGTCCCGAGCCCGTGCGGGCGATGGCGCGGGAGCACCTGGAGGGCAGGGCCGACTTCGGGCACCAGTTGTGGGCGCTGCTGACGTTGGAGGAGTGGTTGAGGAGGCGGTAGCAGGTCGGTGACGACGCCTGTCAGGGTGCCTCTTTTGGGACGAAGACCAGGTTGAGGTAGGGGTAGAGCGCTTGGATGGGCGCGTCGCGTGGAGTCGTCCACTCGATCCCGGTCGCGATTCCCCGCCACACCAGCCGTTTCAAGCGGCTCTGGCTGACCTCATGGTAGGTGCTCAAGGGCCTTTGAGCCGGGGAGTCGGCGGGCGGGAAGATCACCGAGTCCGGCGGCACCTCCAAGCGGAATCCGGCTCGCGCGAAGAGTCCCTTGATCTGCTTGAACGACCGGTACCACACATCCCACGAGCCGTCCCGCGAGATGCCATAGACGTACCGGCTGCCGCGCAGGCGCACGTACGCCTCCGCCATCGGTCTCGGCATCCAGGGCACGAACCGGAGCCCGGTGTGATCGTCGACGAGTTGGAGTCGGCTGGGCACCGTGATGAAGACCGCTCCCCGGCATACGCGAGCCAGCTCGGGGAGGATCATGTCCAGGACAGGGTTGGACAGGTGTTCCACCACCACATGCAGGTTGATCAGGTCGAACGAATCGTCAGCGAAGGGAAGGCCCGGTCCGCCCGTGCGAACGAACGTGCCGCTCGGGAGGTCGTTTTCCTCAGCCAGGATCTGTGCCAGGGCCAGGTGCTGGTGATGAACGTCGATCCCGTACGCGCGATACCCCAGCGCATTCATGAGCACCGTGAGTTCTCCCGTCCCGCAGCCGAAGTCGAGAATGCGCGGGGACGGTCCCGTTGAGTAGGCCTCGAGCATGTACGGCAACAGCCGACCCAACCACTCGACATAGGTCTGGTCGGCGATGCCAAGCTTCGCGAGGCGGTCGCGCTGGGCGGCCTCGAAGATGTGCGTGCCCGCCAGCGGTGAGAGATCCTCCTCGGCGGCCTCTACGAAGCGGGTCGCGCGCAGGCTCAGGGTCACGACCGGGTTGCCCTCTTCAACAGAAGATTGACGAAGTCCTTGCCGGACCCACCCGCCGCCTCGCGCGCCACTTCCCCTGAGTCACGGGGGTCCTCCGCTCCTTCCGGCGAAACGAGACGGTAACCCAGGTCCGACAGCTCGCGAAGCAGTCGCTCCGGATCGGTTCCGGCGTTGCACAGACCCTCCGGCCAGAACTCCATCAGCAGTGTCGGCGTGCCACGCTGTAGGAATTCCTTCCCGCCGCGGACGACGTGCCCCTCAAAGCCCTGCGCGTCCATCTTGATGAAGTCCGCCACCACGTCCTTTCCTCCGAAATACCCATCCATCGTGTGGGTCTCAATCTGAACCGAGCCCTGCGACTGCGTGGTGATGTTGTCCTCGAGTAGGGTATGCCCGCCAGCGTTCCAACGATCTCGATACAGCGTCGCGGTGCCCTCTCGGTCCGACAGCGCGGCCGCCACGGCGACCGTGTTGCTGACGTGGTTCGCCTCCAAGTTGGTTGAGAGAAGCGCGTACGTGCCTGGCTCCGGCTCAAAGGCGTAGACCCGGCCTTCGGGCCCAACCAGCCTGGCGCAAAGCACCGTGTAGATCCCAATGTTCGCGCCGATATCCAAGACCGTCATCCCCGGCCGGACCAGCGACATGATCAGGTCGTATTCTTCTGGATCGTGCGTACCGTAGGCTACCAGGGCGGGATAGATGATCTCGTCGTGCCCGTCGACACATAGGTCGACCCCACGCACCGTGATCCGGCGGATGCCTTCGGGTTTCACAATTCGGTAAAATATCCAGAGCAACTTCGCCAGCCCCGGAATGCGCGGACCCGACGCCTGCTGGCGGTCCATCGCCCGCTTGGCGAGCGCGAAGAGTCTACGCCGCAATCCAGAGATGGGTCTGGCTTCGATCATCCGGAACACACGGCCTCGAAGCGGTCGATGGCGCTGGGCCAGGAATACTGCCCGGCTGTGTCGCGTCCGGCGCGGATCAAGCGCTCGCATAACGCTCGGTCCGAGAGGATCCGGGCGATCCCCCGCTGTAGGGCCGGAGAGTCGGCGACCGGCGCGGTGAGACAGTTCAGACCGTCCCTCGCGTAGGCCTCGCAGCCGCCATGCAGAGTCGTGACGACGGGCGTGCCCGAGGCCATGGCTTCGAGGGCGGGTAATCCCCAACCTTCAGCGTGACTTGCGCAAACGTACACCGCCGCCCGCCGGTACTGCTCCGCCACTTCCTCGTCGCTGAGGCCCACCAGACAGGTACCTCCTTCCGGAAGCTCGTCCTTGGGAGGTCTGCGGCACACGATGACGAAAGCGAGGTTTGGACGGGTCGATCGTAGCCCCTCCCAGGCAGTGACGAATTCCCGCCAACCCTTTCGTGGGATGGGATCTCCGACGAAGAGCAAAACCTCGGAGCGTTTCTTTGGTACTCCATCGAAGAAAAACACCTCATCGACCCCCGAGTGGATGATCGTGACCTTTCCCGGATGTCGCTCCGCATGGAGGTGCTCGGCGCACAGCGTCGAGATCGTGATCACAGCGTCGCAATAGCCTGCTCCGGCCTCCAGGAGCCAGACCTCCGTGGGCAGGTTGGCGAACATCTCGGCGTAGTCCTGCGCGAGCCAGACGGTTCGGCGCCCCGCGCGAACCGCCTTCAGGAGGACGGCGAGCGGAAGGGTCGGAGTCCAGGTCGGGATGATTACTCCGGGGTCCTTCACTCGCCTCACCAGGGACCATCCCGCCCGCACGTAGTCCGCCTTTGAGCGTGGAAAGGCGTCATGCCCCAAGGTGATCGTGTTCAGCCCTTCATAGAAGAGTGTAGACTTGGGTTCTCCGACCGACACCACCCGAACATCATGGCCTCTAGCGGCGAGGCCGCTCGCGTAGCGACCGATGACTCGATCCCCACCATAGGTGTCCAGGCAGGGCGAGATGAAGGTGGCTCTCAACGATGGAAGGGGTTAAGTCTCATCAGGCACGGATTTGGGTTTCGGCTTCGAAACACGGTGTCACGCGAGCTCGAGGAAAGCCTTTGAGAACTTTCGCACATTTGTGCCGCAGTTCAAGGGCGTTGTGCTCCCCGGTGGAGAGCGGAGGCCAGTTGCCGTGAGCGGGAGCCGAGCGGAGGGCACCGCCCGGCTCCTCGTGCTTTCCTCCGGCTCCTGGGACGCATCGGTCATCGACCGAAACGCGTTCGATCGCCTCGAGGCCTCGCGCACCGTGGAGCACTTTCCCCACACAGACTATGTGTTTTTCCGGACTCCGGAGAGTTCCGTTCGTAAGTTGGAGAATGGACTCACGGTCTTCGAGGTGGCGGGGCGCGAACCCTCCGGCCCGTGGTCTCGGATCAGGTGGATTCGGCGGCTAGGCCTGCTTCGGTCGGGCCTTCAGGAGATCGATGCGATCGCGCGCTCGAATCCGCCCTCGGCGGTGCTGTGTGTCGACCCGTTCCTCATGGGTCTCTTGGCCCTACGGTTGGCGAGGAAACACCGTGTGCCGATGGTTCTCAGCCTCGTGTCACACTACAGGGCATCCTTTCGGGCCGGTGGGGTGAAGCCCGTCGCGTTCCTTCCGGCCCGCGTTTCGTTCATGATCGAAGCCTGGGTCCTGCGGCGGGCGGATCTGGTGCTCGTGCACTGCGACTTCTACCGTCGATACGCGATCGAACTCGGTGCGAGCCCGGAGCGGGTCCGCCCGTTCCCTTGCTACGCCGACGCGGCGTATTACGAGTCGGCCCCCGAGCCGGGCATCTGGCAGCGGCTCGGCGTTGTGGACCCCTCGCCGCTGGTGTACGTGGGCCGGCTGAGTCCCGAGAAGTACAGCATAGACCTCATCCGCTGCTTCGCCCGGGTGCGCCAGGAGTTTCCGGAGCGGGAGTTGGTCGTGATTGGCGGCGCCGGACCGCTTCGAGACGAGGTGATTCGGGAGGCTGAGAGGCTCGGCGTCGCCGAGGGACTGAAGCTCGTCGAGAACCTCGGCTCGCAGGACATTTTCGCGACCATGGCTGGGGCAAGTGTGGTTCTGGCGCCCCACGCTGGTTATGCACTCCTGGAGAGCGCGCTCGCCGGAGCCCCGATCGTCGCCTACGACTTCGAGTGGCACCCCGAGATCGTCGATCACGGGGTTACGGGGCTCTTGGTACCGTACCGCGATTGGAAGGCGATGGCGGACGCAACCGTGAGCCTCCTACGAGATCCCGCGTGGGCGGAGGGGCTCGGTGCCGCCGCCCGCGAGCGCTGCCTGAGGGAGAACCGGAGAGAGCACACCTTGGCGGCTGTGGCCGAGAGCTACCGACTGGTGTTGGGCGTCACATGACCGCCGATTCCGGCCGGCGCGATGCGCCCGAGTTGGCCATCGTCATCGTCAACTGGAACACACGTGAGCTCTTGCGAGCGTGCCTCGACGCGTTGGCACAGCATCCGGCGGGAGTGCCGGCCGAGATCTGGGTGGTGGATAACGCCTCGGAGGACGGCAGCGCCGACATGGTCGCATCCGAGTATCCGGATATTCGGATCATACGGAACGCCGACAACGTCGGTTTTTCCGCGGCCAACAACCAGGCGATTCGCGAGACCGAGGCGCGTTTCGTACTGCTCTTGAACAGCGATGCCGAGGTCACGGCAGACGCCCTCGACCGTGCGTTGGACGCTTGCCGGGAAAAGAATACGGCGGTGGCGGCCCGACTGCTCAACCCGGACGGTACGCTTCAGCACTCATGCTTCCGCTTCCCCAGGCTGACTCCCGACGTGGTGGAGGCATTCTACCTGCACAAGCTGCTGCCCACCGGTGTGCGTGGCCGGGTGCTCCTCGGTGGCTACTGGTCTCATGAAGAGGAGCGTACGGTCGATTGGGCTATCGGTGCCTTCCTGATGGTGCCCCGAGAGGCCATCGACCGGGCCGGGGCCCTTTCGGAGGATTACTTCCTGTTCGGAGAGGACATGGAGTGGTGCTATCGACTCCGTGAGGCGGGCTTCCCGATCGTCTTCGTGCCCGACGCCGAGGTCGTACATCACGGTAACCAGAGCGCCACCCAGCGGGCGCCCGAGTGGCGCATCCGTCGAACGCATCAGGCCAAGTACCGATTCTGCGATGATCACTTCAGCCCCGCGCGCGCACGGCTGCAACGGGTCATCGACCGGGCGGGCTATCGGGTACGCCGCGAGTTGTTTCGCTTCTTGGGGATGTGGAGCCCGGCGCGGAAAGCCATGGGGGAGGATTACGCGTTCATTCTTCGCGCCATGGACGGTGGTGACGGCGGGGAGGAGGGGGGCGCGAGCTAGCCCGGCGCGACCAGAAACGGGACCTGTCGGTCGCCGTTTCGTACCACGGGGTAGACCCTGCCGCACTCCCGGCACTCGAGAGCTTCGGTCGTCGTTTCCAGTCCGACCCGGCATTTGGGACATACGAGCAACTCCTCGAGCCGGACTCTGCCTTGAGATCGCCTTCTGACGGCCCGGCCGATCGCGCTGTTCACCCGCACTCGCCAGCTCGTTCGGGACGCGTGGCGGAGCACGGTCTCGATGGCTGCAACCTCATCCACCGTGTTCGGTGCTTCCGCCTCTGAGAATCCGGGCTCGCTGGACTCCTTGTCCAGACGCTCGACACGGTGTGGCAGGCTTCCCTTCCACACGATCCCGACCACGTTGCCCAACTCATGGAGATTCTCGAAGTAGAAATCGTAGAAACCGGGCATGGCCGCTCCAAGCCCTTGGAACCAACCACGCAGCTCCTCGTCGTGGATCGGCCGGGGCTTCTCACGGAACACCATGGTGCCTTCCTCGGAGCTCACGTACCACAGGTGGAACGGGAAGCTGTTCAGCTTCTCGTTCACGCGAGAGGGAGTCTCGACGTACCCGCGAGGGGCCACGCGTTGAAGCTCACGAATAACAGTGGTAGGGTCGTCCAGGTGCTCGAGAAGATGGGAGCAGATGACGTAGTCGAACGCCTGATCTCGGAAGGGAAGCTCGTACGCGTCCCCTACCACGAAGGGTCGGTCGATGAGAACGGGCTCTTCGTTCCTTTCCGTGTCATCGAGCACGTAGCGTTCACAGAGCACGTTGGATCGCGGGTTGGGATTCTGCCCGCTCGCTACTTCCAGGACCAGATCGTCCGGTCGAATCCGCATTCGCTCGATAAGACGAAGTCTGTTCCGCCAGGTTCGGACGATCTTGAGCGGATGAAGCATCTGGTCCTTGTCCCTCTGCGGGCCACAGTCCGCGAGAGAATGGAGTTCATGGCCGAGTGCACCTATTTTAGCCGACAATGAAGATCGCCGTCGTCATCCCCACGTACAACCGCGCCGACATGGTGTGCGAGGCCGTCGACAGTGCCCTTGGTCAGACGGCACGCGGCCAGGTGATCGTCGTGGACGACGGATCGACCGACGACACGCTCGCCCGGCTCTCTGCCTACGGGGATGCCATCACCGTCGTCGCACAGGAGAACGCCGAGCGGGGGGCGGCACGCAACGCGGGCGCGGCCCTCGCTGCCGACGCCGACCTGTTGCTCTTCCTGGATGCCGACGACGTCATCGGGCCCGGCCACCTGGAGGCGCTGGCTCGGCTTGCCGAAGCGCATCCGGAGGCGACTCTCGTGGCCACCCCGAGCCTGCTGGTCGACCGCGACCTGAAGCCATTTCAGAACTACGGCCAATCGCGCTCCGGGCCCGTGACTCTGGAGTCTTTCCTGATGGGTCGCGAGAGCCTCCCTCTACCGGCCACGGCAGTGCGCCGCGAGGTGTTCGACTCCCTCGGGGGCTTCAGCGAGCGACGTGACCTGTCGGGCTCGGAAGACTGGCTGTTGATGGCCCACGCCCTCACGCATGCGCCGGGACACCGGGGCGGCGAGCCTACGGCCTTCATTCGCCGGCACGAGGGCAACACCATGGCCAACGCCGGCTCGATGCGGGAGAGCATGTTGCTCGCTCACCGGCTTTTCTTCGATGACGTGTGGCCTCACGTCGAAGGCCGCCCGGAGGCAAGGGGGCTCTCCCCCGGAATCCGGGAAAGCTCGAAGGCCCACCTCCTCATCAACGCCGCCACAGGCTTCTACGGCATCGGCGAGATGCGCGCCGCCCGGTCGACCCTGTGGGAGGCTTTGCGCACGGATCCGCGCGTGCTCACGAGCTCCATGCTTCACTGGACCTGGATGCGGAGCCTCCTCGGTGGCCGGCTGTCCAGTGCGCTCCGCGCCTGGAAGCGGCGACGCGGGCTACCCTCCGTTGCGCACGATGACTGAGGCCCGACTCA
>JACZXQ010000088.1 GCA_022571515.1 Gemmatimonadota bacterium
GAAAACTGCACCATGTCTCCATCCCCCGTCATCATCATCCCGTCGTCATCCCCTCCGACCTCCTACGCTAGAGGATGGAGAAAGATTCCTCTCATCAGGCTCGCGCGCTTCGCTTGCGGTCACCACATTGGACGCGCAGCATCTATAAGGTGAAGAAAGTCAATAGGGCGAAGCCCTCCCTTACCCGTCCGCGGTAGCGGACGGGAGGCTCGGTCATCTGGGCTGTAGCTCAAGGCCTGCGTGATCATCTTCCGGTTTTCATGTTCAGTACCGACGTCGCGTCCGATCTTAGGTGAGTCTCCTCTCACGAGGAACTCAGGCATCTATTCAGGTTTCGTCCCAACGCGGGGACGTCCGAAGATCTGCTATGCGAGCGGGGGGCTCAGTCAGAATCTGAGGGTCGTCGAGCGACATGCTGCGCGCGGAGCTCACCCCTGTCGTGGTACGGTGCATCATGGTGTGTCATCTCAGTTTGCTTGAGTCACGGGTTCATCTCGCCAGATCTCACCCGTACGGAGCATCGCATGAACGGCGCGGGCGAGGCGGCGAGCGGTAGCGACCCGGGCGACCTGCCATCCGAGACGCTGTCTGATCTGTTCGTAGGACTGCGATAGCCAGCTGTCGGGCGCGTGAGTGACGTGGCTCACGACGGCCCGGACGAAGGTGCCCCTCAGCCAACGGTTGGCCCCGGCGGGGATCGATCCGTGGCGGATGGGCCGGAGTCCCGACTGTGAGGAGCGAGGGGCTAGACCGGCGTAGCTGACCAAGTGACCCGGAGTACGGAATCGCTCGATGGGCATTGCCTCGGTCGCGATGAGCAGTGCCCTGTAGGGACCGATGCCCGGGACGGTCTCGAGCAGGGCCACGGCCGGGATCTCGCGGCCCATGCGCTCGACCCTGCGATCCAGCGTTTTGATCATCGGTATGATCTGGTCGATGAGCGCCCACTGCATGTCGATGAACAGACGCCGTTCTTCACCGAGCAGGGGCCACGCCTCGGTGCGCACCCACTGACGTCCATCCTGGGTGAGCAGACGCCCACGCTCCAGATGAAGCCCGACGTTGTGGAGCTGGGCGTGGATGCGGTTCACCATCCGGGTGCGTTCGCGTACGAGTCTCGCCCGGTTGCGCAGGAGCACCGCCTGCTCCCGCTGCTCGATGGACTTCGGATGGACCTCGGGGATGAGGCCTGCCAGGCGCATGCGAGCCAAGAGCTCGGCATCGATGTCGTCACTCTTGTAGTTGGACTCGGCGATGACTCGCAGCCGCTTGGCGTGGGCAAGTACGAAGTGGATCCCCCGGTCCTCGAGTCGATCGAAGAGCCACGGCCAAGCCGGACTCGTCTCGACCACCACCTCGAGGGGCCGATACGGCTCGAGGAGTTCAACGAGTCGATCCTCCTCCGTGTTCTTGATGCGGATGGGCGCCTGCACGAGCTGACCCGTGTTGCTTACGATGGCGATCACCGAATACGTTGCGTGTGCGTCGATCCCTGCGACAAACATGGCTGGCCTCCTCGGGTTGGGTGCCGCAGGCTCTTGAGCAAGCACAGCGTAACGCCCCGCTCGAGTGAGGTCAGCCCTTCGCCTTATAAGATCAGAATCGCGAGACGTTAGAAAGCGCGGAATACTCTTTGGAGGATCTAGCCGAACGTTGAGCCCTGAAGCGGATGTCCCGTTGCCCGGTGAGCGCTACGAGTGCTGACGTTTTCCTGGGATCCTGAGAAGGCGGAGTCGAACTCGACGAAACACGGGGTTACCTTCCCCGAGGCCGCGACCGCGTTTGGTGACCCGTTTTCGCTCACCATTCCGAACCCCGAGCATTCTGAAGGGGAGGCGCGATTCATCCTTGTGGGGTTAACTTTCCAGGATCGCCTCGTCGTCGTGGCGCACGTCGAGGCGGATAACGCCATTCGCATCAGCAGCGCCCGATTGGCTACAAGGGCCGAACGCCGAAGCTATGAGCAAGAGTAACGACCCCGAGATTGCGATGCGTGACGAATACGACTTCAGCGGCGCCGTTCGTGGCAAGTACGCATCTCGCTTCGCCCAGGGAACCAACATTGTGGTTCTTGACCCAGACGTTGCCGAAGTCTTCGGGGATGCCAAGGCGGTGAATGATGCCCTCCGGCTACTGGCCGACTCCGTCCGAAAGAGGGAAAAAGAGCGGGTGCCTTAGGCGAACCTTCGGGGTGCGCTTTCTAACAAGCGATTGCTACTGTCACGTATGGCATCATGCTCGCGCGCTTCGCTTGCGGTCGGCACATTGGACGCGCAGCAGAATTGCGAGACGTTAGACGGCGGGAGAAACGACCACCTGACTGCTCCGCAAACCGGCGGCCCGGGTGGGACCATCCCACGGAACGGCGCCTACCC
>JACZXQ010000089.1 GCA_022571515.1 Gemmatimonadota bacterium
CCAACCGGCCTAGGCGGGCGGGTCTTGGTGAGCAGAAGTGATTGAATGAAGAAAGCAGGTGTTGGATACAGGAGTGACTGGGCCGGTTCGGAGGCCCTGAACGTTAACTGAAACACGTCACTTGACTCAGATTGGGAAGCTGGCCGAAGAGATGAAACCGAAGAAAGCCAAAGGGCGGCGCCCCAAGCAACAGGCTCAGGAACCCAAGAATGGGGCGGGCGTGCCTGGGCTGGTGTCAATGGATCGATCGATGTCCGAGCTAGCTCGCCTGCTCCAGGGACAGGAATTCGAGGAGTCGCCGGCGGACAAGGATCCGCGTTGGCAAGCGCAAGAGTTGATGTACGACGCGTGGGAGACACCAAGGAAGCAGGACCGGGTCCGGCTGGCAGAGAAGGCGCTGGATCTCTGGCCGGACTGCGCGGACGCCTATACGCTCCTGGCGGAGGAGAAGTCTCGGAGCGTTACGGAAGCCCGGACGTATCTTGAGAGGGGGGTGGAAGCGGGAGAGCGGGCTCTCGGTCCGGCCGCCTTCAAGGAAGATGTGGGCCACTTCTGGGGGATCTTGGAGACGCGACCCTATATGCGGGCGCGGGCTGGGCTGGCCGAGTGCCTTTGGAATCTGGGGGCGGAAGACGAAGCGCTCGAACACTACGAGGACATGCTTCGACTGAATCCGAACGACAACCAAGGCGTCCGGGACCTGCTGCTCACTCGTCTCCTGAAGAGAGGAGAGCAGGAGAAGGCGGGCCGGGTCCTGGATGCCTATGCGGAGGACGGATCCGCAACCTGGCTATACCACCGGGCGCTTTGGCTGTTTCGAGAGCAAGGAGAGACCGAAGAGGCGAACGGGGCACTGGGCGAGGCCCTGGAGCAGAACGGGCATGTACCCGCGTACCTGCTCGGTAAGAAGAAGGTACCAAAGCGACTCCCCGACTACATCGGGTGGGGCGACGCTTCGGAAGCGCAGGTGTACGCGGCTGATGCAGAAGTGATTTGGAGAGAGACAGACAGCGCCAGAGGTTGGCTGCTTCGGAATAGTCAGAGGCGGAAGTAGAAGAGGTTCGGCCTACATCAGGAAGCGTGCTTCAGTTAACACGGGGCCTCCGGCTCGGGCCGCTATAGGCGGCCCTCGACCCAACCGGCCGCGACCAGGCTGGCTCTGGCCGGCGGAAGTGGTATTGGATCTAATGCAGACTATGACACGAAGCTGGGGGCCGGTTCGGAGGCCCTGAACGTTAGACGCCACTGAAGACTGCCCATTCTTCAAGGAAGGGTGCCATGAGACCGCATCGTCTCTGTAGAGCGGTTGTGCTTCTAGGGGTAGTCTGCACACCAGTGACCGCAATCGGGCAGACGATAGCCGGCTGGGTTGTCGACGACGGCACCTCCGTGCCTTTGTCAGCCGTCGCCGTAATGCTGCTAGACAGCACGGATGTCGCTGTTGCTCTTGCCGAGAGCGATTCGGCGGGGCGTTTCTCTATGGAGGCGCCGCGAGCCGGTATGTACAGGGTGCGCGCTGACCGGCTGGGTTACGGCGATCTGATCAGTGAGGTGTTCTCACTCGACGACGCAGGTCCAGTCGAGTTGGTAGTGCGTATGGTGCCAGAGCCGTTGGAAGTGGCTGGGCTGGTCGTAACAGCCGAGCAGCGAATGAGAACCGAGCTCGAGGAGGTGGGTTTCTTTCGGCGGCGAAACAACTCACTGGGGTATTTCTTCGACGCCGAAGAGCTTGAGCGGATTCGTCCACTTGTTGTAACCGATGTGTTGCGACGGGTGCCTAGTGTGAGGGTGAGCGGGTCGGTCGTCAGAAGCCTCCGCAGCTACAAACCGACCTGTTCAATGAAAATCGTGTTGAACGGTTTCAAGATCGAGAACGACTCGACGGCCGATCTGAACTTCCTGGTCAACACGGATCTGTTGATCGGTATCGAGGTCTACCCGGGGGCGGGTGGGATAGGAGCGCCCGTTCAGCATAGAGGCACAGACGCCTTCTGCGGTATCGTGATGATCTGGACGAGGTGAATAGGGGGTGGACCGGATCGGTCCGGATGCCCGGCGGCGCGGCGTCTAACAATGGGCCTCCGGCTCGGGCCGCTACAAGCGGCCCTCGACCCAACCGGCCACGAGCTGGGTGAGTTGGTGAGCAGAGGTGATTGAACGAAGGAAGAAGATGTCGGAAACAAAGTGATGGGGCCGGTTCGGAGGCCCGAAACGTTATGTGCAATCGCTTGAGGCAGTCGGGAATCACACGAACGGGTAAGAAAGGCAGGTTCACCCTGGGGTAGACCATTTCATCGAGGGTAGACGACCATGACGACTGGGAAGCCGCGCGTCCAGCCATGGGTATCCCACACGCACTTG
>JACZXQ010000090.1 GCA_022571515.1 Gemmatimonadota bacterium
TCGACCGAAGCCCACCCGGTTGTGGCCGGTTGGGTCGAGGGCCGCCTACAGCGGCCCGAGCCTGAGGCCCAGTGTTAACTGCCGTGCCCGCGCACCGCGTCTACCGAAGCAGTTCGAGCCCTCATCCGACCTTGGCGACGGTCCGCTTCCCCCGCCGTCGGGGCCGCACCCTCTCTAGCAGTACTTCAGGATGTTGCTCCGCCACTTCGAGGAGTCGAAGCGTGGGCCCGTCAGGTTCTCTCTTTCCCTGCTCCCACGCCCGGACGGTCTCAGGGCTGACGTTCAAGGCCGCTGCAAAGATCGGCTGGGAGAGAGCCATCTCATCTCGGATCTCCCTGATCCGCTCCGCGACGTACCGGGGTGGGGCCTCGACTTTGGTCTCTGCCGCCGTGTACCTCGTGACCCGAGCCGGCTCCCTCGTACCTCGCTGAATCTCAACAGCCTCTCTTGCCGACTCGATCAGCTTCTGGCCAAACGATCCCTTCTTTCGTGTCGTAGTCACCTTTCTTCCTCCAATGCCTTGGCCAGCTTCCGCAGCTCGTTCTCCTCGGCCCGAGTGAGGTTCTCCTTTACCCCCTTCGCATACACGAGGAGTAGATAGATCCGGTCTCGTCGATCGACGAAGTAGTACACAACTCGTGTACCGCCGCTCTTCCCCTCACTGCGGCTCGGGCGTGCGAAGCGAACCTTCCGAAATCCCCCAGTTCGCTCGATGATCTGTCCTCGTCTCGGGTCCTCCACAAGGAGTAGCTCGAGCTCACGCCGATCATCCTCGGTCAGGAGCTTCTTCGCCGAGGCCTCGAAGCTACGGGTCGAAACGAATTCGATCACGACCTCCCGTCCACATGGATCCACCTCTTAAAGAGTAGTACCCAGTACCACCGCGAGTCAACCGAACCGTCTCCGTTCCAGGCATGGCAGTTAACGTTCAGGGCCTCCGAACCGGCCCCCACTTCGCTTCATGGTTCTGCTTCCCTCGATCTATCACGTCTGCTAACCAACGCCCGCCAAGCTTGGGCTGGTTGGGTCGGAGGCCGCCGCAGGCGGCCGGAGCCGGAGGCCCAGTGTTATCGGGCGTCTCGCTCACTGTCGACTCCCATTACAAGCGCGACAATCCTGTCAGACGGCAGTGGTTTCCGAGGCAAGCCGAAGCCTGGCCATGAGGGCTGCTTCGAGGGAATCAGCGAGGTCGCCCTGATGGATCGATCTCAACTGATCCACTAGCTCCGGACGAGACGCAGGGAACACTCCGGCACGGGACAGGGCAGCTCGCGCAAGATGTGTGAGGTAGGAAACCATGAGCTCGTTCGCCGCCGCGTCATCCCCCGCTTCTTCGAGGACACGAAGCTGGCTGAGTGCTTTTGCAGCGCGCTTCTCTGCTACGTCTGGGTCTGGAAGTCGGAGTCTTCCGCGCCACCTGTCCACTATTCGTTCCCAGACTCCATCTTCGTCGTAGAGAGCCACCCCGTACATAATGCCCCAGGTCGCGAGGTCTGCGCCTAGACCCAGATCGTGCTCCAACTTCGACATATCGTATCCACGAAGGTCGACCTCAATTGGCGCTCGCCATTTCAGACGCGCTCCCCCCGTATGGAGGACTAGAAGATCGACATCCTCACTGGGAACATCGGGGCGAACGGCGGAACCGAGGGCAATCACCGCTATCACATCCTTCGATTGCGCCGCTTCTTGGAGGAACGACGTGACCCAGGTGCGCGCCTGACCCGTTGGCCATCTGCGAATGACCTGGCCGGCCCGAGAGTAGAAGTCGATCACTGGCCCACGCCTCTCAAAGCGCGGCAACGGCGGCGATGTACGACTCGATCTCGCTCGCCACTTCCTCGGCATCCAGTTCCGGCGCGGCAACCTCCCCGTAAGCCTCGCTCTTTCGAGTTTCGTTCAGGTCACGAAGGAGATCCGCGATCTCCGGAAGACCGAAATCCTTGTGGAGTTCTCTCGCCGCCTCCACACGGGCTGGGTGCGTCTTCTTGACCTGGAGTCCGTGGTAGATCGTAGCAGCATCGACCGCTGCCTCAAGCGCGTAGAACCCGAAAAGGGAGAGTTCCAGCCAATCTGGCGGATCCCAAGCAAGCTGCACTTTGTCCAAGTGCTTCTGCGCGAGCGCGAGTTTCTCTTCGAAGGTAGCCACGTTGCGACGCCCCAGGCCTATTCGGTGTCTCTGAGTCTAGCACCAGGCCGACGGAGGTCCAAAGGATTTCTCACTCCGTCGCAGACACGGGCACGATCGCCTGCACGCGATGCTCCGGCGCCACCATCTGTCTCAGGCTTGGCTGATCAGCAACTGGTACGCTAGAAATGCCCGATAACGTTCAGGGCCTCCGAACCGGCCC
>JACZXQ010000053.1 GCA_022571515.1 Gemmatimonadota bacterium
GCCCGCCCCTCGACGGGCACTCCGGGCGAATCGAGCAACTTGAACACCTCCTGATAGGTTATCGGACCTCGCTCCCGCCGCGCCACAACCTCCCCGACGATCCGATCCGCCGTCCTGCCGCTCACGCCGCCCGACACCAGGATCGCCCGCAGCACGGGCCCGGGCACAGCGGCGACGCTCAGCTTCACCGGCCCGGCCGACCGCGTGTACCCGTTGATCGGCTTCAAATGCGACGTCGAACTTTTTCGTAGGATCGGCATCGAGATCGATCCCACCACCGGCCGTCCCACCATCGACCTGGACACCCTGGAAACGAACGTCCCGGGCATATATATGGCCGGGAGCATCACCGCCGGGTTCAAGACGTCAGAGATCTTCATCGAGAATGGCCGTTTCGACGGGGAGAAAATATTCGGGCACGATTGAGGGACCGGCGTCGACCCGCGAGGAACCGGAATCGGTCCGGACGCTATCTCACAGAGATGCCGCCGGTCGATCGCGTGGCGTGGGCCCAACAAAGACTCTTGCTCCTGCTCGCGATCGCCACTGCGTGTGGCGGGAACGCAACCGGGCCAGCCGAATTCGGGTTGCGGAGTGCACGCGAGCTGTGGCAGCAAGCCGCGATCCTGGACTACAGCGTCACGGTGGAACGACGCTGCGTTTGCGACGGCGCCAACCGGCCGGTGGTCGTGCAGGTCAGCGGCGGCGCGGTTGTGTCGACGACAGATGCGCAGACCGGCGATCCGATCGATATCAGTGCGCTCGGCCCGTATCCTTCGGTCGAGGGCATGTTCGAGATCCTGCAGGATGCCGTGGACACCGACGCGCACGACATCATCGCGACGTATCAGATCGACCTCGGGTACCCGCTGGAACTCCAGATAGACTTTGACCGGAGCACGAAGGACGATGAGTTGGGATACGTCACATCGGTGTTCGAACGACGGTGAGCGCGTTGTGCTGCAACCTTCCCCACCTTGCCACGTATATGTCTTAGAAAATCAGACATATAACGCGGCCCGATGACTACGAGAGACTATCTAGGCGAATTTGAGCAGGTGGTGCTGCTGGCCCTGATGCGGTTGGGTGAGGATGCATACGGGGTAACGATTCGCCGAGAAATCGAGAACCGCACCGGTCGCGCCATATCCCTGGGCGCTATCTATCCAACACTTAACCGCTTGGAAGACAAGGGGTTAGTGTCGTCCTTCATGGGCGAGCCCAGCGCCACCCGCGGTGGACGGGCGAAGCGCCATTTCATCCTCGAAACGGCAGGCCTCGCGGCGCTCCACCGATCACGGGAAATGCTGGCGTCGCTCTGGCAGGGACACGGCCACGAGGTTGCTGATACGCATCGGATCTTCCCTTTAGGGACTCTGTCTAACGTCTCGCGATTCTGCTGCGCGCCTAATGTGGTGACCGCAAGCGAAGCGCGCGAGCCTGATGTCTACCGCGACAGCAGCAATCGCTTGTTAGAAAGCAACCGGGTACGCCCACCGCTGATAGGTAACACTTTTCACACCCCTGATGGGTGACAGTCTCGACCCGTAACGTGGCGCTCCTTCGACACGCTCTTGGAGCTGCCCATGCCATGGTTGGAGACCGATCCCATGAACGAACGCAAGCGATTCATCCTCGAGGCCACTGCGGGCCTCTTCTCCCACTCCGAACTCTGCCGACGCCACGGCATCAGCCGTAAGACTGGTTATAAATGGCTCGAGCGATACGAGACCGAGGGACCCGACGGGCTGCTCGACCGCTCCCATCGGCCCCATTGCTGTCCCCACGCCACTGAGCCCCACATCCTCGAGGCTGCCTTCGAGCTCCGGCGTCGTCGACCCCGGTGGGGAGCAGCCAAGATCCTCGGCCGTCTCCTCGAGTTGCACCCCGACTGGTCGCTACCGGCGCACCAGGTCCTGCACAGACACTTCCTGCGCGAGGGCCTCGTCAACAAGCTGCGGCGCCGACGCAAACCCTCTCATCCCGGTCGACCCACCGCGCCCTTCGATGCGCCCAACTCCATCTGGTCCGCCGACTTCAAGGGGCAGTTCAAGACCCTCGACGGCGTCTACTGCTACCCACTCACCGTCCAGGATGGCTTCAGCCGATATCTCCTCGCCTGTCAGGGCCTCGCTGGGACCACCTACTCCGGTTCCAGACGCGTCTTCACCCGCCTCTTCCACGAGTTCGGCATCCCCGACCGCATCCGTACCGACAACGGTACTCCCTTTGCCTCCATAGCCTTAGGGCGCCTCTCCCGGCTCTCCGTCTGGTGGATCAAGCTCGGCATCCTGCCCGATCTCATCGAGCCCGCCTCGCCTCAACAGAACGGCCGCCACGAACGTATGCACAAAGACCTCAAGGCCGAGGCGACCATCCCGCCCGCCGCAAACCGCTCCGCTCAGCAGCGCCGCTTCAATGCCTTCCGCATTGATTTCAACGAGATCCGGCCTCACGAGGCCCACGGCCAGAGGCCGCCCGCCTCCGTCTACGAGCCTTCAACCCGTCCCTTCCCCAAGAAGCTTCAGGCGCCCGACTACCCCGCCCACTTCGAGACCCGCAAGGTCTCCACCAACGGCGGAATCCGATGGCACTCCGCCTGGGTCAACGTCTCCCATCTGCTCGGCGGCGAATACATTGGCCTCGAGGAGGTCGCCGACGATGTCTGGGCCGTGTACTTCGGTCCCGTGTCCCTCGGCTGGCTTCACGTACGAAAAGCTGCCATCCTCGATCACGATGGCTCCTCGTCCCGTAATCCACGACGCTGAGGCCGCGTGAGCTGCCCGGCCCCTCAGACGTCGCCGCGAGTCACTACCTTCGTCGAGCCTAGCATGCTTCTGCTCCGCTGCGCTGCAGTGGAAGCTCCTGACTTCAGAGACGGAGGAACGGAAGAAAAATACCAGCAGCTTAGATGACAAGAACTGTCACCCATCAGGGGTGACTAACTGTGACCCATCAGGGGTACCGCTCACGCGCCAAGTTGCTCCCACCGCGCTACCCCCGACGCTCACCACGCCTTCCACGAAGACGCGAAGCCAGGGGATTTGGGGCTTCAATTGCCCAACCGCTCCCGCAGGACGTCGAACCAGTTCGTAACCAGCACCTATGGCCCACCGCCAATTGGCAAAGAACTCAGTCATACGGCTCCCCTCGGCACGGGGGGTCAGACCGTGGGCAAAGTCCTTCGGCACCGCCGGGTGCGCAAGAAAAAGAGCATGGCGACCAGGGGTAGGCTGGAGCCTCGCCGGGACTTCGAGCGCTTTCTCAACCCCCCCGCCCTCGGCTCGGAGGACGCGTTCTGCGAGGCGAAGGAGGTGGCGGTGGCGGAGGCGGAGGCTTAGCCTCTCCCCCCATCGTGTCTCGGCGGCGTGCGGGGGCGGTTGCGCTTGTGGCTCCATCGTCCTCGATGACGTCTGCGTCGTCTGCTTCTGCTATCCGATGGGTGACCGGGTCTAAGCGCTCCTCAAGAGCGGAGACTTCCTCGAGGAGCCGCTCCCCCCGTCTCCGAACGCCGCGAGGGACCGTGCCCTTAGCCTCGCAGGCCCTCCGCTCAGCGATGTACGCCGTGAACCGCGCTCTGAGGGCGCTCCGCTCGGCCATGTGCGACGAGCTCTCGTCTAGGGCCTTCTGGGCCCGATCCCAAACGTCGCCGTCGTCCGTACTCACCGGTTTTCCTCACGTTTTCGGACCTTGAGCGCGACCTTGCGCTCGTGCTTGATGTCGTCGGCCAGGTAGACCGTGGCCATCCCGCCCTCACCGAGTTCGGACTCGATGCGGTAGCGGCCCTCCAAGGCAGCGTTCAGGCGTTCGGTGTGTCCTTCGCTCATGTCGGTCTCGCTTTACTGCGGCGATTCGCCTCCCAACAGCTCAACGTCTTCACCAGCCTCAAGGGCACGATCGGCTCTCCTCGCCAACGCCAGTGAACCGGCGGCGGAGCCCGCGCCCATCAGGGTCACCACGCCGACGACCAGGGCGCTTGTGAACGTCAGCCCGCTCCCACCGCTCAAGAGCAGCGCTGACACAAGAAGGCCCCCCAGTGCGCCCCAGCCAGCGAAGCGCGGGAAGGGATATTTCGTCGAATGTCCGCCGCCCCCCAGCAAGCGCGAGGATGCCAGAGAAGCCAACGCCGCCCACAAAACCGGAGACCGCGAAGAGGAGCGCGTTGGCTAGGAGTTCCACGTTGATGCCGCCGCCAAAAAACACGATCCCGATGAGGGCCCCGACAACGGCCCAGGCTGCCGCCCAAGTCAGCCCCAAGCCAAGTGCTCCACGGATGCGCTTCAGCCACTTCTTCATGGGAAGCCCCCTGCCGGTGGGCAGGTTGATGCGAAACTACGCCAGCCTACCACACCGTCGCCCTCCCACCCTCACCCAGCTCACGCTCGATGCGGTAGCGGCCTTCGAGGGCTGCGTTCAGGCGGGTAATGGGGTCGGACATCAGACCTTCGATTGTATGTGGTCTTCCACGTCACTCGTCAGGGCCATCTAACGGATTTGCGATTCTGCTGCGCGACAAGAATGGTGACCGCAAGCGAAGCGCGCGAGCCCGATGCCTTCCGCGACAGTAGCAATCGCTTGTTAGAGCGCACCCGGCTTCGATCGATACTCCACAGAGTCAAGTCCCTCGAAGTCTTCGTCTTGAGTCCAGAGCCTCGCGTCATTGGCAACGGTCGACGCGTAGATGATGCTATCGGCGAGCGGGAGGCCATTCGAGGCCCCGAGTTCTGCTGCTTCGATCGCCAAGTGCTCGTCCAGATCAACCACCGTGCCTTGGCGCATGGCGGCGGCAGCCTGAAGTGCTGGCTCTCGCCCCTGTTTTCGAAGGACGTAGCGGTAGACTTCGAGGATGGTCACCGACGGTACGAGAAGTGAGTCGACGTCCTTCATAGGTTTCGCGAAGAAGCGCGCGTTCGGGCCGTCGACAAAGAACTCGATCCAACCCGAGGAGTCGACGACATTCAAAATTCTCTGTCCGGCTCACGCTCGAAGTTCGGGTCCATGCCCTTGAGGAAACCCCGCATCTCCGCCAACGGGCGGACTGGCACGAGTTCGATTCGTCCTCCGATGGCGAACGCCTCAACCTTCTGACCGGGACGAATCCGGAGCCGCTCCCGCACGTCCTTCGGAATGACGACCTGGTACTTGCTCGAGATAGTCACAGTAGACAAGGCGCACTCTCCATCGATATCCATATCGTAAGACGACACCCGTATACTAACCCGGACCCAAACGAAAGTTCAAGAGTGTTTCCGTGCGCTCTAACGTCTCGCGATTCTGCTGCCGGACCACAATGCTTGTACAGATCGCGAGCTGCAAGGCGAGTGATCTGGATCTGCATCTCTACTCCGGACTGCAGCAATCGCTTGTTAGAGCGCGTCGGGGTAGGACCAGCTAGTTCCCGGAATCGATCAGGAGGGTCGCTCGAGAGTCACTGATCGTGAGGTCAGTGCCGTACTCAGCCGAGAGGTCCTGTAATCGAAGGAGGATCGCGTCGGCCAATGGGCCGCTAGCAAGCTCAGCGAGGCCGCGACGAGAAAGGAATTCGAGGTCGTCGTAGTCGTCGCGGTACGTCTCCCCTTCATCCAGATCGAGGGGGATGAAGTCGATTCGCTCGACCCGTCCCGCCCGGATAACGACCTCTGCGATCAATCCCTCCCAGGGCCGGTGTTCGTCATAGCCCCCGATCTCTGGATTCAGGCCCTGGTACGCAAAGCCGCCGAGCTGACGCAGCAATGGTTTGCCCTTGTACAGCTCGACGCCATCGAACGCCCGGTGCCCATGGCCCACGTACATAGACGCTCCGGCATCCAGCACGGCATGGGCGAAGTCGGTCTGCCACTCGGCTACGTCCTCAACCCAGAGGTGCCCGTCGCCAGTTGAGTCCCCCGGAGACACGTCGCTGAATTCGTCGACGTCGAGTTGGAAATGCTGGTAGTAGATGACGAAGTCGGCGTTCGCAGTCGCTTCGCGAACAGCGGCGAGATTCCGATCCCAATCCTCTTGCCGTCCGGTCCACACCCCGTTCACTGCGTGCCCGATGGCGCGTCGCTCGTCGTGGCTCGTCGTAGCAGCCACCAGGGCGATCGTGAAGTCGTCCACAGTTAGATAGCCGGGAGCGGACGCCGTGGAGATGTCCGGGCCGGTCCCTGCGTACGCCACGTCATGTGCCGAGGCAGCGGCCTGCGTCGCGGCCACGCCACAATCTCCCAGATCCCATGCGTGGTTATTGGAAAGCGACATGAGGTTGAATCCGAGATCGGACAGGAAGCCCATCACCTCGGGCATCACCGCGTGTGGTCCCCCGGAATTGCCCTGTCGGTCCTCCGAGCTCAGCCTGGGAGTTCCGAATGAGACTTCGTAGTCGGAGGGCACGCCGCATCGGTCCACTTCGGACAGGACCGCCATCTCGAAATTCGTGAATGCGATATCGGCCCGATCGAGGATTGGACGGAGGCTCCCATAGGGAGCGTCCCAACGGATTCTTGGATCCTTCTTGATTAGTGCCTGGCCGGCCAGCACCAACCTGATTTCAGACTCGGGCGGAGAGCTGTTGCAGGCCATAGCGCCAGCGATGACGACAACGCTGAAAACCCGAAACCAAGTGTGACCAGTCATTTTTGGATCACTCGTGCTAAGACCACCCTCGATACGCCCAAAGCGCGATGCGCTCTAACGACTTTGGAATTCTGCTGCCGACCACCATGCCTACCCAGGTCGCGAGCCGCAAGGCGAGTGACCTGGACGACGCAGCTTACCCGGCCAGCAGCAATTCCTTGTTAGAAAGCAGACCCTAACGGTTTCGTTGGCTTCCTTCCCCAGGCCTTGAAGAAGGTGTAGCAGAAGGTGCCCTCAGGATCGGAGCCAGTTGATTTAAGATCACCGATGCCGGTGTCCCATTCTGTCGATGACATGAGACCGTCTGCGAGAGCCTGGTCTCGTACGCCCTCCACCATGGGTACAATCGTTTTCATGACGAACTGGTCCTGGACTCGCGGGCGGCTGGAGTCGGCGTAGACCATGCGAGGAGAAACTCGCACATCTTCGAAGCCAGCAGCGTTGAGGAGCGGATGAAGCCTGCGACCGATCTGGGAGTCCCCGCCCAGTTCGGACTGGACTTGGATTAGACACTTCCAAACTCGAACGGCTTCTGGAGTACTGGGGTGGAAGTAGCAGGACCCGTGATCTCCTTCGACAACGAGCACCTCGCCACCCGGGCGTAGAAGCGTCGAGAGGCTGACAAGCGCACCGACCGGATCAGGAAGGTGTTCGAGGAGATAGCTGACGAAGATGCAGTCGAAGCTCTTGGGCTCAAACGGAGCCGCAAAGAGATCGCAGGTGAGTACATGTACGTCCTGGAGCCCAGCCGCTCGCACACGTTGAGCGGCGAGAGTGGCGGAGTTGTGCGCTTTGTCAAAGGAGACGATGCGGGCGCCTGGACTCTGAGAAGCGATGGTGACGGTCTGCGCTCCAACCCCACAGCCAACCTCAAGGACCATGCTGCCGGACGGAAACTCGGTGTCGCGGTGGACGAGGTCCATTACTGAGTCGGCTTGGTCAAGGAGTCGCTGGGCTTCGCGCTCGCCGTAGCCGTGTACGTAGGCCCCTTCGGGCACCTCTGCGCCTCCCTCTCCTTTGAGCCAGGGCACAATCACCGAGCGCCCCACCCCTGCTTTCTAACGTCTCGCGATTCTGCTGCGCGCCTAATGTGGTGACCGCAAGCGAAGCGCGCGACCCTCATGCCATACGTGCCAGTAGCAATCGCTTGTTAGAAAGCCCGCTGTTGGTACGCTCACCACTGATAGGTAACACTTTTCTCACCCCTGATGGGTGACAGTCTCGACCCGTTAACGTGGCGCTCCTTCGACACGCTCTTGGAGCTGCCCATGCCATGGTTGGAGACCGATCCCATGAACGAACGCAAGCGATTCATCCTCGAGGCCACCGCAGGCCTCTTCTCCCACTCCGAACTCTG
>JACZXQ010000091.1 GCA_022571515.1 Gemmatimonadota bacterium
TCGTGAAGGATCGCCTGGCGCCGTACAAGTACCCGAGGAAGGTGGCGTTCCTGGAGACGTTCCCGAGGACGCATTTGGGCAAGGTCGACCGGGGGAAGCTGCGGACGGAGTAGCCCCCCGAACCTAGCGTGAGTTTACGGTAAACGTGCTCAACAGATTTCGGAAGTGCTTGCGGCTATTGGTCTAACCGGCCGGAAGCACCGTAGTACCCAACTCCTCAGCGAGGTCGTCCAGAGCGAGGGCTCGAGCGAGTTCCCTCTGGGTGTCGTCCATGTCGGTGAGCACTCGGTCGACGGCACCGTTGGTGTAGACGACCACGGATTCCTGGATCTTCGACAGCCGTGCGACGGCACGCCCGAGGCGCATCGTGATGCCGGCCTCGCGGAGCTCGAGCCGGAGGATGGCGAGGAGGAGGAGGGCGAAGAAGCAGTACAGCCCGTGGACCCGGATCTTGCTGTCCGTCCAGTGGAACATCGGCCACCAGATGCCGGGATCGGACTTGCTGATCTTGAAAAGGCTCTCGGTGCGGGTGAGCCGCTGATACGTGTGGACGATGGTGGCGTCATCCCAGTCGTGGCGGTCGGTGACGATCATCTTCTTTCCCAGGTGCCGACGCTGGACGGTCCGCTTCCGCTCCAGATGCCACACCCAACTGAGTCGCAGCACCCGGTCCTCCTCGACCTCGATCTGGACGTCGAGGTAGTCCCGCAGATGCTCGCGGGCCGTCCACCGGCGGATCTTGCCGCGCACGGACCTCTCGCTGTGTCCCTTCCCCCGTCGGCTCTGTCGCCAGGCGTCGATCCGGGCCGCCAGGTCCCGGAGCCGGCCGTCGGCCTTCGCCTGCTGCCGGTTCATGGTCTTGCGTTGTGTCCGATACAGGGTGGGTGAGAAGACCACCAGCACGGTACGCTCTCCGCCCCACAGCTCGCGCTTCACCCGGTGGACCTTGATGAACTTCGTGCCCGCAATCTCGAGCTTGCGGTACTCCGACAACTCCACCTCCAAAAGGTCGGGCAACCAGCTGGTAGGCACCCCACCCACGTAGTGGACGGTTTCCCTATCCAGGTGCTGGAGGTTCGCCTTCGACGTGTTACCCCCGTCGAAGACCAGCGTCAGTTGCTCCCCCGCTCGGCCCACCGTGCCCAACCACTGCGTCATAAAGGCTTCCCAGGCGACGGGGAAGGCCCGGGTGTCGTGCTGGTTGCCCGCATAGCACCGGTGGTAGAGGGGAAGCGAGGTCTCCCGGTCCTCGAACAGCGCCAGGGAGAGCTGCCTCAGGTCCATCCGCTTCTGCTTGTTGTTGCCCCGCTGGGCCAACTCCGTACGCTCGTTGAAGGTGTCGATGAACGTGAAGAAGTTCGTCGAGTCATAGAGGATCGTCTCCCCGCCCAGCGGGAAGCGTTCGGCCAGCCGGGCCAGCACGTCCTTCTGGATCCTCTCGATGTGCTCCGGTTCCACCTGATCCAAGTGGTCCCAGAAGCGCTGGCTCGAGAGCTCCGTCTCCTTCGCCTTCCAGAGCCGGCTCACGACGCTGTCCTTGTACCAGTCATCGTAGAGCGCCCGCTTGCTCGTCGGATCCACCGCCCGGTTGAGTGCCGCAATCACCAGATACTGGCCCACCGAGAGTTGGGTACGACGCCGAGCCTCCGGCGCCGGGACGTGGCGATCCACGATCTCCCGCAACCCCAGCTCTTCGGCCCAATGCCACAGATACGCCGTGGCTCCGAACTCCTTGGTCGCGACCCGCTTCAACGGTGTGGGGCCTGGGCTCCGGTCCCGGGTGTAGGCCGCCTTCACCTCTTCCAGATAGCGGTCCCTCGGTCCCAAGTAGACCTGCTCGACAATCCGGGGCTTGCCGTTCACCCGGGCCGAGCGGACCCAGTAGGCGTACTCGCGGCCCTTCTTCTTCTTGTAGATGATCGTGGCCATAATAGGGTAATACATAACACGTTCATCTATATAACGCAAGCATTATCTGCCGTATTATGGGAGGGTAATACCAATCCGGCTCCAGCGGGAACCGAAGTGCATAACTCGAAACCCATGAACGACTTGCGCGTCAGCTGCGAACCCGGCGTTACCCGCGCCGCCGTAAACTCACGCTAGATCTTTAAGAGGGTCCGAGGGCATGCGTCGTCGGCCGTGAGAGTTCTTTTCTGAAGTCTTGAGTCAGCACACTAGCCGGTCACGATCACCGTAGCCACCATCCCAGCGCCTTCGTGGGGGATA
>JACZXQ010000092.1 GCA_022571515.1 Gemmatimonadota bacterium
CACCCGGCGGTCACGAGGAGATCAGTTGGAAGGCTACGACCGCGCAACTGTCGGGAGAGCCATTTGATGCGGGTCGTCTGCCTGCCTTCGGTCGGCGCCCCGACCTCCAGGCCATACCGAACAGATCGGCTGTTCAGTACTCCGTCTTCCGCTGCTGGCTGTCGCCCTCGGGCATCGAGAAGCTTCGCTGGGAATTGACCGAGACGTGTGTCACGGACGAAGACGATGTGTTGTTCATCCCACTCTGTGCCAGATGCGTGCGAGGAATCAGCGTGACCCAGAGTGCTCTCAAGGACGCGGACTGGGAAGCCGAACGAGCACGCTTCAAAATCCTGTGATGGCCGTTTTCAAGGTCGGAAGGGGTACAGTTTGAAGTTTGAGCCTAAGTCGTTGTCGCGGAGTACGTTATGGCGTGTCTCTCGCTACCGGGTGCTTGAACCCCCCACTAGCGTCGCTGCCGCAGCCTCCGCCGGGGTCACACCGGCGTGCCGACATAGGCTCCCCATCGTTGGCTGGAGGTGCTTGAAGTTTACCTTGAATAGTGTTTTCACCGTTGGCCGCATCCATCAGCGGTGAGAACCGCTTTGATGCCGAAAGGCGTTGAGCACATCTGTTGGGGGTTGAGCGCGAGTGGTACGGCCATGTGAGAACGAGCTATTGTCAAATGTTGTGGATCGGCATGATCAGGCGGCGACCTTCTGGTGCGTGTCCTCTCGCTCGATCTGCTCTCCGTTGTTGAACTGAACTCCCGCCCTGACGAGGGGGAGTAGGTTGGCTCCGTTCAGCCTTCTCCACCGCTCTCCAGCCATCCGTAGCAGCTTGTAGGCCATCAAGAGCCCACGTTTCCTCGAGCCCGGGCCTTTCGTCACCCGTTGCCTCAACCGCACGGTCGAGAACGACGACTCGATAGGGTTGCTCGTACGAATGTGCCTCCAGTGTTCGGCGGGGAAGTCGAAGAACGTCAGGAGCCGGTCCTCGTGGCGCCGGAGCGACTCGACCCCCTTCGGATACTTCGGCCCGTACTCGGCCTCGAAGCGCTCCATGCCCTCCTCTGCCTCCTCCCTCGTCGGTGCGTACATGATCTCGTGCAGTAGCTCCTTGGCCCGCCCCTGAAGACGCTTCGGCAGCTTGTCCAGCACGTTCCCAATCACGTGCACCCAGTCTCTCTGCTCCCGGGTCTCGGGCCACACGTCCCGGACCGCTGCCCAGAAGCCCAGCGCCCCGTCACCTACAGCCAGCTCCGGAGCGCGCATCCCTCGACGCTTCAGATCCCGCAACAGGGCGGCCCAGCTCTCCGTGCTCTCCCGGTATCCGTCCTCCACCGCGATGAGGTCCTTGGTCCCGTCCGGCCTCACTCCGATCATCACCAGCAAGCACAGGCGGTCCTGCTCGCCCAAGCGCACGTTCACGTGGATCCCGTCGACCCACACGTACACGTAGTCCACGTCCTCGAGGCTCCGCCCCCGCCATGCTTCCCACTCCGCTTCCCACACGCCGATGAGCCGGCTGATGTTCGCCGAGCTCAGGCCTGACGCCTCCTCCCCCAACAGCCCCTTCAAGGCCGGCCGGAAGTCACCGGTCGATAGACCCCGTAGGTACAGCACCGGCAGTGTCTCCTCCACCTTCGGACTCCGTCGCATGTACGGCGGTAGGATCCGGCTCGTGAACCGCTCTCCCTCCCGCCGGTCGTCCACCCGCGGCGCGGCCACCTCGAGCGTCCCCGCGCCTACCGTCACCTTCCGTGGCCGGGCGCGTCCGTTGCGAACCACCAGCGCGTGGCCGCGCTCGTCTCGAACGCCCCGGTACCGCTCGAGGTATACCGCAACCTCCACGTCCAGGGCCACCAGCAACATCCTCCGTGCACCCTCCCTCACCAATTCGTCCAGATCCGGACTGACCTGCCCATCCTGGCTCCAATCCCGCTCCTCGACTACCTTCAGCATGGTGGCGTGTCCTTCCCCCGGGCTTTCTCCCGGGCTTCGTGTGAATGCTGTCACACCGAAGGATACGCCGCCTTTCTCGTTCCCCTCAACTCACTCCCGTCTCAGGGACCGTTCCACAACTTTCGAGGATAACTCGTCGCACCGTGCCCGGTGACCTCGAGCCGTTCGAGGGAGAAGGGAGGACGGGCACAGTACCGCAAGAGTCGTTCGAGCCCCGCTCGGTCC
>JACZXQ010000054.1 GCA_022571515.1 Gemmatimonadota bacterium
GCTCTCGGGGGATGTTCGGAAGATCAAGGGCGACGACATCATGGAAAGGGTGTTCTCCAAGAAGGTCGTCAGAGAACTCAAAAAAGTGGCCCATGAAAAGGACCCCGAACCGCCGAAAGCCAAGTGAATTGCTCATGTATCAATATAAGCAATCCATGACTACCGTGCAACAGGTATACAAGTGCCAATCAATCACTTCAATAGCTTAATCCAGACGGCCAACCAGATTCCGTTTCCAGCATCGCTGAAGGAAGCTGAGGCGCTCGCCGAGACTCTCAAAGCTGCGAGGCTATCGGTTCGCGGGCACCTGGGCAGCGTAGCGAAACAGATCCATAGCTGTTAGGGAAAGGAGTTCGCCATGAAGAATTTGCTGTTATGGCCGATGGACCGAATGATGGATCAGTGCATGCGGATGATGGAGCGAATGATGGATCGGTGCATGCCGATGATGGAGCGAATGATGAATCATTGCATGCGGATGATGGAGCGAATGCCGGAGGACGCGCCGCCGAAAGTGATGACGTCGGGTATTCGCCATCTCCAGGAGCAGAACGAGGAGCTTCTGGCGCTACTGCGGGAGCAGAACGAGCTCTTAAGGGAGCGGGCTCCCGTCGGGAAATCCTCCTCCGATGCTCAAACGAAGTAGGGTTGAAGAGACTCCCTCACCCGGCAAGTCCCGTAGGCGTGCGAGGCCAAAGTTCGCGCGGTCCACACGCCCGTCCTCCCCGAAAACTCCATCCGCGCAGATTCTTGGGGCCTGATTCGTCTCTCACGGTGGGACCGATGTGACCCCTGTGGGATCAAGTGTCGGCCGACGGGAACACCTTGTGGCCCTTTCAGGTCAGAATTCGGCGTTGCATGCATGACCAGGAACGACCGGACCCGATGGGGCCGTGTCTCAGGGACTTCGCACGAGCCTGAGCTACGCGGCGAGTCGGTAGTCGTGGTGAAGGCCGCCGAGCACTGGGTATGCCACGAACTTGATCGGGCCGTCCCCTGTCGCAGGACGAGAGACCCTCGGTAAGCCGGGGCCACACTCCGGTATGCCTTCGATCCCCTGATGGGGTCGACCGCCGTTGTAGTAGGTGATGTAGGTCGAGGCGGTGCGGCGAAGGTGATCCTCCGACAAGAAAATGAAGTGGTTCAGGCATTCCCTCTTCAGGCTTCCCATGAACCGCTCGATGTGAGCCGCCGCGTTGGGGGCTCCGTACGGGATGGGGATCCCCTTGATGTGCAGCACCTCTCCCAGCCACATGTCCAAGGCACTGCGGTACGATCTTCCCGATTCGCCCGGCCTACGCTTCCCGAACTGGCCGAAGATTCCGTCATTGTCATGCACCAGGAATCGAGGAGCCGAGCCGAACGGGGTCGCTTCCCTGACCTGCTGCTTCACCCAGGCCAGGGTCGGCGACACGGTCACCGCCACATGCACGACCCTTCGGCCCCGCAGCTCCATGAGCACCAGAACGTACCGCATCGAGTAGTTCCATAAGGGCTGCGTGGTCAGGTCCATGTTCCACAACTCGGCGGCGTGCCCGGCCAGGAAGGTGGGCCAGGTGGTGGAGGCCGGAGCACCGTTCCCCTTCCAAGTAATCATGTACCGACGGACGGTGCTGGGAGGGTGCTCGACCCCGAGTTTCGCCTTGAGCTCCAGGGCGATTCGGTCCTCGCCCCACTCCGGATTGTCGGACGAGATGCGGCGAATCAGACTGATATGGCTCCGAGAGACTCTGGGTCGACCGCTAAACCCACCGGACCTTCGTCGCCAGTGACGGCGGTACCCTGCCCGGTGCCACTTCAGGACCGTCGCTGGCTGGATCACAACCAATGCGTGGCGCCACCGATTCCAGTGTCGGCAGAGCCAGATCCAGAGCAGTCGATCGGCCGGTCGGAGCAACGCCTGGGCCGTCCTCGCTGAAGCACGGTCAGTTGATGACGGAGGATGGCGCTCTCAGCCGCCAGAGAGGCACGGGATCGAGCCATGCCATTGAGGGTCCGAAGGACCAGAAGGAGCCTTGAGATCATGATCCCACGGTCGGGTAGCCGAGGTCAAGAAGTCAACAACCGCAGTGCGGATGAGGTTTTCGCGGAGGACGGGTGGAAGGGCAGCTGAGAATCCCAAGTGACTCCGCCCCCGAACATGGGCCGTCTCCATCGACTTGTTGCCGCACTGGTTGGCCAGCTAGGAGAGTGGATATTGGGTCAGCGTCCAGATGCGTGGTGAGCCGGTGGCCCCGCCCCTGAGATGAAGGAACAGCGTGCGGAAGGGAGGAGAATAACTGATGCAGACAATCAAGCCCCTGACGCCCAAGCGCAGGGTGGCCCTGAAGGAGTTCATGGACCGCGCGGGGCATCCCGAGGGGACGCTGACCTACCGGGAGATGCAGGGTTTCCTCTTCACCGTCGTCTGTGCGCCGGAGATGGTGGTGCCATCGGAGTGGCTGCCCAGGATCTTCGGGGGAGGCGATCCGCCGTTCGACACGCACAAGGAGGCCGAGGCAGTGATGGGTGGGCTCTTGGCCCTCTTCAACGAGTACGCCCCAACGGCCGACGAGGCCGACGCCCGTCTGCCGGAGGATTGCGCGTTCCTGGAGGATCCTCTGGCAAACCTGGAGCTGGACGCGCCCGTCGCCCAGTGGTGCCGGGGGTTCCGGCTCGGCCATCGATGGCTGGAAGAGAGTTGGGGCGCGAGTCTCCCGGAGGAACTCGAGGACCACTTCGCCAACACTCTGGTAGTCCTGTCGTTCTTCGCTTCGCGCAAAGCGGCGGAGGCCTTCGCCGCTGAGGTGGAGGGCTCCGGGCGTACGTTGGAGAGCCTGGCGACTGACTTTCGCAAGCTGTTCCCGAGGGCTCTGACCAGCTATTCCCACATTGGCCAGTCACTGTTCAAGGCCTCGAGGGAGACCGGAGCCGAAGCGCGGGGCCCCGCCGTCGCGGCGCGCGGTCCCGGCCGCAACGACCCCTGCCCGTGCGGCAGCGGGCGGAAGTACAAGAAGTGTTGCGGGCGGGAGGTGCATTGAGGTCGTCCTGCCTCGGAGTTTCGCCTCGCTGACGAGCGCGCTCAGAATGGCCCCGAGTCCAGCTCGATCATCCGTCCAGTGCCCCCCAGACTTGGGCGAGCACGAGGAAGTGATTGACCGTCTTTCGGTCGAACCGTGCGGGATCGTAGTCACCGAGCCACTCGAGAAGCTCACGACGCTCCCGCTCCTCATCGCTCTCTTCCTCCCAGAATCCGTCCAGCTCGCCGACGTCCTCCGACGTCTTTGAGTGGTCTCCCGGACCGCCGGGCACGGACGGCACCGGCTCGAGCACGGCGAGGATTTCCTGCAGGCCCGTGATGCCACCGCAGTCCTCCGGCGGGCCGGCCCGCTCTCCCTCCAGGAGCCAGGGCAGGGTCCACCGTTGGCCGCGAGTCTGGCGGCGCCTCTCCACCTCGATCTCGATACGCCAGTCGTCTCCGAAGTCGTACCGGTAGTCGAAGACGTCGCCCTTCCTGAGTCCCAGCCCACGCAGCGTGACCCCGGTAGCCGGCTCACCGAAATCGTCGTCCAGGAAGATGGGCTCGTCTTGCGGGTGGTCGAACCGCCGACCGGCCACATCGAACCGGTACAGGTGGTAGTCCCACCATCCCATGAGGATCTGGATCATCCGGTGGAGCTGGTGGAGCGTACTGGTGTCATCGACGAGGATGCGCCGCCAGACGACGGGTTCTGTCTCGAGGAGACGGAGCTTCAGTTGGAGGACCACGGGCCTTGGGGTTGGGGGGGAGGCGCATCGGCCCGTCCGGGCACGGTGGCGGCGGCCAGTAAGATATCTAATGCTCCTTGGAGGACATCAGCAATCCCTTGGTCACCTGTCGTACGAAACCGTTGTGGGTGGCGAAGACTCCATCCAACAGGGAATCACTGACGTTTCGGGACAAGCCGCGATCATCGATTTGAGTCGTGGCGTGCCTTTCCGCTGGGTGTCGTTCCTGGGTGCCGTTTGGGCTGAAAAAGCGGAAGAAAAGGCGATTGAAACCGGAAGAACCGGAAAGCCCAGTCGCTAGAAAGCCGCTTCCTTTCATGCTTTTCCGGTTTCCCGTTCCATCTTCCCGGGCCTGATAAGCGTGAGGTCGGTGGTTCGAGTCCACCCAGGCCCACTTCCTCGGAAGCGTTGCCCCGCTTGGTCTTACGAGATCGGGCGGGGCAACCATTGTTTCAAGAATAGGCCGAACTGTCGGTTTTGCTGTCGGTTCAATACCCTTGCTATCCTGAACCAAGGTGCCATCTTGGTTCAGCTTGTACGATAAGCCGAACTAAAGAGGGGGCTCGTTCAGGATGCGTGGAACACTCGTCTCAAAGACCTGGGAGTGGGACCCCATCCTTTACGCGCCGCCTAGGTACCGGAGAGCCTGCAAGTACGAGGCGTTCATTCCCGGTACACTGACCGACTTCGACTTCGACCTACCATCCAGCATCGCTGGTGTCGTCTCGGACGCGGAGCAGGCGATCATGACCCTCAACTCAAGGGCCCAGCCAGCCTTCGCGCCGCTTGCCCGTCTGCTACTCCGCACGGAGTCGATCGCATCATCGAAGGTGGAGGGGATGCAGGTTGGGATACGCCAACTCGCCCGTGCTGAGTCTAGGATGGAGACCGGAGGAAAGGCCTCGTCCACAGTCCTCGAGGTGATCGGGAACATCGATGCCATGCAGTTGGCGGTTGATGAAGCAGCCACGGCCGAAAAAATTGGTGTCGAGCACCTTGCGGAAATCCATGCCAAGCTGATGGCCAAAGCCCCCAACTCACAGACCGCAGGAATCGTCCGGAGGGACCAGAACTGGATCGGCGGCAATGACTACAACCCGTGCGGTGCCGACTTCGTCCCGCCGCCGCCGGAGTATGTCGATTCCCTGCTCCACGATCTCTGTGAGGCCACCGGAGACGACTCTCTCCCTCCCCTCGTTCAGGCCGCGATGGTTCATGCCCAGTTCGAGACGATCCACCCATTCGATGACGGAAACGGTCGCACTGGCCGCGCGCTCATCCATGTGGTGCTGCGCCGACGCGGCATCGCGGCCACCTACGTTCCTCCCATCAGCGTGGTTCTGGCGACGGAGCGGAAACGATACATCGAAGGCCTCACCCGATTCAGGGCCGGGGACGTTGGTTTGTGGATTGAGCAGTTCGCCGCCGCTGCGGCACGCGCAGCGAGGCTGGCGTCTGACTACCTCGAGGCAGTGACCGCGCTCATGGAGGAGTGGCGGCGGCGACTGACTGCGGGCCCAGCGCCGAGGGCAGACGCCGCCGCTTGGGCGTTGATCGCACTGCTTCCCGCACATCCGGTGATTACGGCGCCGGTAGCCGCTGCTGTAACGCGGCGAGCCAAGGCCGCGATTCACCAAGCCATGAGACAACTCACGGATTGCGGAGTTCTGGAGCCCCTCTCGGAGTCGAAGCGGAATCGTTCGTGGGAGGCAGTCGGCCTTCTGGATCTCTTGGAGGGGCTGGAGTCGGGCAGGGCACCTGGTTCTCTTTGATCGCCCTGGGGTGAACGGTAACAGATCGCCGAGGGCCGTTCCGTTGGGTACCGTTCCTGGGTGCTGTTTCGGCTGAAAAAGCGGAGAAACGGGCGATTGAAACCGGAAGAACCGGAAAGTTCAGTCGCTTGAAAGCCACGTCGCTTCAGGCTTTTCCGGTTTTCCATTCCATCTTCCCGGGCCTGATAAGCGTGAGGTCGGTAGTTCAAATCTACCCAGGCCCACTGGTTCCGAGAGGTGGGTAGCGAAAACCCCATCGGGCGCGAAATTGCTGGCCTTTCCACGACTCAGTGAGAGCGAGCGCTAATGGGGGAATGGCTATGTATCGCGGTGTGGGGCTTCGTGTCTGTGCTGAGGAGGCGGCGGGATCTGGCGCTTGAGAACGTCGCGCTCCGCCAACAGTTGGTGGTGCTTCGTCGGCAGCCGGGAAGCGTGCGCCTCAGGGACCGTGACCGACTCTTCTGGGTCTGGCTCCGATGCGTCTGGCTTGGCTGGCGTGGAGCACTTGTCCTCGTCCAACCAGCCACGGTCGTGGAGTGGCATCGCAAGGGATTCCGCGCCTATTGGCGTTGGAAGAGCCGGGCCAGGGGCGGCCGACCGAGAATCGATCCGTCGGTTCGGAGTCTGATTCGCCACATGTGGAGCTCGAATCCGACGTGGGGCGCGCCGCGCATCCAGGCCGAGTTGCATAAGCTCGGGATCGATGTCAGTGACGCAGCTGTCCGGCGCTACCGGCCGCCTCGGGTCAGCCCGCCCTCCCTGACCTGGCGCCCGTTTCTGGAGAACCACCGGACCGACATCGCGGCCATGGACTTCTTCATCGTCCCCACCGCGACGTTCCGCGTGCTCTATGTGCTGTTGATCATGTCGCACGATCGACGCCGCATCCTTCACTTCAACGTCACGACCTCGCCCTCCGCCCAATGGACAGCCCAACAAGTCGTCGAGGCCTTTCCTTACGAGACCCAGCCTCGCTTCTTGCTGCACGATCGCGACAGCATCTTCGGCAGTAGCTTCGCCCGGCGGGTAGGGTCGATGGGTATCGAGGAAGTGGTCACGGCACCTCCTACGGGTTCTTCACAGTTACGCATCCTACTACCATGCGTCGCGAACGCACCGCTCGTTGGACGGCGGCGACTGCCCAGAGCCGCGGCCTGTTGCACCAGCGGAAATGGGCGATCTGGTCGCCCATCCGCAGGTCGGCGGCCTCCATCACCGGTACGACCGCCGGCTCGCGGCCTAACTTCTTGGGTTACGCAAGGCTCGCTTCACGGTTCCGTCCGTTCGGCGGGATGAGCCTCTCTCGCGCTCCACGCCCCCAGAGTCGCCAGCACATGCCGTGGCTGGTCCGCGTGCCCCTTCTCCTGTTCGCCGGCCAGCCTCCTGGTTCCCCTACCCGAGTCACCTGCGTGGGCCCCGGGGGGTATTGTCAACTTAAGCCCGGCCGCGGCAGACTCTGTTGATGAAAACGACTGCAACCAACTATCGCGGCTACCGGTTTCCGCCTGAGATCATCAGCCATGGCGTGGGGCTGTACCACCGATTCTGCCTGAGCTTCCGTGACGTCGAGGACCTCCTCGCGAAGCGTGGAATCCTCGTCTCCTATGAGACCGGTCAGGCAGTGGTGTCGGAAGTTCGGACCGGAGTACGCCCGGAAGCTCAAGCGTCGCCAGGGGGGCACACCCTGGCAGCTGGTTACGGACGAGCTGAAAAGCTACGGCGCTGCCCATCGCGTTACGATGCCTTCCGTGAATTACATCACGGCACGCTACGAGAACAATCGAGCGGAGGTATCGCATCAACCGACACGACAACGAGAGCGTCAGATGCGACGCTTCAAGTCAGCGGCCCAAGCTCAGCGTTTTCTTTCGGTCCACGGCGTCATCCTGAATCTCTTCAGATTCTCGCGCCACCGGATGC
>JACZXQ010000017.1 GCA_022571515.1 Gemmatimonadota bacterium
CGAAGCAACGCCACATGTGCATGGAGGAAGGGACGCTGTCGGAGTGGCTGCACGAAGTGCTGGAGCCACACGTCGAGGAGCTGGTGGTGACGGGTGTCGGCAAGAAGAGCCGCGGCCCGAAGAGCGAGGGCACCGACGCGAAGCGTTGGTCGGGATGCGTTCGGGCTGGCCGAGCAACTGAGGATCGGCTCGATCGAGACGCGGGTCTACAAGGGGCGAGGCCAATTCGGGCGACTGGGAAATCTGGCGAAGGCCTATGGATTCCTGGTGGGCGACACGGTACGGGTGAAGAACCGGCTGAGGAGCGTACTGCGCTCGAGAGGCGTAGGCTACGGAGCGGGCCGGTCCGTGTACTCGAAGCGCGACCGGGAGCAATGGCTCGGCGCGTTGCCGGAGGCGACGAAGGCGCTTGCACAGCACCTTTACGAAGAGCACGACGCGCTCGTGGCTCTGCGCGAGAAGGCCGAGAAGACGATGCTGGCCGGGGGCAAGAAGCATCGGGAGTGGCATGTGCTGCGGACATGCCCGGGCTTGGGCCCGATTCGGGTCGCCGAGCTACTGCCGGTTGTGGTGACGCCGTATCGGTTCAGAAGCCGGAGCGGGTTTTGGGCCTACTGCGGCCTGGGCATCGTGATGCGCAGCTCGTCGGACTGGGTGCGAGCTCAGACGGGAGACTGGGTGAAGGTGCCCGTGCAGCAGACTCGAGGTCTGAACCGAAACTTCAACCACACGCTGAAACGGATTTTCAAGGGAGCCGCGACGACGGTGATCGGGCGGGCGGAGGACGGATCACTGTACCGGCACTACGAGAGCCTGCTGGACGGCGGCACGAAACCGAACCTGGCGAAGCTGACGATCGCGCGTCAGATCGCGTCGATCACACTGGCGCTATGGCGCACGGGCGAGAGGTACGACCCGGCGAAACTGCGAGCTACGAAGTAAACCGGCCGCGGAACGACGAGCGCGGGGTGGAAAGTTGCGTTCAACCAGATGGGTCCGACGAACCGAAAGCGAACCGGTTACAGGGGAAAGCATCCATTGAAATGCTGGGCTGGGCCGAGTGGCCCGAGTCCCCCAGGATAGGTTATGCACCCCTGGAGAGCCAAACGAAGCGATGGGCCAATGAGCCCCAGATAGGAGGATGGTTCCTGCTCCCGAGCGGAGAACGCCAAGGCTGTGAAGGACCCTCGGACTGCGACGCGGAGCCGGCGAGCGCACCCACCTTAAATCGTCGAACCGGCAATCCAAACAACGCGGACGCCTGCGGTCAAAAAATGGGCCGCTGGCGCGTTGTGGACGTGTGTCTTGATCACTGGCCCCATAGGAGGATTTCAAAGGCCCTTGTCCGAGTGCGGCACCCTGTTTGAGCGAGCTGAGACGCGTCAGGAACCTCCCGCTGCGAGGCCGTTGCCACCCCAGGGTGCACGCTGGCCGGGCCACCCACCTCTGGTGGGTATCCGGCGCAGAAGGCGTTCGAGCCCCGCTCGGTCCCAGCCCCGCGAGGTCGTGACGATGGTGGCCGCCCAGGGCCTCCGGATGTCGATCGCCGGCCTGCTCGTCGGCACCCTCACGGTGATCCCGTTAGTGGCTCTGGTCGGAGACGTCTTGGTGGGCTTCGGGATGACCGCCGCGGGGTCAGGCATGGTTGTGGCAGTCGGAGCCGTACTATTGGCCGTTACGCTGATCTCGAGCCTCGTTCCCGTGAGCGGGGCTGCCCTCGTGGGTCCAGTGAACGCGCTCAAGGTGGGGTGAGGTCGGGTCGGCCGGGTCGGTGGGTCTCGCGCTACACGCTTGAACTCGGCTGGGCCAAGCCCTGTTCTTTGGCTAGGCCTCCGCCTTCCTGGGCTGCGCCATCTCGCGGATCCGCTGGGAGGGGTCGTCCTTGTGCTTGGACAGAAGGGCCACCGCCCTGGGCGTGGCGATCTGGTAGAGGCCCACCGCTGCCACCGCGCGTGCCTCCTCGTCCCAGTGGTAGCCCAGGAATCCCAGCTTCCTTTTGGACAGGATCTCCCCCATGGCCTCCACGGCGCCCTCGGCCTTCAGGCCCGCGAGGGCGCTGCAGCAGGCTGTGGCCCGTTCGGGAGAATCCGAGTCGACGAGGATGTCGATGAGGGCCTGAACCGCCCGCGGCGTCCCCACCGTGGCCAGGCTCCGAATAGCGCCCTTGGCGATGCCGGCATCCTCCCCTGTGGCGAAAGGAACCATGAGATCCACCAGGTTGTCCTGCTGGAGCCGCTCGAAGAGATGGAACGACGCCCGTCTGATCTTGGGATTCTCGTCGCCGACGTTGAAGGCCAGCACCATCCTGACGTCCTGCGTGACGATGTCGATGACCTCCAGGACCCGGTAACGGTGCTCCAGGAGCACTTCGGTGAGGACGGTCTCCTTGAGCCGCTCGCCGGCGTCGGCGTCCAGCTCGGCCAGCAGTCCGGCGGCGAGCTGCCGCACGCGAAGGTCCCTCTCCTGCTTCACGACGTCGATGAGCAGATCCATGGCCGTCACGCCCATGTGGCTTACGGCCAGGCTGGCCCGCGCCTGACGATCAGTGCGACCCGATCGCAGGTCCTCCATGAGAAGCTGGCTCGTATGATCGTCCAGTTCCACCGACACGAGCGCCGCGTAAGGGCCGTCCGCGTGGGCCCCTCGGCCTCGCAGCTCGCTCCGGCGGGTCTCCACTATATCGTAGATGCGTGCGGCCAGGTGGTAATCGGAGAACCGGATGGCGGAGGCGCCCATGTCGTAAAGCAGCCGGGCCAGCTCGCTGAGCACCGACGGGCCGGTCTCCGACGCGGTCACCGCCGCGAGCGGCTCTAGGGCGATCTCAGAGAGCTTGTGCTGTAGGCCGAGCACCACATGCTCGAACATCCCCTGGCAGGTTTGGATCCGGACGAGGCGCTGGGCGGCATCGGCCTCGGCGTAGCCCGCGAAGACCCGGTGGAGAAGCTCCTTGACCTCGTCGTGCCTCCCCTCCAAGAGGAGCTCCTTGGCCACGCGCACGACGGATTCGTCCACATCGAGGTCGGCGCCGTCGTACTCGTCAGGGTCCCATTCGAGGTCGATGACGTCGTCGTCCAGGACGTGCTCCTCCGGGCGTTCCGTCGGGCCCGTCACGTCGGCGACGGCGGCGGACCTGTCGCCACCCGAGCTCGGCGGGTAGCCCGCGAGCGCCGCTCCCAGCTGCGCCTGGACCAGGCCCGCCGCGTACGCTTCCTGGTTGAAAGCGATGCCGGCAAGGCCGGCCTCCGCGGCGAAGCGCTCCCAGAACCCGGGCACTCCCACGTCGTGGGGAGCGTCCCTCAAGCGCCCGAAGACGGCCTCGAGATCGCTTCTGGTGAGGCCGTCCAGGAAGGTGATGCTCGACAGGCTGAGGGAGTCGAGGAACTCCATGAACCCGTCCGCTACCGACTGCCACTGGGTGACGTCGGCCCGCTGTCCGTTCACCAGGATGAACGTCTCCACCCTCGCCAGGCTCAGGCCCGACCGCCCTACCAGTAGTGCCGTGAGGGAGCCGAGCAGGTCCCCGATGGACGACGAGACCCGCTCGCTGCCCACGGGATACAGGCGGTAATCGCTGGCGGTCTTGAGGATGACCCTCAAGAGCTCCGGAATCAGCTCCATCTCGGCGGAGGAGAGCGCGTCCCGGTCCGTCGACGCGGCGCCCCGGGGGCCTTCCCCGCCCGGTTGGGACACACGCTTGTAGCGAGTCTGTCGCACCTCCACGTTCTGGAGCCGCTCGGTCCGGACGACCGTTTGCCAGTGCGTGGGCGCCAGCGTGCCGGGCACGCAGCTGCCCATGGCGGTGAGCAACCTTCCGAGTTCGTCCCCGGTGACGTCCCGAGTGAGCGAGAGAGCACGGAGCTCGGCCCCCTTCAGGAGATCGAGGAACGAGCTCTCCAGAACCCTGTATTCGGCCAGGTCCAGGGGTATGCCGTTGGCGGACAGAGTGTCTTCGGCGATGGTGAGGGTGAGCCGCTCGGTGTGGGAGAAGATGGGATCGAGGCTGCCCCGCGCCTGCTCCATCGCCCTCACGACGGCCATGCTCTCCGGTGGATAGAGCTGGGCGCTCCGAACCGCGGACAGGACCAGGCGCAGCGCCCGGGGCACGTGCGCGGCGGTCTCCTCGTCCAGGGGCGCGCCGGCCTCGATCTCCTCGTCCAGGGGCGCGCCGGCCTCGATCTCCTCCCTCTCGTCGTCGGCGGTGTAGTCCGCCACCTCGCTGGGCTCGAAGACCGAGTCGCGGTACCGCTTGTGAATCTGCTCGTACTGGCGTGCCTTGGCTTCGTTGGCCGAGCGCCGGAAGTGGTACGCCAGCATGGAGGCCGAGGGAAGCAGGCGCTGCTCGAAGAGCCGCTCCTGGTACTGGCCCACCTCCTCGTGGAGCTGCTGGCGCCGCTCGTCGTCGATGGCGGCGTAGCTGATGTCGAGGATGCGTTTGCCCAGGAAGTGCATCACCTCGTCGTTCACCTGGAAGTCTAGGCTCACCAGGCCCAGGTTCTCAGCCCGGTCCAGGAAGGCCTGGACGCTGGACTCGTCCAGATCGGTGCTCCCCGTGAGGATGCTCACGGGAATGTCCTCACCCAGCGTGGACGCCCGCTCCAGGACCTCGCGGTCCTGCTGGTCCAGCGCCGCGATCTTCTGCGTGACGATGTCTTCCAGGGAGCGCGAGAGGTATGCGGGATCCAACGGCTCGATGACCCAGTCCTGGCCGATGAGTTGGACCTTCCCGTCCGCCAGGAGGTTGCGGATGATCTCCGAGAGGAAGAAGGGGTTCCCGTCCGTGACCCGCACCAAGTCGTCCTCGAATCCCTCGGGCATCTGCACGTTGGGGAATACCGCCTTCAGGTACTCCGCGATGTGGGGCGGGCCCAGGGGCTTCAGGGTGATCCGGCGTAGCCGGATCTCCTTGGGACAGTCCGTGAAGAAGCGCTCCACCGGGGACGGCTCGGTCTCGCCGCTCAGCCGCAGGGACTCCCCGACGCTGCCACACAACATGAACTCGAGGTCGCCCCGCTGAGCCGCCACACTGAGGAGGAGGAGCGTCGCCTCGTCGACGAACTCCATGTCGTCCACCAGCAGGATCATCGGCCGGCCCTCCACCGACTGTCGCAGAAGCCGGGTGAAGGTCATGAAGATGCCCTGCCGGGTCTCGCGGTCGATCTCGCCGGTGATCTCCTCCTTCACCAGGCCGGGAAGGACATGGGCGAGGTAGCTCCGCTCTCGCGGAGTCAGTCGGTGCAGGAGCTCCACCCCCTCGTCACCCCGCTGGTTCAGGAGGTCAATGAGAATCCGCGAAGCCAGGTAGTAGGGGCGGCGGGACTCGTGGGGGTCCCCCGCAACCTTCGTGACGAAGAAGGCCCCGTCCGCCTTGAGGTTCCGTCGCACCGTGTCCAGCAGCGTGGTCTTCCCCACGCCCGGTCCGCCCTCGAACACCAGGACCTGGCTCCGCCCCTTGGCCATGCCCCGTAGCACCCGGTCCACCATGTCCAACTCTTCGTCCCGGCCAACGATGCCCTGGAGCTTGAGACGCTGAAGCACGGCCCGGGGGAATACCTGGTCCTGATCCAGCTCCGAAGCCACGGCTGCCTGGTTCCGTCCGGAGCTCTTGGCCGCGTACAGGGCGATGTCGGCGGCGTGGATGAGCTCCTCCGCCGTGGTGGCATCCTCAGGGGCCACCGCGATGCCCACGCTCATGGTCATGGGCACCACCAAGCCGCTGTCGCGCTCCCGGAAGGGGCGGTCCCGAATAGTCTGGAGGAGGCGGTCCGCGGCGGCCCGAGCGCCGGCCCGATCGGTTTTGGGTAGGAGCAGGATGAACTCGTCGCCTCCGTAGCGCACCGGGAAGCCGTCCTCCCCTGCCACCTTCACGAGGAGGGCGGCCACCCACGTGAGAACCTGGTCGCCCGTCTCGTGCCCGTGCGTGTCGTTGATCTCCTTAAAACGGTCGAGATCGATGATGAGGAGGGACAGGGCGTAGTCCGTCTTCGCGCGCCAGTCGACCTTGTGAGCCAGGTAGCTCAGGAGGAATCGCCGGTTGTGGATGCCGGTGAGCTCGTCCTCGAAGATCAGCGTCGTGGGATCTCTGCCCACGTACTTCAGGAAGGCGGCTAGCTCCTCGTACTGCATGCGCCGAGAACCTCCTTTGGACCCGGAGGCGGTTCGCACCCACACACAGGGCGAACCTCCGGATCAGTCGGGTCTTTTCGAAGGGCCCTGCCGTCTCGCGCTCTCCTGATTCGACGTTGGAGGTCTCCATGGCCGGCGTCCGATCGTCCACAGAGCGATAGGAAGGGCTGAACTGAAAATAAGCGTACCGCCAGGGAACTGCCATGATCTTAGAGCCGGGGTGTCGTGCGTCCCCTCCCTCGGCTTTACGCCGGCCACATTAAAGTTGACAATACATTCGCCATCGAGAACGGGCTGATAGGCGTTGTGGGCGAGTCGGTCGAGGGCGTTCCGTATACGTATAAACTGATCCAAATCATACGTATACTCGCCGAGGCGTTCCTCGGACGGCCGCCTCATCTCCCGGCTGTCAGTTTCGCCGAGTTCCCCTCCAGCGCCTGCCGCACCGCACTCAGCACGTCCTCGTCCATGTCCTTGGCTCCGAGCATCCACCTGAGATAGTCCGGCCTATCACTGGCCACCTGAGCCAGGGTCTCGCCGCGGTGCTTCCCGCGCTTGAAGACCAACCCACCGTCGGATTCCGTGAACCACCGGTCGAACTCCGTCTCGAACTTGCTGATCGCATCGCAGTAATCGTTGAGCCCGGCGAGATCCTTGGGCACGTCGTCGTAGCGCTCGAGTTGGGCCGCGAGCACGGCCGCCGTGGTCCGGATGTCAGCGAGGGCGGTGTGGGCCTCCTGGTGCTCTCGCTCCAAGTAGAACGTGGCGGCGGCGGAGAGGTCTCGGCGTTCGTTGTGGTGGAAGATCAGTTGCACGTCGATGAGCTTGCGGTTTCCGGCATCGAACGTGATTCCCGCCCGCCGGAACTCGGCGAGGAGCATGGGCACGTCGAACCGCCGGATGTTGAAGCCGGCCAGGTCACACGGGTCGAGCATCTCGTGAAGCGCATGGGCCCTCGAGGCGAACGGGGCCTCGTCCGCTACATCCGCGTCGTAAATACCGTGCACCTCCGACGCCCCGGCCGGGATCGGAATGCCTGGATTGAAACGACGCACGCGCTCCATCACGTCCCCCTGGGGGGAGAGCCTTATGATCGCCAGTTCGATGATCCGGTCTTCCGCGACGCTGAGTCCGGTGGTTTCCAGGTCGAAGAAGACCAGCGGGCGTTCGAGGTCGAAGGGTAGACGCATCGGGTCGGCCTTTCTGGATTACCCGGCGGTGAACGCATCGCGGATCAGGCGGGCCTGCTCCACGACATGATCGATGTGCTTTCCTTCGGCCGGGCTCGCGCGGTCGGGCCGGGCCACGTGCTTCATCCGGACGCTCCGGGGCACGACCGCACGTAGCTGCGGTCCGACGAAGGACAACGCCCCCATGTTGCGGGGCTCCTCCTGGACCCAGACTACCTCTTCCAGCGACGAATAGCGGGCCAGCACAGTCTTGATGGTATCGCCGGGGAAGGGATACAGCTCTTCGACACGGACGAGCGCGACCGAGTCCGTGTCACCACGTTGGTCGCTCGCAAGCAAGTCGTAGTAGATCTTGCCGGTACAGACGAGGGCCCGCCTGACCGTGTCGGGGTCCGCCACGGCCGGATCGTCGATGACGGGCTGGAAGGTGCCATCCGTCAGGTCGGCCACGGTCGAGGCCGCCTTCGGGTGCCGCAGCAGGCTCTTGGGCGACATGACGACCAGCGGCCGCTCGGGGCGAGCCATTGCCTGACGTCTCAGGAGGTGGAAGAACTGTGCGGCCGTGCTGGGATACGCGACCCGCATGTTGCCCTCGGCGCAAAGCTGCAAGAAGCGCTCGAGCCGGGCGCTCGAGTGTTCCGGACCCTGTCCCTCGTATCCGTGCGGGAGCAGCATCACGAGGGAGGAATGCTGTCCCCACTTCTCCCACCCAGACGACACGAACTGGTCGATGGAGACCTGTGCCGCGTTCGCGAAGTCGCCGAACTGTGCCTCCCACAGAACCAGGTCCGGACCGGCTCCCACGCTGTAGCCGTACTCGAATCCGACTATGGCCATCTCCGACAACGGCGAGTTGTAGACCTCGAACCGGGCTTTCCCGTAGCCCGCGAGCGGGACGAACTCCTCACCCGTCTTCGCATCGTGGAGCACCAGATGGCGGTGGCTGAACGTACCCCGCTCCGTGTCCTGGCCGGTGAGGCGGACCGGCACGCCGTCCCCGAGGAGGGACCCGAAGGCCAGAACCTCGGCGTGGGCCCAGTCGACCGGCGTGTCCGGCTCCAGGCTCTCCCCCCGCTTGGCGAGTTGGCGCTCGAGCTTTGGATGGACCGTGAAGCTCTCCGGCCACGCCAGTGACGCCGAGTTCACCTCCCTCAGCCTCTCGAGGTCGACAGCCGTGTGCGGGTCGGACGGCGGGGCGATGTTGGCATCGACGAACGCCTCGTCCCCCGCGGCCGCACCTGCCTCGCGGATCAAGTCCTGGCCGTTGCGGAGAAGCCGGTACACGTGTTCCTGCATGGCGGCGGCCTCCGCTTCCGAGGCGATGCCGTCACGGGTCAGTCGCTCCGCAAAGAGTGCGCGGACGGTGGCGTGGTCTGCGATATCGGCGTAGGTGGCCGGTTGGGTGTATGCGGGTTCGTCGCCTTCATTGTGGCCGTAGCGCCGGTAGCCGACCAGGTCGATTACCACGTCGTCGTGGTACTGAGCCCGATACGCCATCGCGAGCCGTACCGCCGCCAGACAAGCTTCCGGCTCGTCCGCATTCACGTGAATGATCGGGAACGAGAAGCCCTTCGCCAGGTCACTCGAGTAGCGGGTGGACCTGCTGGCCACCGGGAGGGTGGTGAAGCCGATCTGGTTGTTGACGATGATATGGACGGTGCCTCCCGTGGTGTATCCCGACAGGCGCCCGATGTTGAGCGTTTCGGCGACCACGCCTTCGCCCGCGAATGCCGCGTCTCCGTGAATCAGGAGCGGGACGATGCTCGCGGTGTCCTGTGGCGCATCCTGAGTGGTGTCCTGGAATTGCCTGACGCGCGCCATGCCTTGGATCACAGGATTCACGAACTCGAGGTGGCTGGGGTTCGGCGCGAGGATCACTTCGATGGAGCCGCCGCCGGGCACGGAGTGCTCTCCCGCGGCCCCGTGGTGGTACTTCACGTCTCCGGTGCCTGCGACCGTGAAGGCGCCCTTGGCGTGGATTCCCTCGAACTCGGCGAGCACTTCGCGGTAGCCCACCCCGATGACGTGTGCCAACACGTTGAGTCGGCCACGGTGCGACATCCCGATCACGAGGCACCGGCCGCCGGAGCGCGCGCTTTCGTCGAGGGCGAGGTCGAGCATGGGCACGAGCATATCGGTGCCCTCGATCGAAAACCGCTTTTGTCCGAGGTACGTCTTGTGGAGGAACTGTTCGAGGCCCTCGACTTCTGTGAGGCGCTGAAGAAGCCGAAGTTTTTCCTCGGGGGGAAGCGGCCGGGTATGGACGCCCGACTCCACCTGGCTCCACAGCCAGCGCACGCGCGCCGGATCCTCGAGGTGCTCGAATTCGTAACCGATGGGCCCGCAATAGGCGTCTTGGAGGCGAAGGAGCGCCGCGGCGATCGTCTCGCCGGTGTCGCCCTCCATGACGACCGAGGCCGGAAGCTTCTCGAGCTCCTCCATGCTGGTTCCGAAAAACGACGGGTCGAGCTGCGGGTGGCCCGGTGGGTCGGCACCGAGCGGGTCGATCTGCGCCAACATGTGCCCGTGATCGCGGAACGCTTGAACGAACGAGGTGGCTTGGGCGACCAGAAGGAGAAGCCCCCGCACCCTCTCGGGTTCCGTACCGGGGATCTCCCAGCCGGCCGATTCGACCGTGGGCCCCTGCGTGGGCGGGCGTGGCGCCCCTGCGCCCATGTCTGGACCCGGGACCGGATCTCCGTCGGCGATGCGCAGCCCGTCCGGCGGTATGAGTCCGGCCGCCACCGTCACCTCCGAGCCCGCTTCGAAGAACGCCCGCCACTCCTCCGGCACGGCGTCCGGGTTGCGGGCGTATTCCTCGTATAGAGCCTGGACGTAGCTTGCGTTCTGGCTGTCGAAGAGGGTGCGTTCCATAGTCCCTAACCTACTCGAAATCGCCGAGGAATCGAGGCTGCTCGCCTGAGTAAGTTCGAGTGTTGACCCTCCGCGGCCGATAGTCTATTTTGAAGATGCGGTTGAGAATCGTTCTCAACATCACACCCACCCGGAACTCGCCCCCTCACCCCATGAGAGCGCCGGAAGCGGAACCCGGTTCCCACAAAGCCAATATGAGCCAGACTCGCCTTCTTGCCAGGATAATGGTGCTTTCCCTCGGGGCCTTCTTCGCCCCCCAGGCCGCGGCACAAGATACCGTTGGTCGTGTGATCGGTAGTGTGGTCGCGGCGGATGATGGATCTCCGCTCTCCGGGACTACGGTCGAGGTGGTCGGGAGCTCCCGGGGGAGCCTGACGGACGACACCGGGCGCTATCGAATCAACAACGTGCCGCTAGGCACGATTTCCGTTCGGTTTACCCGCATCGGGTACAGCACCATGACGCAGACCGTGACGGTGGTGGCCGGCCGGCCGGCTGTTGTGGATGTGCGTATGGGCGCCGGGCCCATCGCGCTCGATGCCTTGCACGTGTTGCTGGACCGTACCCGGATGCTGGGTGATCCGTTGGGCGCGGATGAGCTGCCTGGCGCGGCTCACATCCTGGACCGGGAAGCCCTGGAGGCGCCTGAGTTCGTGTACGACAACGTGCACGACATGCTCAGGCGAATCCCCGGGGTCAACGTTCAGGACGAGGAGGGTTTCGGCCTGCGACCCAACATCGGGCTTCGTGGCACAGGAGTGGAGCGGAGTTCGAAGATCACCTTGATGGAGGATGGTGTCTTGATCGCGCCGGCCCCCTATGCTGCCCCTTCCGCGTACTATTTTCCGGTCGCCGGGCGCATGGAAGCCATAGAGGTCCGCAAGGGCTCGAGCCAGGTGAAGTATGGTCCGCGCACGATCGGGGGGGCCATCAACCTGGTGTCGTCCTCCATTCCCGAGAGACTCGCCTGGACCATCGACGCCGCCGGTGGGGAGAACGGCACGCTCAAGACCCAAGCTCGCGTCGGCAGTTCCTCGGATCACTTCGGATGGATGGTCGAAGGCTACCGCATCGAGACCGACGGCTTCAAACGACTGACGAATGGCGACCCGACCGGATTCGAGGTGGAGGACTTCGTCGGCAAGTTCCGCATCAACACCAACCGTGACGCGACCACGTATCAGCAGGTCGAACTCAAGGTGGGTTTCACGGACGAGGTCTCCAACGAGACCTATCTGGGACTTACCGACGCCGATTTTGCGCTGAATCCTTTCCGGCGCTACGCGGCTTCCCAGTTCGACGTGATGAATGCCGACCACTCGCAGGTCCAGGTGCGCCATTTCCTCGCACGTGGCCGGCTCGACTTTACAACGACGCTGTACCGCAATGACTTCTCGCGGAACTGGTACAAGCTCCAGAGCGTCCGCGGCACGGGTATCAGCTCGGTGTTGGCGGCCCCAGAGGCGAATGCGGAGGCCCTGGGGATCCTCAAGGGGACCTCTTCCGATGCCGACGACCTTAAGATCCGAGCCAACAACCGGGACTATTTCGGTCAGGGCATCCAGTGGACGGCGGGGCTCAGGCTCGAGGACGCAGGACACGACTTGGAGTTGGGCGTCCGCTTCCATCAGGATGAGGAGGACCGATTCCAGTGGGAGGACGGTTTCCGGATGAACTCGGGCGTCATGGTCCAAACGAGCGCGGGTGCGCCGGGTAGCCAGTCGAACCGGGTGAGCAGAGCCGATGCGATCGCCATCTACTTACAGGACGAGATCGACCTGGGTCGACTGGTGCTCGTTCCGGGGCTCCGGTTCGAGAGCATAGACATGGTGCGCACGGATTTCGCCGGTGACGATCCCGCCCGCACGACCCCGACGCGGGTCCGTGAGAGCCAGGTCGACGTGCTGATCCCCGGCCTCGGCTTTTCCTACCGAGCCGGCGATGGTGCGTACGTCTTCGGGGGAGTGCACAAGGGTTTCGGACCTCCGGGGCCGGGTGCCACGGATGCCGACGCGGAGGAGAGCTGGAACTACGAGTTGGGGGCACGCTATCGGGATCGCGGCCTGGCGGCGCAGGCCACCGGCTTCGTGGGCGACTACTCCAACATCCTGGGACGTGCCACGCTGGCCAACTCAGAGGATGGTACCGGTGAAACATTCAACGGTGGGGCGGTAGAGGTGGTGGGACTCGAGGCCTCGGCCGACTACGACCTCGCGTGGGGACGGCACCTCGGATACCGGCTGCCACTGCGCATCTCCTACACCTACACGCGTGCAGAATTCAGGACCGCTTTCGAGAGCAGTTTCAAGCCGTGGGGGACGGTTGAGAAGGGAGACCGGCTCCCGTATCTGCCAGAGCATCAGTGGTCTGGAGGCTTCGGGGTGCAGAGTCCTGGCTGGGGCGTGTCGGTCTCTGCGGTGGCGTCAGGTGCGATGCGAACCGAAGCTGGCCAGGGAGCGATCGTGGGCGAGCGCTCGACCGACTCGTTCCTCGTGTTCAACGTGTCCGGCGAGTACCGGCTCCCCGGGCTGGGCACCGCGTATGCGGCGCTCCAGAACGTCACCGACCAGAGATACGGCGTGGCGAGGCGGCCGGCGGGCCTGCGGCCCGGCCTGCCCAGAACCTTTCTCGCCGGGTTCAAAGTCACCCGGTAACGCGCCGGGGTGATGCCATGAGCCGCGGGGCCGACCCGGGAGTGGGACTCTGCAGCGTGTGTACTCACGTGAGGGTGGTGGAGAACCGGCGGGGGTCACGATATTACCTCTGCGAACTGTCGCTCACCGATAACCGGTTCGTGAAATACCCATCGCTGCCCGTGGCCGAGTGCCCAGGCTTCGAACATGAGACCAGAACCGTGGAGGATTGAATGGACGAGCCGTTTTACGTGGCTCGCGCCGAGGTCGGAAAGCTCGCCGGGGTGCACCGGCGCGCCCTGCTGGAGGATGGCACGGCATTGGAGTTTGGCGTGCACGGATCCGTGAAGAGCCACTACGGCCTCGAGTCCGAGCCGAACCTGCCTCTTCCGGTGGACTACGTGGTGGCGGCGGCCGCCGGGTGACTACTCGGTACACTCAATGGCGCACTGGAGGTGCGCGAGGTCAAACTGGGAACCGAGCAGATACGGGCCAAGGTTGAGGGATTCAACGAGATGCGGGGCAAGATTCCGTTGCTCACTCGAATCCACGTGCACTACACGATTCAGATCCCCGCCGGGAGCCGCGAGAAGGTGGATCGGGCTCTGTCGACGCACGTCGAGAGATGCCCCACGGCCCAGAGCTTGGCAGGCGCTGTCGACGTCACATGGTCGGCCGACATCGAGGAAGAGGAGTCGGCTTAGAACTCAGGTCCGGCGAAGCAGTCTGTTCACGGGGTGTTCGTCAAGAACTCCCTGAACACCTGCAGAGACTCCGTCGATTTTTCCTCCGGCGGAAGGTGCCCGCAGTTCTCGAGCACCCGGAGTGTGGCGTGCGGCAGCACCTCGGCGAGTCGTTCACCGACCCACAGCGGAACGACGTGGTCATGGTCGCCCCACAGCAGCAGCGTCGGGAGGTGGATTTCCGAATAGCGCGACGTGACTGCCTCGGGGTCCTCGGGCACCAGTTGCGCTGCCGTCTCCAGGATTGCGATCTGGTGCGCCCGGGGGCGGAGAGGCTCGGAGTACCCCAGGACCTGGCTCTCGGAGATCCCTGCGGGATCATGCACGATAGAACGGAGGATCATCCGCACGAGTCTCCGTTTTGGCAGGAGTCTCGCGACCATCCGGCCCAGCGGGCCGCGCGCCATTCTGATGAAAGGCGGAAGCGGTTGGGGAAAGGCCGCGCCGGCGACCAAAACCATCCGGCTCACCCGGGCGTCTCCCTGGTCCAGGCAGCGTAGTGCGACGAACAGTGCGACCGCACCACCCATGGAATGCCCTACGAGCGTCACGTCGGATAGATCCTCGTGCACGAGATGACGGTACACCAGGTCCGCCTGATCCGCGGGAGAGTAGCGCCCATCCCGCGGGGCGGGAGCGCATCCATGTCCCTTGAGATCCACGAGGATGACGCTGTGGTCTCGCGCTAGGTCCTGCACCCAGTACCTCCACGAAAAGGCACTGCCCGCGAAGCCATGGATCAACAGTATCGGGCGGCCGCGGCCGTGCACCTCGACGTGAATCGGTAGTCGGTAGGTTGGCTCCACGATCTTCAACAGCCCTTCTACAGGCGCACCAGGCGTGCGCCCTGGGTCTCCAACTCTGCGGCCCATGCCTCGTGGCACGTGCAGAGAAAGACCTGCCTGGTGCGGGCGATCTCCACCACGAGGTCCAGGCCTCGAGTCCTCCGCGCCTCGTCCCAGTTGACGAACACCTCGTCGAGGAGGAGGGGCAAGCGCTCTTGATCCCGGTCGAGGTGATCCACGATTGCGAGTCTCAGCGCCAGATAGACCTGCTCGCGCGTTCCGGTCGACGTGGTTTCATCGACGGTCACGGGGTCCGGGAGATCGGGCCCGTGGAGCATGAACTCCGCGCCGATGTCCGCCTCACCCCCGCTGAGACGGTCATAGCGCCCGCCGGTGATGCGCTCTAGGTAGTCACCGGCCCTTCGGATGACGTCGGGCTGATGCTCCTCCCTGAATAGGCGGTCCGCCTCCCGTAGGATCCGCGCAAGGACGACGGTCCGGTCACGGCTCCGGCGTAGCCAAGCCAACTCCTCCTGAAGCGCGACCCCTTCTCCGTCCACCTGGTCGATGGTGGGTTGGCGCTCCAGCTGCGCGACCTCGTGCTCGAGCGTAACGGAGCGCTTGCCGAGTTCCTCGATCCGCTCGGTCAGTTCTTCCAGCTCAGTGGCGGCCTCGACCAATGCGTCCGAGTCGAGGGTCCAGTCTTCGCCCGACTCCTCGGCCTTGCGGATGCGGACCAGCACGTCGTCGAAGTCCGGGTGGGCCCGTCTGAGCTCGTCCATGATTTGCGTGGCTCGGTTCCTGGCTTCGATGCGTGTCTCCGCCTCCTTCAAGCCAGCCGTGAGGTCACCGTCGGCCAAAGTCCTCAGGACTGCCTCGAGAGCACAGAGCCGCTCGCGGTTACCCTCGAGATCGGCTTTCCAGCGGACGCTCTCTCGATCCAACCGTTCCAGTTCTCGCTCCGCCGCCTCCGCCTCCCGCCGCGCCTCATTGGCTTGGCCAAGGGCCCGGTCGAGGGCCTGAGAGGCCCCTGCGGTATCGGGAGGAAGCACCACACCGAGGCGATCTCCCAACCCGCGCGCTTCCACGTCGAGGTCTGTCATGCGGGATCGGATGTCATCGATGTTCGTCTGTCGGGCCGTGAGATCGCCGGTGAGCTCCTGCAGGCGGACCAGTGCTGAAGCGACGTCCGTCGTTGGATCCCGCAAGATCTCTTCGTGTATGGGAAGGTCGGCCAGGAGGGTCCGGATCGAGTCCAGGGCCTCGCGCTCTCGATTCCTCGCGTCACTGGAAGGGCCGACCTCTCCCTCACCTCTCGCCGCCCGCCCATCGGGCCTTCTCATCCACCACCAGTGCCCCATGACGCCCAGGGCTGCGCTGAGCAGGGCGGCGCCCGCCACGACCAGGGCCCCTTGTCCCGAGAACGAGCCCCACGCGAGAAGCCCGAGTCCGCCGACCAAGCCCACGCCACCGCCGGCGAGCATCGCGGATGACGCCCGACCCTGTTCGCCTGCGGCGATGCGCACTTCGAGGCGTTCGCTCTCTTCCCGGGCGCGACTAAAGGCTCGTACGCGGTCTCTCACTTCGGCGGTGCGCAGGCGGAGCAGCGTCTCCGCATCGAGCTGCGACGCAGGAACGGTCACGAGTTCCCGAGCGAGCGGTTGCCGCCGTCGCTCGAGGTCTTGGATCTCCTGCTCGAGGGCACCCAAGCGCAGCCACTCCGGCTCCATCGCCGCGGCTGCAGCGACGACGCGTGTGACAGCATCTCGAACGCCGACGATACCTCGCTGCGCCTCGCCGTACGCATCGACCAGCGCCTGGGGAGGAATGCGGTCCTGGTTCAGCGTGGCGAGTCGAGTTTCGAGTTCCTCGCATGCTCCTCGTGCCTCCGCGATTCGGTCCCCCGGGGCGGACGGCAGGCCGTCGAGGTCCTCGGGCGGGCCCGCACGCTTCTCGAGTTCTTCGATGCGCTGGACGTGCAACCGAATGGGTTGAAGCCTGCGGGCGTTCTCGAGCGCCAGTCTGCGGTGCTCACGACGCTCCCTCGCCGCCTTGAGATCGGTGGCGGCGGTGGCGGCTTCCTGAGTGAGCCTGCGAAGCTCCAGGTCGCGTTCGAGGGCGTTCTGCCTACGGGAAAGATTCTCGAGCACTCGGGCGTCGACCTCACGGATTCGCTGGTTTCCATGGCGGGTTGGGCGCCAGAGTGCTCCGGCTTCCTGCTCCAGGGACTCGACGGCCTTGCGAAGGGGAACGAGGTCTCGCGCACCCATAGCCCCGATGAGTCTGTCTTGAATCTGGTTCCACGTCTCCGTTTCAAGAGCCGTCAACTCCGCCAACGTGAGAGCGTAGACGTGCCTGAAAACCCGCCGGTCGACATGGGAGAGAGCGGGGAGAGGACGATTCTTGAGATCCGCCTGATCGCCGTTTCGCTCGAGGTGCCCCTGAGGTGCTGTGAGAAGCCGCCTGTGGACGTGCCACGCTTGGCCTCCGTCGAGCGTCACACAGGCATCGATGTCGATTTCGCCACCTGCCCTTGGGGCGTAGGGATGGGTATCCCGAGAGGTGGGGCGGAATCCGTATAGGAGGGACACGAGCACCTCGAAGAACGTGCTCTTGCCGGCCTCGTTTGGTCCGACCACTACGACAAGGCCCGGGAGTGCGTCACTCCCCGTATCGAAGTCGCTGAGTGAACCGAAGGCGGCGCACCGCACGCGCTCAATCCTCATGGGTCCTGCCCTGGAGCCTCGAGCATCCGTGCCAGGATCTCCTCTTCGACGCCGTCCAGAAGATCTCGCACGTACTCTTCGAGGGTGTCCGAGCTGCCGATACCGATGAGTTCCCCCGGCTCCATCGGAAGCTCTTTTCCAGGGGTCTCTCGGATCGATCGGGCCAAACGTAGGGCTTCGCCCAGCACGTCCATCCGCTGTATATGCTCCGCGATGTCGACGGGACGGTGCACTTCGCCGACGCGGAGTGACACATGCAGCACTCGGAGAAGCGTCTCCAACTCGCTCCGCAGATGCTCCTGATTCTCCTCTTTCCGCAGTTCCTGCCAAAGAGGCGTGGCTCCGCGAAGGTCGACGCGGACAATCCACTCCGTACCGGGGTCGCCGCCGTCATCCGCCCGTGCCGACTCCCAGGCGTTCAGGACTTGATGGACCAGGTCGTCGAGGGTGGCGGCCTCCCTGAGGCTCCGCACCGGGAGGTCCTCCCAGCGAATCGGGGCCAGGCTGACGAAGCTCACAGTCGCCGCGGCTCCCCGCTTCACATCAGCGAGGATGGCTCCCTTGGCCCCGCTCTCGGACGGATTTCGGCCTTGAAGGTTGCCCGGATAATGGATGGACGGGGTGCCCCTCAGTTCCTGACGCCGGTGAACATGTCCCAACGCCCAATAGTCGTATCCGGCCGCTTCCAGGGAACCCAACTGCGAGGGGGCATACGCGTCGTGTTCCTGCCAGCCTCCGGCGTCGTTCACCTGCGTGTGCAGCGTGGCCACGCGTGGCAGGTCGCCAGTCGGCGTGGGGAACAACACGGAGAGATCCTCCGACTCGCGGGGTCCGGCATGCCCTATCGCCGCAATGTGGCCGATGTTGTCGCCTGCTGGGGTCTGCACGACAAGCGTCACAGGCTCGCGGTCACGAGCCACATGGACGCCCTCGGGCCACTGCAAATCCATGGCCCGGCGCCCGGTGCGTCCGGGGTCGTGGTTGCCGGTCGCGTATACCACGGGGATTCCCGTGGCTGTCAGTCGCCCAAGCTCGCCGAGCAACATGCGCTCGGTCTGGAAGGAAAGGCGATCGCCGTCGAACAGGTCGCCGGCGATGACCAGCGCGTCGACCTGCTCCGACAGTGCGTGGTCCACGAGCCGGGTGAAGGCCGTGCGGGAGGCGTCTCTGAGCTTTCGCCGCAACTCGTCGGAATGACTGGTGAACGCCGCATCCAAATGGACGTCTGCGGTATGAAGGATGCGCATGGAACCAAGCTACTCGGTCGGGGCGCAGAGCGGCCAGAGGCGTCTGGGAGGTGACGATGTCGAAACGGGCAGTGGTTGGCACCGGTAGCTACAGACTTGGCCAGCGGCTCCACATGGGCCTACCATTGTCGCCGATGCCTTCCGACGCCGTCGGCGACAGCAACCGGTTATGTCCCGAGTGCGGGATGATGCTCCCACCTCAATGGGAGGAGTGCCCGTGGTGTGCCGGCAGTATGGACGATCTGGTCGCCGAGGGGGCGGCACCGGATCCTCTCGCCATCGGCCAGGACCGCCGGCGCGGAATCGGTCGCAAGAAGAACGTTTCCGACCTCTTTTTTCTCGCCGGGCTGCTCACGGGCGGGCTACTGGTTTCCTTCGACATCCAGTTCACTCTCGGGCTCGTGTTGATGCTCGGCGCCGCTGTCGCGTCGGCTCTGGTACGGTACGCCGCGTTCTCCGCCCCCGGGGCCCTGCTTGCGGGAGGGCTGAGTGCTCTGACCTTTGTGACCGCTGTGCTCGGCCCTCTGGAACCGGCCGATGATGAGGACAGTGATACCAGAGAGGTGGCGAGAGAGGCCTTTGTGGGCGAGCTGGCACGGCGATTCGAACGGGACGGCATCGTCGTGGAGGCGCGGGGCGCCGGCGCGGTAACGGTGTGGTTTTTTCCGCCGGCTGTGCTCGAGACGTCGTGTGGGGCGTTTCCGGACGAACCGACCCGGGAGCATCTGGCCGAGCTCGGCTTCCGCCGTATTGTGGTCAACATCAGGAGCGAGAGCCAAGGAATATGTTCTTTTCATCCTTGAGGCCCTCAAGGCCCGTGGCTATCTTTTAAGCCGGCGGGCTCCGGACCCGCTGTTTAGGCACTTGGCTCTCTCGCTTGGATGTCTTCGCTGACTTGAAGGCACGGCAACCCCCCCGATGAGCGACATCAACGACACGGCCGCCGGCCGCCTTCGGGATGAATCCCCCACCATCGACGCTGTTTGTCGACAGCTCGAGCGTCAGGTCGCTCCCGAGCTGGCCGAGATCGTGGTGGACTTTGCGGAGTTGTTCCTCTCCAAGGCTCCCACCGACTTCCTGCACCAGCGCAGCTCCGACGCGCTGGCGCGTATGGTGCTTGGCGCGTTCAAGTTTCTCCAGCGCAGCACTCCGGGTCACGTCAATGTCGAGGTCTTCAACCCCGACGTGGACAACGAGGGGTGGTACGGGCCGGTCACCGTAATCCGCACCAACATTTCGGAGCGCCCGTTCATCGTCGACTCGCTTCGAGAGTTCCTGCATAGCCAGGACGCCACGATTGAGCACCTCGTGTATCCGGTCATCCATGTGGAGCGCGATGAAGAGGGTCATGTGGTCGGGGTGAGCGCGTCTCAGAACGGCGAGGCTCAGGAGTCCCTGATCCACTGTGAGATCGCCCGGGTGACTGACCCGGAGCATCTCGACTTTCTGCGCAACGAGACGGTCCGTCGGCTACAGGACGTGGTGCGCGCCACCGACGACTTCCACCCCATGGTGGACGCGGTCAACAACTGTGTCGCCGAGTTGGCGGAGCGACTTCGCGATCTTCCCGACCGCAAGGAAGAAATCGAGGAAATCCAGTCGTTCCTCCGTTGGCTTCGGGACGGCGCGTTCGTGTTCCTCGGCTATCGCGCTTACGACCTGGCTGACCTCGAGGACGGCACGCGCGCCATCGTGGTCGAGCCGGGCTCGGGCCTCGGCATCCTCCGCAACGAGGCCAAGTCGTCGTTCGCCGCGCCGGTTCCCCTCGCCGAGCTCGACCAGTGGTTACGTGATCTCGTAGAGGGTGGGCCAATGCTCATCATCAGCAAGACGAACGCTTCGGCCACGGTGCACCGTCTTGCTCGCATGGACTACATCGGTGTGAAGAAGCTCTCGCCGGATGGAGAGGTCATCGGTGAGCATCGGTTCATGGGCCTCTTTACTTCGAAGGCGTACTCCGAGCAAGCGGACCGCATTCCCATCCTCCGCCTCAAGCTTCAGCAGATCCTGCAGAATTCGGAGGTCGTGGAAGGCTCGTACGAATACAAAGAGATCAACACGATCTTCAATTCGATGCCGAAGGAGGAGTTGTTCCTCACTTCGGTCGAAGAGATCGGCGCCGATGTCCAAACCATCCTGACGTCGTACAACACCGACGAGATCCTGGTCACTCTGCGTGAGGATCCGCTCCACCGGGGTGTTTCGACAATGGTGATCCTGCCGGAGGAGAAGTTCTCGGGCGATGTGCGAAGGAGGATCGAAGAGGCGCTCGTGGCACGCCTCCAGGGCGAGGTTTTGAACTATCGACTCGCGATGGGCGAGGGTGATCAGGCCCGGCTGCACTTCTTCTTGGCGGCGGCTCCGGATATGCTTGCCGAGATCGACGCGACGGAGATCGAGGCGATCATCCGGGAGATCATCCGCACGTGGACGGATCGCGTTCGGTCCGGACTGGAGAAGGTGCGGCCGCCCGACGAGGCCAGGCGCCTCGCCCGGCGGTACGCGGAGGGGTTCAGCCCCGAATACCAGGCGGCCACCGATCCGGCGACAGCGGTACAAGACATCCTCCAGCTGGAGGCGATGCAAGCTGACGAACGCATGGAGTCGATTGCGTTCACCGGTCCCGAAGAGGATACGGGACTCGCCGATGGTGGAAAGGTCACGCGGCTGAAGCTCTACCTCCGGGGTGAACGGCTGATCCTCTCGGACTTCATGCCGATTCTGGAAAATGCCGGACTGCGAGTGATCGAGGTGAACCCGTGGGAGCTCCACGGCTCGGGCACTCCAGACGCGATCATCTATTCGTTCGCCGTGCAGGACTCCTCGGGCGAGCCTCTGACCATCGCCGACCACGGTAGTCTTTTGGCGGAGGTGCTGTTGGCGGTCAGGACCGGCGAGGCCACGAATGACAGTTTCAACGCACTCGTCTTGTTGGCTGGACTTTCGTGGCGAGAGGTCGACGTCCTGAGGGGATACGCCTCCTACGCGTTCCAACTGGGCGTGGTCCCGTCCCGCAAGTCGTTACCGTCAGCGCTCGTCGGCTACCCGAACATCGCGCGGGTCTTGTTCGACATCTTCGAATCGAAGTTCGATCCTCAGGGCCCCCTGAAGTTGGATGAGCGCCGCCAGGCGGTCGAAGATCTCGAGACGTTCCTGGGCCATCTCATGAGCGGGGTGACACTGCTCTCGGACGACCGGGCCTTGCGCCGCCTGGCTAGGCTGATCGCCGCCACGGTCCGCACAAACTACTTCCGAAACGGCGGTCGCAGCCCCACGCGGCGTTCGGGTGGCGTTCCGTACACGTCGTTCAAGTTCGCGTGCAAGGCGTTCAGGGACATCGCCAAGACTCGGTTGCTCTACGAGGTGTGGGTTCGGTCATCGCGCATGGAGGGAGTCCACCTGCGTGGCGCCAAGGTTGCCCGCGGTGGAATTCGCTACAGCGACCGGCCCCACGACTTCCGCACCGAGATCCTAGGGTTGGTGAACACGCAGATCGTCAAGAACTCCGTCATCGTGCCTGCGGGCTCCAAGGGTGGGTTCGTGACACTGAGGGCGTTGGCGACCCGTGAGGAGATGGCGGAGGAGGCCAAGGACCAATACCAGACGCTCATACGTGGACTCCTCGACATCACGGACAACCTGGAGGAAGGTGGGACCGTGCCGCCACAAGACGTGGTGTGCTGGGACGATCCCGATCCTTATCTGGTGGTTGCCGCCGACAAGGGGACGGCCAAGTACTCTGATGTGGCCAACGCCGTTGCAAGAGAGTATGGGTTCTGGCTCGACGACGCCTTCGCGTCCGGTGGGTCGCAAGGTTATGACCACAAAGCGGTCGGAATTACGGCGCGGGGCGCATGGGAATGCGTGAAACGTCACTTCAGGGAGATGAACAAGGACATTCAGTCGGAGTCGTTTACCACCGTCGGGATCGGTGATATGAGCGGCGATGTATTCGGTAACGGAATGCTGCTTTCTCCGCACACGAAGCTGATCGCGGCCTTTGACCACAGGCATGTGTTCATCGACCCTGATCCGGATGCCGAGGCCTCATTCAACGAACGCAAGAGGCTCTTCGAGTTGGGAGGGTCCAGTTGGGAGGACTACGACGAGAGCCTGCTGAGCAAGGGCGGGGTCATCCTGCCACGGGGCGCGAAAGAGGTGGACCTCTCACCTGAGGCGCGTGCTGCCCTGGGCGTGCCCGACGACACCGAAACACTCGACGGGGAGTCTCTCATCCGGGTGGTTCTGCGCGCTCCTGTCGAGTTGCTTTGGAACGGGGGTATCGGTACCTATGTGAAGTCGTCCTCGGAGAACCACGCCGACGCGGGTGATTCCACCAACGACGCTGTACGTGTCGATGCCGATGAGCTGCGGTGCGCGGTGGTGGGCGAGGGTGGAAACCTGGGCTTCACGCAGCGGGCGCGGATCGAGTTCGCCCTCAACGGTGGGAAGATCAACACGGACGCGCTGGACAACTCGGGCGGGGTAGACCTTTCCGATCGCGAGGTCAACCTCAAGATCTTGCTCAACCCGGCGGTGTCCGCGGGCACGATGTCGCAGGAGGAGCGCAACGGCCTACTGCGGGAGGTGACCGAGGCGGTGGCCGACCTCGTGCTTCGGGACAACGACTCGCAAAGCCTGGCCATCTCGCTTGACGAGGTGCGTGCCCCGGCGGGTCTCGAGGATTTCCGCGACCTGATGTCGGCGTTGGAGCGCGCAGGCGGCCTCGATCGCGCCGCCGAGAATCTGCCCACGTGGGAAGTGCTGTGCGATCGGTACGAGTCTCAGGGCAAGGCCCTGTCTCGCCCGGAGCTGTGCGTGCTGTTGGCCTATGCGAAGCTCGACCTCATGGGCAGCCTCTTGAAGAGCGGGCTCCCTGACGACCCTGCGACCGAGAGCTACCTGCGAGGGTATTTCCCACCGACCGCCACGAAGGAGGCCGGCGAGAAGGCATTGGGCGGCCACCGGCTGCGCCGGGAGATCATCTGTAGCCAACTCACGAATGACCTGGTCGATCTCATGGGCGCCACGTTCGTGAATCGGCTCGTGCGGGACACCGGGAAAACGCCTGCCGAGGTCGCACGGGCGTGGCTGGTTGGTGCTCGTCTCGCAGGCCAACGCGCGCTGGTTCGGCAGCTCAGCACGGTCGAGGTGAACCTCAACAGCGCGGTGGCATATCGGTGGTTGCTTGGACTGTCCCGCGTTCTCGAGCGCACGACCCGATGGGTTCTCGCCAACGTCGACCCGGACCGGGAGACGGCGGCCATCATCGACGAGAATATCGAAAAGCTGATGGCTCTCCGCGAGGATTTCGGGGACATCGTGACAGGCGAGGATCGCAAGGTCTTCAAGGCTCGCGTCAAGGAGATCGAGAAGCTCGGAGCCGAGCCTCATCTCGCCCGCAATCTCAGCACCCTCCGCTTCCTCGATCAGCTGCTCGAGACGCTACGGGTGGCGAGCGAGACCGGCGCGTCGCCCCTCGAAGCCGGCAAGGCTTACTATCGCATGTCGGAGTTGTTCAGTATGCCCTGGCTAAGGCGCTCGATTTCCGAGGCGGCCCGGGACGATAGGTGGGACCAGCGGGCCTCCCAGGTTCTGATCGAGGACCTGAGCCGAGCCCATCACACGCTCGCGGCCCAGGCCGTTCGAATGGATGCGGCCGGGGATGCAGCGCAGAGCGATGCCGTGCTCTCGCCCCGTTCGAAAGAGATGGTGCGGTTCACCGCCCTGCTGAACGAGATTCGAGACGACGACTCCGTTTCACTTTCCGGTCTCTCAGTGGCGGTTCGGGAGGTGACGTTGCTGGCAGACAAGGTGAACGGCCAACCCGATTGGGCCAGCCGCCCGTAACACCACAGGCTACGGACCGCCGACGACTACCATCAGAGTCACGGTGAACCCTCGCAGGTCGGCCGCACTCAAGGTCGGGAGATCGTCCACTCCGGTCACGAAACGAAATCCCGCGCCGAGGGCGGAGCGCATCACATTCCATGAGGGGAGCTTCAGCGTCACCTCGGGCTCGAACACGAGGAAGTTGTCCGAGCCCAATTGATTCCCCACGGGTAACGCTCGGATTTCGGCGTTTCCCGCGCCTAGGAATAGGCCGGCTCCGATCCGGCCGCCCAGTAGCCCGCGCTTGGCGACGGTGATGCCACCATAGCCGGTTCGCAGCTGCAAGAGGCCACCCGCGCTGACTGAGATGTCCACGGGCTCCAGCACTTTGATACCGATGCCGCCTATCTCCACACCGCCCGCAAAAACCACTGCCGCCTTCACGCCCACCATCGAATGTGTGCCACCGGCGAATCTGGTGACTTTGTAGAGACCGCCGATCAAGGCCGAAACGTCGCGGCTGCCGCTCTGCTGCCCCGTGACCAGCATGGGAAAGCAGAACAGCAGGAATACCGCTAGCGCTACGCCGTGGCGGCCCGGAATGCTGATCATCTTGCGCCCACCGAGTACGGGGTCAGCGGAAGCTCCGCGCTCCGTCCCTGCACGTCGGCCAGGTCGCCTGCCTGCCCGACCGTGGGTTGATCCCGAGCACACGCCGGTCTCTCGGAAGCCGGTCAGGCTCCTCGGAAGCCAAGTACACGAGCATCGCGGTCAGAATCGCGTTGTTACGCAGATCGTCGATGACCACTTTGTCGAACGTGTCGCGGTTGGTGTGCCACGTGTAGGTGCCGTACTCCCAGCCGAGAGCGCGGAGGCTGAACGCGGGCGCGCCCGCGCAGATGAACGACGCGTAATCGCTTCCGCCGCCGCCGGGGCTACCCGGAATGTTGAGGTTGATCCGCTCGCTCATCTCTGTTGGAATCTGTGCGAGCCAGCCGGCGAAGTATGCTCCCGCCCCGGTCAGGCCCTGCATCGAGATGCTCACCACCCGCCCGGTGCCGTTGTCCTGGTTCAAGAGCACCTGCAGGCCCTCGACTACCTCGGGATGGTCGGCGGCGAAAGACCGGGATCCATTGAGGCCCTGCTCCTCGCCGTTCCAGTGCCCCACGATGATGGTCCGCTTGGGTCGGGGATAGACCTCGGAGAGGATGCGCATGGCCTCGAGCATCGTGATCGTCCCGGTGCCGTTGTCCGTGGCGCCGGAACCGCCATCCCAGGAGTCGAAATGGGCCGAGAGCAGCACGTACTCGTCCGGCAACTCCGAGCCACGGATCAAACCGATCGTGTTCGCCACCGGGACCTCACCGGTAAACTCGGCCTCGGCGTGAACCCTGAGGACGGGGCCTTGCCCGCGCTCCGCGAGGCGATAGACCAGTCCGTAGTCCTCACAGGAGACATCGATGGTGGGGATTCGGTTGGTAGAAGCGCCGAAGATTTTTTGCACGCCCCAGCCGTTCGACCAACGTGAGGTGATGACGCCGGCCGCATCGGCGTCTTCGACCGCGGCCGCGATCGCTCGGGCCACGGCCCGCGGATTATCGGCTAAGCCGGATCTGGCCAGGTTGTCGGTCCACGCTTGCTCGGCGTTCTCACGCTCCTCCTGGAGGAGCGCGAACGATGTCCGGGTGGCGTACTCCTCCCAATTGTCGTTGGGGCGGCACGTGGGTTGCGGCGCGGAAAGCAGAACGAACTTCCCCGCGACCGTCGTGAGCCAGACCTCGAAGTCCGCAGCGCTTCCGAACTCGGGCGGCACGATCGCCTCGCCCATCTTCATTCCGTCTGAACCGGGACTCCAGGCGAGCATCATGGCCTCGAGACTTCGCACACGTGGCTCCATCAGATCGACGTGTGTGATCCCCCGGCGCCAGCCTCGCCATGTACCATAGGTCTCATTGCGGGCGTCGATTCCCCATTCAGTGTATTTCCGGATCACCCAGTCGGCGGCTGCCTCCTGACCGGGGGTGCCTGTCAGCCGTGGGCCGATCGAGTCCATGAGTGTCTGGGCCAGGGACCACGTTTGCCCGCGCTTCGTCCCCTCTTCCCAAATAGCTCTCAAGACCGGATTGTCCGTCGGGAACTGCTGGGCCCCTATGGGAGCGGCCAAGAGCAGCGTCACGAGGATTGACCACACAACTGCACGCGCTCTAGTCGCCATCGTCACACGCCCCGGTAGGAAATCATGATGAGTCGTCCGGAAAGACGGCATCGAATGGGTCGTAAGATAAGAGCGTGATGGGTGGCCCGGATAGAGCGCCCTCGTTAGGCTCAAGACGGCTGTAGAAGAAAACTGTTGAGTGGTTGGCATGTCGAGTAGATCTTTCGACAGTGGAGAATTCAAGGGTTTGGAACGCCGGGAACCGCACCGAACACGTACGAGCCTTGCGGCGGCCGTAGGGGCCCGCCGAGGGATGACGCTGGTGGAAATCCTGGTTGCCATGACCCTGGCGCTGGTGATGCTCACCGCGGCGCTGGCCGTCTTCTCCGGGTATCTGGGTCGCACGACCGCTCAACGGGCGGCTCAGGTCTTTGCCAGAGATCTCGCATTGGCCAGGAGTTCGGCGGTGCGGTCTCGGGAGTGGGTTGTCGTGAAATTCGACGAGGCAGCGTTGGTGTATACGGTAACCACGGCCGCCGGTGATGAGGTGGTGAGGCGAGCGTTCGGCGATTCTTCCGAGGTGAAATTGGACTCGATCGACCTTCAGATTGTGGGAGACAGCGTCGGATTCGATGGCAAAGGAGTTGCAGACCTTTCGGGAGCCGGAGGCCCACTGGGTTTCGCTCGCTTTGCGGCCGGAGGCTTCGTTTACCAGGTGTCGTTCAACGGCATGGGTGCCTCACGGGTCGCACTTCAATGATGCGGCGGTCAACCCGGAAGGGTGGCTTCACGCTCATCGAGGTGATGGCAGCGCTGGTGGTGTTTTCACTCGGTGTGCTTTCCGTGGTCCAGATTACCGGCGTCCTTTCCACACTTCTGGAAAGGGCCGGTCTACGGTCTGAGATCGTCGTTGTTGGCCAGGCAAGGCTGGACAGCCTGGAATTGATCCCCTACACATCACTTACGTTGGGATCAACGGTCGATACGCTACGGTTGAGAGGAAAGGATTTCGTATGCACGACAACCATTACGCAGCCGAGCGTGTTGCTGCGCCAAATCGATTTTTCGGTTGTCCCCGGGACGCCACCGGGCCCGTCATTCCTGGGGAGCACATACGTTCAGCTCGCCTGGTAACCAACCGCGGCGGGTTCACGCTCGTCGAGGCGATCATCGCCTTGACGATCTCCTCCATACTCGTCGCACTCGTCACCTCCGTGTTTCTCGGCCAGAACTCCTTTTACGCTTCGGTGGCCGAGCGGAGCGAGGTACAGGACAACCTCCGGAGCGTCACTCAGCTCTTAGCCTCCGAGGCGAGGGCGGTGGCGCCGGGTGGCGTCCTCGTTGCAGACTCGACCCGCTTCGCCTTCCGAGTGCCGATGCGGGTTGCTGGCGTTTGCGATAAGGGTGGCAAAGGGGACGCTCGGCTACGTATCCCCGCCCTGGCCCAAATGGATACGGGGGACGTGTCGGGTTATGCCATCCACGACGGTGGGGGCGACTGGGACTTCCGTGCGATGAGTTGGACCTCACTTGTCAAGAGCAGAGGGGGTAAGAACGCGGATAGGTGCGCGGAAAACGGGGCGGACACGGCGGATATCGTCATGGAGTTCGTGCAACTCCAAATTTCGGATAATCTGACGGAGGGCGATGTCGTGATGATCTTTCGGGAGGTTGAGTACTCCCTGGCGACCTCGATTTTGGATCCCACACATCTGGGACTGTTTCGTGGGCCGTACGGCGGCTCGTTGATTGAGTTCGCCACCGGATTGACGGATGTTACGCACTTTCAGTATCGGTTGGGGACACCCGCGTACCAGACCAGCGTGGCACCTGCCAACCTGCAGTTCATTGACGGAGTCCGTCTCGTCGCCGTCTCGGAGTCGAGCCGAACGGCCACCGGCGGTTATTCGTATGGGTGGACGGTCGACATTCCACTGAAGAACTCCAGATGACGTGGTATGGATCCGTTGACCGACTCCAAGATGGGGCCACCGGGCGACCGGCAGGAGAGTGAGCCGCGGGCGGGATTCGCGTTGGTTCTCGTGGTCCTGTTGTTGTTCGCGATCGCCGTAGCCGGAGCCACTGGATACCAAATCGTGCATAGCGAGTGGAGGATGGCTGTGCAGAGCACAGAAGGCCAGACCGCACTTGGTCTCGCCCGCGCAGGCCTTCAGCGCTTCATGGCGGAGCAGGTCGGAGTCTTCGCGGATACCGTCACGTATAGCATGAATGGCGGCGACGCCATCGTGATAGCTCGCAAGATCTCTGATATCGATGACTTCAGCAGCATGTATATAGTGAGCTCCGAAGGTGTGTACTCGGATCCGGTCTCGGCGCAGCTGCCGGCCCGGCGGACCGTCTATCAGTACGCGGTCCACAAGGAAACGTCGGTGGATTGGGTCGCCGCAGTCACGCAGTCCAGCGGCACGTTTACCATCGAGTCTGGTGCGCGCGTTGCCGGCGGTGACATTTCCACCACCCTCGACTGCCCCGACGGAGCCGGACCGGCGATCGTCGGCGTGGCCCGTGGAAGTAACACGGTCACGTTCGACCCGGCCGACGTGAGCGGGAGCACCGACTCCATTTCATACGGTTCGCACGCGTCCGTTCTCGGCGCGTTGGACCTCAGTTGGAGCACCCTCACCGATCCCGCCTTTCCCGTCGACTTCCAGGATGTATGGGCGAGCGGAGTGGCCGTCGATTCGTTCCCGGTGGTTAGGTTCACCGGCGACAAGATCGGCTACGGTTGGACGAGCGGCAGGGGGTTGTTGATCGTAACGGGCACGTTCGAGCCGCAATTTGGCTTCACGTGGGACGGGGTGATCTTGACTGCTCACTTTTCTTCCATGGTTGGAGGGGAGGTTGATGAGCGTGCGTTCACGATCCGGGGTGCTTTGATCAGCGGGCTCGACGGGCTGGGTGCCGGCACGTTCATGAACTCGGACGGAGTCGTCGACTACCACCGGTGTAATGTGATCGGAGCGACCGGCGCCCATGGGCATTTCCGGCCCATGGGGAATTCCTGGTGGGAGTCCATGTGAGTGGATCTGCCGGCCGACCAAAATCCTTGCCAACGCGTGTGGTCAGGTCGAAGTTGATGCATGACTGAAGTCACTTCGCTGATGGGCCTGGTCGAGCGCATCATAGAGCGTATCGACGACGGAACGCTGGCCGCCGGATTCGAAGAGAAGATCCAGCGCGGCTCCGCTTCCGGATCGATGTGCGTGGTTCGCGACAGGGACAACCCGGACGGGCTCGTCTTGGTGGTGCGTCTCGCGCTCATGCGCGTGCCGGAGGATGATCCGGGGCCCCTGTTTCACCGACTACTCGACTTGAACCATGAACTCAAAGGCCGCGCGGCTTTTTCTGTTCATGACGACGGCAACGTGTACCTGACGTCGGGCCGCCCCGTCGAGGACCTGGATCCGGGGGAGATCATCGACCTCCTGCTATGGACGTCCGAGCAGGCGGATCACTTCGATGATCTCCTGCTCGCTGAGTTCGGGCATGAACACAGCCTCTAGAATGTGGTTGCGCACCGCATGAGCGATCCTAACCGCCAAGTCGCCACTGACAAGTCGGCCAGCTCCCTGCGCAAGATCCTTTTCTATTACGTGGTGCTCGCCGCCGGGTTGGCTTTGCTCGCGTGGAAGGTGCCGGTCGTACGCGAGGTCCTGATCCTTTCGGACCCCGCCCAAGGGATCCAAGGAGAGGTCCAGCAAACGTTCGGGGGTGTGCCGCTCGATTTCATGCCGGGTCACGTCACCGGGTGGGTGGGTATTCTGGTGGCGGCTCTCTCGATGATCGGAGCGCTCGTGATCATGCTCCCGGTTGCGTGGACCTACATCGTGGTAAAGCGGCGGACGGGTTACCACCAGTCGGTCGTGCATACCTTGCTCATTCTACCGGTCGCGGTCACCGGTACGGTGGTGGTCGTGCAGACCAGCCTTGCTCTGGCGTTTTCCCTGGCAGGCATCGTGGCCGCGGTCCGGTTTCGCACCACCCTGGATGACACCAAGGACGCGGTCTTCGTCTTTGTCGCGATCGGTGTCGGGTTGGCCTCGGGTGTGCAGGCGCTCGGAGTCGCGGCGGCGCTTGCGATCATCTTCTGCATCACCAACGTCCTGCTGTGGAAGTTCAACTTCGGCAACATCTATGTCGATCAGCAGGACCGCACGAGGGCGTTGGATCTCGGCGACGTACTCGCCGGGCCACGGTCGGCCGAGAGCGCGGTCGCGATCGGTGACAAGCAACTTCTGAGCGCGATGACGGAGCAGGATCTGAGGGAAGTCGCGGACCGGGTGTCACGCATGGAGCGATACCTGGAGGCCGAGACCGAAGTGACCAGAGACCGGAAGCTCTACGCGGTCCTCATGCTTCATACGGAAGAAGCCGGGCCGTGCCAGGAGGCTGCGGAACCGGTCCTCGAGCGGTTGACCGTGCGCTGGCGCCTCGCGGAGATCCTCCCGGGAGCCGAGGGTATCTCGATACTCGAGTACCTCGTACGACTCCGCGACGGAGTCTCGCCGGGGGCGCTTCTGGACAGCATCCGGAAGGCCGGTGGCGATCACGTGCGCGCCGCGGAGTTGCGGTCCTTGAAGGGACTCAAGAAAAGGACTTAAGGCTAAGCTGGGAGGGTGAACGCAATGGTTGCTCGGCTCGCGACTTTCGCTGTGGTCATTCCCGCGCTTCTCTCCGCACAGGAGGAGGTCCCACCGCTTTTCGCTTCAAATGAGACGCTCCACTTCACGTTGGTTGCGGACTTCAACGACATCCACAAGGACCGTAAACAGGAAAGCGACTACGAGCCGGCCGAACTTTTCTTCGGCCCGGCCGCCGCCGACGTGGACGGACTGGAACTCAAGATCAAAACCCGCGGACGGTATCGTCTCAAGAGGAGCACGTGCAAGTATCCCCCACTCCGGCTCAACTTTCCGAAGAAGAGCGTGGAGGGCACTGTCTTCGAGGGTCAGGACAAGCTCAAGCTCGTCACACACTGCCAGGACCGCGACTCGTATGAAGTGAATCTTGTCGAGGAGTACCTGGTCTACCGGATCTACAATCTGCTCAGCGATATCAGCTTCCGCGTCCGCCTTGCGCGAATCACGTATGTGGATGCTCGTGGGAAGGATGATCCGGTCGTTCGATACGGATTCCTGATCGAGGACGAAGACGCGATGGCCGCCCGGCTGGGAGGCCTGCTGGCAGAGGCTCCCGCGGTGAGCCCTTATGACTACGATAGCGAGGGCGCCGCACTGGTAACCGTCTTCCAATACATGGTGGGCAATACGGACTTCTCGCTCGTCCATTTCCACAACATCAAGCTTTTCCGAGGCGCGGGTTTCACGCACTTTCCAATCCCCTATGACTTCGATTGGAGCGGCCTCGTCGACGCGCGGTACGCGAAGCCCGACCCTTTGTTCAACACCCGCAGCGTCCGCCAACGGGTCTTCCGCGGATTTTGCCGCCCCGATGTGGATTTTTCTGCGATCTTTGCCGACATCGCCGAGCGTCGGGCCGCTATCGACGAACTGATTGCCAACCAGGAAGGATTGGACCGGCGGAGCCGCGACCGGCTCACGGAATATCTGGATGAGTTCTTCGAGACCATCGGGAAGCCCAGGGAGGCGGATCGGCACATCATAGGCGCCTGCCGAAGCATCTGAACTCTCCTCACTTCTGATATGACCGGGTCGGCATGAGCGACGAGCGGCACATAGTATTTCTACGTCAGGCAATCAGGATTGCCACCGAGAATGTGGAGTCCAGAGAAGGTGGCCCATTCGGGGCGGTCGTCGTGAGGGAGGGTCAGGTCGTAGCCACGGGCGTGAACCGCGTGACGGCCATGAATGATCCGACGGCGCATGCCGAGATGATGGCCGTCCGTGAGGCTTGCCGGATCCTCGGCGACTTTCAATTGACCGGCTGTGAGATCTATTGCAGTAGCGAGCCGTGTCCGATGTGCATGGGCGCGATCTACTGGGCGCGGGCGGAACGGATCTACTATGCGGCGACGCGGGTCGACGCGGCCGCCGTCGGGTTCGACGATCAGTTCATCTATGACGAACTGGCCATGGACATCGCCGGGCGGAGCATACCGGCTCAGAGGTTGCTCGCCGAAGAGGCCCTGACTCCGTTCGAGCACTGGACCGCCCAGCAGGGCCGCGTGGATTACTAGTTTCCGACCCGGTGCGCTGCGATGAATTCGCTTCCCATTCCTCCACATTTCGATCCAGCCAGCGTCGGCCGGGTTTGGCCCGTGGACTATGCGACACGAGAGGCCCAGGCTCGAGCGTGGGCAGGCACGCACCACATAGGTCCAGCGTCGGCCGATAATCTGCGTATCTGTCTCATGCTCGTAGATTGCCAGAACACGTTCTGCACGCCGGGCCATGAGCTCTTCGTCGCCGGACGATCAGGCACCGGCGCGGTGGAGGACAACGTGCGCCTATGCGAGTTCGTGTACCGGAACCTGCATCGCATCACTTCGATCGTGGCTACGTTGGATACCCACACCGCCGTGCAGATCTTCCACCCGGTGTTCTGGATCGACCATGCGGGCGAGCACCCTACGGGCGCTGCCACCGTCATCACTGCTAGCGACATCGAGGATGGTGTGTGGAGTGTAAATCCGGCAGTGGCCGATGTGGTGGCCGGTGGCGACGCCGAGTTCCTGCGGCAGCATGCGCTGCATTATACCCGGACGCTGGAAGAGGGTCGGTACCCACTCATGATCTGGCCCTATCACGCGATGCTCGGGAGTGTCGGGCACGCTCTCGTCTCGGCGGTGGAGGAGGCGCTCTTCTTCCATGGCGTGGCGCGTGAGACATCTCCCCGTTTCGAGACCAAAGGGGACAACCCGCTCACCGAGCACTACTCGGTGCTGCGACCTGAAGTGATCACCGGACCGCACGGCGCACCGATCGGTGCCGTGAACGAAGCCCTCGTCGACAGGCTGGCCGACTTCGATGCGGTGATCGTGGCGGGTCAGGCCAAGAGTCACTGTGTGGCCTGGACCGCGGCCGACCTACTGCGGATGTTCCGCGCGCGCGACGCGGCGCTGCCTGAGCGGGTCTACCTGTTGGAGGATTGTACCTCACCGGTGGTCGTGCCGGGAGTGGTCGACTTTACCGAGCAGGCCGACGAGACGTTCCGAGAACTGGCCGCCGCAGGAATACGGGTAGTTCGCTCGGTGGATCCAATGGGAGCTTGGGCGGGAGTTCTTGGAGCCGGTCAGGCCTGAAACCGCCTAAAGCTCGTCGCTGGCTTGGAGCGCCACACCCAACGTATGCCTGGACGTTGGCGGGAGTGGGTTGTACCATCGATCCATGCGCCCAACCGAGTGTGGAGTAATCGTAACGGCCGCCCTCGCTCCGTTTGCCTTGGCGTGTGGACTCTTCCCGGAGCCAGCGCAAGAGGAGGTGTTTCAGGAGGCTATCGTGGCCGCCTGGGTCGCCGAGGGGGCAACGTTCATGGGCAAGTACGGAACGGGACCCATCGCTGTCGTGGCCGAAACGGGCGAGCGCGTTTGGTCCGTCGAGTACCCTGAAGACGGCGTCATTGGTGGTAACGCCACCGGACAGCTCCGAGTCACGGAGCTGGCGGCCTATCCGATCTTCGCCGGGGAGGCGTTCGCTCGCCGCCTTCAGGAGAGTGCGCTCGAGGTGGACCGGCGGGGCGGTTTGACCCAAGAGGCCTGGCGGGCCGTGTCCAGAGGAGAGTTTGCGGCGATCGGCTACGTCCGCGCGGAGGTCACACGGTCCACCCGTCCAGGCCGCGAATCGGTCGAGCAGTACGCCGTGCTCCCCACCGCTTCGGAAGGGGTCGAAGCGTCGTGGGAGTTTCGCGATGGCACCCGCAGCATGACCTCGCTCTGGCGAGCGACTCACGGATTCTACGACCGCATGATGATGAGCGACGACCGAGTCATGGAATGTGCCAAGAGCATTGATCCATCCTCGAATAGAGCGCTGTTCCTCGAATGCGCTACGATGCTGCTGGAAGAAGAGTTCGGCGGCTGAGAGCCCGTAGGATCGAGTCATGTCGACCGTAATCCTCACGCAGTCCGAGGTCCGCCGGCTCCTGCCCATGGACGTGTGCATCGAGCTCATGGCGGAGGCGCTCGCAACCCTGGGTCGGGGAGACGCGATCAACCCCCTGCGGTCGGCGATGCGCGTGCCGGACATGGGCCTTCTAGGGATGATGCCGGGGTATCTCGGATCTCCGGCAGCGCTGGGGCTCAAGGTGGTCGCTGTATTCCCAAGGAATCACGGCACAGAGTTCGACTCTCACCAAGGGCTCGTCACCCTCTTCGAGACGGAGCACGGCTTGCCCGTCGCGATCATGAATGCCAGTGAGATCACTGCCATCCGCACAGCTGCTGCGAGCGGTGTGGCCACCCGGTTGCTCGCGCGCGAAGACGCCCACGATCTGGCGATCATAGGATCGGGCGTTCAGGCCCGGACGCATCTGGAGGCCATGCTGGAGGTCCGTGAAGTGCGGCGCGTGCGGGTGTTCAGCCGCAACGAAGAGCGCCGGACCGCCTTTGCGGAGAGGGAGTCGGCCCGCCGTGGTGTTCCGGTCGAAGCGGTCGCTTCGGCCCGGGAGGCTGTGGAGGGCGCCGACCTGATCTGCACCACCACCTCGGCGCGAGAGCCCGTGCTCTTTGGCGACTGGATCGCTCCCGGCGCCCACATCAACGCGGTGGGATCGAGCGTCCGCACGACACGCGAGTTGGACACGGCGGCGGTCGTGAGGTCGCGCCTGTTCGTCGATTCGCGGGAGTCCACCGTCAACGAGGCGGGAGACTTCCTCTTCCCCAGGGAGGAGGGCGCCATCGGCGACGCGCACATTCTGGGCGAGATCGGGGAACTCCTGTTGGGCCAGGTGGCCGGCCGCGCCTCGGACGACGAGATCACGCTCTTCAAGTCGCTGGGCCTGGCGGTCGAAGACCTGGCTTCCGCCCACTACGTGCTCGAACGCGCGCGCGCCGAAGGCGTCGGCGCCAGGGTAGAACTCGGAGGGCGCGTGGATGCGACCGATTGATCCAATTGATCTGACGGCGATCCGTGAGGCGCAGGGGCGCATCCGTGACATCGCGCTGCGCACACCTCTGATTCGGCTGGATATCCCCGAAGCGCCGGCGGAGATCTATCTCAAGCTCGAAAACCTCCAGCCGATCGGGTCGTTCAAGCTGCGAGGTGCCGGCAACGCCATGGCGTTGGCCGGATCGGAGGCCCTTGCCCGGGGCGTGTACACGGCGAGTGCCGGCAACATGGCTCAAGGCGTGGCCTGGAATGCACGGCGCCTAGGGGTGCCGTGCCATGTGGTCGTACCGGACCATGCCCCGCAGAACAAACTCGACGCTATCGCCCGGTTGGGCGGAGAGGTGATCCCGGTCCCGTTCGAGGATTGGTGGCGGGTGATCTTGGAGCACGAGTATCCCGGCATGGAGGGGTTCTTCGTCCATCCGGTGAGCGACCCGGCCGTGATCGCCGGGAACGGCACGATCGGGCTCGAGATCCTCGAAGACCTGCCCGACGTGGACGCCGTGGTCGTGCCCTACGGCGGCGGAGGCCTCTCGTGCGGCATCGCCTCAGCCGTGAAGGCGCTCAAGCCTGACACGCTCGTATTCGCGGGTGAGGTGGAGACCGCGGCACCCTTCGCGGCTTCGCTTCGCGAGGGGTCACCGCAGGAGGTCGACCGGGTCCAGACCTTTGTGGACGGCATCGGCGGCAAGAGCGTCTTGCCCGAAATGTGGCCGCTGGCCAGCGGCCTTCTCGACGGGTCTCTCGTGATGCCGATTGCCGCGGTCGTCGACGCGATTCGGACTTTGGCGCTCCGGGCGCGTGTCATCGCCGAGGGCGCCGGGGCCACGTCGGTCGCCGCCGCCCTCGAGGGCAAGGCGGGCTCAGGGAAGGTGGTCTGCGTCGTGTCGGGAGGAAACATCGACACGGTCCATCTCGCGAAGATCCTGGAGGGTGGGAGCCCGTAACGGTCTAGGAGGCTCCAGAGCCTGGCTGAACGTACGGGCCCAACTGGTAGTTGGCTTCGAGGGTCACCAGCCTACCGTCACGCCAGACGGTCATCTCGTACGGGGCCGGCGTTTCCCTCAACTCCCTCAGCAGCCAATGGTGTAGGCCGGCCACTCCTCCCCGGTCGCGGAAGAACGGCTCGCCGCCCACGGACAACAGCAGATCACCGGCTTCGAGCCCGGCCGTGTGCACCGCGGATCCATCCGTGACGTCTGTCACGCGCAGGGCCACCTGCTCGGATACGAGCGCCGGCGCTCCCTCGGGAAGCGAAACTTCTTCTCCTTCGAAGCCCATGTCGGGGAATCGCTCCTCGAGCGCGCGCACGGCGTACATCTCCCAGAACGACAACTGCCCCTCGGGATGCTTTGGCGCCAAGGCCTCCCAAAGCCCTGCGGCCACCGGTGCGACGTTGGCCGAAACCGGGACTTCGACGGTGAGCCGTGCCGCGTAGACTCGACGCTCGTCCTTCAGGAGCCTGGCCTCTTCGAGTGCCGTGCGGACCGACCGAGGGACGGTGCCCGAGAAGACACGGCGGCCGTTGATGGCCACGGTGAGGGGCTCGTCGAGGTCGATGAGCTCGTCATTGAGATAGAGGGTCAACTCACGAGCCCATCGCGCAGTGATGTCGATCCGCGTGGGTGACGAGACGCGGGCGTGCACGAGCGCCTGACGTGTGTCCGCTTCGATCCAATGCACACGCCGCGCGACAGGCATGATCCCCGAGTGTGGCACGCGGAGAACCTCGCGGGGCGTTACGCGCCGGGGGCGGCTGTCCAGCCACCGCAGCACGTCGTCGTAGTGGTCCTGGAAGCCCTCGTGCGCCCGGTCGCTGAACTCTCTGTAGGTCAGGTCGTATCCGAACGCCGTCATGATGTTGCTCAAAGCACGGGGCCCACCGACCCCGCGGATGTTTTGGTCCTGTGACCCCTCCAGCACATAAGTCGGCACCCACTGGAGGTTCCGCAGCAGATGCTCCCGGGACTCGCCTTCGGTTGAAACAGGCACGATCGCCGAGAACCAGTCGGGGTGCGCGGCGGCGAAGCCGATGGAAAAATTCGATCCGAGCGATATGCCCGTGGAGACGATCCTGTCCGGCGCCACGCTGTACCGCTCGCGCACTGCGTCTATGACTGCTCGCGCTTCCTCTGGGTGGAAGATCTCGTAGGGCAGCCGGTCCTGGGTGCGTCCGTCGCGCGACACGGTGGAAACCATGGCCGGCGATGCCACGATCCAGCCGGCCTTCTCGGCCGCCTCGACCCAAACCTGGACCATGCGCTGCGCGCTTCGGACGGCGCCCTCCTCGCTTCCAGGCGGACCGCCGTGCATCGCGAACATGAGCGGCCACTGCGCGTCGGGCGTGTAACGGCTGGGCACGCGTACCCATACCGGAATCTCTCTACCTCCGGGCGCCGAAACGGTGAACGTGTCCACGGAGTCTCGCTCAGGGGCGAGCAGCGTCGTGGGCGTGGCCGGCCGGCCCCTCCTCATCAACTCGACGAGGTCGTGGATCTGCATCCTGCTGACGCCCACCAGGGTCGAATCAGACGCGAGCGTGGCGGCGGCTTTGTCGAAGTCCGCATGGGTAGCGGGCCAGAGGTACGAACGCACCAGATCTTCGGAGATCTGGGCTTGGGCTGCGAGCGGGGCGGCGAGGACCGCGCCGAGCGCTAGCAAGTTCTTGATTGAGCGAGTCATGCGCCAAGATTCCTCGGCGGGGAGGCAAGGCGCAAGGCAACTGCGCCCTGCGGCCGAATCTTCGTAAGGACCAGACTCCGCCCCTACGCTATGAACAACAGCACGTACACCACGGCCAACGCCAGATGCAGCGTGGCGAACGGCGCCGCCGCCTTCACGAACCCGACGAACGAGAGCGGCACGTCGTGCTTGTGCATGATCGTGACCGCGACCAGCGTGGAGGCCGACCCGATCGGTGTGATGTTGCCGCCGAGATTGGCCCCGAAGATCACCGCCCACCACAGGGGGTCCGTGGGCGGGCGCACGCCACCTCCGGCCATCGGGATGCCCTCGATGATCTTGGCCAACATGGCGGCCAGCGGGATGTTGTCCGTGACCGAGCTGAAGGCCGCCGCCGACAGCAAGACGGCGGTAGTGCCGAGCCTGGGTCCCAGCGCGATCAAGGTCTCCACTCCGTGGCCGATGAGCGCCAGCACCTGGGCGTGCTCCATCACCGAAATCACCACGAAGAGCGCGGCGAAGAACGCCAGCAAATCCCAGTCGATGGTGCGGTAGAACTCGTCCACCTCGTGCTTGTAGCGCACGAGCATCACAGCCGCGAAGGCCATGGCCACGAACCCCATCCCGAGCTCGTCCACATAGGGCATCACCGACGTAGTGGCGATCGCCAGAATGAACAGCACGAGCATCGCCGCGCCGAACCAGAAGAAGCCGGTGCTCTCGATGCCGTCCCGCTCGTTGAAGCCCGCGACCAGCGCGCCTGCCTCCTCGATTTCTTCAGGTGTCTTGAGGCCACGGATGTCGAAGAGTTTCGCCCCCATCATGATGGTCACGACCGTGACCACGGCCACGAATGGGGCGGACTTGAGGAAGAACGCGACGAAGCTGATTCCGGCCGCGGTGCCCACGATGATGTTGGGCACCGAGCTGATGAGCGTGAGGAGCCCGCCGATGTTCGTGAGCAACCCCTCGACCAGTAGGAAGCCCAGGAGTTTGTCGGAGCGCTCGAGCTTGCCGAGGGACACGGCGGAGAGCGACCCCACGATGATCATCGCGGTCACGTTGTTGAGCACGGCCGAAAAGACCACGGTCATGAGGCCGTAGTACCAGAGCAGCTTCACGGGGTCGCCGCCTGAGGCCTTGGTCAGCCGGATGGCGATCCAGGTGAATAGCCCGGAGCGGGACGTCACATCCACGAAGAGGCTGGCGCCGAGGATGATCGTGATCACGCCCCAGTCGATTGCCGGAATGTAGACCGGCATGTCCACCGGGTGCCCACCGATCGAGTAGGGGCCGTACGGGAGGGGCAGCAGCACCGCCCCCAACAGCAGGCTGACTATGGCGAACAGCCCCACGATCAAGGATTTCTTGGCGTGTAGCTTCTCCTCGAGCGCGAGCGAGAGGATCATCGCGACCAGGATCATTGCGAAGAAGAGCGTCACCCCCAGCGACACTTCTGCAGCGTGCGCCACGTCCTGGACGGCGAGCACCATGAAGATCGACGGGAGGTTCAAGGCAGGAGCCCGCTCACAGCATCAGGAGCGGTATGGACCTCAGCTCGACCGCTAGCGGATAGGCGAGTCCGTGCATGGCGAGCTGATCCTCGTCCTTCGTGTTCATCACCAGGAGGTCGACCTCGCGTGCCTCGATCAAGCTGCGATACTCCCGAATGCGGTGCCCGCGGGTGACGATCGACTCGACGCTCAACGAGGGCGTGCGCCTCGCCAGTCCCTCCCGGCACGACTCGATGAAGTCGGTCGGATCCTTGAGCAGACGCGCTTGGATGTCCTTTCTGGCGGAATCCGTGTCGATGGTCTCGATCTTCGAGATGGCCTCCATGTAACGCTCGAACACATGGTCGTCCTCCACGTGGCCGAGGAGGAGCGTGCCGCCCTGTTCGGTGAACCGGGCCGCGTAGTTCACCAGCCGGTCGTCGCCCGTCATATGCCCGGTCACCGCCATCACGGCTTTGGTGCGATGGCCCGTGAGCGCTCGGAGTTCCGGCCGCTCTGGATGCGGCATCACGAGGACCGGCGTTTTTGTGGCTTGAGTCAGGACGTCCACGTACTCGCCGAGCGTGTAGGGCCAGCGCCAACTGTCGGAGTGGAGATGGCGATAGGTGCACACGAGCCCCGGCCTCTCCTTCTCGATCAACTCCAGGAGTTCGGGCACGGTGTCGAACTCGCCGCCGTGTACCGTCGTCCACCTGAGGTTCTCGCCCGCGTCGAGGGCACCGAGGAAGGCACGGACCCTCTCCCCGAAGTCGGCGGCCTCGTCCGGTGGTTGGTCCGAGACGATCATGACGGAGCCGATCTCCACCTCCTCGGGGTGGAAGATCGTGCGGGTGGCGGAGCGGAAGACGCTCTCGAACTGGTCGACTCTGGTCATGGCCGGGAATCTGGCGCACCCTTCACCGGTTCGACAAGCGGCGCCCCCCACCCGATCTTGTCGAGATGCTCAGAGGTCCCCCGCTCAGGAAGTGCGCAATGCAGGGTTTGGGAGTAAGCCGCGCCGTTGTCGTCTTGGCCCTTTCCGCCGCGGCCTGTGGCCCCACGGCACAACCCATCGACGTGGTCGAGTCGACGATCGCCCGGATCCAGGAGTCCATCAGCGACGGCCGTACGACGTGCCGGATGGTTGTGCAGACCTACCTGGACCGGATCGAGGTGTACGACGAGTCCACCGTGAACGCGATCACGGTCGTGAATCCCAACGCCCTCGCACGGGCTGACGAAATCGACGCGGCCGTGGCGGCCGGCGAGGAGCTCGGCCCACTCTTCTGTGTGCCCATGCTGGTGAAGGACAACTTCGACACGCACGACCTTCCGACGACGGGTGGCTCGATCGCCCTGATGGGAAGCCTGCCGCCCGACGATGCCTTCATGGTGCGGCGCATTCGGGAGGCCGACGCGGTCGTGATCGCCAAGACCAACATGGCCGAGTGGGCCTTCAGTCCCAGGCAGACGGTAAGCTCGTCATACGACACGACGGCCAACGCATATGACCTCGAACGCGTACCGGCCGGGTCGAGCGGAGGCACGGCCTCGGGCGTCGCGGCCAGCTTCGCCGTGGCCGGGCTGGGGAGTGACACGGGAAACTCGATCCGGGGGCCGGCTTCCCATCTGGCGCTGGTGGGGATCCGCTCGACCATCGGTCTCACTAGCCGTGATGGGGTCATTCCGCTTTCGTTCGACCGTGACATCGCCGGGCCGATAGCGCGCACGGTCATCGACGCCGCGAAGATCTTCAACGTCGTCGCGGGATACGACCCGGCCGACCCCTACACCGAGGCTGGGCGTGGCCGCAAGGAAGCGGACTATACGGAGGGCCTCGAGCCAAACGCCCTCCAGGGAGCGAGGATCGGCGTCCTCAGGTCGCTGGTGGACGGAGAGGACACGGACACTGCGGTGGCTCGGGTCTTCGAGCAGGCTGTGGCGGACTTGGTCCGCCTAGGCGCCGAAATCGTCGATCCGTTCGACTTCGATGTGCAGGAGCAGCTTCGCCGGTCGGGAATGTTCTGTGGACGCTTTCGTTACGACATGCACGTGTACCTCCAGTCGCTCGGCGACGCCGCACCGATCAAGGATGTCATGGAGGTTCTCGAGACCGGTGAGTACTCCCCTTACGTCGAGCGCTCGTTGCGCCGGTACGCGAACTCGCCGCTCGACGTGCATCCGGCCGACGCCGACCCGCCCTGCCATGATTACCTGGAGAACGAGGGGCGCCAGGCCTACCTGTCGGACCTGGTGACGGCAATGGATCAGGCTCGCGTGGACGCGATCGTGTACCCGACGTGGAGGAATCCTCCGGCCCATATCGATCGCGCCCGGGAGGAGTACAAAGGAGACAACAGCCAGCTCGTGGCCCCGGCCACCGGCATGCCTGCCATCACCGTTCCGATGGGGTTCACCTACGGCAATCTGCCGGCGGGCCTACAGATTTTGGCACGCCCGTATGACGAACTCCTCTTGTTCAAATACGCCTATGCCTACGAGCAAGGCACACATCACAGAAAGCCGCCCGAGGGCTTTCCTGCTCTTTGAGCGGGGGGACACACTCCAATGCTGACACCACTCCAGCGCATGAAACTGGCGCGGTACTTCACGGTCTATGACGTCGACGACGACGGCTGCGTCGGGCTCCGCGATTTCGAGAGGGTCCTCGAAAACGTTCGTGTGCTGCACGGCCTCGTCGCCGGATCGCCGCGGGATCAGACCCTCAGCGAGGCGTTCCTGCAACGCTGGGAGGCCCTGAGAGAGTCGGCGGACACGAATCAAGACGGGAGCGTCGACCTTACCGAGTGGCTGGACTACTGGGGTGTCGTGATCGAGAACGACGATCGCTACGACTCAGAGGTCGCGTCCATCGCCTCGATGCTCTTCGGGATCTTCGATACAGATGGTGACGGCGTCATCGGCCCGGATGAGTTTTGCGACTATTACAACGTCTACGGTCTGAGCGCAGCGCTGGCCCGTCAGGTCTTTATGGACCTGGACGCGGACGGCGATGGAGCGATGAGCCTGCTGGAGTTCATGGACATGGTCCACCAATTCTTCCGCGGGGACGACCCCCATGCTCCCGGCAACCGCCTGTTCGGACCCTACGAATAAGAGGCTGTCGGGAGCTTAGTCGCCGCCATCCCTCCGGCTCCACTGCGGCACGACATGGTTCGTGCGCGCGTATGCGATGGCTTGTCCGAGATGCTCGTGCATGTCCGTTGCGGCGAGCATGATCGCGGTTTGGACGTCCACGCTCCGCCCGAAAAAGGACGTCCTCCTGTAACGGTCGGTCCCGCTCATGTTCTCGACGATACCGATGGAGTGATCGAAGGCCACGGTGATCTCGTCGATGACCTCGGGCTTTCGCAGGTCGCCTAGACGGGCGAGTTCGTCGGTGAAACCTGCGCGCACGTGGGCCGGGGCCTCGAAGCCCCACATCGTGGGGAACAGGTAGGCCTCGGCGGCGGCCAGAGCCATCACGTCCCTCACGGACCGGACGCCCTCCATGGGCCGCCAATCCCAAAAGTCCACGGAGATGGCCTCTGCCAAAGAGGCGTACTTCCCCTTCATCTCGCGGAGATCGGCGATCTGCGCTTCGTGCATGGTGCGCAGGCGCGGTCCCTCGCCGGGCTCCTCCATCTCCTGGCCATGGGCGGAAAGCGGCCAGGCTGCGATTGCCACCACGACCCAGGCACTGCGACGTGGTTTCCTCATCAGATTACCCTCAGAAGGTACAGTTAAACCACATGTTTGAGCACTGGGCCAGGGTGGGCGTCGAGGGAGTGCACGCGTTGGTATTGGTATTCGTGTAGCGGAACACGAGGGTATGTTGCACGCCTGCGGCCACCGTGAACTTCTCGGATTCAGAGCCGGGTGTGATCGTGGCGCGATTAACGCCGTCCCAGATCACGTTGTACGTGCGGTTCGTGTTGGAGTTGTTCCTGAACGAGACCAGGGCGGTGTTGTTCGTTTCACAGGCGCTTTGCGCAGGACCCGTCGAGTCGGACGACGAGCATCCGGTGGCCGAGACCGTGGTTCCAGCGGAGGCGAGAAGGGCGAACAAAAGTACGGCTTTGTCGCGGAGACGTGGCATGGGGCCCCATCCTTCTAATTGTGTGCTCGGATCGACACTTCAGTATTGCACGCGCACCGGGCGCCCGCAACAATCTTTGACCTCGAAGAGCAAGCCGATATCGAGAGCAAGATGTTAATCTCGAGGCGAAGCGATCATCGGTGGGCGCGTCGAACGGGGCTTCGGAGCCTATCCGCGACGGTACTCCGAAGAGGCGCACCTCTCCTCCGCGATCACTCCGATCTGACACTGCACGGAATCTGGTCCGCCGGACCTCGAGACACCGGCTGACGTGCCCGACGGCCAGCCGCTGAGCAAGAGAGTGGCGGTTGGCGCGTGCAACGTGAGGCACGATTCGTGCATCTAATCCGCGACGACCAGTTCTATCCCTTTACCGAGGGCCACCCATGGTGTGGAGTGTGAGGTGTGTGTGGATCGTAGGATGCCTGACCCTGTTTTTTTCACCGAGCGCTTGGGCGCAGGAGACTCCCTCGAGCCTCGAAACAGTCCGTGTCTTCATGGATTGCCAGGCCCCGGGCTGCCGCGACTTCGATTTCAACAGGAGAGAAATCCCCTGGGTGAGTTGGGTTCGTGACCGACAGGATGCTGACATCCACATTCTGGTTTCCTCCACGGCGGCCGGTGGGGGCACGAGCTATGAAATCACGTTCCTTGGCCGGCGCGGCTTCACGGGAGAGGACAGTGAACTCACGTATATGTCTTCTTCGACGGACACTTCGGACGAGCGTCGGCGCGGACTCGCGGAGAGATTCAAGCATGGATTGCTCGGGTACGTGGCCCGGACGCCCATGGCCGAGCGTCTCAGAATCGAGTTCAGCGCGCCCGAAAGCGATGTCGGTGCTGAGGCCGGCGGTGGGGAACAATCACAACCGCACGACCCGTGGAACCTCTGGGTTTTCGGGGTCACCGTCGGTGGGTCCACCAACGGACAATCCCTCTTCACATCGAAAGCCGTGAACGGGTCCCTCTCAGCGCGCCGCACGAGCGAGGCGTGGAAGTTCGACTGGCGCTCGATGGTCAATTACAGCGAGAGCAAATTCGAACTTGCCGAGAGCACCGAGACGAGCATCCGGCGGAGATCGGGAATGGATGTGTTGATCGTAAAGTCCGTCGGCGCACTCTGGGGCGCGGGGATTCGGGCCACCTTGACCTCATCTACGTTCACCAATGAGGATATACGGCTGCGCATCCAACCTGCCGTGGAGTACAACGTCTTCCCCTACGACGAGTCGAGCCGCCGTTCCCTCACCTTTCAATATCGAATAGGATTCTCGAGCGTCGAATACGACCAAGTGACGGTGTTCGACAAGATGGAGGAAACCCTTTACGAGCAGAGCCTTACAGCGGCCTTGGGACTACGGCAGCCCTGGGGCACGGCCAGCGTATCGCTTTCCGGGACGAGCTTCGTGGATGATCTCGATAAGAATGCCCTTTCCGTATTCGGAAACGTGACGTTCCGGATCGTCCGCGGGCTGAACCTGCGCGTGTTCGGGCTTGCGTCCCGAGTCCGCAACCAGATATTCCTTCCGTCAGCGGGGGCCACGGACACGGACATCCTACTCAGGCGACAGGCCCTGGAGACGAGCTTCACCTACTTTACCAACTTCAGCCTGTCCTACACGTTCGGCTCGATCTTCAACAACATCGTAAACCCGCGTTTTGGGGGTGGCTCCGGAGAAATCATCTTCTTCTAGCAATTCGGCATGAGAAGGTCAACGGCCAGCCTGCACCATGGCCTGGGAACGGCCTCGAGGGCTCAGCCGAGCCCGAAGCAGTAGAAGAAGCCGTTACCGCCTGTGCCCTGGAGGTCCTCCTGGCCGCAGCCTCGAGAGCCGTGCGCCGAATTCCACGAGGTCGGGTTCTGCCCGCCGCCCTGCCGGTCGTGGTGCCCGACCCGCGCGCTTCCCTCTCCCGCGCTGGTCCAGTTGCTGCACGTGGTGTCTTCCTCGCCCGGGAAGGTGGTCCCGTCCAGCTGTGAACCGGTGAGGATGTCGTGCATGTTCGGGCTGTCCCCCCGGCCGTTCGTCATCTCGCCCTTTTCGGAGAGGATGGTCTCTTTAGTCAGGTTGTTGGTGTCGCTGTGCAGGTCGTTAACGTTCGCCGCGATCTGGATCCCCGCGAAATTGAACCAGGGCCCTTCACCGATCCGGTCGCGAGCGTTGACCGCGGGCATGGCGTCGGTGGCGGTCGTGCTCAGATACGCGTGCCAGGTCAGGTCTCCCGCTCCTGCGGCGGACGCCAGGTCCTGGCAGTGCTGATCGGCGCCGGACAGACCACCAAGGGCGGCGCCGTCGCCCGGACCCGTGCTGGTGATGAAGAAGTTCATAGAGGTACTTTGTGCGAGTGCCGTCTGGGGGGCCAGCAGCGTGAGCGCCACGAGAAGAAAGGCCAGCCTGGTCATGTCAGCTCCTTGGTTTCTCCGAAAAAATGGGGGGCTACGCAATATAGGGTACGACACGCTGGCCCGCCCCGTTGCTCAGGTGTTCTGAAACCAACCGAGGCGGGTGCCGACGAGGTAGATGGCCCCGCCCACGGCCATCGTGCCCAGGGCCGCCCCGGTGGGTAGCGGCGCGTCGATCAGGCCGTTGATCCAGGCGGCGATGGTCACGGCCAAGAAGATGACCGCGGGGGCCGGATGAAGGGGCGTCCTGAATAGGGTGGACCCGTCGCCACCGGCGCTCCGTCTGCGGCGCCGGACGACGAAGAGTGTGGCCACGGTGAGCCCGTTGAACAGCAACAGGGACGAGCCGATGTAGATCAGCAGTACCTCGAACGCACCGGTCAACGCGAGGATGGCGGCGAGCCCACCCTGTGCGGCGATGGCGAGGGTCGGCACCACACTTCTGTCGGAGAGCTCGGCCAGGAACCGGGGCGCCACGCCGTCCCTGGCCATGGCGAAGTAGATTCGCGGGCCCACTGCCATCATGGCGCTCGCCGAGCCGAACATCGCCAGCGCAATCAGGCCGCTCACCGCCAGGGAGCCCGTCTCGCCAAAAAGCCTCTCTGCCGCCAGGTGCCCCACAGCGATCGTGGGCTCCCACTCGGCCTCCGGCAGGGCATAGAAAAACAGCGCGTTGATCAGGACGTAGGCCACCATCACGAACAGCGTGCCGCCCAGAATCGCCTTGGGAAGGTTCTTGCTCGGTTCCCGAACCTCGCCTGCGATGTAGGCCGCCGCGTTCCACCCCGCGTACGCGTAGCTAACCTGGATGAAGGCCACCCACCAGCTACTCTGCGGCTGCGTGCGGGCCATGAGCCCGGACCACTCACCGTTACCGGTCGAGAAGCCCGCGACGACCATCACGCCGATCGAACCGACCACGAGCGTGGCGAGGACCGTTTGTAGGCTGCCGCTCCAGCGAACGCCAATGCAGTGGACCAGCGTAAGGCCGAGGACCAAGGCGGAAGCTGCGGCCGCCCCCTGGGAAACGCCGAGGCCGGCGATGAGCGGCGCCTCGGGGTCCCAACCGCCCACCAGCGGCGCAAGGTAGGCCATGGCGCCGAGTGACGAGGCAGCGACGGCGGCCGAGAATCCCACCACGAACGAGGTCCAGCCACTCAGAAATCCCCACGCCTGACCGAAACCGTCCGTGAGGAAACGGTACTCCCCGCCGGCGCGAGGCATATGGGTGGCGAGTTCCGAGTAGCAAAGCGCGCCACACATACTGAACAAGCCCACCGCGACCCACACCCATAGGGACCCCAGGGCGCTTCCCGTGGCTACGCGCACGAACGCGGGAATGGTGAAGATCCCCGAGCCGATCATGTTGGTCACCACAAACGCGCCGGCGGCAATCGGCCCAAGGGCGCGGATCAGTCCTTCGGGGGTGTTTCGGTGACTCGTCACGGTGTCGCCGAATCCGTCATCGGCTCCCATCGTCGTATGACCGCACCTTCCAGCTCCGACTCGTCGAGCAGTTCCCGCACCGTCCGTCCGATCACCGGATGGTGGAGGTCCGGGTTCAGATCGGCCAGGGGCACGAGCACGAAGGCCCTGTGGTGCAGGCGCGGGTGGGGGAGAACCAGTCCTTCAGCCTCGAGGATCTGATCTCCATAGAACAGGAGATCGAGGTCGAGCGTGCGGGGCCCCTGCGGCGTTTGCCGCCCGCGTCCGGCCGCGCGTTCGAGGGCGAGTAGTTCGTCCAGGAGGCTTCGTGGTCCCAGGTGCTCCCCTAGGTCCATCTCGAACACGGCGTTCAAGAAAAGCGGCTGACCCACGACTGGCCCTGCAGGGACGGTCTCGTAGATGGGGGAACTCCGCACCGGGCAACGCTCACGCAGCCGGACGAGCGCGCCGTCGAGGTGTGCTTGTCGATCCCCGAGGTTGCTGCCGGCGCCTACGTAGGCCCGCATTCTACGCCTCTGTGTCGAGAGCCCGCCGATGGATCTCCACGCCCGCCGCGGTCACGTCGAGATGGGCGAGCGCCGACGGCTTCCGGATCCGGACGGAGATGTCCGGCATGGGAAACCTGCTGAGCAACGTGGCCGCGATCTTCTCGGCCAGCGCCTCGATCAGCTTGAACTCCCGTGCCTCGAGGACTTCCACCACGGACTCCCACACGGCGGCGTAGTCGATCACCTCGGACAACTCGTCCTGATCGACGTCGCCTGTGCCGGGGGTCCACGAGAGGTCGATGATGAGCTGCTGGGGCTCCGACCGCTCGGCCCCGGTTACGCCGATGCGGGCACGGACACGGCCCTCTTCCAGGAAGACACGGTCACGCATCGTGGATCGCCTCCGTCACGATGAGCGCCTGCCTTGCGGAGGCCACGTCATGCACGCGCACGACGCTGGCGCCGCCGAGCACGCAAATGACCACGGCGGCGATCGTGCCCTCGAGGCGCTGGTCGGGGGGCAGTCCCGTAATGTGGCCGATGAACGACTTGCGTGAGGGTCCCACGAGGAGCGGCGCACCGAGGTCGGCCAGCTCGCTGAGCCTGCTCAGGATCTCGCAGCTCTGGGCGGCGGTCTTCGCGAACCCAATCCCGGGATCGACGTACACCTCATTGATGCCGGCTTCCCTCGCCTGCGCGATGCCTCGGGAGAGCTCGTCTCTCACCTCGTGGACCACGTCGTCATAGTCGGTCAAGGTGGCCATGGTCTCGGGTGTGCCGCGCATGTGCATGTGGACGTAGCCAGCTCCTAGACCCGCTACAGTGCCCAACATCTCGGGATCGCGGCCACCGGTGACATCGTTCACGATGCGGGCGCCGGCATCGACCGCACGGCGGGCCACTGAGGCCTTCCAGGTATCGATCGAGATGAGCGCGCCACCGATTCGGCCCGCAAGACCTTCGATGACGGGTAGCACTCGAGCCATCTCCTCGTCGGCGGACACGGGCTGGGCGCCGGGTCGCGTGCTCTCGCCTCCGATGTCGATAAGGTCCGCACCCTCTTCGACCAGCGTGCGCGCGTACGCGATGGCCCTGGGGGCATCCAAGAAATCGGCGCCGTCCGAGAAGGAGTCGGGCGTCACGTTGACGACGCCCATGATACGCGTACGGGGAGCGTTCAGGATATCGGCTCCTGTTATTCGTATCTGAGCGCGTCGATAGGGTCGAGGCGGGCCGCGCGGCGAGCGGGCCAGATGCCGAAAAAGAGCCCGATCGCGACGCTGAAGCCCAGGGCTATCAGGATCGCGTCAACTGAAACTGCCGTCTCCCAGTTGGCGATCCGGGTCATGGCTCTCGAGCCGCCGATTCCGGCCGCCACTCCCAGGACCCCGCCCATCCCACAGAGGACCGTCGCCTCGACCAGGAACTGGAATAGGATGGCGTTGCGCGTGGCGCCCAGCGCCTTGCGGACACCGATCTCACGAGTCCGCTCGGTGACGCTGACGAGCATGATGTTCATGATGCCGATGCCACCCACGAGCAAGCTGATGGCCGCGATGCCTGCGAGAAGCAGCGTGAAGGTGGCCGTGGCCTCGTTGGCCGTCTCCAGAAGCTCGGCCGAGTTGCGGATCGTGAAGTCCACGTCTCCGCCCGGGGTGATCTTGTGCTGCCGGCGGAGCCCGCGGTCGATGTCGGCAAAGGCCTGGTCCATCTGACGGCCGTCGTTCACCAGTGCCAGGATGGATGATAGCCGTCGCCGGCCGCCGAAGAGCCTGTACTGGGCTGTGGAGATGGGTATGAAGACCTGGTTGTCAGGGTTGAAGCCGCGCGAATCACCCTTCTCAGCGAGCACGCCAATGACCTCGAAGGGTTGCCCTCTGATCTGTATCGTGGCGCCGACCAGGAGTTCGGTGGGTGTTCCGAGAGCCTCGGGGATCTCGTGCCCCAGGACGGCCACCCTGCGCCGGCCTTGGTTCTCGCCAGGGGTGAAGAAGCGGCCCATCACCACTTCGTGGTTGTAGATGCTGAAATACTCGGGCCAGGTGCCCACGACCTGGTTGTTCGAATTCCAACGGAGATAGGCCAGTTGTGTCCTGGATGAGATCACGGGCACGATGGTCAGGAGGCCCCCCGAAGCGTTCCGCAGGGCTTCGGCATCGTCTACAGTGAGATCCTCGGTGTCACCGGTCGCCACACCTCCGAAATGGCGCTGGTTGGCCCGGATCGTGAGCACGTTCGTGCCCATCCGGTCGATCTGGTCTGCGACGGAGCGCTGTGCGCCTTCCCCCAGCGAGACCATGGCGATCACGGCCGAGATCCCGATCACGACGCCGAGCGTCGTGAGAATCGACCGCAGCGCGTTGGCGCGAATCGCCCCCAACGCAACCATCACAATTTCGAAAGCGATCATGGTCCCGCTCCCTCCTACCTCGCAAGACTACTGACTCCAGGTGCAAGCTACGGCGGTCAGACCAACCCGCAAAGCGCGGGCGGCCCTCCACCCTAAGACACCGTGACACCGCGATTCGCTGGCTGGTAGCGACACAGAGGCAGGAGAAGACGTGCACGGGATCGGCGTATTGAAAGCGCCCGTCACCAGCACCTGTACGGATAGTACTCCAACTCCAGATCCTCCTTGAGCCTAGCCGCGATCGCGGCCAGGTCTGGGCGGTTCTCCGGCACATCCTTCTCGGCTACCCCGTCGGGAGAGATCGTGACGGTGCCTGTCCTGCTGATGAAGAGCTTCTTGGCCTTGGCGCGAACGACCTGAACCCCGTCTTCGCCCATGCCGGCACGAGCGTATTTTACGTCGCCTTCGCCTATCACCTTGAACAAGGCGCCGAGTACTCCACTCAGGGGCCGTCCCGACGTGCCGCTGATCTTGTCGTAGACCACCATGTCGCCAAAGTCCAGGAGGCGGAACGTCACCTTCTGGCGGTTGGTCACCTTGAGCTTGGGCACCGAGAGCGTGTCGATGAAGCTGTACTTGTCCTGACCGTCTTCGCGGTCGGGCCAGGTGATGCCGACGTTCACGGCGAGCGCAGGCTCCAGGCCCTTCTTCACTTGTAGGACGATGCTGTCCGACCGGTATTCGAGCCGAGTCTCTTGATCCAGGTGAAGCGCCCAAAGCATGTGGGCCGGCGCGCGTTCAGCCTCGTCGATGCCGATGCCGGCCAGCGAAACGAACTCCCAGAAAAGGTCCTTGGCCGGAATCGAGACTACCCCGCCCGCGGGGTTGAGCGCACTTGCCGTCCGCACCAGACGCAGGAACAAGGCCGACTGGAAGCGCATCCAGTTCGTCGTGGCGAGCAGATCGAACGGCGCCTGCGAGTCGACGACCCTGCGCATTTCGCTCGCCAACTCGGCGCGAGAGAGCGTGTCGGCATCGCACCGGGTGGATTGGGCGAGGGAGATGCCGGGAACCGCGAGGATGAGCAGCGCAGCCAGGAGGAAACCGCCGCGCCACTTCATCGGCCCTGTCGCTCTGCGTGCGCCGGTCTCTCAGCGACGAACCATTGGATGCCGTCCATTCAACACCCTCGGGTTGAGGCTCCAACGCGAATGTCGTGCTGGGGCCTCGCCCATGCAAGATCGCTGGAGAGTCTACATGAGAGCCGGCCCCCCCCCCCCGAGTTCAGAGCTTTGACCTCGATCCTTTCCTCCGCGCAAAGCCAAGTCCTATATTGCGAGTAGGGATCCCGCCGGAGGAGGATGGAGATGTCGGTTGACCGCCAATCGCGCAGGCAGTTCTTAGCCGCGCTTCCCCTGGGTGCTACGGCCCTGCTGTTCGGGGCGAGGCCGCTTCGTGGCCTGGCTCTGCTCGGCGGTAATCGGGTCGAGCATCCCGTGCCCCGAGCAGGCATCGACGCCTCCAAAGTCCTCACCCTCGACCAACTCGGCAACGCCGCCGCCGCGCCCGTCTACGATATGATCCGGGAGATTCCCGCGATGGCCGACGGAATCCGATGCACATGCGGATGCGCGGACATTCCCGGCTACTATTCGCTCCTCACCTGTTTCGAGGAGGGTGGGATGGCTCAGTGGTGCGAGATCTGCCAGGATCATGCCCGCCTCCTCTACCGGCGTCACAAGGAAGGCCAGACGCTCGAGCAGATTAGGAACGCAACGGACGCACGTTTCGAATAGGTGACCGCAGGCTGCGTTGCCTCCCCGTAGCGGTCACTCCAAGCCATGCAGGAGGGCTCATGAATACCCGGCGTTTTGCGCTTCTCGCGGTGGTCGTGGCGATGGTGGCGCCCGCGCTCCCTCTCGACGCGCAGATAAGGGGAAGCGAGAGATCCCTCGTGACCCAGACCGTGGACGGTACGACGATTTCCGTGGATTACGGACGTCCGCACGCACGCGGTCGCTCGCCGGTCTTCGGCGGAATCGTGGACTGGGGGCACATCTGGACCCCGGGAGCCAACTGGGCGACGACCTTCGAGTTCAGCAAGGACGTCGAGATCAACGGCGTGTCGGTTCCAGAGGGCAGGTATTCGGTGTGGATGATCGCGGACCCGGATGAGTGGGCCATCATTCTGGATCCGAGTGACCGAATCTTCCACACGATGCGCCCTGAGCTGTCGGAGGAGCAAATCCGCATCTCGGCTACGCCGCAGGAGATTCCCCACGTCGAGGCGCTCACCTTCTCGTTCCCAGAGGTCAGAGCCGATGGTATGGATATGGTCTTCTCGTGGGGAACGATCTCCGTGCCGATGCGCGTGGACGTGCAGCCCACGCAGACGTTGACCCTCGAGGCGGACGCTGCCGCGCCCTATCCCGGGGTCTACGACGTGGAGTGGTTGGGACCACCGCCTGAAGCGTTTCCGAAGGCCGAGCGCCCTCGTATGCACTCGCGAATGGAGCTGAGCTACTCGGGCGGATATCTCACGGCGCTTTGGGGCTTGCGTGGAAACCTGGGCAACGAGAGCGGAGTGGTCGAGGTGATGATGGTGCCGGTAACGGGGTCCGTGTTCCATCCCGGATGGATGCGGGATGGCGAGTTGTTCGAGACAGAACTGGACCTATGGGTCGAGTTCGTCGTCGACAACGAGGTGGCGACCGGATTTCAGATTCGTGATGGCATCTCGGACATGGTGATCTGGGAAGGAACCAGGGTGGAGCAATCCGACGAACTGCAGATCGCGCGTGCGGTGCTCGCGGCTCCTGCGGAGTTCCGCGAGCGCGCAGAGGTAAGGGAATGGAACGACGAGGGTGCTCTGGTGACGATTCGGGAAGGCAGCGGGGTCATCTGCATTGCGGACCGACCAGGCGACGGCACATTCCAAGCCTCCTGTTATCACGAGAGTCTCGAACCCTTCATGGCCAAAGGTCGTGAGTTGAGCGCTTCGGGGGTGGAGGGGATGGCGCGTCAAGAAGCTCGCTGGGCAGAAGTCGAGGCTGGCCGGCTGAAGATGCCGGAGACGGCGGCCATGGTGTTCAACCTTTCCTTCGCGACCGAAACCTTCGATCCAGCCACCACCGACCCGGCCACGGGTGGGAGGTTGCATGCGATGTACCTCCCCTACATGACCCCGGAGGCGACCGGTCTTCCGCTTGCTCCTTCCGGTGGCAGCCCATGGCTGATGTGGCCCGGAAAGCCCTCCTCTCACGTCATGGTGCCCCTTCCCGCGAAGGTTTCCCGTTGAGTTGCGCGTAGCTGACTGTTCGCGGACGGTTACGGGTTGGACTTTTCCTCGGCGGGAGGAATTGTGGCCTCGCCCTCGGCAGGAAGAATGCCGGCCACCGTTGGAGTCGCGGACTCGTCCGCCCCCTCCTCCGTTTCAGCCCCAAGGCCCTCGACACCCGGTTCAGGCTCCGCCGCCGACTGACCGGCCGTCCTTCTGATCTCGGAGATGATGTCTTTGAGACGGCTCTCGATACGGTCCATCTCGTGCATCGCTGCGTCACGGTTGCGGAAGCCGCGTTCCGCATCGACGGCCAACCAGTTCAGCCGCCGGATCTCGTCGAGCAGTTGGACGACTTGGGCCCGCAGGCCCTTGAAGCGCCGTTTCTTGTTCGCGTCGGGGATGTCCGAGATCGTCTCGACCGTGTTGGTGCGGATTACGATCCACACGATCGGAAAGATCAAGAGCACGCCTACGACGGCACGCACCATGGGATTGCTCACGAAGTAGAGTACCGCCGCCTCCACGAGGAAGGCCGCGATGAGGAAGACGAGTTGGAGGGTTCGAAAAAAAAGTCGCATGGCGAAGTCTAACCCTGGTAATCGGCCGCGTACAGCAATTCCTCGAGACGGTCCCAGAGGCAAACGCCCACGCGCTGGTTCCGCCCCGTCGCGGCCCTTCCAACGATCATCACTTCCGGGTCGGTGACGATGATCACCCGAAAGCACTGTTCGAGCCGCTCGCCGATGTCGTCGACACCCGCGGTGATGCCGCACGGGACGTCGAATTCCCTGCACGCTGCCAGCACGCTCTGGATGGCGTCCTCTCCCGCACCGTCCACCATCCCCTGCATGTAGGCCTCCATGGCAGGGATGTCGGAGGGGCCACGCTCGAGGGAGTAGAAGATGAAGTCCGTCTCTCGGTTCTGGACCATCACGGCGCCCTGCCCGGGCGTGTGCTCACCTGAGAATATGCGGAACACGGGCTGGCCGTCTTCCGGGAGGGGCACGATAGCTGCGGGCGATTCCATGGCTGGCTCAGCCTCTTCGGGAGCTTCCGGCGCAAGCGTGTGCTGGCGCCTCCCGCCCCGAGGCGTATCGTACATCGGTGACCATCCCCATCCGGCCTGAGGCCAAAGACCCGATGCGTCCGCTCGTCGGCGCCCTTGCCGTTCTCAGTTTGCTTGTGGCTTGCACCATCCGAGAGCCGACAAACACACGCCCGCACGTTGGCGAAGGCTCGACGTTTTCCAGATTTCGCGAGCACGCGTTGGCGGGTGATCCGGAGAGCCAGAACCTTGTCGGCTTCATGTTGTTCTTCGGAGAAGGCGCGGCCAGGGACCAGGCGGCTGCCAGGCGGTGGTTCACCGAAGCTGCTGCCTCGGGCCACATGAGCGCCCAACTCAACCTCGCCATGCTGTATTTCTTGGGCGTGGGGGCTCCGCAGGATCCGGTGCGGGCCAACCGCTACTTTGCCATGGCCCGCGCCAACCCCGCCAAGCCGCCGGAGGTGGCCTCGAGGCTCATCTTCAGCACCATCCCGGAGTTGATCGATCAGTCCTGTGACATCGGCCGGGAGTCGGAGGGTCTTGGTCAGGAGACGTACCTGACGTACTGCGCGGGCTGCCATGGCTTCAACGGTGTGGCCGCGTATGCGGGATCGCCCTCATTTGGACTTGGAGAACACCTCGACAAGAGTGACGCGGAGCTGATGGGTAGCATCGTTGGCGGCCACGGCGTCATGCCCACGTGGGGTGACAAGCTGCCGCAGGACAAACTCGACGCCGTACTCCGCTACGTGCGCTCACTGCAACTGAACTTTCGTGGCGGGATTCTTCACGCGCTGAACACGCCGCCCCCGCGCTATTACCTCTTCGGCCCGATGACCTTGGACTTCAACAACCAGCCAGTAGACACCGTGCACTACTTCGGGGAAGTCGATCCGTCCGACGACCTCTGCCGCCGGGGCTCCGGCTGACTTGAGATGGCGGGCTACGCCACGCGCAGGGCCCGCGAACCTGATTAGTTGAGGCTCGAGGTCAACCCGCCTGGAGCAGCCCTGCGATCTCTCTCTCCAGCACAGGCTTGGGAACCAGCCCGACCATCTCGAACTCCGGCTCCCCGTTACGGAAGAAGATCAGCGTGGGGATCGAGCGGATGCCGAAGCGTTTGGCCGTCTCGGGTGCATCGTCCGAGTTGACCTTCACAACTCGAACGCCGTGCTCCGCCTGTTCGATTGCGACTTCATCCAGAATCGGGGTCATCATGCGGCACGGGCCGCACCAGGGAGCCCAGAAATCCACAACGGTCACTCCTCCAGAGTGCTCGCCGATTATCGTGTCGAAGTCGTCGTCGTTCGCGTGGATGATGGGAGGTTCGACCGTTTTCTTTTTCCTGAAAAACATCTGGCACTCCGTTGCTGGCTGATAGGTCCGTCGTAGTCCAAACGGCCTCGGTGTGACGGGGGTTCCCCTCCTGCTCCTGGTCGTCGTCTTATTCCATCACCTCGAGGCCTCCCTCCAGCCATGCCGACAAGATCCCGGGGCGGGTGCACTAGCCGCAAGGGCTGGGTCATCCGCGGGAGGCGGAGGTTCGTGCGGGACACGCTCCGAACCCTTATCCTGCTTTGGTTCGTCTCTCTGGCCGCGGCTATCGTGTGCGCCTCGCCCGGAGGAGTATCCCGTGCCACCCTTGATCATGACTCGCGAAAATGAGTAACGGACCCCGCATGAGAGCCGTCGTCCTCCGGCGCCACGGACCACCCGAGGTCCTGCGCGTGGGCGATGTGCCGTTGCCGGAGCCTCGCGACGGCCAGGTGGCCGTTCGGGTGGAGACGGTCGGCCTGAACTACGCCGAGGTGCTTTCGCGCCGCGGACAATACGGGTGGTCGCCCCCCCTGCCGTACGTACTCGGCATGGAGGCTGCGGGCCGTATCGAGGCCCTGGGGCCGAACGTCACCTCCCGGTCGGTGGGCGAGCGGGTGGTCGTGGGCTCCCAGTTCGGCGCGTACGCGGAGCGCATCGTGGTCCCGCAAGCCGGGGCCATGCCCGCGCCTGAGGACTACTCGATCGAAGAACTGGCGGCCTTTCCGGTGAACTACATGACGGCCTGGGTCGCCCTCATGGAGATGGCCAGGCTTCGCCCGTCCGACCGCGTGATCGTGACGGCAGCGGCCGGAGGAGTCGGCACTGCCGCAGTACAGATCGCGAGCCGTTTCGGGTGTGAGGTGCTGGGGTTGGCCGGCAGCGATGAGAAGCTGTCCCGGGTCGGTGACTTGGGCGCGACGGCCACGGTCAACTACCGTGATCCGGGCTTCGCGGAGCGCCTTGACGAGGTGGTAGGGGATCGTGGTGTGGATGTGGTCCTGGAAACCGTAGGAGGCGAGGTTTACCGTCGCTGCTTCGACGCACTGGCTCCCTTCGGAAGGGTTGTGGTGGTGGGCTTCGCCGGCATGAACCTGGTCAAGTGGAATCCTCTCACCTGGTGGCGCACGTGGCGCGACGCTCCCCGTGCCGACATCCGGGAACTGGCTGTGGCGTCGGCCGGTGTCCTGGCGTCCCACCTTGGCTACTTGCTGGCCGACGAGGCACGTCTCCTCCGCGTGCAGCGCGATCTCACTGGTTTCGTGCGGAGTCACGACATTCGCCCGGTCGTGGGCGCCACGTTCCCGTTCGATGATGTCGCGGAAGCCCACCGCTTCATGGAGTCACGGCGGAGCGTGGGGAAGATCGTTCTGAAGATGTAGAGCCCCGGGGGCTGGTTGCCTCGCAACCCCGGCGGCCCCGTATGAGCTACTCCCCGCTGTGCTCCCACTCGGCCATGAGATCGGTGACCTCGCTCTTGAGGTGGCCCCTCTCTGCCTCGAGCGTCTTCACCTCGGCCGGTGGTGTGTTCTCGTAGTAGGTAGACTCGCAAAAAATCGCATCGATCTCCCCAAGGCGAGACTCCGCGACATCGATGCGGGCCATCAACTCCTCCTGCTGGCGCTCCACTCGCTTGCGCTGCGCAGCCGTATCATCGCCTCGGGGTTTCTCGCGTGACTTTCCACGACCGGACCCGTTTCCAGCACCCTTCTTATTTTTTTCCTTCTTCGCCTTGAGGACCACCCTGTCCGCGTCCAGGTGATCGTCGCCGCAGAAGTGCACGTATTCCTCATAAGTGCCGTGGTAGTCTCGGATACCGTCCGGCAGAATCTCCACCACGCGGGTGGCCAACTGGCTCACGAACCAGCGGTCGTGGGACACGAGGATGAGCGTACCGGCATAGGTGTCGAGGGCCTCCACGAGCGCCTCGATCGACTCGAGGTCCAGGTGATTGGTGGGCTCGTCCAAGACCAGAACGTTCGGTCGTCCGATACCCAGACGGCTGAACACCAACCGGGCGGCCTCGCCTCCCGACAGGGCGCTAAGCCGCTTCTTGGCATCGTCACCCGAGAAGAGCATGAGCGCCATCCGCCCGCGAACGAAGCCGATGTCCTTCTCGGGGCAGGCATCCCAGATCCACTGCTCAGCCGTTTGCCCCAAGGTGTTCAACCGGTCCTGGTGATCCTGGGCGAAGTATGCCGGGTGTGTTTCGTAACCCCATTCGACCTCCCCCTCATCCGCCTCGAGTTCGCCCATGATGATCTTGAGTAGCGTCGACTTCCCGATGCCGTTGGGTCCCATGATCGCCAGCCGGTCACCCCGCCTCACGAGCAGGTCCACGCCGTGAAGCACTTCGTTTTCGCCGAAGGCCTTCTTGACCCCCTCGATCTTCAGCACGTCGCGCCCGCTGTCTCGGATCTGTTCGAACCGGAAGGTCGGGTAGCGACGCGAGCTGGGGGCCAGCTCGACCAGACTTTCCGTTTTCTTCTCGATCATGCGGGCCTTGCTTTGCGCTTGCCGTGCTTTGCTGGCCTTGGCGCGGAATCGGTCCACGAACTTCTGGTGATGCGCGATGTCGCGTTCGCGGGCCGTAATCTCCCTCTCTCGCCGAGTCCGTTCGGACTGCTTTGCATTCAGAAAATCGGCGTAGTTCCCGCGATAGAGCGTCACGGTCTCGTAGTCGACGTCGAGGATGTTCGTGGTGACGTTGTCGAGGAACCGATGATCGTGGGAGATCACGAGCGCCGGCCCAGGAAACTCGCACAGGAACGTCTCGAGCCAGCGAATGGAGAGGATGTCGAGATGGTTGGTCGGCTCGTCGAGTAGCAGTACGTCAGGGTCGCTCGCCAGGACCTGAGCCAGCAGGACGCGGAGCTTGAAGCCACCGGACAGCGTGGACAGCGGGTCTCGGTGCACATCGGCTGGAAGGCCGAGGCCCTCCAGAATCGCGGCAGCGCGGGACTCGGCCGCGTATCCATCGTGTTGCTGGACGATCTCTTCCAGCTCCGAGAACCGGTCGGAGTCGAAATGCTCTTCCGCCTTCGCGAGGAGCGCCTCCTTCTCGACCATCGCGTTCCAGAGATCGGGGTTGCCCATCAATGCGACGCCGAGAATCGCCTGATCCTCGTAGAGAAAGTGGTCCTGTTTGAGGACCCCGAGGCGGAGCCGCTTGGGAAGCGAGACCGTTCCCTCGCTGGGCTCCATCTCTCCGCTCAGGATATTGAGGAGGGTGGTCTTACCCGACCCGTTCGCTCCGATCAATCCGTAACGCTCCCCTGCGTTGAGCTGTATGGAGACGCCGGCGAACAGTGTCTGGTCGCCGAAGAACTTGCCGAGATTGGAGATGGAGATCATGGGGAGAATTTGGTGGCCTGGGGGTGGCGCTCAGCCGCTCGGTCAACGCCTCCCCCAAACCTCCTGAGCTTGCTACCTCGCCGCGGCGGGCGTGTCAGTTTCCCAGCGAAGCGATGTACGCCGCGACGTTCTTCATGGCCGCGGCATCGGCGAGCATCATGGCCATCGGGCGCATCTGGGCACCGAAGGCGTCGTCAGCATGCGCGCCCCTGGCGCCGGACTTGAAATTCTCCAACTGTCGCACGATGTACCAATCCTGTTGGAGCACGAGCGTCGGCGCGTTCAGTGCGGCGTTGCCCTCTGCCTGTACTCCGTGACATGCGGCGCAGGTCCCGTAGAGGGCTTGGCCGGCCGCTGCGTCTCCGCCACCATCGTGCGTGATTGACGCAGGCGAAAGCGCCGCGATGAAGGCCGCCACGTTCTTGATGTCGGCATCGGTGGCCAACATGGCAGCCATTGGAGCCATCTGAGCTCCGAAGGCGTCGCTGCCGGTTCCACGGACGCCGGCCTTGAAGTTACTGAGCTGCCGCTCCAGGTACCACGCTTCCTGACCAGCTAGCGCGGGTGCGTTGAGGGCCTTGTTGCCCTCAGCGTTGGCCCCGTGACAGGCAGCACACGTCGCGAAGCTCGCCTTTCCGGCTTCCGTGTCCTGCGCACTCAGGGCTGAAGCACCGCCCAACAAGGTGAGTATTGCGAGTCCAGCTAATTTATTCATGATGCGCCCGAATTCGATGAGTGTGTAGATATGGGGAACAATCCTTCACGCTAGATAATTCCAGAAAAGAATCAAGACCCCGACCGGATTTCTTCATACGGATCGGTGGGTGCATGGTCTCCAGCGAAAGCGGCGACAGGCCCCAGCCTCAAGCATGCCTTGGGCCGGCGTCGACTTCGCCCGTCAGTTGGGCCAGGCGCGCGAAATTCTCATTGGGCGGCAGACAGTCGATGTAACTCCGGAAATCCTCTGAGAAGGCTAGTCGGCGGTGCTCCCAGTAGGCCTGCCCTCCGGGGCTCTGAATGTAACCGGTCATGAGATACTCCCATCCCGCCCAAACGCCCGGGTCCAATGCGCCCTTCTGATACTGGAAATGCAGGTTCTCGAGTGTCTTCATGAAGCCAAGCATCATGTGGAAGAACCGCGCCTTGCCGTCGCTGTCCAGGTCGTGCCAGTCCTCGATGCCCAGGCGGAAGATTCGGGAGAGTTCGGCGTCCTGGATCAGCGGACGGATCCAGTCGCGCAACCCCTGGACGGCGGTGTCCGTGGTTGTGGCGCGTACGGCGCGGGTGTTTTGGACGATCTGTGTGGCCAGGTAGGCGAGAGAGGCAACCACGGCAAGGGCGCCGAGCAGCTCGCCGATGGCGCCGAGTGCGACCCAATTCATTCCGGTCCCCGAGTTCTTGTTTGGTGAGATGCGATGCTACGTGGACAAGCTAGCACCCCTGGCCGTCGACCGGGACGGGGGGAACAGGTATGGTTTAGTCGGGACACGTCTCTCGCTGCGACAACCGAAGCCAACGGAGTTGGTGCGATGACCCCTGCCGTCCAGGAGTTGCTCGACCTCATCGATCTCGAGCGCCTCGAAGTGAACATCTATCGCGGTCGTAATCGCGACATCGGTTCAGGCCGGGTGTACGGCGGTCAGGTGCTCGCGCAGGCGCTGGTCGCGGCTCAGCGGACGGTGGAGGAAGGGCGGGTCGCCCACTCGATGCACGGGTACTTCATTCTGCCGGGCGACCTGGAGGCGCCCATCGTCTACTTCGTCGACCGGCTGCGTGATGGGCGAAGCTTTACGACTCGCCGCGTGACCGCGATCCAACACGGCCGGGCGATCTTCAACCTGTCGGCGTCGTTCCAGATCGAGGAGGAGGGACCGGACCACCAAATGGACCCGCCCGACGTTCCCGCCCCCGAGGAGCTCCAGTCGGACCTGGAGATGCTCAGGGAGATGGAAGGCCGCATTCCGGAGCATATCCGCCCGGTCATGACCCAGGACCGGCCGATCGACTTTCGAATGGTCGAGCCCGTCGACTACATCGACCCGAAGCCGGGGCCTCCGATCCGCCACCTTTGGCTGCGGGCGGATGGAGCGCTGACCGATGAGCGCCTGACGCACCAGGCCGTGCTGGCGTACGCCTCGGACTACGGGCTCCTCACGACCGCGCTTCAGCCTCACGGACTGTCCCATTGGCACAGGACGATTCAGGTCGCCTCCCTCGATCACACCCTTTGGTTCCACCGTCCTTTTCGCGCGGACGAGTGGCTGCTGTTCGTGATCGACAGCCCGGCGGCCTGCGGAGCCCGGGGGTTCGCGCGCGGCAACATATTCACGCGTGACGGGATCCTGGTTGCATCGGTCGCGCAGGAGGGGCTGATGCGGCCGCGGCCCGCGGGCGATGGCGGAGGCTGATCGGCGGCTGACATAGTCCCCGCCCAACCCAGGCGCACGATCGAAGCGGGGGAGCTCACACCGTGGACTCCCCCGCTCTTTGCACCTCTAGTCCCTACGCGGCGTTCTTCTTCGCCGCCGTTAGATCCGCGCCTGCAGCGTGTACAGCTGGTGGTACCGCCCTTTTCGGGCGATCAGTTCGTCGTGACGGCCGCGCTCCACCACCTGTCCGTCCTCGATCACCAGAATCAGGTCCGCCCGCCGAATCGTGGAGAGACGGTGGGCGATCACTAGCGTGGTGCGATCCTTCAGCAGCTCCTGGAGGCTCTCCTGGATCAACGCCTCGCTCTCCGTGTCGAGGCTCGACGTCGCCTCGTCCAACACCAGGATGCGTGGCTGGGCCAGGAGCGCCCGGGCGATCGTCACCCGCTGGCGCTGTCCGCCGGAGAGTTTCACGCCCCGTTCTCCGATCACGGTCTCCAGGCCGTCCGGGAATCGATCTGTGAACTCGGTGACGTGGGCCTTCTCGGCAGCTTCCTGGATCTCCTCGTCGGTGGCCTCCGGCCGGGCGAAGAGTAAATTCTCGGTGATGGTCCCGTCGAAGAGAAAGTCGTCCTGGAGCACCAGGCCCAGTTGGTCCCGGTAGCTCGCAAGCTTCACATCCCGCAGATCGTGGCCGTCCACCAGGACGCGCCCCCGGTCCGGCTCCAGGAAGGTGGCGGCCAGCCCCGCGGTCGTGGTCTTGCCGGAGCCCGAACTCCCCACCAGCGCGACGACCGTTCCGGGCGGGGCATCGAACGAGATCCCCCGCAGCACGGGCTTGTCCTCATCGTACGCGAAGTGCACGTCCTCGAAGACGATGTGCCCGTCGATGGGCGGCATCTCGACGGTGCGGCGGGGGTCGTCGTCCTCACGAGGCCAGGAGAGAAGGTCGGCCGTCCGATCGAGTCCCGCGAACGCCTCCGTCATCTGCGTCCCGATATTGGCCATCTGCATGATAGGCGCGATCAGGAACCCCAGGAACAGCGTGAACGAGAACAGCTCCCCGAGCGTGAGTTGGTCTTGAATGATCAGGAGTCCGCCATACCCCATGATGAGCACGCTGGCTGAGCCGATGAAGAAGGTGCCCAGGCTCGTCACGCTGGCGGTCGTGGTCAGTGTGGCCTTCACGTTCTCGAAGATCCGCAGCACCCCCTTCTCGAAGATCTCCGCTTCCTTGTCGAGGGCGTGGAAGCCCTTGATCACCCGGATGCCGCCCAGCGCCTCGGTCAGGCGGCCCATGACCTCGGCGCGAATGGCGCCCCGATCGCGGAATGCGGGCCTGAGAGTCTTGAACGCGCGCGTCGACACCACGGCGAACGCCAGCATAGGGCCGATGGCCAAGAGCGTCATCATCACGTCGATACGAAGGAGCAATACGAGGGCGACCACCGCCGTGATCGTTCCGCCCACGAGCTGTACAAGGCCCGTGCCGACGAGATTCCTGACTCCCTCCACGTCATCCATGATGCGAGACACCAGCTCGCCGCTCTTGGTGTTGTCGAAGATCCGGACCGGAAGCTGAAGCACGTGGCGCTGCACCTGGGCGCGCAAGGTGGCGATGAGGCGCTGGGCCTCCACGCTCAGCATCATGGTCAACAGGAACGACGTGATGGACTGAATTACGATGGCGCCGGCCAGTAGGCCGAGGAGCTTGTAGAGCAGATCCGTATTGCCTTGGGCGATGACGTCGTCGACCAGGTACTTCGTCGAGAACGGGAGCACGAGCCCGCTCAGCCGGTTGACGAGGATCAGGAACAAGCCCAGCCCGATGAGCTTCCTCCTGGGCCATATGATTTCGCCGAAGGCGTGCCTCAGGCTGGCGCCGGAAACCTTGGTGCGTGTCGACATGAGGTCCATCCTAAGCGCCGGGCGGCCCCTACACGATCCCCCCGCCACTAAGCGCACGCACCAGCCGGTACAGGAACTCCTGCCCCTCGTAGAAGTGCCGGATGAGGATGCGTTCGTCCCGGCCATGGGCGCGGACATCGTCCGTGTCATGGAAGAGTCCGCTCACGCCGTATACCGGGATGCCGGCCCGGCGGAGATATAGCGCGTCCGTGGCTCCTGTGGACATCACGGGGAGCACCTTCACGCCGGGCCACATCTGCTCGGTTATGCGCTCGATCGGCCCGAGCACGGCGGGCGTGAGAGGCGAGGGTGGGCTTGGTGTGGCGGTGCCGCGCGGCTCCACCAGCACGTCGAAGGGAGCCACCAACTCCTCGAGCCGCGCCAGGACCTCGTCCGGGTCCTGACTCGGGAATATGCGGCAGTTCACGTTGGCTCGCGCCAACTGTGGCAGAGCGTTCTGCGCGTGTCCTCCCTCGAGCAGCGTGGCCACACAGGTGGTGCGTAGCCTGGCATTGTATCCTGGCTCTCGAGCCAGAATGCGCTCGGCCCCGGAGTCCTCTGGGTTGGCGATGATGCGCCTCATCGCCTCGCCCATCTCACCCCCGACGATGTCGGCCGAGCGGCCGAAGAACGCCTCTGTGACTTCGCTGAGCATGATCGGGAAGTCGTACCCTTGCACGGCCAGCAGTGCTTGGGAGAGATCGTAGATGGCGTTCTTCTCGACCGGAAGTGACGAGTGGCCGCCCGGGTTCGTTGCAGTGAAATAAAACGACAGGAACTTCTTCTCGGAGGCCTGGACGTTGTTCGAGAGCTTGCGGCCGTTCTTCTCGAAGCCACCACCACCTTCGTTGAGGGCGTACTCCGCGTCGATGAGGTCGCGGTGTTCCGCCAGGAGGAACTCCACGCCGTTCCGGGGCCCGCCCTCTTCATCGGCCGTGAGCGCGATGATGATGTCCCGATCGGGTACGAATCCCTCCTGTTTCATGCGGATGAGGTTGGCGGTGTAGATCGCCGCCTCGTCTTTGTCGTCCGTGACGCCCCGGCCGTAGTAGTAACCGTCCCGCTCGAGGAACTCGAAGGGGGCGAGGTCCGGACTCCAGTCCTCCGGGAGTGCCTCGACCACGTCGAGATGCGCGAGCAGCAGGATCGGGGCGCGGCCGGTGTCCCGGCCCCGCAAGCGTGCGACCAGATTGCCCTTTTTCGGCGCGTCGGCGGGCACCAGGACGTGGACGTCCTCTTCAGGGAAACCCGCGGCCAGCAGATGGCGAGCCAGTGCCCGCGCGGCCGCCGTGACGTTGCCCAGCTCGGAGTCGGTGGTGTTGATCTCGATGAGCTCCTCGAAGATCGTCCGCACAAGCGTCATGTACTCGTCGGGCGAGGTGTTCTGGGCTGTGGTCGTCTGGGGCACAAGTACACACAAGACGGCGAGTATCGATTTCAGCGATGTCCTCATGGGGTCCTCGAGTCGGTGTGGGGCACAGTCGCATGCTTTGCCGGCGGGTAGGTTAGGGCCCTGGAGGTCTTCGCGCACGTGCCCGACCCGACCACCCCTCTCCTCGCCCCATGCATTCATGTACCTTGGAACTCGCGCCCGATTCCCGGACATGGAGCCTCCGATCACCGTCGACACCAAAGGAAGTCCCCTCGCCGTCCTGCGCGACGTCTTCGGCTACGAGGACTTCCGCCCCGGTCAGCTCGAGGTCATCGAAGCCGTGATCGAGGGCCGTGACTGCATCGCGCTCATGCCCACGGGGGCGGGCAAGTCCCTGACCTTCCAGGTGCCGGCCCGCATGCTGGACGGCACGGTGCTCGTGGTGTCTCCCCTGATCTCCCTCATGAAGGATCAGGTCGACGCGCTGGTCGATCTGGGTTTTCGGGCGGCCGCGATCAACTCGTCACTCGAGCCCGCCGAGCGAGAGCGGAGGCTCCAGGCGCTCAGAGCCGGAGAGTACGAGCTCGTCTATCTGGCCCCGGAGGGGCTCGACGGCCGCTTGAGCAGAGAAGCCGGCGATTGGCCGCTCTCGCTGCTCGTCGTGGACGAGGCCCACTGCATCAGCCAGTGGGGCCACGATTTTCGGCCGTCCTACCGCCGGTTGCAAAGGCTTCGGGAGGCGCTGCGGGACGTGCCTGTGCTAGCCCTCACAGCGACCGCCACCAACGCCGTGGCCCGCGACATCATCCGGCAACTCGACATGCACGAGCCCGCCGGCTTCAAGGGTTCGTTCTTCCGCTCCAACCTGCACATCTACTGCAGGAAGAAGGGTACCGGTCCCACGCGCCGTGAGATCTTGGGGCTGATCAAGGCCCGGTCGGGACAGAGCGGCATCCTGTATTGCTCGTCGCGGAAGGCGGTCGATCAGATGGCCGACTTCCTCTGCGACCAGGGGGTGCGGGCGCTGCCCTACCACGCGGGAATGGAAGCCGCGGATCGGGCGGCGAACCAGGATGCTTTCGCCCGGGACGACGCCGACGTGATCGTCGCGACCATCGCCTTCGGCATGGGAATCGACAAGTCGAACGTGCGCTTCGTCATCCACCGGGATATGCCCAAGGACGTGGAGTCCTGGTACCAGGAGATGGGACGGGCGGGGCGGGACGGTCTGGATAGCGACTGCTTCATGTTCTACTCGTGGGCCGACGTGAAGCAGCACGAGCGGTTCCTGAGCGACATCGATGACCCGGACCTCTACTGGGCGAAGGTCGAGGCGAGCAAGTCCCTTTTCCGGTTGGTGGAGAACGGTGGGTGCCGGCACAGCAAGATCCTCGGCCACTTCAGCGAGGACCTCGACGCGTGCGGCACGTCCTGCGATTGGTGCACGGGCGTGAAGGCGGAGGACCTCGCGGCGGAGGGCATGATGGGCACTGTGGTGGCAGGCCCCCGACGGCGAGCACCGAAGTCCCACGATCGAGTCGCTGAGCCTCTGTCGCTCTCGGAGGAAGGGGAGGCGTTGTTTCAGCGCCTGCGAGAGCTCCGCAAGTCGATCGCGGACCAGCAGGATGTGCCGGCCTACATCGTCTTCAGCGACAAGACCCTTCATGCGATGGCCGAGGCATGCCCGGCTACGCCCGGGGAGCTCTTGGCCGTCTCGGGTGTCGGGCCCATGAAGCTCGAACGCTACGGAGAGGCGTTTTTGGAGGTGGTGAGCGCAGGGCCCGCTCTGGAAGACGCCCCTACGAGATCGGACCCGCCAGCTTCGCTTCCGCGACGACGAGGAGGATCGCCCGCTGAACCGCGAGGTACGCGTCGCGGTTGATCCAGTACTCGTCCGGTGCGTGACCGTTCGCGCCCACCCCACCCCGTCCGATGGTCACCGCCGGGACTCCTAGCGCGATGGGGACATTCGAGTCCGTCGACGAGCGCGCGAGCTCCCCTTCGATGCCGAAGTATGCCGTCGAGGCCAACGCGCGCTGAACGAGCGGGGCGTCGTCCGCCATCTCGCCGGAAGGCCTGAGGCCGATGCGGTCCTTGTCGACCGTGAGCGGGCGTCCTTCCCGTCTGAGCCCGTTCTCTTCCTCGAGCGCACGATCCATGGCGGCGAGAAACACCTCCTCGATCCGGTCGAGGCTCGCGGGGCTGAGCGCCCGCATGTCGACCTCCATCCACGATTCGAAAGGCACGGAGTTCACCGAGGTGCCCCCTCCGATGCGGCCGACGTTGTAGCTCGTCTTCGTCCCGGAGCGGGTGAGCGTGTCGGCGACGTCCTGGAAGTAGCGCACCGCCCGGCTCATGGCGTGTGCCGGGTTCGCGGTGCCGAACGCGCCCCATGAATGACCGCCGGGTCCTTTGAAGGTGACTCGATAGCGTACCGAGCCGAGGCCCATCGATACGATGCGGGCGAGACCTCCTCCGTCAACGTCGATCCAGACGTCCGGCCGCAGCCCACCTTCCCGATAAAGGTGCTTCATGCCCCGCAGGTCGCCGAGCCCCTCTTCGCCGACCACGCCGACGAAGAGGATATCGCCATCGGTGCGCACGTCGGCCTCCTCCATCGCGCGGAGCGCCGACAGGACGACGACCAGCCCACGCGTGTCATCGCCCACCCCGGGCGCGAAGAGCGTGTCGCCCACTTGGCGGATCGTCACGTCGGTACCCTCGGGGAACACGGTGTCGAGGTGTCCGCCGAAGCCGATCGTACGGGCTCCGGACCGGCCGCGTCGCAACCCGATGACGTTGCCCTCGCGGTCCGTCCAGACCGAGTCGGCTCCCGCCTCGAGCAATAGCTCGGCGAAACGCTCCCCACGAGCCTCTTCCATGAAAGGTGGGGCCGGGATCTCGGTCAGTTCGATAAGACGCTCGAGCGCCCAGTCGTCGTGCTCCTCGGCGAGGCGCATCGCAGCCGAGACGGCGGCATTGTCCGCGAGCGTTCGGATCTCCTCTACGTACTCGCGCGCTACCTGCTGAGCCGCGAGGGGCTGCGAGCCGAAGGTGAGTCCTGCGAGGGCGAAGAGGGTCGTCAGCTGTCTACGCACGTGTTGATTCTCCAGGGTTCCGGTCGTGGTGGGTCGGTAAACCTACTAGGGACGACTACGCCATGGGAGACCGGGCCCCGTCGTGGCGGTCGTCGCCCTGGCCCGTGAGCTCGTCGGCTTACTCTGAGCCCCAAGGGCCTAACCGGCGCATATCAGTAGGATCATCGTCGAAGCTGTCCTCGGGTTCTCATCAAGACTTGACGTCAGCCCTTTCATATCAGGCTGAGTATTGGCACAGGGTGAGTGAGCCGCAAGCGTTGAATTCAGGTGGGTGCGACCGCACGTTCTGCCGTCTGGGCGCGAGGGGTGCGGCACGTAAATGTTGCACCCCCCGGATTTGGCGAATGTGACAAGGATCAGTGAATGATGGTAGGACTAACCCTCGAGCCGGGCCGGAAGGCAACCCGATCCCTGACGTTGACCGCGGATCAGGTTCGAGCCTTCGCGGAGCTGACCGGTGATTACAATCCTCTCCATTTCGACGAAGATTTCGCTTCCGGCACTCCCTTTGGGCGACTCGTTGTACAGGGCGGACCGACGACTGGACTGCTCCATGCTCTGGTGGCGATGGACATGCCTGGGCCGGGAACAGTGTTCCTGAGTCAGGACTGGAAGTTCACCGCGCCCGTCTTCATAGGCGATACCATCACGGCTGAGGCCGAGGTGATCAGCGTGCACGAGACGAAGCCTGTTTGCCGACTCGCGATCACCGTTGTGCGTCAGGACGGTGAGCAGGTTCTCGAAGGTGAGGCGTGGTGCTACACGTTCGCCCCACGGCCGGAGTGACCTCGGCTAGCGTGCTATTCCCACACCGCCTGTCTCGGGCACTTGGTTCTGCCAGAAGAATCCGGGCAGCGGCCGCTGCCGCGGGTAGATCTCGTCCAGGGTGTGACCGTCGTAGAGGCGGCCGTTCTTCATGATGGGCGAGATCGCGGTCGAGTTGCGGATGCCCTCCAGGGGGCTCTCGTCGAAGACCAGGATGTCGGCGAGCTTGCCCGCCGTGACGAGGTCCGCGACGAACCGGGCATGTTTGTAGAACACGTGCTCCTCGTCACGGAGCCATCCGGCTCCGCCGCTCCCGCGACGGCTGGCCCTCGACTCCAACTCTTCGTACGGCGTGAAATGCCGGAGCTTGGGATCGTCGAGCACACCTCGACCTCATAGTCGAAGTGGTCGAAGTGCCTGTCTCGCGGTCGTAAATGGAGAGTTGGTAGAGCGGGAACACGGCGTTGTATTGGTGACGACCGTTCCGGGATGCGTACCACACGTACTGTCCGTCGGCGCCGAAGGCCGCCCCGGCCATATGCGCCTGCTCGTTCCACCATTGTGAAGCTCGGTCCCGCTCCCACCGTCCACGTCGTACAGCCAGAGCTTGAGATTCCGACGGCCCTTCGAGGCCACGACGTATTGGCCGTCCGGCGCCCCCTCAGGCGAAAGGGAATCCCCCGTTCTCCCGGCCCGCAGTCTCCTGGGCGGACAGCCCGGCGGAGTCGGCGAGGAAGGCCAGGGTGCGACCACGAGGGCCGCTGCGACGGCGAGTGCTCTGATGGAGTATCTCGACATTGGACGCGTGGGTTCAGGGCGGTTCGAATCCGGGCGGCCTAGCAAGGTCACTACGCCGACATATGGCAAAGCGACCTTTGGTGCCGGTGTCTGCCGGGGGCTAGATCCAGTCGAGCGACGCGGGGTCGAATCCGACGGCGTCCCGAACGATGGCTTTGTACACGCCCGGTCCACCCGCCGCGTTCGTGAGCACCACGAGCGTGCGCCCGGCCGTGACGTCACCGATGACGAACGAGTGGAAGTCTCCGTTGTTGCCCCAGTGCCACACGTAGCGTGAGTCGCCCCGGTCTTCGAGAGCGAACCCAAGCCCCCATGCCAACGGTCCTTGGACGGTAGTGTGCAGCGTTAGCATCAAGGCGCGTGATTCGGGGCTCAGGGCTGCCGGCCCGGGTGGCGGAGAGTCCAGCACTTGTGCGGTGAACAGGGCGTACTGCGCCGCGGTGGTCAGAAGTGAAGCCGCAGCGTTGGGCACCAGTCCGCCGGCTGCCGGCTCCCGTGAGGGGTCTTCCTCCCGGGCCGCCGACACGAGGTCGTCCCACATCCAGTTTTCCGCCGGTTTGCTCCACTTCGCCGCGATCTCATGATGGGCGCGAGCCATGGTCAGGTGCATCCCGCCACGCGTCGGTTCGCCCTGTCGATTATGGCCCGTGGCCATGCGGTCGGCGAAGGACGGATTCCATAGGAACGTCGTAGCATCCAATCCGAGCGGGTCGAAAAGACGCTCGCGCATGAGGCGCACGAACCCCGTCCCCGTGATCTGCTCGAGTACGCGGAGCAGCCAGACGAAGCCCTCGCCCGAGTACTGGTATTGCGAGCCCGGCTCGAAAGAGAGCGGGAACTCCGTGTCCTTCGGCCGGCGCCAGTTGCGCAGGCCTGAACTCTGGCTCATCAGATGTCTAGCCGTGAGGCGGCGCGCTCTCGGGTCGTCGAGCAACTGGGCCGGCTCCACGTACTCGACGAGTGGCCGGTCGATGTCGAGCAGTCCCTCGTCACGAAGCAGCATCGCTACATAGGCGACGGGTGGCTTCGACAGCGAGGCCGCCTCGAACACCGTATGCTCGTTCGCCGGTTCACCGGTGGTGGAATTCCGGACGCCAAGGGCGCGCGCGAAGGTCACTTCGCCCCCCTCGACCACGCCGATCGAAACCGCTGGAACCGAGGCCTCTCGCATGAGATCCGGCAGCCGCTGGAGAAGCGCTTCCGAGGGGATCCAGGTCCCGCGTTGCGCTTGGGCCGGTCCCCTCCCGGGATTCAGGAGGCGTTCCAATGCAGCGGCCGGCGTCGCGGCCACAGACCCGAGAAGGAGTCCGGAGGTGGTCAGGAACGAGCGGCGTGGAACGTTCGAATCCATGAAAACCCTCCCAGTGACTCCCCGTCTTGTTTCCGGACCCTCGAATCGGCCCGATCGGCGACAGGCAGCGTAGATCCAGCCCGTGACCGGGGCAAGACGAGGTCAGGCTCCCCGAATCGCCGCACCAACCTCAGCTATTATCGACCGCCCTCCCCGGTAGATCGTCATTCCATGATCCCCAGTATTCAGTAAGAGCAGGGCGTCGGAACGACCGTAGCACTTCATGAGATCCAGCATCATGGCTTCCTCGCCGCTCCACGGGAACCCGTACACCACGTCGAAGTCCTCCAAGGGATGCCCCAACTCCAGGTAGCCCGACGTCCCTTCACCGATGGTGCCGAGGTGTTCACCTTCTCGCCTGCCTCGGAAGCGGTACCCCGTGGGGAGTAGGCTCCCGGCGGCAAAGCGCGCACCCGAGCCCCAGGCATCAGCGAGACCTCTCGCCTCCCCAACCAGATCCACGTCCAGTTCGATTCCATAGGCCTCGAATCCGAGAAGGTCAGCCATGATCGTAATGACCCCTGTGGCGGACCCCCACTCGAGGAAGCGTCGACCGGGCGCGCGCACAGATATCAACGCTGGGAGCACATCCTCATACTCGGCGGCGACGAAGGGGTGGAACGACTCACGGCGGACCCGCACGTCGAACCGGCTCCAGATCTCCCAGCCCTCGTAGCAAATCTCCTTCAGCCGGGTGAGGAGGTCCGCGTCCAATGGTGGTTGCCCATCAGTATGCGTGGCTTGGTCTCTCTCCATGGTGGGCTGAACATAGCCCAGCTCGGCGAGTTCGCGGAAAGTCGGCAGGGCAGCCCCATGGGGGCTACCTGAGGAATTCTTGTTTGCTCGTATCCATGGGATTCGAGCCGTACCTTCGGGACGGCCATGCTCCGCGAAAACCTCGTCGGCCTTGACGGAGTTGACGTTTGGGTCTGCACCGCCTGCGTGCCCAGACGTTTTCCGCTCGGCCCTACCACCGCCAGCGTGCAGCTTGACGCATGTACGTCCAGTCCTAATACGTGTCCATGTGCGCTCTCCTCTTCGGTTCGTAGGATTCTTCCTGGCACTCCCAAGAGTGCACCCACTCCAGGGGGAGACCGCCTCTCCGCCGAAGCATGATGACGAGGTCATTTTCTGGGCGACACACCTTTAAGGTGCGGAGATCGACCTGTTGCTGCGTCGAGGAGACGAGTCGCATGGGGTGGAGTGCAAGCGATCCGATACGCCGCGGTTGGATCTCCGAGGTGCAGGCCAATGTCGATGAGCTGAAGGGCAAGGAAAGGGAGTTGCAGGAAGCGTATGTGGTGCTACAGGCGTCCCACGAGGCTCACAAATCCGCGCAGCTGCAACTCATTCATGTAGAGAAGCTCGAGTCGGTCGGCCTTCTGGCCGCCGGTGTGGCCCACGAGGTGAAGAACCCCCTGACGACGCTGCTCACGGGAGTCCAGTACCTCAGGGAATTCGCTCCCCCCGAGGACGACGAGGGCAAACAGCTCCTCGAAGACATGTGGCTCGCGGTCAAGAGGGCGGACTCGGTCATCAAGGGGCTCCTGGACTACTCCAGGGCCCGGGAGCTGTTCTTGAAAGAGGAGAACGTGAACGAATTGGTGGAACGGACCCTACAGTTCGTGAAGCACGAGTGTGACAAGAGGCGCATCAAGGTGACGAGGGACTTCGGGCAGGAGCTGCCGCGGGTCACGATGGACGGCTATAAAGTGCAGCAGGTGCTGGTCAACCTGTTCACGAACGCGACCCACGCCATGTCCGAGGGTGGGTCGCTGACGGTAAGGACCACCTGTAGAAGTGTGCAGCCACAGGCTGAGTCTCCTGCGGGTGCGCACGTCGGTCGGGACACCGATGAGATGCCATCGGAGGTCGTAGTCGAAGTTCAGGACACGGGCCCGGGAATCCCCGAGGAAAGCCTGACGAAGATCTTCGATCCGTTCTTCACCACGAAGCCCACTGGGCAGGGTACTGGCCTCGGGCTCGCAGTCTCGCGTCAAATCATGGAAATGCACGGAGGTACGCTCGACATTCAGAACAACGAGTCGGGCGTGCGTGCCAGGCTCGTATTCAGACCGGTAGCCAGAGGGGGTTGAGAATGGAAGACAAGAAGAAGATCCTCCTCGTAGACGACGAAGAGAGCATCACTCGTACGCTGAAGCTCTTTCTCGACCGCAGGGGTGGGTTTGAGGTGAGGACGGAGAACCGGGGATCGCAGGCCGTCCGGGTAGCCCGGGACTTCCGACCCGATCTCATCGTTCTGGACGTCGTCATGCCGGACTCGGATGGTGGCGCCATCGCCCAGGATCTCGGCGAGGATCCTGAGTTGCAGAGCATCCCGATCATCTTCCTGACCGCCATCATCAAAGAGCAGGAGATCGGGGGCCATGGAAAGGCGATTGGTGGCGGTGTTCATACCTATCTTGCCAAGCCCGTGGAGCCCGACGTACTGATAAGCCACATCCAGGAACGGCTGGGAGTTTAGCCCGTCCTGTTCCAATATTCGATCAACCGATCAAGCGGCTTTCGACAGTAACGGCGGAGGCGACCTAACCCCCTGTAAACTCACCGACTTATACGATCGGCTGCGTTTTGGAACGGGGGGGGGGAGATTCCCCACAGTCAGATTGGGGGAAATCCCTACAGCCGCGCGTCTAACCGCCGTCCTACCTTTCATTTCTCGCTGAGATGTGCCCCCCCGCCCAGATGCACGCTGCCGCAAGATCACGACGCCCTTTGGTCGGCTTCGGTGGCGCCAAGCGCCTAGTGGGCGCTGTGTTTGACCCCGCCTAAAGCGGTGATGACGTGAATGCCATCACCAAAGGAATTCCCACAGTTAGGGAGGTTGTATGAAAGGTTCCATTCGTGCGAGCTTGCTCCTGTTGACCGCCTTCGTGGCCTTGCCTGCCCTCGTGGCAGGTCAGGACATGCGGTTGGTGACAGGCACCGTGGCAAACGCCAGCACATCGCAACCCATGGCCGGTGTGCAGATCACGGTCAAGGGCATGACCGTCGGAACGGTGTCGAGCGGCAATGGTCGCTTCACCATCAATGTCCCGGCGGACGCAACCACTCTGGTGTTCACCAACCTCGGCTACAAGACCGTGGAAGCCACCATCACCGAGGGCCTGCTGGAGGTGTCGCTGGAGCAGACGGCCATCGGTCTGGAAGGCATTGTCGTCACCGCCCTGGGCGTTCAGAGGGAGAAACGCAGCCTGGGTTACTCCGTCCAGCAGGTCATGGGCGATGAGCTCATGGAAGTGCCGCAGATCAACATCGTAAACGCCCTCCAGGGGCGGGTCGCCGGCGTACACATCACCAACGCCGGGCCCATGGGTGGATCGTCCCGCATCGTCATCCGCGGGTCCAACTCCATCGCAGGGGACAACCAGCCGCTGTTCATCGTGGACGGCATCCCGGTGGACAACTCCGCGCCGAGCAACGACGGCTACGGCGGGATCGACTTCGGGAACGCGATCCAGGACATCGACCCAGCGAACATCGAGTCCGTCAGCATCCTGAAGGGCCCCAACGCGGCAGCCCTCTACGGATCCCGTGCGGCCAACGGCGCAGTGGTCATCACCACCAAGTCCGGTCGCTCCCATAGCGGTTTCACCTTCTCCACCAGTTTCACCACGCAGACGCCCCTGAAGCTCCCCGACTACCAGAACGTGTACGGGCAGGGCGTGGACGGTGAGTTCCAGTTCGTGGACGGCGCGGGTGCCGGCACATGGGACTTCGTGGACGAGAGTTGGGGACCGAGGATGGACGGTCGTCTCATCGACCAGTTCACCGGCCCGAACATGCCCTGGCTCCCGCAACCTAACAACGTCCGCAACTTCTTCCGGACGGGACTGACGTCGAGCACGAATATCGCCTTCGCGCAGTCCAGCGATCAGGGCAATGTCCGCATCTCCCTGTCGAGAACGATGGTAGAAGGCATGGCGCCCAGTGAGTCCCTCGGCAAGATCGGTGTGTCCCTGAAGGGCGCCTTGAACGTGTCGAATCGTCTCACCACGGAGGCGTCCCTCAACTACACCAACCAGGAGGCCGATAACCGCATGGGGACGGGCTACGACGAAGACAACCCCATGCAGAGCTTCATCTGGTTCGGACGCCAGGTGGACATGGAAGCGCTCCGCAACTACCGGTGCGTCGAAGGCACTCCCACCGCATGCGAGGAGGGTGGCCAGTACAACTGGAACTACAACTATCACAACAACCCCTTCTGGGAGCAGGAGGTCAACACCAACAACGACACGCGTGACCGGCTCCTGGGGCACGTGTCGGCGACCTACCAGCTCAACGATTGGATCACGGCCACGGGCCGGATCGGGCGGGACTGGTACCGCGAACACCGCAAGAGCGTCACGGCTTTCTTCAGCCTGGACGACGCGGGCGACGGCGGGTTCAGCGAGTCCACCCGCTTTTTCGCCGAGACCAACATGGACCTCATTCTGACGGCGGCACGCCAGCTCACCGACGACATCACGCTGGACATGACCGGGGGTGGGAACATCCGCACGACGGAGTTCCAGTACGCCAACGTAGAGGTGAGTGCGCTCACGGCGCCGGGCATTTTCACCATCGACAATGCTGCGGCAACGCCCAACCCCACGGACTTCGAGTCGCACAAGAAGGTACGGAGCCTGTACGGTTCGGTGAGCCTGAACTACAAGGGCTACTTCAACGTGGACGTGACGGGCCGTAACGACTGGTCCTCCACGCTCCCTGCAGACAACCGCTCGTACTTCTATCCCTCGGTGTCGTCGGCGTTCGTGTTCAGCGACGCGCTCGGGATCGAGAGCGACTTCTTCAGTTCGGGTAAGATCCGCGCGAGTTGGACGCGTGTGGGTAACGACACGAACCCGTATCAGTTGTCGTCGGTCTACAACTCGCAACTGGCCTTCGGCGGAGCACCCATGTTCTCGCTCCCCAATGGCCTTCCCAACACTACGCTCAAGCCTGAGGAGACCACCGCCTACGAGTTCGGGACGGACCTCGGGTTCCTGAACGAGCGCTTGGGCTTCGTGCTCACGTACTACAACTCCCAGACCCGGAACCAGATCCTCGGCGTGCAGATCTCTGCCGCCAGTGGCTACACCAGCCAGATCCTGAACGCCGGTGCGGTGAAGAACTGGGGTTACGAGCTGCTCCTGCGGGCGACGCCGATGCTCGGAGACAACTTCGCGTGGAACATGACGGTCAACTGGGGCAAGAACAACTCCGAGGTGACGGAGTTGTACGGTGACCTGGAGACTCTGGTTCTCGGTAGCTACTGGAGCATGAACATCGAGGCTCGGTTGGGTGAGGCCTACGGCGTCTTCTTCGGAAACGGCTACCTCACGGAAAACGGAGATGGCACCGGCGCCTGGCTCCTCGACTCTCGTGGGCGGCCGCAGCGTGACACGAAACGCAGGATCCTGGGGAACTACAACCCCGACTGGATCGGCGGTATCTCGAACCGCTTCAGCTACGGACCTCTGGACCTGAGCGTCCTGGTGGACGGCCAGAAGGGCGGTGACATCTTCTCGGTCACCAACTGGTTCGGCGAGTACGCGGGCGTCCTCGAGTCCACCCTCCGTGGACGCGAGACCGACTTCTGTGATCCCGGAATCGTCGTGGCCGGCATCATGCCCGACGGTTCCGTCAACGGAGACGGCGTGGACGACGTGACGGTGTGCCCCGAGTCCTACTTCGGGCGGAACTACGGCAATCAGGCGGCGGGCATCGACGACGCCACCTACTTCAAGCTCCGCGAGGTCCGCCTCGGCTACCAGATCCCGGCCAAGTTCATGGGGCGCTTCGGCTTCTCCGGCGGGGACATCGCCATCATCGGGCGAAACCTGCTCCTGTGGGCCCCGAACATCGACAACATCGATCCCGAGACGGCGTTCGACGCCAGCAACGTCCAGGGCATCGAGTTCGGGCAGTACCCGAGCGCGCGTAGCTTCGGCTTGTCACTTTCCATCCGGCCATAACCCAGGAGTCACGATCATGAAAAGCTCATTGATTGTCAGACGGGTGCTCTTGGCCGGGATGGTTCTGGCCGTTGGCGCTTGCGACGAAGGACTCACCGAAATCAACGAAAACCCCAACGCTCCCACCGACGTCGGCGCACAGTTCGTGCTGCCTCAGGCCCTTCGCTCCTCGGTGGAGGCCACGTTCGGCGGGGGACAGATGCTCTCCCATACGGCCATCTGGCCGCAGCAGGGTGTGCAGCTCCAGTATCCCGACGAAGAGGAAGGTTTCGTCCGGGCCAGCCGGATGCAGGGCTACTGGAACAACTATTACGCAGGAGCGCTCGCCGACCTCCAGGTCGTCATCGACAAAGGCGCGGAGAGCGGCAGCGGGAACATCCAGGGAGTCGGGCTCATCTGGAAGAGCTGGGTCTTCCACCTCGTGACGGACCTGTGGGGAGACGTTCCTTACTCTGAGGCGCTCATGGCCGACGAGGGTATCACTCTGCCCGTGTACGATCCCCAGGAGCAGATCTACGAGGGCATGATTCAAACCCTCTCCGATGCTGTGGGCATGCTCGGCGGTGGATCCGACTTCGGGCCCGGCGACATCCTGTACGGCAACGACATGACGAAGTGGCGGCGGTTCGCCAACTCGCTCCGCATGCGTCTGGCCATGCGGATGTCCGAAGTGAGCCCCGCGGCTGCGCAGGCGGCATTCGCGGCGGCCAACGCCGCCGGTGGCTTCCAGAGCAATGCGGACAACGCGATGCTGCAGTGGGCGGGGGCACCCTACCAGAACCCGCTGTTCGAGAACTGGCAGGGCCGTGATGACCACGGCGTCAGCGCCACCCTGGTGGACATGCTGAAGGCGATGAACGATCCGCGCCTCGAGCTGTACGCCGAGCCCGCAGCGGAAGACGGTGAGTACCGCGGGTTGCAAAACGGCGACATCACGCCGAACTTCTCGTTGGCGTTCTACAGCCGCATCGGGAACAACTGGCGGGCCGACGGCGCGGCGACACCCACCGCGATCATGACGTATTCGGAGGTCCTGTTCCTCCAGGCGGAGGCCGCGGCACGCGGTTGGATCGGGGCCGACGCGGCAACGCTGTACGCCGACGGCATCCGGGCGAACATGACCCAGTGGGACGCGGCCAACACGCCGACGACCGCGGAAATCGATGCGTATCTGGCTCAGCCGGAGATCGCCTACACGGGCATGGAGCAGGTCCAACTCCAGAACTGGATCGGACTCTTCATGAACGGCAGCGAGGCGTGGTCGCATTGGCGCCGCACCGGCGTGCCGGACCTGCAGCCGGGACCGGACCTCACTCTGAGTCGAATTCCGGTTCGCTTTACGTATCCGACCCTCGAGCAGTCACTCAACAAGGCGAACTACGACGCTGCGGTGGCGCGGCAGGGTGCGGATGTACTGACTACAACTGTGTGGTGGCAGACTAACTGAGCCACTTCCGAAGCGGGTAGGTTTGACGGAGGCCCCCCGGAGCTCGCTCCGGGGGGCCTCTCGCCTTGGTGGGTTCACGCTCCGCGGTACCGCCGGTCAGCCCCCAGCGGAACGCATGAACACCAGGATCAGGCCGTGGGCGTGGGTGCCGTAACCGGGACGCGTCGTGAATCCCAGGGGATACACCTCGACGCGGGACACGTCGGTGGCCCGGAGCGACGTGAGCACGCAGGTGTCCGTCGTTCGGGTCCCGTCGACGTACACGTGGGGATTCACCAAGCCCTCGAAGCTCACCGCGCCACGCAGTGTGATGATGGGACACCTTCCCGAGTTCCGCTGTAGGCGGAAGTTGGGGATCTTGCCGACGAGCGTCGCCAGGAGGTCACCAGGACCATCCTCCAACGCCGTCCCGGTGAGGACCCAGCCCCCCCCCTCGTGGCGCACGCCGTTCTGGACCCCGACCTCGCGCCCACCTTTCGTGGGCAGGCATCCCGCCGTGAGGAGCACCGCGACACACGTGAGTGTGACGAGCGTACCGCCTTGTATCTCCATCGTCAGCCGATTGTGATGACCTGGATGACCCCCGCTACATGACCCGTTCCCCACCGAGCCGTGGCGATCGAGGGCGGAACGAATCGGATGGACGAGATCGTCTGCAGGTGGATGCCACGCAAGGACTCGATCTCGCCGTACCGGAAGTCATCGAGGTATACCGGAACGGTTTGGGGTCCGGTCTGCCCGAAAACAGTCGGCGGCCGGCTGTTCAGCCACTCGGGTCGAAGCTGGCGCACGATGTCGTACGCGTTCTCCACCGGCAGGTCCAGGAACTCCGCGAGGCCTAGGACGGACCGGTTCGCGGAAGAAACCATCACGATGTGGTCCGGCCTCCGGCCCCTGACGGGAAACGAGAAGCCCACTGCGAACCCGACGCCTCCTCCCACCGCAGCCCAGAGGCCGCGGCTCGCCTGGCTCTGTCCCGGAATCTCCGCCCAATCGCTCTGGCTGATCTGCGAGGCGAAGAAGCCCAGGCCGAATCCGACGGCCGCGCCACCGAGACCCGTGAAAAGACGGTGTTCCCAGGTCGGACCGGCGGCATCAGCACCGCTGGCCTGGGGCGCGCCGGCGCCAAACGGGGCTGCAGGCGGACCTGGCTGCCGGGCAACCTGCCCGTCCAGCCCGCCCGCGTACAGCGAGCCCACCAGAAGTACGCCGAATAGAGTAGCGACGCGCATTATTCTCTCGATCACCCGACTTCGACTTCGAGCCGGGACACAGCGTGAGCGATCTCGGACGGAGTCTGCGGCCTCGCGACCGCCTAGCCCTACAATAGGACCATCCGGGGGTGGCGAACACCCCTCGTGCTCCCCGAAAACGGCATCCGCCTCGAGGCTGGTGATTTCTTGACCTCCCGCCGTGGATCGTGTCCTATTCCAATATCCGATCGACCGATCAAGCGGCTCCTCGATAGTAATGGCTGAGGATTCCGCCCAGCCGTTCCTGTCGAGCGACCGGCCCTGAGGCGGGTTCTGGAACGCCGGCGAGCATCACCAGGAACATCTGCAAAGGCGTGTTCAACATCCCTCAACTCGTCGGGTCCAATACCCGCCATGTCGCTCGAGAATGACGTCGCGGAGGCAACCTGGCCCCCTGCGAACTCACCGACGTAGCGATCGGCTGGGTTTTGGACAGGACGGGAACGCTACACAGCCGCACCCGCCCCACCTGGAGTCGCGGGAGGTTCTGTCCCCCGGCCCGCGTTGACATCGCGCCCGTCGCCATGCCCGGAGAGCGGCTACCTCTCGACAGCTACAGCTCGAAGCGCTGGTGTTGGAAGGCGAAGGTGTACTCCTCGAGTTCCGTGAGCACCGGCTCATAGATCTCGGACAACATGGGCATGTGAACTCCGCTGAGCTCGATCTTCCCCTCGAGGATCAGCCGGCTGGCGATTGCGGCGGGGAGGGAAACGGCGCGGGACATCGCGGAATCGCCATGGGGCACGCCCTCGACCCGCATCGTAGACAGGTGTCTCTCTCGACGATCGGGGAACTCCACTTCGATCTCGTCGTGGACGATGATCATGTCCTTCTCTCCAGGCGAGTAGGACATTTTCTTGACCATGAGATCGACGATGACATCCACATTGGTCCCCTTGGCCACGGCCAAGGGGCTCTCGTCGAAGAGACCGAGCCAACCCAGGCGCTCCATGGTGTCGGACTTGATGGACAGGCCCAGAAAGGTCGCCACGTCCTCCCGACCTGCACCCGGCCTGCCGATCGAAGACGCGGTGAACTCGCGATAGCTCAACCCGGCGAAGTCCCTTTCTTTCCCGCTGTCGAGAAGGTTGAGCGCAATGAGGCTTTTCATGGTGCTGCACCAGCCGACGAAGCGCAGGAGGCCGCGGTAGAGCGATGCCTTCTCATCGAGCCCGAAGTGGGGCAGGTAACGCAGGCTGCTTCGGTTTGGGTACGTCTCGAAGGTGCCCAGGCCTTCTATATCAACCAGCCAGTGGTGGTCGAAGAGCTCAGCGGCCGGCACGTCGACGACCTCGCCGTCCTTCAGATAGGCCGCCGCGGTCTGGGCTGCCAGCATGACGCCGCGCGGGCTCCAGGAAAACTTGTAGCCCATGGGATTGCGATTACTCTCGAAGGAGGGGAGCCCGGCTCCGTAGGAGGTCAGCGACCGGACCCGTCCGCCCTTCCTCACGGCTTCGTCGATCATCCGCTTGGCGCCCATATGATCAATGCCCGGATCTTCGCCGATCTCGTTGAGAAGCAGGACGCCATTCTGCTTGGCTCGCTCGTCCAGGGCCTGCATCTCTGGGCTGACGTACGAGGTCGTCACCAGGGTCTTTCCGTTACGCAGGCAAGCCTCGGCCACGGGGATGTGCATAGAGGGCGGGATCATGCTGACGACGAGATCCGCCTCTCTCACGATCCCTTCCAGCGCTTCGAGATCGTCCGTAGTCCACGCGAGAGCCCGGCCATTCGAACGCTCCGCGATGATGGCCTCCGCTTTGGCTACCGTGCGTGTTGCCATGAGCACGCGATAGCCGGCGCGATCCATCAGATAGTCGGCGAGGGGCTTGCTGACCAGACCCGCGCCGAGAATGGCGACCTGCTTCACCAGTACACCTCCACGAATGAGATTCACGGATACGGAAGGAAATTCAAATGAACTCTGGGGCCGAAAGAAAAGGTAGGCGCGATGTGGTGGACGAACCAGGTTGAGAGAGGTCGCAACGCCCATGCGGCCAAACGGTTCTTTCGTAAGCTGCTGAAGGGGCAGGGGAGCCCGCCGTGGCAGCTGGCGACGGACGAGCTGAAGAGGTACGCGCTCGCTCGTTCAAAGATTGCAGTGTGGCTATCGCTGCTCGAGCAAATCCGACCGATCCTCTGCCTCGGCTTCACCCCGGCCACATCACGTTGACAATACGTTGCGGTGACCCGTGATCCGCGAGGTCAGGATTTTGGCAGAGCTTTCTTGGGGTCCACGAACGGTTTCCTGACGACGGTTGCCTCCGCATTGCCCGAAGGCGCCTCCACCGTCAAGGTCGTGCCTAATTCCGCGCGAGCAATGCCCACCATGGCGTAGCCGATGTTCTTCTCCAAGCGGGGCGAGTACGCCGCGGATGTGATGAACCCGACTTCAGCGTCCTCTGCTTTGACGGGCCACCTCGTCATGTTCAGGTCCAACGCATCGCCCCCGATCTCTACGCCCACCAGTTTCCGCGAAGTTCCTTCGGCCTTTATCCTCGCCAGCGCGTCTTTCCCGATGAAATCGGCTTCCTTGTCGAGATCAACCAGCCACCCCAATCCCACTTCGTAGGGATTGTTGTCCAGGGTCATGTCGATGCCGTAGTTCAAGATTCCCGCTTCGATACGGCGGATATCGGAGGGGCCGGTGGGTCGGATGCCGAAAGGTTTCCCCGCTTGCATAACCTGCTCCCACAGTTCGTTTCCACGGCTTCCGTCGCGCAGGTAAACCTCGTAGCCGATCTCCGCGCTCCACCCGGTTCGCGTAACGATGACGGGGATCCCGTGCAGGTCCGTCTCCAGGAAGTAGTAGTACTTGAGGTCGAGAACGTCGTCACCGAAAAGGGCGTGAACGACTTCCTTGGATCTTGGCCCCTGGATCTGCATCGGCGACACATCAGGCTCTCGGATCTCGACATCCATGCCGAGTTTGTAAGCGACTCCCTTGGCCCACAGCAACACGTCGCTGTCGGCCAGCGCCAGCCAAAAGTGGTTTTCGCCCAAACGTAACAAAACGGGGTCGTTGATAATGCCGCCGTCTTCGGCCGTGATGACGACATATTTTCCCTGACCGACGTCGCACTTCGACAGGTCTCGCGACGTAAGCAGGTTAGTGAATTCGAAAGCGTCGGGACCCGTTATCTCAACCTGCCTCTCGACGCTAACGTCCCAAACCGTGACGTCGTCGAGCAGTGCCTGGTACTCGACTTCGAATTCGTCGTACCGGGTCGGCAGGAATGTGTGGTTGTATACGGTGTAGGCGCGGCATCCGTAACGGCGGGTCGATTCAAAAAAGGGAGAGCGGCGCAGACGTGCGCCGCGCTGGACGACGGCCATATCGAAGAGTTCGGGCATGTCCATTTCCTCAGGTTTCTGGAATTGGGGCCGAAATTAACCCGCGAGATGGAAGTCGGGAAGTCACGTTGGTGCATGGCTCGCAGTTTCGCATGCGTCGACCGATGATCGCATTGCACCGGTAGATCGTATTCTCGACCATACTGCGCTTGCTGTGTCCTGACCGCATGTGCCACTCCCGCCGTCCGAGTTCTCGGATCGAGCGAATGTTGTGATTCCTCTCCTCACCAGGAAGCGAAACCCCGAGCCATGCACCAACGCCGTCGAACGGACCCGACCCTGGGCCCGGGACGGCCGGTCCTTCAGGCTATGTCTCAGTCGGGCAGAGACTGATCGAATTCGAACTCACCGCGCGAAGCGAGGCTTACCGTGCCATAGGACAGAGTGGACAATGGACAGAGTGATTTTCAGCTTCGGGAATTCATCTCGCGTGGACCATGCGGGTCGTCAGCGGGGCATCGGAGAGCCAGACTGTGAGGTTGCCACCCACAGTTTATCCTTCATCCTTGCGTTCGGCCGCGCAAGCGGTCTGCCTTCCCGCTGGCCGCAGTCCACCGGGCCGAAGATCTCTGGTCACCGCCGACTCAGAACACCCGCCCCCTCGCCGGTCCCCTGAGCCAACGTCCCGGCTTCTCGCCCGTGAGGGCCCCGTCAACCATCACAGGCACGCCGTTGATGACGACGTGGTGAACGCCGACCGAGTACCGATGAGGGTCGGTGAAGGTGGCCCGATCCTCGATCGTCTCGGCATCGAAGATCGTGAGATCCGCGAACATGCCGCTCTGTACGAGCCCTCGCTCGGCCTGTCCGATTTGCCGAGCCGGCATGGACGTCATCTTCTTCACGGCCTCTTCCAGGGTTAGCACCTCGAGTTCACGCACGTACCGCCCCAGCACCCGCGCGAAGGCACCGTAGCTTCGCGGGTGCGGAAAACCCTGCCCGAAGCTCACGTTGTCGCCGTCCGTTTCGATCATGGCAAGCGGATGCTGCATGATGCGGATTACATCGGCCTCGTCCATCGCATGATAGATGGCGCCGAAGCCGCCCTGAAGCTGGAGCTCGATGACGAGCTGGACTCCGTTCTCGATCGAGGGCTCGAGCCCCTTCGACTCGGCATAGTCGGCCAGGGTCAGGCCGTCGAACTCCGGGGCCGAGCGGACGGTGCGGAACTGGATGCGGGAGAGGGCGCCGCCGCCTCGCTCCTCACGGAAGATGCGCGCCATCTCCTCTTCCATCCGGGCCCGTGTCGGGGGATCCTCCGTTCGCGCCCGGAAGTCGTCCCGGCTTCCGGCCAGGGCCCACTGCGGAAAGAGGACCGACGAACCGGTCGATGACGCGGTGTACGGATAGAGGTCGTGCATGATGTCGAGCCCGGCCGCGTTGGCCGAATCGATGAGCGCCAGCGACTGCTCGCTCCATCCCCATTGCGTCGCCCCCAGCACCTTGTGGTGATTGATCTGGGCGGGGATCCCCGCCTCGGCTGCAATCCGGATCGTCTCGCGCACCGAGTCCAGCAGTCCCGTGGCCTCGTCCCGCATGTGCGTCACGTAGATCCCGCCATACCGGGCCGCGACCTTCGCCAACTCGATGATCTCTTCGGTCTCGGCATAGTTCGCCGGCACGTAGACCAGGCCCGTCGAAAGGCCGAGAGCGCCCTGGCGCATGGACTCCTCCACCAACGCCCTCATCTGGTCGAGCTCATCGGGCGTTGGCGCCCGGTCTTCCCTACCGAGGACGCGCTGGCGGGTCCACGAGTGGCCCGCGAAGAAACCGACATTGGGCGCTACCTCGAGCGCACTCGCGTACTGCTCGAGCGGCCAGGGCTGTGCGCCCGAATGCAGGCTGGCCACGATCGAGGTGATGCCCTGCCGCAAGAAGTTCTCGGCGAGTGGGTGGTCGGCGATCGATGTCTGGACGTGAGCGTGATTATCGACGAAGCCGGGCGCCACGATGAGGCCCCGGGCGTCCAGGACAGTGCGCGCGTTCTCGGCAGGCAGGTCCCGCCCGACCTCAACGATGCGGTCCCCCTGCACAGCGACGTCGGCGCGGAAGGCCGGGCCGCCGGAGCCGTCGACGACCGTGCCGCCTCGAACCAGCAGGTCCCACTCTTGAGCAGACGCGGGCCGGGCGCCCCCTGGAGCCCCGGACAGTGACAGGACGGCAGCAGCAGTCACGATCGTGATGGCGTTGGAGAGCGAGCGCATCTTCGAGATCCCCATGAGTGACCAACCTGCGGCCGTGGACGGAATGGACCGTGGCAATCTGCGAGGTATTGTCGACTTGAGCGAACTCCACGGCGAGACGCGTGATCCGGAGGACGGGACTTCCCCGGTATTCGAGCGTTTACTGTCTGGGTGAGACGTCCAAGCGAGCAAGAATCAGCTCAAGTTGACAGTACCTTCGGGTGGGTGTGGCTGAGTTGGGACACCAATCGGCACGCTGGAAGGGGCCCTCGAGCACGGTCATCGGCAGGGAGCCATGCACCAATGCCGTGTTCAGCGAAACCGGCCTCTCGGTGGTCATCTTGATGTAGGCCCGACTTGTATGCGGAGGAAGCCGTGCTGCCGCCGTGGCCCCACGGTACACGCCCGATCACCCGAGGAACGATGATGGTATCTCGACGCGAATGGCTTCGCATCAGCGCCGCCGCCGGTGCGGCGCTCTCGTTGAACCCCCGAGTCCTGGAGGCACTCCAGAGCCAGGCGCTCATCACCCGTGCGATCCCCTCTTCCGGGGAGCGGATTCCGGTCGTCGGCTTGGGCGGCGCAAACACCTTCTCGCGAGTCGCTCGGAACGAGGACTTCGACGCGGTCCGGGGCGTCCTGAGAGCCCTCGTGGAGGGGGGTGCCAGCGTCTTCGATACCGCCGCGGGCTATGGCGCTTCCGAGGAGGTCTCGGGCCGGGTCGCCGACGAGCTTGGGATCGCCGACCGGATCTTCTGGGCTACCAAGGTCAACGTCGCCCGCAGGGGCGGCGGCTCTGCCGATCCGGCTGCGGCCCGGGCGCAGATCGAGCGCTCCTTCGAACGCCTCCGCATCCCCGTGATCGACCTCATCCAGGTGCACAATCTGGGGGACCCACCCACGCAGCTCGGGATCCTCGACGAGCTGAAGTCGTCGGGTCGGGTGCGATACGTCGGGATCACCAGCACGAGCGAGCGACGGTATCCGGATCTCGCGAATGTCATGCGCAACGAGCCCCTCGACTTCATCGGGATCGACTACGCCGTCGACAACCGGATCGCGGAGGATGTGATCCTCCCGCTGGCGCAGGAGCGGCGGATCGCCGTGATGGTGTACCTGCCGTTCGGACGGAGTCGGATGTGGGCCAGGATCGGTGACCGCCGGGTGCCGGATTGGGCGGCGGAGTTCGACGCCCACACCTGGGCGCAGTTCATGCTAAAGTTCGTGGTAGCGCACCCCGCCGTCACGGTGGCGACCCCGGGCACCAGCGATCCGGAGCACATGGTAGACAACATAGGCGGTGGTAGCGGGCGCCTCCCGAACGAGTCGCACCTCCGTCGCATGGTCGAGCTGGTAGAGAGCCTGCCGAGTGCTTGAGGCGTCCCGGCGCCGCGGTGTTGGTGCATGGCTCGGAGTTGCAGACGGTACTGTCAACTTGAGTCGATTCTTGCCCGTTGGAGACGCCAGGCCAAGAAAGAAAACGACCCAATACCGCGGTTTCCCGTGATGCGGATCACGATTCTTGTCGCCGATTTCGCTCAAGTTGACAATACCCAGCGAGGGTGGGTCAGATCCTTCTTGACGTAGCCGGCAAACGTAACTACAATAGTAGGTACAGTTGTAGTTACATATGCGACTGCGCGCAATCGAAAGAGCAGGGCCGTTGTACGAATGGGATGGGAGGAAGAACGCAGAAAACATCCTGAAGCACGGGCTCAGTTTCGATGACGCGCATAGCGTGTTCTCAGGGCCGTGTCTGACGTTTGAAGACACGCGCTTCGACTACGACGAAGAGCGCTACATCACGTTTGGCTTTCTTGAAAGCCGCCTAGTGGTGATCGCTCACACGCCGCGCGGTGAGGACACGCGGATCATTTCGATGAGAAAGGCAAATAGCCGTGAAAGAGCATCCTACCAAGAGCGATCTCAAGCGGATCGACGCGATGAAGGATGAGGATATCGACTACAGCGATATCCCCGAGGTTGATGCCGCCTTCTTCGAGAAGGCGCGGGTGGTAGTCCCCCCCGGAAAAAAACAGGTGACGGTCCGTCTCGACAGCGACGTCCTGGCGTGGCTGAAGGACCAGGGCAGGGGATACCAAACCCGGATCAACGCCATCCTGCGCGCCTACTACGACGCGCACGCGAAGTAGGGATGGGCGTGGTATTGTCAACTTCAGCGAAATCTGCGGCAAGACGCATTATCCCCACGACGGGAAACCGCCTCATTAGGGCCTTTTCCTTCTTCGCCTGACGTCTAACCGGGCAAGAATCGGCTGAAGTTGACAATACCCGTACGATGGGAAACCCCGGTATTCCGGCGTTTTCTCTCTTGGCAGGACGTCTAATCGGGCCCGAATGAGCCCAAGTTGACCATGCCGAGGTGGGAAGTGTGGATCGAGGTATACGTATGATTTGAATCAAAAGATACGTATGTTATAGATGCGGGTAGGTGGGAGACGAAAACCCCGTCTGCCGCCTAGAAGGCGGCGTCTTCGAGCCCTACCTTCGCCTACCATCTGTGCCCGGAGTAGCGACATGATCCGTCTGCGACCCGCCGTCTTCAGCCTCTTCCTCGCCCTGGTCCTGTTCGCGCCGGCGGTCGCCCAGTCGACTGATGCGGTCTTCCCCGGAGAGCAGTGGGAGTACGTCCGCCCGGGGCAGCTGGCCGACCACGGATGGGACGGCCAGGCCCTGCGTACCGTGATGGAGCACCTCCGCGACGACTCGAACAGTACCGGCGTGGTCGTGGTCGACCGCGGCCGGGTCGTCTTCCGCTTCGGGGACATCGAGGAGCTGTCGTACGTCGCGTCGGTCCGCAAGAGCATCCTCGCCATGCTTTACGGATACTGGGTCGAGAACGGAACGATCGACCTGGATGCCACGCTCGAGGAGCTGGGCATGGACGACGTCGGCGGGCTCCTGCCGATCGAGAAACAGGCCAGGATCCAGCACCTCATCACCGCCCGGTCGGGTGTCTACCACCCTGCCTCCTACTCGGGGGACGACCTGTCGCAAGCGCCCCCACGCGGGTCACAGCAGCCTGGCTCGTACATGCTGTACAGCAACTGGGACTTCAACGCGGCGGGCGCCGCCTTCGAGCTCGCTACGGGCAGGGACATCTACGACGAGCTCCAGTCGCAGCTGGCCACCCCCCTCCAGTTCGAGGACTGGGACAGGAGCATGCAGCAGAAGGCCGGGAACCTTAGCGTCTCTCAGTATCCGGCGTACCCGATCTGGGTCTCCACGCGGGACATGGCGCGCATCGGGTACCTCATGCTGAACGAGGGGGGCTGGAATGGGGAGCAAGTCATCTCCCGAGACTGGGCTAGACGGATCACGAGCGTCGTAACGCCCCTCGAGGAGATGAACCCGGTCGGCCGCCGCGATCGCTACTTCGGCTACGGCTATATGTGGTGGGTCTGGGACGGGCCGCGCGCCGTCGGCCCGTTCGAGGGCGCGTATACGGCCCGCGGAGCCTGGGGGCAGTGGATCACGGTCTTCCCCGCGCTGGACATGGTCATTGCCCACAAGACTCACAACGTCTACCGGCGCACCACGACCTGGGAGTCGTGGCACCGTATGGTCGAGCTTCTCTTCGAGGCGAAGGGAGTCGAGATGAAGGGACCGTATCCCTGGGGATGACTCCTCGGGGACATCCTTACAGCACCGGACTGTCCGAGTTCTATCTCACCCGCACGTACGCCACCCCGTCCCGCACGTCGATCTGTGTCCCGTACGGTGCAGACCGCTCGATGAGATCGTTCAGGATCTTCCGGCCCAGCTCGCCCCGCGCCAGCATCGGACGACCGCGCACCCAAGCGGGCTCGCCGAAGCCGAGCGTGATCGGGTGGAGCGTGAGCTCGGTGAGTTCGCCGTCGAGGAAAGTCGGCACGGCGATGACGGATTCCCAGATCTCCGGGTTGACCGGGAAGCCGGTCGTCTCGTTGCGATACCTCGACGCGTTGAAGTCGGCGACGTGGTTGTCGGGACCCAGGTCGTACGGCTCGTAGTTGTCGGCCGGCAACCGGAGGAGCGTCTCGTTCTGGAAGATGAAGTCTCCGAGCGAGTAGAAGATCGGCTTGCCCTTGTAGATCTCGATACCCCGCAGCACGTGGGGCCCGTGTCCGACGAACATCGTCGCACCCGCGTCGATCATAGCCCGGGCGAACTCGACCACGAAGTCCGCCGGGACCGACCGAGCCCCTTTGCTCTCATGCGCATGGATCGTGACGAGCACATGGTCGGCGAGGCGGCTCGCGTTGTTCACCACCGCCGCGATCTCCGCCATGTCCTCCGGGTCCGGCCTCGTGATGACTCCTGGCTCAGTACCCTCCACGAACGCCGTTCGAAGCGTGCGCGCCCCGGAGCGGTTCCGACTGAACCCGACGCCCATCTCCTCCATGACCGCCTCGAGCCGATCGAGCTGATCCGCGGTTGCGACCCGGGCCGTAGTGTATCGTAACGGGCTCAGGCCCGGCCGAGACTTCATGCTTCCCCGGGCCTCACCGGCCCTGGAGTGGTCTGGGAAGGTCGACGCCATCGAGATGATCGCGACACGACCGCGGGCGGTCTCGAGGAAGCGAGCTTCACGGGCCTCAGCCAGGCTCTCGCCCGCGCCAGCGTGCACAAGCCCCGCTTCCTCGACGTACATGGTCGTGAGCCTCATGCCCTCCACGCCGTAGTCTCCGGTGTGGTTGTTCGCGCGCGAGACCATGTCGAAGCCCGCCCACACCAGCTCCCCCACGAGCTCCGGATCGCCACGCATCCACGTCCCTCCACTCTGGTGCGCCGGGTACGGCTCGTAGTCGTGAAAGAGCATCTCGAGGTTCGTGAACGCGGCGTCGGCGCCGCGGATCAACTCGATCATCTCGAGGAAATCGGGCTCGTCGTACACCGAGAGGCGACGTGTGATGATTGCATCGCCCGTCAGGGCTATCTTCATCTCCTGGGCGAGGATCGACTCCGCGGCTGTGCAGAGCACGAGCCCGGCGAACGCTGCCGTACGTAGAATCCCCATCTGCTCTCCTCCTGTGACTCACGCGTCGAGTATTTCGTATCGGGCTACTGCGCCCACCGTCCGGGGTGAAGCCCGTCCTCGGCACCTTCGGACCGACCGAGGTCAACATCCCATGCACTGTGGCCGCTCCGCAAGAAGGGGTACGGGCTGCTCGCTGAATCGCCAACCCCGGGGTGCGATGGGCGCGCGGCCACGGTCGTAGCAGAGCCCTCACGCAAGAGTCGGTAGTTCTCTGAACGCAGGTGGTGGCGTCCGAGGTTGAACAGATTTTGGATGACACCGTGGACCGACGAAAACCGCTGTGCTTGACCCGCTGACTTGAACCCTCGCATCTGGCGCTTCCGTTGTCGTGTCGGCCGATGCGACACCTCAGCCCGATTGTGCGCGTAGCGTTCCGTGTTGTGATCCACGCCAGGCATGAGGCTCCGGTGAGCGGCGCCGTAACTCTTCAACTTGTCCGTCACCAGTTGCCACGGCTTGCTTACCTGCCCCTTCAGTAGCTTGCGAAAGAACCGTTTGGCCGCGCGGGCGTTGCGATATCGCTGAACCAAGATGTCGATGACGTCCCCGTCCTGATCCACGGCCCGCCACAGACAGATAGTAGCGCTCGCCTCTGATCTTCACGAAGACCTCGTCCAGGCGCCACATCGGTCGATCGAACATTGGAACAGGACACCCAGTGCTCGGCGGCCTTCACCACGGCTACCGACTCGCCGCGTAGCTCAAGCTCGTGCGAAGTCCCTGAGACCGGCCCCATCGGGTCCGGTCGTTCCGGGTCATGCACCCAATGCCGGATTCTGACCTAGACAGGGCACAACGTGTTCCCTTCGCCCGATGCTTCATCCCACAGGAGTCAGGTCAAGGACATCGGTCCCACCGTGAGAGACGAATCAGACCCCAAGAATCCGCGCGGATGGAGTTTTCGCGGAGGCCCTGAACGCTAGGAGACATTGCCAGAGCGATGCGTGCCTTCGTGAGCCGGAGTAGATTATTGATATGACATCACGTCCCCTGGATACCAGTTCCGCGAGCTGGTCGGCGCACAACACCGTCCTGGATCAGATGGGCGGACCGGCGCGGCTTCACGCCGCGCTCGAATTGAGTGACGCGGTGCGCGAGATCCGCCTGGCTGGGATTCGTGCGCGGAATCCGGGACTGTCCCCGCGAGAGGCTCTCGCCGAGTTGGTGTGGGAAGACTACGGGGTGGACCTCCCCCGCTCGACGTGAGCTTGGCGGCGTTCCTGCGAAAGGTGGCCGAGATCCTCGACGAGGCCGGCGTACCCTACATGCTGACCGGTTCCCTAGCGTCCGCGTACTACGCTGTACCGCGGGCGACCCAAGATCTGGATGTGGTGATCGCGGCCGAGGCGCCTGGGATCGAACGAGTCGTGCAGGGCCTTCTCAGTGCAGGGTGCTATGTGGATCGGGATGCCGCCCTCGAGGCTGGGCGCACTCATGGTCAGTTCAATGCGATCGATCCCGAGTCAGGATGGAAGATCGACCTGATCGTCCGCAGAGACCGCACATACAGCCGGACCGAGTTCGAGCGCCGTGAGCGCGTCTCATTGCTCGGTGTCGAGGTGGCGGTGGCGAGCCTCGAGGATGTTTTGATCGCGAAGCTCGAGTGGAGCAGGCTCGGGGACTCCGCCCTTCAACGAGACGTGGTCCAACTTCTGGAGCGCACGTGGGAGCAGTTGGACCAGTCCTACTTGAAGAAGTGGATCACGGAGTTGGGCCTCCAGTCCGAATGGGACGAAGTCCGCATGCAGGCGGGTCGCGACGCCGGCGGAGAAGAGGCGTAGGAAACCGACGGACGGCAACATCTCTAACAAATGGGCCTCCGGCTCCGGCCGCCTGCGGCGGCCTCCGACCCAACCGGCCCAAGTGCTGGATGGAGCCGGGAAACGAAGGTGTTTGGTCGAAGGAAGCAGAACCAAGAAACAAAGTGGTTGGGGCCGGTTCGGAGGCCCTGAACGTTATCCGAAGCTCGCTATACAGATGTGAGCAGAGGGGCAAATAGGAATGGACCGAGCGATCGTGGCGTTGTTGTTCCTGCTCTGGCATGTGCCCACGGCTTTGGCTGGCCAGACGGGGTTGACGCTTGCTGTTGAACCGAAGCCAGTGCTCACGATCGGAGAAGCACTGGGTAACTCGCCGGCGTACTCGTTCACGGACATTGCGTCGATCATTGTGGTCGGGGACAGCCTCTTCGTTCT
>JACZXQ010000055.1 GCA_022571515.1 Gemmatimonadota bacterium
CGCTTGCGGTCGGCACATTGGACGCGCAGCAGAATTGCGAGACGTTAGACGGCGGGAGAAACGACCACCTGACCGCTCCGCAAACCGGCGGCCCGGGTGGGACCATCCCACGGAACGGCGCCTACCCAGAGTCGATCGCGTGGGTGACCAGGACGAGGATCGGCGAGGCCCCCGTTGCCGTCTGGCCCTGCGGCGATACGATACGGCAGAGCATGGCGGGGAACGACTCGACGGTGAAGTGATGCGAAACGTGACTCCTGCGCGGCTGAAGACCATGGTGCGAGTGTAGTATGGCTGACGTTGACATTCGGCCGGATCTTGCGGCGCTCTCCGATCAACTCGCCGGATTGGTTGTAGCCGAGCTGGCCCAGCCGGCCCCCGACTCGATTGCCGTGCGCTTCACGAACGGCACCGCCCTCGTCGTTCGGCCGAGGGGCGATGGCTTTGCCGCTGTCTTGAACAAACCGAAGAGCGCCGGGAGCCGCTTCGAACCGACGCGACGCCAAAGCGAGTACTTGGAGTTTATCAAGAAGTACATGCGTCGCTTTGGAGTTGCCCCTGCGGAGGCGGACATCGAACGGCACTTCTTGGTTTCAGCCCCGTCGGTCAACCAGATGATCCGAACACTCGAGCGTCGGGGTTTCGTCGTGCGAGACCACGACTCGTTTGGCAAAACGGCACCTCGGTCCATTCGTGTGCTCTGGGACGGCTGAGGCTACTACCATGAGTTCGATGGAAAGAGGCGCACGGTATCTTATATGCACCGCCGCCTAACAAGCTGGAGTCGCGGTAGACACCAGGCTCGCGCGCTTCGCTTGCGGTAGGCATCTTAGCCGCGCAGCAGAATCGCGAGACGTTAGGCAGCGGGGTCCAACGCTCCGGTCCGCTCAGGCGACGTGGGCGGGGTGGATCTCCTCTACCTCGGCGGCCTGATCTGAGTGCATTGCGTCCCAGAGATCGACTGCCTGCTGGAGATTGAGCCAGAACTCGGGCTCAGTGTCGGTGAACTTTCCGAGCCGAAGTGCAGTGTCTGGGGTCACAGTGCGCTTCCCATTCACGATCTCGTTCATCCTCGGATAGGAAATTCGTAGGCACGCTGCAGCGTCCTTCTGAGTGATCCCAAGGGGGATCAAGAAATCCTCCAGAAAGACTTCGCCTGGATGAGTCGGACGACGGTTCTTTGGCAAGCGACGCATGGCTTCTTCCTTACTCTGTAGCTCGGAGCGGGTCCTCAAAGATGATCGACGATTTCAACGTTCCCGGCTCCCGCTTCAGTCCAAAGGAAACAGATCCGGTATTGATCGTTGATTCGAATCGAATGCTGACCCGCGCGATCTCCTTTCAATTTCTGCAACTGCAGACCTGGCAACGATAGGGACCGCAGGGAGACGGCCGAGTTCAGGCGGTCCAATACCTTTCCGGCCTTTCTATGGAGGTGCGGCCCGAGCGTCTTCCGGGCCGACTTGGTGCTCTCCCCGTCGAAGATGTCTCCGGTGCCCTTGTCTCGGAACGAGATAATCAAACGCGCCGGTCCCCTCCCAAGGCTCTTGATTAATTATTAATGTGAAGCATAATACGTGGTCCGCTTCCTAACAAGCGATTGCTGCGGTCGCGATAGACACCGGGCTCGCGCGCTTCGCGTGCGGTAGGCATCTTGGTCGCACAGCAGAAGCGCGAGACGTTAGGAAGCGACTCTAAGGAATTGGAGGTGGAGAAATGACGGTAGGTGCGACACGGATGATGTTTAAACTGTCAGCGGTGATCACCTTGGTCGCTGCAGGGATTATGTGGTGGAAGCTGTTTGGAAGGGGCTTCACCATGGGTGGCGTCTTCCTCCCCGCTTTCGTCACCGTCCTGGGCCTCTTTTGGTGGGTTTTTGCGTTGAGAGCGAATTGTTGTTCGGAAGATTCTTGTAAGTGCGATAACGGCACTGCCGACACCTAGTGCGCGCGGTTCACCCAGGCCCGTTCGCACTGCCTACTGTCGTCGGTCCCAGGCCGACCCTGCGTCGCGTCCTAACAAGCGATTGCTGACGCGGTAGACATCAGGCTCGCGCGCTTCGCTTGCGGTCCACATCTTGGACGCGCAGCAGAATTGCGAGACGTTAGAACGCAACTCCGAGATTATTTGCTGCGCCTGGCAGGAGACTTCTTCCTCTTTGCTTTCGACCTCTTTGAGCCTTGCGTTCGCTGTGTTGGGGTTGTCTGACGCTGGTCGACGACACCTGTAATAGCGGTCTCGACCCACGCGTTAAGACTCATCCCCTCAGCCTCCGCAGCAGAGGCTACAGCTCGATGAATTTCCGGCGTCGTCCGAACCAAGAATTCTCCCCGGTACGGTCGCTCTGGCTCCTTCCCAACCTCCTCGCACAGAGCCAAGTAGTCTTCGATGGACTCTTCCATTTCCCTCCGGATCTCATCAATCGACCGCCCCTCGAACGTCACAACGTCCTGAAGCCCAAGCACTCGCCCGTGAAACGCGTCGATTGACGGGTCGAAAAGGGCTCATTCGAGGACGAGTCCGGTGTCGATCTGAACGAGGTCGAAGCCGAGCGACTGGGCGCGTTTGCGGAGGCCGTGGAGGACACGCTTGCGTAGGCGCTCGTCGTAGACCGCAGCGGGCTGTTCGCGGTAGGATGAGCGGTCGCGGAGCATGCAGTAGATGAGGATGGCGAGCTTCCGGACGGTGGCCGTGATGGCCTTGGGCTTGCCGATGCGTCCGGCGAGGCGGCGGTAGAAGGCGCCGAGGGCGTGATCACTCCGGGTGAAGCTCATGACCGCGAGGCGGAGGGTCTTGGCCGCCCGGTTCGAGGAGGGTTGGGTGGCGGAGCCGAGGAGCTTGCCACCGGAGATCTTGTTGTGGGGCGAGAGGGTGAGCCAGGAGGCGAAATGGCCTGGGGAGGGCCAACGACTCATGTCGAACCCGATCTCGGAGATGAGCTGAAGCGCCCCGTAAGGCCCGATCCCGGGCACCTCGGTGAGGTCGACGCCGCCGGAGAGTGAGAAGAGGGGCGAGCGGATGTCGAAGTGGGGCTCGTTCTTGCGGGGCCTCTTGGTCCTCGGCCGAGGGGAGAGTTCGCGGTCGGGGGTCGGGCACTGGGCCTCGAGGGCACGGATGAGGGCTTCGACCTGCTCGTCACAGGCTCGGATCTTGTCCTGGTAGACGTCGTAGATCTCGATGGACTGGCGCAGCGCGAAGACGAGTTCGCCTCGGTAGTGGCCGGCGACGATGTCGCGGAGGATGGCCATGCCGGTGACTCCGGTGACGTCCGTGATGACGTTGTGGAGCTGGAGGTTCATCAAGGTCATCGTCCTCTGCATGCGCTGGATGTGGGCCGCGGATTCCCGGACGAGGGTGTCGCGGTGACGCACGAGCGTGCGGATGGCCGTGATCTCGGCATCGGGTCGGAAGCTGCCGCGCAGGAGCCCGAAGGTGTGGAGCTGCTGGAGTCACTGGCAGTCGGTGACGTCGGTCTTGCGACCCGGTACGCCTTTGACGTGACGAGCGTTGACGAGCAGGACTTCGAAGCCACGCTCCCGGAGGATCTCGAAGAGCGGGATCCAGTAGACGCCGGTCGACTCCATGGCGATGGTCTCGATGCCGCAGACATCGAGCCAGTCTGCGAGGGCGTGAAGATCCGGGGTGAAGCTCTTGAACTCGCGCACCGGTTGATCGTCCCGATCCTCGGGGACCGCGACCCAGTGGCTCGCCGAGCCGATGTCGATTCCTGCCGCGTTCAGGTGGACTCTCTCGAGGAACTTCGCCACCCGGTTCCGTCGGTTCCGACGACCGTTCTTCTTCGAGGCGCCCTTGGGCCTGCGCTTCATGTGTCTCTCCTTTGCTCTGTGACAACGAAGGAGCATCGAAGGACAGGGATGCGTCTCGTGAACACTCTCCTGAACGGGATCACGCCATGCGTGTCACCAATGATGTGTTCGCGACACCCCCATGGACCACGCTAACAAACGATCGCTGCTGGCGCAGCCAGCGCGAGGGTCGCGTGCTGTGCACGCGGGGAGTAATGTGGTGCGCAGAATCGCAGATCTGTTAAATGGCCCAACGGTGGACGGGGCTGTAGGATGCTCCACGTACTCACTAGGACGTAGGCCATGGCCGACCAGGACCCTATCATCCGCCTGAACGTTGCCCCCGTTGGCGGCCTCGCACTCACCGCCGTGTTTCTTCTCTCGCTCGGCGGCAACGCGTCAGGCCAGGCGTACCCCCGGACGCCACTTCTGAGTCGGGTTGACGAGCTGTTCGCAGAGTGGGATACGGAGGACGCGCCGGGGGTGGAGGTGGGCATCTTCAAAGACGGGAGGATCATCTACGCCCGAGGCTTTGGCGTTGCCAATCTCGACTACGGGATTCCGATGACGCCCCAGTCGGTTCTGAGGATCGGATCGATCTCGAAGCAGTTCGTCGCCATGTGCATCGCGATTCTCGCGGAACGGGGAAGGCTCTCCTTCGACGACGACATCCGCACCTATCTGCCGGAGATGCGTGACTACGGAGAGCCGATCACGATTCGCCACCTTCTACACCACACGAGCGGAATTCGCGAATACCTCACACTGGTCGACTTGATCGGGAAACCCGAGGGGAGCGTATTCGGCTATACGACGCGAGAACTCGTTGAGCTCTTGGCGCGCCAGCAGGCCCTCGCCTTTGATCCAGGCGACCAGTTTTCCTACACCAACTCTGGCTATTTCCTGCTTGCCGAGATCGTCACACGCGTCAGTGGAATGAAGGCCAGCGCTTTTGCGCGGGAAAACATCTTCGATCCCCTCGGGATGAGCCATACTCGCTTCTACGACGACCCGAACGCGATCATCCCCAACCAGGCCCTTGGCTACTCGCCGACACCCGACGGTGGGTATCGCCTGGACATCCTCCGCTCAGAGGTCATCGGCGACCTCGGCGTCATCACCACGGTCGAGGACCTGCTCCACTGGGATAACAACTTCTATGAGAACAAGCTCGGATCCGGATCGAACGACCTGATCGCGACGATGTTCACACGCGGACGAACAAATGCTGGGGAGGAGCTGTCCTATGCCCTGGGCTTGGAGTTCGGCTCATATCGTGGCTTGAATACGATGGGGCATGGCGGGTCAGCGGTCGGGTATGTCGCGGAGTTCTTGCAGTTTCCGGAGCAGAGGTTCTCCGTCGTTGTCCTATCGAACCTGAGCTCATTTCGTTCCGGACGCTTGGCTCGGCAAGTCGCCGACCTATACCTGGCTGGTCAGTTCACCGAGCCTCGAGCCTTCGGTGGGCAGGCCCGACGTCGACCTACCGCTCCGGAACCCATCACCTTGTCGATGGCCGAGCTGGAAGCCTTTGTCGGTGACTTCTACAGCGAAGAGCTCGATTTCTCCTACTCTTTCGATGTCCGAGGGGGCAGCCTTCACCTCGAGCTCCGCGGAGGCCGGATAGAACTCCGTCCGTACCTGGATGATCGTTTCGGCTGGGGTCGGCGGGAACTGATCTTCGTCAGGGACGAGAGCGGTCTCGTCTCGGGCCTCACGCTTGACGCCGGCAACGTTCGGGGTCTGAGATTCCGGAAGGTCGCGGGTGCGCGCCAGTCCCCTGGCGGTGCGTCTTCATGGACCGCGTCGTGGTCGTGGGTTAGTCCTAGGCGGCAGCTTCACGGCGGTGGGCCATCTAACAAGCGATTGCTGCAGTCGCGGCAGAGCGGGAGGGTCCGAAGCACTCGCCTGGCGGCTCGCGCTCCGGGTCGGCAAGATGGTCGCGCAGCAGAAACCCAAAGTCGTTATGCATCGCTCGGGCCACCCGCTCACAACTGGGCGAGCAACGTCCTCCGAGGCTGCGGACTGGATCCACGTGGAGAGATCAGCCCCTGCCTCCGAGCAGCTCCTGGGCCTCGCCTCCGGTAAGCCCCACCTCGGCCACTTCCGCACTGGCGTCGAGCAATTCTCGCTCCTCCGCCATTCTGGCTAGGGCCAGCGAACTGGAGGCTGAAACTGCGCTCAGTAGAGTCAAAGTACCGATTATTATGGCAGCCGCAGCCACACTCGCCGCCCCCGAAGAAACCGCAACGAGCGAAGGAAACAGGCCCAGCAACAGACCACCCACCGCCCCCCAGGCGCCAAATCGGGGAAGCGACAACTCATCGAATCTGCGACGGCGCCCTGCAATCCCAAGCACCGTTGAAAAGACCGCACCACCAAAGAAGCCGGGTACCGCCAGCGCCGGCAACGGGGCATCAAAGACTTCAACGAACCATTCCATCGGAAGACCGAGGGACCAGCTCAGCCCTATCAGCATACCAACGAGCGCCCATCCGGCTGCCCAGGTCAGGCCCATTCCGACCGCACCGCGGATGCGTCTCAGCCACCTCTTCATTACTACCTCCCTGTGCACTTGGACCTTCTACCACCGAGGCTGCCGATCAGGTCCGACGATGCCCTGGTGCCAGGCCGAGAGTGCGCCTCTACCGTCGCGCGGCGATGCCTAACAAGTTCCCATCCGGAAACGGAGTATTTTGGCCCGCGATCGTGGCGCATTGAGGGGGGACACGGACAAAGTTCGGGTGAACTGGTTGGACGAGGGCCGCTCGGCAGTGCAAAACAGCAGTTCCGACTGATTTCCCTGGATGCCGGGCACACCGACCCCGGCCCGCCCCTGACGCAGGGGGGCGGATCGACCTCGGAATTAGACGTGGGTCAGGCCAGGAGGTGGCGAGCCAGCGTGAGCAGGTTGGCGGTGAGTACCGATGCCTGCACGTAGGTTGCGAAGGACAACTCCCCACGCCAGGTGCAGCGCCTGAGCCCAAACGCTCGCTTGAGGAAGGAGATCATGCCCTCGATCCCGGCGCGGAAATCACGCAGCCGACGGTAGACCCAAGTGCTGCGGGTCATCTCGCTGACAAGGAGTCCGCGTTTCTTGTGAAAGCACATATCCTGCACGCCAAGCGTCTTGGCGTCTCGTAGGTTTTGCTTCGAGGTGAAGCCGCCATCCATCGCGGCCTGCCGCGGAGGACGACCGTAGATTTCCTTCTGCCCTTCAAGCATCGGCAGCGCCATGGTCGAGTCCGCGGGGTTTCCCCGCTCGACCCTGCAGTCCAGGATCAGGCCCGAGGCTCCACCCGTCACGAACACCTTGTGTCCGTAAAACGTGTCGCGGCGATCCTTGGCGATGATGTCGGCATG
>JACZXQ010000056.1 GCA_022571515.1 Gemmatimonadota bacterium
GCGCGTTGAGCCCGCTCCGCGCGATCTCCACGGAGAGCGGAAGTCCCACGTAACCCAGCCCCACGACACCGACCGTCACCTCGCCGCTGCGGAAATGCTCGAGCCTGGTGCTGGTCATTGAATGGCCGACATCCCAGAGGAGGCAAGGGTTAGCGGTCTTTTTGGCGGTCGTCCGAATATGGTGGGCGGGTGGGAGGGATACAAGCGGGGAGGCTCGGCGGGCTATGGGGAGCGGCAAGAGGGTTTGCGAGGTTCTGAGCCTGGGGATCACATAACAAAGGACCCCAGAGGCCCTGCGGCTTCTGGGGTCCCGACCCCGGGGTCATACTGCGCCCGAAGGCTCAGCAGCATAGGACGGCCCGGGGAATCACAATGGTAGAGTAAGCACATGGACGCCGAGAGTCAACACGTCATATCCATGACTGCGCTCCGTAAAGCATTGTCAGATCAGCGCTTACAGGCCTACGTCGCCTCCGGCGACACCGATGAGCTGGAGGCTGTTGCACGCCGAGCCCAGCCAACTCTACCAGAACGAGGAACGAGCCGTTCAAGAGGCTAAGGCCCTTCTGCAGAAGGGCAAGAAGCCGCTGACACCGGGACGGTTGATCTCGAAGCTCAGTTTTGGGTTCTGGGTCAGCCTTTGCCGACGTCCGTACGAACAAGGCCGCGCAACCGGCCCAGGGCTGTGGCCCGCAATAATCCCCAACGCGTTCCCATTTCTGCCTCGGCACCACCGCAGCCGTCCCGCAATTCTCCAACGCCTCGGTGAATTGAGAGATCTTCGGAACCGCGTCTTCCACCATGAGCCGATCTGGGATCGGAACCTCCCTCGGAGTCATCGCCGCCTAATCCACACGTTAGGCTGGATGAACCAAGGGATGGCTGAAGCCCTAGGGCGCCTGTCTCAGCTTGACGCTGTATCCGACGCCGGATCGGATGCATACCGAGCGGTTGCAAAGCGCATGGTCCGTAAGTAATGCCGGGCTCGCGCGCCAGGCGTTGCGAGGCTCCCGCGATCGAATTATGGCCGCTTGATGCGAGAGTCCCGAGATCAGATCGTATTCGAGGGTCGCTCGCCCGATGAACGGGAGGGTCGACCAACCTTGCGAGCTTTTCACCTACAGTTTGGGGCCGCGTCTGTGTGAGAGCTCGATGAATGACTTGAGACTCGGAGAGAGGGAGGTGTGTTCGTTGGCTTCGGCCCGACCCATGATGCCGTCCTGAACGGATTCGCCCGCTTACACCACCATTTGCGAAACAGCATGAGCGATCGCCAGATGGGCATCTTGGATCATCTGCGCAGGGGAGCGACCCAGGTGGAGGTGAGCCGGCTTCTTGGCGTATCTAGACAGGTCATATCGAAGCAGGTGAAAGCCGCCGCCTGGACGGCCTACTGCGACGGTGAGGACGGATGGCGCGCCGCTCTGGTGCGATTCATCACCTCCGAGAATTCGAGCACGGCATGATCGAGCTCACGTAGCCAAGTCCCGAGCCATGCACCAACGCCGCCGGCCTTGACGAAGGCGGGGAGAATCGGGTATCATGAAATAAACATGTTCTCTCATGCATAGGAGGTGTTCATGTTCGACCTGAAAGACATTCACTCGTTGTCCGAGTTCCAGCGAAATGCGCGAGCTCACATCGAACATCTCAAGAAGACCGGCAGACCGGAGGTGCTAACCGTCCACGGAAAGGCGGAGGTAGTTGTCCAGGACGCGCGGGCCTATCAGAGACTTCTCGACTTGGCGGCTAACGCGGCCGCGATCGTAGGAATACAGCGTGGGCTACATGGTATGTATTCGGGGACAGGCGAGGACGCCGACGAAGCCTTCGCCTCACTCGAACGGGAGCTCGGAATCCGGGAGTGAGTTTAGTGTTCCGCGTCAAGGTTGAGCAGGAAGCGAAAGCAAACCTCGGTGCGCACTACCAGAACCTGCAGGAACGCTACCCCGGTTCAGACTATCCGGAGGAGTGGTACTACGGGATCCGAGAGGCCATAAGGGATCTTGCATCGTCGGCAGAGGAGTGCGGACCTGCATACGAAGACCGCTTCTTTGCAGAGAAGATTCGGCACCGACTCTACGGCTCGTACAAGATTCTTTTCACTATACGAGGTGACCTCGTTCACATTCTGTACATTCGCCACCAGTCGCAGGATCCCGAAGATCTTTGAAGGCCGGCGAGTGGGGAACGCGCTCGCGGCCCAGCTTCGTCGCGGCCGCCTACGACCGGATGAGACGCGAATCCTCCTGCAAGCCTATCGCCAGATACCGATACAGTTCGTCGAAGTATCGATTGAGGTGGCCCTGGAGGTAGCGGCGGAGCTCGGCATCTACGCGTATGATGCGTACATGGTAGCCTGCGCCTTGAAGTATCGGTGTCCGCTGCTCACTCTCGATAAAGGGCTGGTGCAGGCGGCGCAGCAGGCGGGCGCTGAGATCATGGAGGTCGAGTGATGAAGGTCTACACGTATTCCGAGGCACGCCCCGCGGCCACATAACCGTTCTTACCACCCAAAGCACTGGCACAGGTGTCCCAAAGCGCCATAGAACCGCTCCATGGCGAATCCTAGTTTTCAGGGGGACGCAGCCAACCTCGAGCATCCACCTCTGACCAGCCTATAGCCATGCTAGCATATACTGCTATCTTAGTATGAGGAACCGGCACAGGAGAACCTTGGAAGCTGTTTTGCGGACCCTATCAACGGAAACATTCCGTGGCGTGATATAGAGGCACTGCTCACCGCCCTCGGAGCGGATTCCCGAGAAACGGGTGGAGGCGTCACCGCCAATCTGCAAGGAGTGGTTCTCAGCTACCACCGACCGCATCCTGGAAAGGAAGCCGGTCGTGGACTCGTGAAGCGGGTGCGAGAGTTCCTGACGAACGCGGGGGTCGCGCCATGATGGAGTACAAGGGATACGTGGGTGTCGTGGAGTTCGATGGAGAGGGTCGGGTGTTCCACGGAAAGGTGATCGACCTGCACGACGTGATAGGCTTCGAGGGCCAGTCCGTCGATGAACTCGAGGATTCGATGGAACGCGCCATCGACGCTTACCTATGCGCGTGCGAGCGCCTAGGGAAAACGCCCGAGCGTCCTTACTCTGGGAAGATCTTCGTTCGAGCAGATGCGAGCCTTCACAGGGCCGTGTCCAACGCAGCGGCCACCGCCCGCCAATCGATCAATGAGTGGGCGCTTGAGACCTTCAAGCAACGGCTCGGGATTGCGTGAGAAGATTTTCCTGTCTTCGACCCTGATGTTGCGCTATATTGTAGCGCATGAAGACACCGCTTGCTCTGCTCCTGACTTCTGCTGCCCGTGCCAGGCTCCTTCAACTCTTCGCGCTCTTCAACGATGACCTACTTCGGTTCCGGGAGATCCAACGGCGAATCCGTGTGGGGTCGAGATCTCTGCAACACGAGTTGAAACGGCTTGAGGCCCTGGGCCTCATTGCTAGGCAGGGTCGGGGCCGGGACGTGCGATACCGAGCCCGCACGGAAACCCCATTATGGCTGCCGGTCTGGCAAACGATAGCCAACCTTTCTCTGCCGGCCGAGATTTGTCAGATCCTCCTGGCTGATCTCGACGGCGTCAACGCTGCCTTCATCTATGGCTCCACCGCAAGGGACGACGCTCGGCCAACCAGCGACGTGGACTTGTTTGTGATCGGTAGGGGAATAGACGAGATCGAGCTCGCTCGCCGAACGAGTGAGGCGGGAGCATTGCTCGGCCGTGAAATCACCGTCGCTATCTACACATCGCAGGAAATCCGAACCATGGTGCAGGCCGGACATCCGTATGTCGGGCGAGTACTCCAGGGGCCGAAGATCTGGATCCGGGGTGAGGATGATGAGAACCTCCTCGCTGCATGACCGATTTCCAGATTCGGCGTCTACTGCAGGAGCGACGCCTGGAGGACTACACCGCGGTGGATAGTGAAATCGTGGGGTTTCTCGAGAAGGCGGTGCGCGCAATTGCCGACGCACAGGCCGGGATCAGCGAAGAGGGCGCCTTCCTAAGAGCGTATGAGGCGACGTTCCTTTGCGCCACGGCAGCAATACTGAACGCAGGGTATCGGACAAGAGGATCGGCCGAGGGCCACCACCACAACCTTGTGCTCGTACTCCGCCACCTCGGTGTACCAACATTCACTGACTTGGGCAACCGCTGGGAACGTCTCAAGCGGCTCCGCAACCAATCCATGTATGACGGCGACGCGCGCCCCCGGCCCGAAGACGTCGCCGACATGATCGCTGTCGCTGGTGAGCTCTTCACGGCCGTGCGGCAAGAAGTCATAACGAGTCGCCCATCGGCTCGTGCCATGCTTCCGATCTTGCCTTCGCCTTGATGCGGCGGGCATTCGAATGGCTGAGATCCCAAAGGACGCAGGGGTTAGCAGTGTTTGTGAGGGTGCGTGTTTAGGAACGCAGGGATCAACCCATGATCGAGTACAAGGGATACACCGGCGTCTTCGAGTACGCCCCCGATCTCGATGCCTTCCAGGGTTACGTCATTGGGACCCGAGACCAGATCGTGTTCGAGGGTCGCTCGCCCGATGAACTTCGCGCGTCGATGAAGGAGGCGATCGACGGATATCTGGACTGGTGTTCAGAGGAAGGCGAGGAGCCGGACAGGCCCTATTCCGGCAAGTTCAACGTGCGCATCACCAAGGACCTGCATAGGACCGTCGCAACCCTCGCGGCGCGGGAGGGCGTATCGTTGAACGAATGGATCATCGGTGCACTCGAAGCTGGTGCGAACGTGGCATGCGTTCCCGCGGGAACGGGCAGCCGGACTCCGGCGGCGAACGCCGTGCCTCTGGCGGAGCCTGGGGTTTGAAGGCCATGAGCTTACGACGCTGTTCCGGCTGGTTCAGCGACATGAGGAGGAGTTAATCGATGCCTGGAACAGCTTCTTCGCTTAGCGCGGGCGCACGCGTCGCCGGGGTCCAGTTCTCCGAAGATGCCGTCAGCGTAGAGCTCGCCGACGGCCGCACGATCTCTGCACCTCTTGCCTGGTACCCCCGCCTCCTGAACGCTTCGGAAGCCGACCGCAACGCCTGGGAGCTGGCCGGGGGCGGCTACGGAATCCACTGGTCCACCATTGACGAAGATCTAAGCGTCGAAGGTCTGCTGAGGGGAGCGCCGGCGCACGGAGAAAGCCTCTGAGGGGCGTTCCCGCGGGAACGCGTGGTGCGCTGTCTTCGGAGGAGTGCCTCAGGCCTCGGAGATCATCCTCACATACTCGGCGACATCCCTTGCGGCCTGCTCAGCATCGGGAACCTGAATCTCCCCTTCGAGAGCGAGGGCAGCGAACGGTTCAGTCCAGTGTGGGTGCGCTACGACAGTTGGGGGCCAGCCCTGTTTACCCCGGATATTGAACGTCTCCTCACACGCCGCGCGTAACTCCGGCGTCGGGGGCGCGAGCTTCCGCAGCACCCACACGTCCCAAAGGTCTCGGAACCGTTCGTTCGGCTTACCACCCTCGCGGGCTTCCGTCATGGCGTGGAGCTTCTGGGCGACCTGCCTAGATAGGGGAATGCACGGCAGGCGCTCCGGCCCCTTGAGGCCGAAGTCCGCCAGGCTGATGGCCAGGACCTCATCGGCCGGCAAAGAGGTGCCCTCTTGGGACGAGACCTCCACCTTAATCGAAGACCACACACTCCCCATGTACTCGATCTTGATCTGGATCTGAGTCATGTGCGTCAACTCCCTTACCTCTCCTCCGATACGGAACGTGAAGCCCTCGTAAACCTCAGCGAGCGCCTGCCTCAGTGCTGCCAGAACTGTGTCACGCTCGCCACGGAACGTCGTCTCGAAGTCCTTGGTCGCACGGGCCCGCAACCCGAGCCGCAGCTCCAGGGACACCCCGCCCTTGATGAGGAAGGCCGGCTCGCCGTCCTCCGTTGAGAGACGGCTTAGTGCCGCCCCCAGCACCGTGAAAGCGATCCATCGCTGGACACGGTTCGGCGCCACCCCGTGGTACTCGGCGTACCGGTTGACCACCTGCTGAAGGGCGCGGAGGCTCGGTGGTGGAACGTTACGCGGGGGTTTGAATCCAAGGTGCTCCTCACCTGCCGCGTCCACCATCTCATCGGCCACGACTCACCTCCGGGTCGTGAGACAGGACGTCATTCTCCAGAAGTGCTGCCTCATCTGTGCTCAGGCGTCCCGTCCTGCGGCCATCCTCTATAGCCTGACGAAGAAGGGCTGGACCAAGATGCGCCTCGTGGCAGTCTTGGATGGTGCGCAGAGCCGTCGTGACTGGGATGCCCTCCACGAGCGTCGTGTCTCGGGGTTCGATGCGCGCATGATGTAGAACGTAGTGCCGCGGCACCTGCCGCCGCACACGCATTCGCACCGGAAGCGAGATGTGGATCCGGGCTGGGTTCACATCCGAAAGCCCGAGCAGTTCCAGCGCCGTCTGATGGGAAAGGACTCCCCGTACGCCTCGCGGCCAAAGCGATGCCGCCATGTATGGGCCGAGTGAAGATGCGGCGACCAAGGCATTGCGGTACAGGCCATGCGCTACGCGCTCAACAGTACCGCGGCGTTGCATCATCAGCACCGCGTGCGGGTCTACTCCCGCCGCCCGGGCCTGCTCTGTGGTGAAGTAGCCGTGATGATCCAGCGCGATCTCGTGCACGGCTGCGAATGCGTCTCTTATCACGGATGATACCCCACGTAACGTTACATTCTGTCCCCTGTCCTTCCGGCTGCACTATGGACGAATTGTAACTTAACGTGAGGTTTTGTCTAGGCCCGTATCACTACTCCGGCGGAATAGATTGGCCTCAAGAAGCGGGGTGGCTCATCGGGATATGGGAACGCGCTCCATGCGGCACGAGCTTCTGATCCACTGCGAAACACGCGGAGGAATCTTACAGGGGGGGGTAGTGCCGACGGTTCTCAGATCCGGCCCATATCGCTTCCATTTCTATAGTCACGAGCCGAACGAACCGCCCCATATTCACGTGGATCGCGATGATGCGACAGCGAAGTTCTGGCTCACCCCACTGAACTTAGCCTCGAGCCTGGGGTTTGAAGGCCACGAGCTTACGACGCTGTTCCGGCTGGTTCAGCAACATGAGGAGGAGTTAATCGATGCCTGGAACAGCTTCTTCGCTTAGCGCGGGCGCACGCGTCGCCGGGGTCCA
>JACZXQ010000057.1 GCA_022571515.1 Gemmatimonadota bacterium
GGCCGCTGTAGGCGGCCCTCGACCCAACCGGCCGCGACCGGGCGGGCTTCGGTCGAACGGTGTGGTAGGAGATTGAGGCAGAAGTAAGGACCGAATGAGGGGCCGGTTCGGAGGCCCTGAACGTTAAGCGACACCACCTGGCGGAGGGATGTGGTGAAGATTAGAAACGCATCGGAAGTGGTTGAGGAGATGATGGCGCGGGATCCCCTGCGGGATTTCCACGTGTGGTGGGATGACATCTCCGAAGCAGGCTTGTCCCGATTCGTCGAGGTGCTCGACGACGCCACGGACGAAAGGCCACTTCAGCAGCACCTAGAAGAGCACCCCATTCTGCTGATCCAACATCTTGGGGGCGGTCATGGACGATATGTGCTTCCTCAGAAGCGACTCGGGGCGGAATACGTGCCGGACTTCATGATCGCGGATCGAGATTCGTTCGGCTTCCATTGGCATGCGGTTGAGATCGAGAGCCCCCGGGCTACGATGTTTAACAAGAACGGCGATCCGTCCGCGGGTCTTACGCACGCAATTCGACAAGTCCAAGATTGGCGGGCCTGGCTTGGCCGAAATCAGGATTACGCCGGTCGGTTGTTTGAGAAAAAGGGCCTGAATCTCACGGACATCACAGCGAATGTGGCAGGTCTCATTCTCATTGGCCGCCGCGATGAGGTCGACCCGGGCACCAACGAGTTGCGGCGACGGATGGTTGAAGAGACTCGCATCGAAATCCACTCATGGGACTGGCTTGTCGAGCGGGCTGAGGGACGGATGCAGGCAGTAGCACGTGGGAAGGGGGCGGCCAAGGCGGATGACGGTAGCGCCGCCTAACACTGGGCCTCCGGCTCCGGCCGCCTGCGGCGGCCTCCGACCCAACCGGCCACGAGCTGGGCGGGCGTTGGTTCACAGAAGTGATTGAACGAAGAAGGTAGATGTTGGAAACGAAAGTGATGGGGCCGGTTCGGAGGCCCTGAACGTTATCCGAAGCTCGCAATACAGATGTGGGCAGAGGGGTAAGTAGGAATGGACCGAGTCATCATAGTCTTGTTGCTCATGCTCTGGCATGTCCCCACGGCTCTGGCTGGCCAGACGGGGTTGACGCTTGCTGTCGAACCGAAGCCAGTGCTCACGATCGGAGAAGCACTGGGTAACTCGCCGGCGTACTCGTTCACGGACATTGCGTCGATCATTGTGGTCGGGGACAGCATCTTCGTTCTTGAAGGAGCAGCGAACGAGATCAGGATCTTCGCGCATGACGGGAAGTTTCTGGGTCGCATCGGGCGCGAGGGTGAAGGGCCTGGAGAATTCATGTGGCCTACCGCTATGCGGCTCGTGGCCGACGAGATTGCGGTCGTCGACCTCAGGCTTCGCCGTCAGTCGTTCTTCTCCCTGGGAGGCGATCTGATTCGCACCGAGCCCCTCGGCCGGCTCGGGGACCAGGCGCTGGCCGGCTCGGCGGAAATGCAGAGAGGCATCGTAGTCGCAGAGACTGCGGTGACCATCAGCAGTGAAGGCGGTGCTTTTCCGGAACGCCTGCTCGTATTGGCCTATCCGGAGACTCAACGTGTCGACACGATTGCGCGGTATTCAACGGGCTACGTGCCCTACCGGACCCCGGACTCCTATGGTTTCCTGGAAACGCGCGCTGGCTCCGAAGGAGACTGGGCCGTGGCCGGCGACTCGCTGCTGGCAGTGGTATCCGGTGAACCGTCCGAACTCCGATGGTGGCGTTCGGGAGAACAGGGACTACGTCTCGCCGGGGAGCTCGTGCTACCGGTCAGCCCTGAGTCGTTTACGCGCGGCGACGCGCGGGAACTGATCGACAAGACTAATGAGGGCCGCCGTGCGGAGGGGACCGATCTCCTTCCAAGGTCTGTCCAACTGGATGCCCCGCGCTATTGGGGACAAATCAAGCAACTCGTGATCTCGGACCAGGAAGAGTGCTGGATTCAGTGGGACCGGCCGCGCTCAGACGAGGACGAGGAGTGGTTCCGGGTCAACTTGAAGAGCCGAGGGCTGGAACGGGCGGTGTTGCCTCCAGGCTTTCGGATGCTCGCTGCGGTTGGTGGGAATCTCTATGGATTCGTGCTGACCGATTATGATGTGCCTGTGATGACCGTGCTTCGACTCCGGCAGAGGAGATCGCGATGAGGGTACCGGTGGGCCGAGCATCGGATAACAAATGGGCCTCCGGCTCCGGCTGGACTCGATGCCCAGATGAATCCGAGGCCCTCGGCCGCACAGAAGGAGAGGAACCGTAACATCCGCTCGATCCGAGAACTCGGGCGCCGCCGATGGCACACGCGATCAGGCTACAGCACGCGCAGCCTGGTGGAGAATACCGTCTTCCGATACAAGACGATCATCGGTCGAAGTATGCGAAGTCGAACCTTCGACGGGCAACGAGTCGAGGTGCAACTGGCGAGCAAAATCCTCAATACGATGGCCCTACTCGGGATGCCTGACAGCTACCGCGTGGAGTGATTTACGCTCGGGGGACGGGGGATCTGTTCTCTGCTCCGAGCCATGCAACAAGGCCGTCCATAGCCGGGACCAGGTGTAGGTGGGGCGGAGATCCACGCCAGCGAGCCACGGCGGAAGAGCGACCTCCTGCCTGGGCGTTTCGGCGACCTCCATGGTCCATGAGAACGCCGCCGCTACGGCGGTCATGACTCCCACAGCCAGCGAACCTCTCGCCATCCATCCCCCAGTTCTTCAATCGCTCGGAACGCCCCGGCAAGCTGCGGCATGCGCCGACGTCTCGCCAGGAACGCGTCTCCTCCACATCTTGATGACCCCGATCGTTTCGCGCCAAGCCAGGAGACACGCCATGCCCCGGCCACTCGCTCTCGCCATCGCTCTGTTACCGTGGGCTGGAAGCCTGGCCGCCCAGGAGCCCGTGGACCTGGACATGATCGCCCGCATCAAGGCTGAGGCCACGGAGCGATCGCAGGTGATGAGCATCTTCAACCACTTGACCAATGTCATCGGCCCACGCCTTACGGGCTCACCCGCCTTCTTGCGCTCGGCCGAGTGGAGCGCCGGGCGCTTTACGGGCATGGACCTCTCGGACGTGCACCTGGAGTCGTGGGAATTCGGGCGTGGCTGGACGCTCGAAGGGTTGGTGCTGGAGATGACCGCTCCGCGCTACTTCCCGCTGTTCGGATACCCCGAGGCGTGGACGCCGTCCACGGCGGGCGTGCTGGACGGCGAGCCCGTGTACATCGGCCACTGGACCGAGGACGACGTGCGGACTCGGGCGGCCGAGATCCGGGGGCGGGTAGTGTTGGCCAGCCGTCCGCAGGAGGCGTTCATCACGGAGGACCGGGTCCAACCAGCCGACGCCGACGAGCCGGTGCGAATCGGCGCGCCCCGATCGCTGCGGCCGCCGTCGTCCATCGACCGGCGAGCCCTCGCCGGCTTGCTCCAAGAGGTCGGTGCGGGTGCCGTTCTTCGACCGAACCAGGGCGAACATGGGACCGTCTTCGTCCTCGGGAGGCGGAGTACCGCCGACGGCGCCACCCCGACCGTGATCCTCGCCGCAGAGCACTACAACATGATTGTGCGGCTCATCGAGTCCGGTGAGCCCGTGCGGCTGAAGGTCCGGGTCGACGCGCGTTACCATGAAAACGACACCAACGGATACAACGTCCTGGCCGAGATCCCCGGTGTCGACCCCGAGCTCGGCGACGAGGTAGTGATGGTGGGAGCTCATCTCGACTCGTGGCACTCCGCGACCGGGGCATCGGACAACGCCGACGCCGTGGCGTCGCTCCTGGAGGCCGCGCGCATCCTTAGCGCGCTCGGCGTGCGGCCGCGCCGCACCATCCGGTTCGCCCTATGGGGCGGTGAGGAGCAGGGACTCCTGGGTTCCCGCTACCACGTTTCCGAGCACTTCGAGGACGACGATGTCGAGAGCCGTGCCAAGCTCTCGGTCTACTTCAACCACGATCCCGGCACGGGCGCGATCTACGGCTGGTACATGGAGGGGAACGCTGCCGCCAAGACGATCTTCGACGCCTGGCTGGAGCCGCTGAAGGAAGTGGGCGCACGCAGGAACGTCATCGACCGGATCGGGAGCACGGACCACGTCTCCTTCATTCGAGCCGGCCTGCCCGGCTTCAATACGCTCCAGGACTACGTGGACTACGACGTACGGACGCATCACACCAACACCGACTTCTACGAGCGGCTCAGCGAGGAGGATCTCCAGGAGGCCGCTATCGTCCTGGCCACGTTCCTGTACCACGCGGCCATGCGCGACGAGAAGATCCCGAGGGTGCCTATCTCATGAGGTTCAACCCGGGCTCCGTGCTCGGCTCACGAGCGAGAAAGGTCGCCGAACAACCTAGCTGAGGCCTCCTTCTCCTTCCTCTCACATCCGGAGGAAGGGCTTCGGCCATCTCCTCCGAGATGCCGAATTCCTCGATGAGAACCAGCTGTGGTGTTCCAGTGCCCTGAAGGAAGGACGGTGGCTTGCAGTGTGTACCGATACATGGTACAGTTGAGGTGTGATAGAATCGATACGACATCGGGGATTAAGGCGGCTCTTTGAGCAGGATGATCCGAGCAAGGTCAGGGCCGATCAGGTAGAGCGAATCAAGATCGTCCTAGCACTTCTGGATGCTGCTGACAGCCCACAAGGGATGAACGCTCCCGGGCTTCGGCTACATCGGCTCAAGGGCCAGTATCGAGGTTTTTGGAGCGTGACCGTCTCGGGAAACTGGCGGATCATTTTCCGCCTTGAAGGCGGCGATGCCTATGACGTCGACCTAGTGGACTACCACTAGAAATGAGTGAAGGAGATCAACCATGCCTATGAAGAACCCGCCCCATCCGGGACGCACCATAAAGCACACGTGTCTCGAGCCACTTGAGTTGAGTGTGACGGCCGCGGCCACGCATCTGGGTGTTGCCCGCCACACCCTGTCACGGTTGCTCAACGGTCGGGCGGGTATATCGCCTGAAATGGCGATCAGGCTAGAAATGGCTGGATGGTCCAACGCGGAGACTTGGACCCGGCTACAGGCGAACTACGAGCTCGCACAGGCTCGGCAGCACGCCGATCAAATCAACGTCGAGCGCTACGAGCCCGTGTGAGGCTCTTGTCAACCTGGCCTCCCGTTTCAGTTTTCGGCCCAAGGCCAGCACGGAATCGGTCACGACAAGAGGAGCGCCTACTGGAGTATGTGGCTGGAGTACGTTCCGGACGTTGAAAGGCGCAAACGCAACGAGCCGAAGGCGAGCTGCAGGTCCATCCGGCCGTCCCGACTGAGGTAAGCCGTTTAGTGGCACTTAGTTAACAGATCGGGAGAGTCCACGTGCGGGCTCCCCCGATTGGCTTGCGTGTCTATGATGGGTATACGGTTTCCTCGGAGGCCCGGAGGACCGGCCGTTCAGGATGCTCGTGCGGCCGGGTCGGAGGCGAGCCACTCGTCGGCCCATTCGGTGACCGCAGCCACGACCGATTCCAGACCCTCTCCCTTCTCGGTGAGCACATACTCCACCCGGACGGGCGTTTCCGGGATCACCTCTCTCCTCAGGATCCCCTCGGCCTCGAGTTCCTTTAGCCGCTCCGAGAGCATGCGGTCGCTGAGGGCGGGAATCGCGTCCCGGATCGTGGTGAAACGCCGCACGCCACGCAGAAGCTCCCGGATGATCGCTCCGGTCCAGCGGCGTCCGATGAGTTCCACGGCTCGGTGATAATGCGGGCAGAAGCTCGAATCGTATTCCATGCTTACAAAGGGTAAGGCGGTTACGCCACGGCCACAACGGGCACCCGTGGCGCTGGGGTAACCGCGGAATCAGAATGGACGAGACCAGCGAAGGAAGAACCGCGCCCCCTTGGGCCGGTTCCTCACGGCCGTCTCCAGGTACACATTGGCGAAGAGCGTAGAGCCTGCGACGCTCCAGCTCAGTCCCGGACCCAGTCCGATCACCTGTTCACGCGAACCGGCCTGATCCACTCCGTCGATGCGGTGATCGGTGATCTGCTTCAATGCGTATCCGGCCGCACCGACTCGGAGGCCGTTCGTCAATGCGTACGAGAACGAGAAATTCGCGTGGGCGGCCTGGCCCGCCTGAGTGGTTGTGGCGCCCAGGGAGGCCGGTGGATCGTGATTTTTGGAGACCCAGAGGTAGTGCATGCGACCGCTGAGCTCCCAGCGGGACGACACCATCGACGTGAACGCCCAGTGGGGATTGAACTGCCAAGTACCGTGCCCGACGTTACCCGCCCGCCGACCGTCGTGTCGGCCCGTGGGCACCGTGACGTTGATGCCCAGACGATGATGCAGGGGACGTCCGAACAGCGAGTGTCCATTCCACTGCAGGAGGAGCGGCCCCACGACGAGATCTCCGATGCCGGCTCCCCCGTCCTGGAGAGCCGGAGCCACGTCGAGGTCGAAGCGCACGACCGGCACCAGGAGTTCCGCTCCGATGTGCGCACCCAGCAGCTTGAGCTTGGACAGAAATGCGACATGGGTGACCGCGGCCGCTACGACGATTCCGTCGGGTCGGCTCAGCGCGTGCCCGTCGGCGTCCGTGAATCGCGGTGCGGAGTAATACGACAGGGTTTCCTTTACCAGCCAGCCCGGGCCCGCCAGTCCGTCGAGAAAGCTCGAGCTGCCCAGGTTGACAGGTGGAAGGGTCACCTGGCCGCCCGCCTGGCACACGCCCGCCCCGAGCCCCGCGAGTGCGAGGCCGAGCGCGGCGATAGCGCGCACCCGGCCTCGCCTTCTGGAGACGCTCTGCCGGCGGTTCACGCCGCCGCCCGCGTGCGCCCCAGCGATTCGGACCTCCGAAGCCGATCGGCGAGGCGCAGATCGAGGGAGAACGCGCCGCTCCCACGGATAACGACGACCACGGCCATCGCGACTGCGAGAAGATGGAACTCCCACCCTTCCGCGCCGGCGGACAGCTGCCCGAACCAGTTCATGAAGAAACCGACCTGCGCGTGGACGGTGACGATCGCCCCGACCATCACTAGCGCGATGCCAGCGGCAGCGATGCGGCTCAGGAAGCCGACGATGAGGCCGAGCCCACCGAAGAACTGGGCGAGAATGACCAGAACGGCGACGAACCAGGGAATACCGAGCACCCCGGTGAAGTAACCGATCGCCCCCTCCAGG
>JACZXQ010000003.1:0-20000 GCA_022571515.1 Gemmatimonadota bacterium
CCAGATGCGTCTTACCGACGCCTGGAGGGCCGAGAAAAATCACGTTCTCCTTACGCTCTAGGAACCCGAGCTCGTGAAGGCTGTCGATCTGCTCGCGCTTGATCGAGGGCTGGAACGTGAAGTCGAAGTCCTCGAGGGTCTTGATGGCCGGCAACCGGCTGGATCGCATGGCAGCTTGAAGCCTCCGGTTGTTGCGCAGAGTGATCTGGGCACCCATGAGCTGTTCGATGGCCTCAGAAGCCGTCACCCCACCGCCATCGACCCTGGTAAGGACCTCGTCCAAGGCTTCCAGGGCCCCGGGCAATTTGAGATCAGCGAGCTGGGCGCGGATCCGGTCGCGACGCGACAGTGCGACGGCCTTCATCGTCCACCCTCTGCGATCTGGGCATAGGCCTCCAGCGGCCGACGCTCCACGGCGATGCGGGGTAGGACAGCCTTGGCCCGCTCCTTCACCTTGGGCGGTAGGACGAACGACCGGTACGGGCGGGAGGCCAAGGGCCTCAACGCGTCTCGCTCCCGCTCGAGGCGATCGACCGGTCGCTCCTTCAGCGTGCCATGGACTCGGACGTTGGCCACGTGATCCAGCCAGTGGCGGGCCTGAGTGTTGAGGTCCTCGTCCGACGTGAACGTGCGACCGTAGAAGAAGTTCGAACGCACGTAGCTCACCGGCCGCTCGACCTTGCCTTTGGTCTTGGCCCGGTAGGGCCTGCATGCCCGGATCCGGAACCCGTGATGGCTCGCGAAGCGTAGGAACTCGGCGTTCTCCGTGAGGCGACCTCCCTCGGCTCGCTCATCCTTGATCACGACGGCCTTCATCTGGTCGAACAGCAGCTCATGGGGCACACCGCCAAAGAACGTGAACGCCTCTTCGAGGCCCTCGAAGACATGCTGCATCGTCTGCCTGGAGAAGAACTGCAGCCACAGGACACGCGAGAAGCCTAGGACGGTCAGGAACGCATAACGCTTGCCCCAGGGCAGTCGGAAGTCCGCGAAGTCGACCTGACCCTGGTGGCCTGGTGGCGTCTCGAAGCGGACCACCGGATCCTCAGGCGGCCGGGGCCGCACCTTGCGCACATACTCCTTGAGCTGCGTGTATCCACCCCGATACCCTGCCGCTCGGATCTCTTCGAGAAGCCGGACCGCAGTGAGTCGCGGGTAGCTCTCCAAGCGTACTTCGATGATGCCTGTGTAGGGATCCAGCTTGGTGGACTTCACAGCTCGAGGCCCATAGAGGACCACCGCGTCGTCCGGCGTCCGATCCAGTTCCCCGGCTTCGATCCACCGATAGATCGTGCGTCGGTCAACGCCCAGGTCACGCGCCATGGCCGCCTTCGACATGCCTTGTTCGAGATAGTGTCTGAGCAACACGTGCTTCTCCGTTCCGTACATCGCGCCTCCCACGTGTGAGTGGAGTCGCGAAGGTGGGGGATCGGCCGCGTTGGCGCTCAGCTCATCGAGCTCACACTCGGCGCCTCGCAGCCCAACCTACTGGACCTCCGAGTGTGACATTTTCGTCCGCCACTTCTGTGCAATTTTGGGCCGCCGCTAACATTCAGGGAAGGGAAGTCCAATGTTCAAGCCATTTTCACGAAAACCCGGTCCGCGATTCATGCTTTGGGAGCAGGAGGTCCCCGGTTCGAATCCGGGCGCCCCGACTGGGAATCGAAGAGCAACCAGGGTATGATGCGCCCGGATTCAGTCTCGGCGTCAGCCGGGGACGTCGCTTGCCCATTCGGCGCACCGGTTCTCATCTTGGGGTGATCGCCAGAGGGATGGTCGTACAGTCTACGAGGTGACGACATGAAGATCTCGCGTCGAGACATGCTCAAGATCAGCGCGGGGACCGGGGCCGCCCTGCTGCTGAGTGAGCTTCCGGCCTTCGCCCAGGACCAACCGCTGCTCATGCGTTCGATCCCGTCCTCGGGACAGGAGATCCCCGCCCTGGGGCTCGGTAGCGCGCGCACGTTCAATGTGGGCCCGTCGGGCGAGGAGCGGGCTCCCTTGAAGGAGGTGCTGCGACTCTTCCACGAAATGGGGGGTCGCTTCTTCGATACGGCTCCGACGTACGGGACCTCGGAGAGGGTGGCCGGCCAGCTGGTTCAGGAACTCGGAATCCAGAACGACCTCTTCTTCGCCACCAAGATCTCGACGGGTGGAGGGCGGGAGGCCGGGATTGATCAGCAGGAAGCGTCGCTCCAGAGCTGGGGGCGCGACACCATCGACCTGAACCAGGTGCACAACTTGCGGGATGTCGATACCCACCTGAGGACGATCCGACAGGCGAAGGAGGAGGGTCGAACCCGGTACGTGGGCGTGACCACCTCCTTCGCGCGACAGTACCAGAGGATGGAGCAGGTGCTCCGGACCGAGGAACTCGACTTCGTCCAGCTCAACTACTCGCTCGGGGAGCGTGAGGCCGCCGAGCGTCTCCTTCCGCTGGCGCAGGACCGAGGGCTCGGGGTGGTGGTGAACGAGCCGTACAACGTCGGCCGACTTTTCGGCGCGGTGCGTGGCCGAGAGCTTCCGGACTGGGCGGCCGAGTTCGATTGCCGAAGCTGGGGGCAGTTCTTCCTCAAGTACATCCTGGCGCATCCGGCGGTGACGGTCATCATTCCGGCCACCTCGGATCCGGAGCACCTCGTCGACAACATGGGCGCCGGCGTGGGGCGGTTGCCCGACGAGCGGGCCCGGACGCGCATGGAAGAGCTGTTCGACGGGTTGACTTGACGGCGATGGCGGCAGGCAGCGTCTCCGCGAGCGGTTCAAACGAAGAGAGGCCGTCCTCTCCGAAAGCCTCGTCCGCCGCGCGGCTGTTGACTTTCTGACCTTCGGCTGCGGACCGTGGGCTCAATTATCCAGGGGAGACGGAGTCTTCGCTATCCACACCTATCGGCCAAACTGCGAGATTCCAGGTGAGCATTACCTCGCCACCATGAAACAAGGAGGTGTTTATGGAGTCGCAAGGGCCTCTTGAGGACGGCCTTGCTTGGTTACGGCAGCAGAAGGTAAACGTCCGAACCGCGGGCATCGGGTTGCTGTTGTTGCTGGGCGTCGTTGTGGCCTGGAGTTCGGTGTTTACGGTGGGTGCTGAGGAGGTCGGCGTCGTGCTCACCTTCGGCAAGTACACTCGCCAGACGCAACCTGGGCTGCACGTAAAATGGCCCAGGCCGTTCCAGACCGTGAAGATGGTGGCGGTTCAGCGGCAGCTCAAGGCGGAGTTTGGCTTCCGCACCACCAGTGCCGGCGTGCGGACCCAGTATGCGAGGGGTACGTTCGCCGGGGAGTCGCTGATGCTCACCGGCGATTTGAACGTGGCCGTAGTGTCATGGACGACGCAGTTCCGGATCAGCGATCCCTACAAGTATCTGTTCAAGGTCAGAAATCTCTTCGACCCTAGTCCGCTATCCAGCACCGATACGTTTCGCGACATGAACGAGGCGGTAATGCGGGCCGTCATCGGAGACCGGAGCGTCAATGAGGTTCTGACGATTGGCCGGGCGGAAATCGCCTCGGAGGTGGAACGGCGCCTGCAGGAACTCTGCGATCAATACGAGACGGGCATAAAGATCGAGCAGATCGTCTTGCAAGATGTGGATCCGCCCGATCAGGTCCGGCCGGCGTTCAATGAGGTGAACCAGGCCCAGCAGGAAAAGGAGCGGATGATCAACGAGGCGAGGGCCGATTACAACAGGGTCATTCCTCGCGCTCGCGGCGAGGCACAGCAGACGATCACGCAGGCCGACGGGTACGCCACGGACCGTGTGAACCGCGCGCGAGGTGACGCCGCGCTGTTCAAGTCGCTGCTGGCGGCGTATCGACGTTCGCCCGAGGTCACGCGCAGGCGCATCTATCTCGAGACGATGCAGGCCGTTTACCCCAATGTGCGGCAAAAAATCATACTGGACGCGGCTCTGCAAGGGGTCCTGCCGCTGCTGCAGCTGACCACTGAGAGGAAGCCATGAAAAAGTTACTCATCGTGGTCATCGGCTTTGTCGCGCTGGTCGCTGTGTTGGGCGCCGGCGGGATGTTCTACATCGTCGATGAAACCCAGCAGGTTGTGATCTTGCAGTTCGGACAGCCGAAAGGCGAGCCGGACACCACGGCGGGACTCAAGATCAAGATCCCGTTCATTCAGAAGGCCCATTACTTCGACAAACGCTTCCTGGAATGGGACGGCGACCCGAATGAGGTGCCGACGCGAGACAAGCGATTCATCCACGTCGACACCTATGCCCGTTGGCGGATCACCGATCCGCTCAAGTACTTCCAGCGATTACAGACGGAACTGGGGGCCCAGTCGCGGCTCGACGACATCCTCGATGGCGAGACACGCAACGTGATCGCCAGCCACGATCTGATCGAGGTTGTGCGGAGCAGCAACCGTGAGTTCGCCGTTTCTCCCGAAGTGGTCGCCGGCGGGTCCGCGCCCGACACCACCGAAACCATCGAGCAGGGAAGAAGGAAGCTGGCCCTGGAAGTGTTGCGGAACGCTCAGGCGCGCACGGAGGATCTGGGGATCGAGATCCTCGACTTTCGCTTCAAGCGTCTCAACTACGTCGAAGAGGTGCGCGTCGAAGTCTATGCCCGGATGATCTCCGAGCGGCAGCGCATCGCCGAACAGTTTCGTTCAGAGGGTGCCGGCGAGGCGGCGCGGATCAGCGGCGAAAAGGACCGGGACCTCCAGGAGATCACCTCGGAGGCCTATCGCATAGCTCAGGTGGTCAAGGGCGAGGCCGACGCCGAGGCGGCTGACATCTATGCCGAAGCATACAACCGTGATCCAGAGTTCTACCGGTTCCTCAAGACGATGGAGGTCCTGAGAGCAACCTTGGACTCGACTACCGTGCTCGTTTTGAGCACTGACAGCGATTTCCTACGTTATCTCGGCCGGTCGAGGTAGCGCCATCCAAGCCGCGGTTGGTTCCCCAGACGGGAGGGCCCGCATGCAACCCTTCGTCTGGGGAGCGCCCGCCCTATGCACGAGGGGGCGGCGCGGCGGCTTCGCATTTGGGCGCTCGATGGTCAAGCTGAGTATCTACATCTAGCAAGAAGGCACCCTCGATTTCACGCTCCTCCGAGAGACCGTGTTCGGTACCGCAGCTATCCGGATATTTTGGCCCGTCTTCATGACCCTCCTCGTTAGGAAACTCGTCCCCACTTTCTGGATCATGATTGTGACAGACGCCGCAGGAAATGCTGAAAAAGGTATCGCATTCCAAGCATTCTGACGCTTAAGCCATAGCCACGTCTGGGCCAACAACGAACGCAACCACAACAGCCAACACCACAACGGATAGTTGCACCAAAGATTTCATCGATACCTCCTAGTTGAACGGGTCAGTGAACTGCGGAGACTGGAGGTGCAGTGATGTCAGTAGTGCTATGTAACATCATCGTCCCTCCGCCCTCCACCCGTATACGTATCTTTCGTTTCAGAATATACGTATACCCAAATCCACACATCCCATGCACTGAGCTCCGCGCCCCAACCTCCGCGCCTCACCACTTGACTCGACTCTCGCGCCCGGATCTCTTGTAGGCCGCTTCAGATCGCCCTCCTCGAGCCTCGAGGCCATGGCCCAAGACCGACCAACCCCACCGGCACCGGAACGCGAAGAAATCGCATCGGGCCGTACCGGGGGCCTCGGCACGTTTGGTGGTGTGTTCACACCGTCACTGCTCACGATCCTTGGCGTCATCATGTACCTCAGGTTCGGTTGGGTCGTCGGAAACGTCGGCCTGGCTGGGACCCTGCTGATCGTCACCCTCGCCACGTCGATCACGTTCCTGACCGGCCTTTCGATCGCGGCGATCGCCACGGACCAGCGCGTGCGCACGGGCGGCGCCTACTACATGATCAGCCGCTCGCTCGGCATCGAAGTGGGCGGCGCCATCGGCATCCCGCTTTACCTCGCTCAGGGCCTGTCCGTCGCGCTCTACACGGTAGGATTCGCGGAGAGCCTGGCCGCGACCTTCCCGGTGCTGAACGAGCGCATGGTCGGGCTCACGGTGACAGTCCTGGTGGCGATCGTGGCTCTGACCTCGGCCCGCTTCGCCATCCGAGCTCAGTACGTGATCATGGCGGCCATCGGCCTCTCGTTGCTTTCCCTCTTGGCAGGGAGTCCGCTCGAGGGGGTAGCTTCCGGCGTCGCCGCTCAGCCGGTCACCGACCCGGAGAGCTTCTGGGTCGTGTTCGCGGTCTTCTTCCCAGCCGTGACCGGCATCATGGCCGGAGTCAATCTGTCGGGCGACCTCGAGGACCCCAGCCGTTCGATCCCGAGGGGCACGTTCGCGGCGATCGGTGTGGGTTTCGTGATCTACATGATCCTTCCGATCATCCTCGCGTCGCGCGTCGATCCGCAGACGCTCGTGGACGACCCGCTCATCATGACACGCATCTCCTTCTGGGGGAATGCGATTCTGCTGGGCGTGTGGGGGGCGGCGCTGTCCAGCGCCGTGGGCAGCGTGATGGGGGCGCCGAGGGTACTCCAGGCCCTCGCGCGTGACCGGGTGCTGCCACGTTGGCTCCACTGGTTGGGGAAGGGGTCGAAGACCGACGACACTCCGAGGGCCGGCACGCTTCTGACTCTAGGAATCGCGCTCGTCGCCGTGTACTTCGGCAACCTCAACCTGATCGCGCCCATCCTTACGATGTTCTTCCTCACCACCTACGGCGTGCTCAATGTGGCCGCCGGCCTCGAGCGCTTCCTCGGCAGTCCCTCCTTCAGGCCCACGTTCCCGGTCCACTGGATCTTCTCCCTGCTCGGTGCGGTGGGGTGCGTCGCGGTGATGTTCCTGATCAACGCCCTCGCCACGATCGCGGCGATCGTGTTCGTGTTCGCCATCCTGTTCTGGCTGGAACGGAGAGGCCTGAAAGCGACCTGGGGCGATGTACGTCGCGGGGTCTGGATGGCGTTGATGAGGGCGGGCCTCCTGCGCCTCCGTGATGAACCCGATCCTCGTAATTGGCGACCCCACCTTCTGGTGCTCTCGGGCGCGCCCACCCGACGGTGGCACCTGATCGAGCTGGCCAACTCGCTCTCGCACAGCCGTGGTCTGGTCACCGTCTCCACTGTTCTCGGGGAGGGGGACGTCACACGCGACCGGATTCAGGCCATGGAGGCGAACATCCGCGAGTACATGGCCAAGCGCGGCGTTCAGGCCCTGGTCCGGGTCATCAGCGCCCCCGATCCGTTCGTGGGTGCCGTTCGCCTGGTCGATGCGTACGGGCTGGGAGCGTTTTACCCGAACACCGTGCTCCTCGGACACAGTGAGGAAGAGAGCCATCGGGACGACTTCTGCCAGATGGTCACGCGTTTCCACGAGTCGCACCGCAATGTGATGATCGTGCGCCGGCACGAAGGTGAGCCGTTCGGCGATCGCCGGTTGATCGACCTGTGGTGGGGTGGCCTTCGCGGCAACGGCAGCCTGATGATGATTCTGGGCTACCTGCTCTCCACGAGCCATTACTGGAAGGATGCTCGCGTACGCCTCAAGATGGTGGTCCCCAGCCAACAGGCGGCGATCAAGGCGGAGCGGAACCTCAAGGTCATCATCGAGCAGACGCGCACCCTGGCGACACCGCATGTGTTGGTCTCCGATGGCCGGCCCTTCGACCAGATTCTCAGTGAGTCCTCACAGGACGCGGACCTGATCTTCATGGGAATGGCCGCACCGGGACCGGACTTCCGAAGCTACTACGAGTCTCTTCTCAGTCGTGTGGAAGGCCTCCCGACCACCGTGTTCGTGCTCGCGTCCGAGGAGCTGGCCTTCAACGAGGTCCTGTTGCGCGACGGACGCTGACCGCCACGGGACGGATCGTCGCGTCCGACTGCACCGGCGAAGTGGAAGGGAGCTTCAGCTTCACGCCCGAACGATCGCGTTGAGCTTGGCCGCTCCGCCGGTTAGCTTTCGCGCGCAGACCAGCAGCCGCCGTCTGTCACTTTGCGCCCGTAGCTCAGGTGGATAGAGCATCGGCCTTCTAAGCCGAGGGTCGCAGGTTCGAGTCCTGCCGGGCGCGTTCTGGTAACAGCAAGCCCCGTACCGGCTTACATGGTACGGGGCCCTGTCGTTGCAGGCTACACAACCGGGCCGGTGCCACTCACAGTGCCAAACGAGTTCCGGCTTTGAGCGTCTCGAGCCTCTCCGCGAGACCCTCACGATGTTGCTCGACACTGAGCGCGGCGAAGGCAAGGCCGTACAACGTCCTGCTCTCACCTCCACCTCAAACCCTCCCACACTTCCACATCGTCGTACACGACGGGCGCGTGACTCGCGCGGCCCTGGAGCATCACGTGGAGAAACGGCACCGACGGCGTAGCTCCTCGAGCCGTGAAGACTCGACGTCCGTCAATCCACAGTTCGGCGTCCAGGTTTGGGAGGAGCTGCAGGGCATACTGATGCCACTCCTCGGGGTCCCACGCGGGAGAAGCTTCGAGCGAGAACCCCGCGAAGCGTATTGTGACCGGAGCTTCCATCTCAGGACGGCCGACCCCGATGCTGAGCTGGTGAGGTATGGACACATCCCCGGCCGAGGACTCGGGGAGAGTCGCCGTCACGGCGACCCCGAAGCCCTGCCAGCTCGGCATGGGGGTGTCGAACTCCCCCTTGGCCCAGAACGTGATCGTCAAGCCTCGAGTGCGGTCGAACGAGGCCCGAGTCAGGACGCCACTGTTGTACTTCGCATCTCCATTGGGCAGCAGTCCAAAGGATCCCCCCCGCCCAAGATCCTCTCCGACCTCCGGTCGGGGATCTCCGAACGAGAGCCAGATAGTGGAGTCGATACCGTGCTCCCACGACTCTGAGAGCGCACGTCGGGGCTTCGTGTCGACCACGCGTACGAAGACCGTATCGGCTCGCCACCCTCCGACGCTCGCCACGAGCTCCGTAAGACCGGAGCCTGTTCCGTGGATCGTTCCACCCTCAGACGCCTGGCAGACGCTGGAGTCGAGGCAACGCCACTCGGGATCCAGGTCTTGCAGCAGTCCTCCATCGGATGACCACATCGCCGCCGTAACGTCGATGATGTCCCCGACGGGCACCACGATCGTGTCACCGGTGCCATACAGGATGGCGATCCGGTCCAGGTAGGGCTGCCGCGTTCCGACGTAGGCCAATATCAGCTCGGACTCTCTGGTGAAGGTCAGGCGCCGGAGCCGGGTGCCGTCGGGCCGGATCGCAAAGATTTCCGCGTTGCCGTCCACGCTGCGGACGAAGTAGATCGCGCTTCCATCAGGGGACCACACAGCAAGCCCAGTCAGCCCTCGTGCGGCTTCGAGCTCCATCGTCACGGCTCGGTCCACATCGGTCACGAAGAGCCCGGAACCTCCGGCAGAGGAGGCTGACTCCGCGTGAACCAAGACAAGGGGCCCGGTCGGTGACCATGAGAGAGCCCCGAGGCCATCGAGATCCTCTGCGATCTTTCGTCCGCCCGAGCCATCCGAGTTCATGATCCAGAGGCTAATCGATCCGCCCAGCTCCCGAACGACGGCCAGTCGCGTCCCATCCGGTGAAATACGTACCTGAACATCGGACCATGGCCCGTTCGTGAGCAGCCTCACATCCCCTCCATCGACAGAAGCGACTGCGAGGCTGAATCCGTAGTTCGACCCGGTCCTACCGCGAAGCGTTCTGAAGAGGAGCCCGGATCCGTCCGGCAGCCAATCCGGCATCGCGTCGTCTTCCGGATCCGTCGTGATCCGTCGGACGCCTGTGCCATCCCTACGCTCTACATAGATGTCGGGAGGTTGGCCGTCACGGCCCGCGTAGAATGCGACCAAACGTCTGTCTGGAGAGAGAAACTTCCGTCCCGATGGGTCTTGGAAGTCGCTCGGCTGGAACTGCTCCGGGGTGAGGCGAATGGGCGGCCGGCTCGGCTGTTCAGGGTCCAGGACGGCGTACCCCTCCCAGTCGGAGTCCGATACATAGAGGAGGATCCCCTCTGGGAGCGGCGGCAGGTCAGTGACACGTGAGCCGCGGGCAACCCCCACCACGCTGAGCCAAGCCCCCACGAGCACCAGAGGAGTGACGACGGCCGCCAACGTCCTCTTCCTCTTGCGTCGCATGACGCCTCGGGGCGGGCGTTTCGCACTGGGCAGCGACGAGTCTTGCAGCGGAACGCGCTCCAGCTCGTTCAGCCTGCTCTGTATCTGCTTACGGGTCCGGTCGTTGGGAGCATTCGCTGCAGCCAGCTCGAGCAGTTCCCACTCCCCTCCGTACGCGAACACGCCGCGAGCCCACTCGGCGCCGGTAAGGGCATGGTGAAAGGCTTCGGTCCGATTCCCCGCCAGGGCGTGATGTCGGGCCAGCAGGCACGCGTTCAGTCCTTCGCCGTCCGCGGTGGCGTGCGCGATCCGCCGATGCAGCTCGACCCGTCGCTCGGTTGTGATCCCCTCGTAGATGGCGTCCCTGACGCGGTCGTGTGCGAAGTCACAGAGAGTTCGCTCACCCTCCACGCGGCACACGAGAATACGGCGTCGCTTCAATTCATCGAGGGCGTCAGCGACCACCTCGGCAGGCAGCCTCGTTATCTCGCCCAACAGTTCCGGTGTGAACTGTCGCCCGATGATCACGGCAGCCTCAAGCATCGTGCGGAGCGGCCCAGCCAATAGCTCCAACTGCGAGCGGAAGAGAGCGTGAGCCTGGAGCAGTGGCAGGTCGCCTTTCAGGTTCGGGTCGACCCACCATCCGTTCTTGAGGACTTTGATCGCCCCCTGCTCCTCCAACGCGCGAGTCGTGGCAACGACGAAGAATGGGTTTCCCTCGGAGGCGTCCCAGAGCAGGTCTCCCAGCTCGGTCGGAATTGGCAGGTCGCCGCCGCCCATCGATCTTACCACGGCGTCCGTGCAGCTCCTGTCGAGGGGGCCGAGTTCGATGCGAACGCCCCCATGCTCATCGACGAGCACGCGCTCCAGGCGTCGGAGCGCCTCTGTCGCTTCGCCGGGTCGGATGCCGGCGACGATCAGGATCGGTGTGGCGCACAACCGTCGCGACAGATAGTGGACGAGCTCCAGCGTCGCCTCATCGGCCCAGTGAAGATCGTCGAGCACGCAGATGAGCGGTGCCTCGAACGCCAGCGCCTCGAACACCTGCGCTACGGCCTCGTGGAAACGGCGTCGCCCGGGAAGTGCCTCGTTCGCTCGCTCCTTACGAATAGCCGGATAACGTTCCTCCAGTTCGGGCAGCAGCCGCGCCAACTCGGCGATCCAGGTCTCGGACACGCCCGCGAACCCCGGGGCGTCCACGGCCTGCCGCATCAGGTCGACAAGAGCTCCATAAAGGAGTCCATCTTGAAGCTCGTAGCTCTTTCCTCTGAGGATCGTGGCACCCTCGAGCTCGGCCGTGCGGAGCACCTCCTGAATGAGCCGGGTCTTTCCGATGCCTGGATCGCCCTGAATCAGGGCCACCACACCGGTTCCCGGTATGGTTGATCGCCAGGCATGGAGGAGATGTTTGAACTCGTCTTCTCTTCCGAAGAGGGAGGGCTCCCGGAGCGCCGTCTCCTGGGGGTCCTCGCTGCCCACTCGATGTCGACTGGGCGTCCGCTCGTGAATTCTACGGAGCACAGCCTGGGCCGCCTCCGAAAGTGCGTCGTCCTCCTGCCCGAAACACCGCTCGATCGCTTCGGCCTCGATTATCGCTTCGACGTGGCGATCCGCGAGGTCGAGCACCTCGGCCCTTCGGATTCGGGGCGCCAACTCCATGAGGTCGTCCGCGAGGAGTCGATCCAGCATCTCCAGCGCATCGTCCCACGCCCCGCGTGCGAGCGCTTCATCCACCTGACCCATCGTGGCCTGACTGATGAGTCGATTTAACCGGATTCGCTCGCCATCGACCCAGTGCTGAAACGCCACAGCACCCCGTATCGAAAACCCTTGGAGAAACCCGCCCCGGTAGAGGGCGAGGGCTTCCTCGAAGCGACCTTCTCGTACCGCTTGATCCAAGCAAACGGCGTCCACGACGGGTCCGCCGTCCAGGGAGATCGACTCACTCTCCGTGATTAGAACCCCGGGCGGCAGTCCCTTTCGGACGATGTACAGAGCCTGTCGCAGGACTCGCCGTCCCACGTCGGTAGGTCTGTCGCCCCAGAACAACTGAACCAGGGTCTCCCGCAGGATCGGTCGACCGGGATGCATCGCCAGGTAGAGCAAGACGCCCAAGGGTCGGCCGGCGGTCAGCCCGGCGGGCGACGGCTTGGGCGCCCCTTCGAGGTGGCAGCCGCCTAATGTGATCAACCGCAGCGGGGCAGGGGATTCCTCCCGTTCCGCATGCAGGGTTTGACGCAGTTGTGACATGCAGTCCTCAACTTCATACCTGAGAAGTAGAGCGTCACCGGACGGCGATGGGCGTCCGGCGCAAAGCGAGCCGGGGGGGGGCAGTTGGCGTGCAGTGCGGTCACACGTGCTTGCAGATCAACGTCAAGCTGTTCGCCCCCGGCTCATTGCGCAACCTCTAGAGGGTACTGTCGACTCGAGCTGGGTTCGGGCAAACTCTACTGATGAAAACGGACGTTGATGCATGGCTCCAGATTTCGGTGCTTATGGAAGGTGATACCCCCGACCCAGAGTCGGCACCGATGAAGTACCAAAAGCGGAGCCAGTACAAGTAAGCGAAGTCCCGATACCGGATTCGCAATCGGCCTGAGTACGAGGCAGGCCTACGCCGCCGCGGTAACCTCACCATCTGGCTTTCAGAAGATGCAATCAACTCCTGGCGGGAGCCACCCAGCGGAAAGCCCAGCGGCCAACGCATCTACGCGAAGATAGCGATTGAGGCAGCACTCACCCTCCGCATGATCTTCCACCTTCCGCTCCGGCAGACCTAGGGTTCCCTTCGTTCCGTGGCCCGCATGCTGGAGGTGGAGCTTCCCATCCCCGAACATCCCACTCTGTCCCGGCGGCTCAAAAAACTCGGCGAGATTCCATTTCGTGCAGCCGTGAACAATCAGCCGATCCATCTGCTCATCGACAGCACGGGTCTCAGGATTCACGTGGGACGCATGACTGGGCTCGAGTACCCACCCTCCTTGGGTAGCTCGAGCATCGAGTCGCCTCGGTCTCCTCAGACGGTGCGTACGACATCAAGGCTGTTTACGAAACCGCCCATGAGCGAGGCGAAGGACGAGCGGTGCAGGTGCTCATTCCACCTGGACGTAACCCCCAGATCAGCCCCAAGCCTTCGACGGCGTTGCAGGAGAGAAATCGCAACATCCGCTCAATCCGAGAAATAGGACGGCCCGAGTGGCACACGCACTCAGGCTACGGCAAACGCAGCATGGTGGAGAATGCCGTCTACCGATGCAAGACGATCGTCGGTCGAAGTATGCGAAGTCGAGGCTTCGCTGGCCCACGAGTCGAGGTGCAGCTGGCGAGCAAGATCCTTACGATGACCTTTCTTGGGATGCCTGACAGCCACCGAGTGGCGTGATTTCCGCTCGGGGAGGGGAACCTGTCCTCAATTCGGAGCCATGCACCAACGCCTCGTTTGATCAACAGGCTCCACGATGGAGGTCATCCGGATGGCTCAGCCTACTGGGCCAAGCTCGCGGTGAACGAGATATGGTCGGCAGCGGCTCTTGGGATGGCGAGCCGATGCACCGAAAGAGCCCGGACGTTTTTTCGCCCGGGCTCTCTCGATTTTAAGCCCCGTTTCCAAGCCGAGGAAGGGCAGGCGGGACTTTCAGTGCGAGGCTGTAGGGGATGTGCGGATGACGGTGGGCTCCGGACTAGGTGTCCGCTTGTTGTCACATCCGGCAGCAGAGTCGTTCTGCTCGTCAACTGCGGGTTCGATCGGCACGCTGGCCGAGGCCGCAGCGGCGAGCACTGCCTCGCTGAATCGGCTGAAGCGTTCTACTTTGATGGTCCCCTCCGCAAGCCGGTGTGGTGTAGTGAACTCAAAGTAGGGCGGGGGCGTCAATCAACCGTCAAAAGACCGATCGAGTCCCGAGGAGCGGAACCTCATTCTGCTCGAGTTCCCGGTGCGGGACCTGCGGCTCAGCAGCTACAATACCGACGCCACTCTCACCGGAAACACGTCCGAAGGGTCCGCCATCCAAGGTACCGACCACGTGTCGGTGTCCCCGGGCCCTCGACACATTCCCACGGGGCTCGAGGCGGTCGTTCCGACGGGAAACTCGGTCTCAGTGATCGGCCTGTCCGACGGACAAGTCCGCCAGAGCATCTCCTTCCCCTCACTAAATGTGCGTAGGCGCAAATGCAGGCGCTTGACCCCCAATAGGGGTGAAAAGCCACCCCCCGAATGAAGGGTGGCTGGAAGAAGCCCGGTGCTTATGCGGATGGTTACTCTCGCGAGAACCTCCGCTCCCTAAGCCGAGGGTCGCAGGTTCGAGTCCTGCCGGGCGCGCTTTCCTAAGACTAAGCCCCACACCGAGTTGAACGGCGTGAGGCTCTGTCGTTGCAGGCTACACAATCGGGTGAGAATCAGCTCGAGTTGACCATACCACCGCCACTCATCGAGAGCCGCTCGGACCGCCGATGTCCGTTGTCCGGTACCGGAAAGCCTTGTTGGGATACGCCGGGGCTGCCGGCACCTCGCGGGGATCCTTGCGGATCTCCTCCAGCAGGTATTGGATCGCCGCGTCCAGTTGGGCGTCATCTCCGTTGAACGTGGCATGGGGCGGGTTGTCTACGACGATATCGGGCTTCACTCCCACCTGCTCGATGAGCCATTCCCCTTCCGGTCCGTACACACCCGACATGGGCGCACGCGCCAGCCCTCCATCGCTCAACCGGTTGTTGGAGCTCAGCCAGATTTCGCCGCCCCAGGTGCGCATGCCAATGACCGGGCCCAGGCCGAGGCGCCGGAAGCCATCGGCGAACGCTTCGCCGTCCGACGCGGTGTTCTGGTCAACCAGTACGACCATGTGCCCGCGGAAAGCGTACTGCATGTTCCATGTGGGCTCTCCAACGCGGTCCTTCCAGTACATCCACGCCCGGCGCATGAGCTTCTCTAGAATGAAGCTGTCGATGTTGCCGCCGCTGTTGCGGCGGACATCGATGATCAGTCCCTGACGATTGAAGACCGGATAGAAGTTGCGGTACCACTCGGTGAGGTTGCCCCCTCCCATGGCCCGCAGGTGCACGTACCCGATCCTGCCCTCGCCCCCCGCTTCCGTCCTGAGCCTACGGGTATACTCCCAGTCGCTGTACCGCAGGTTCGACTCGTTCGTGGTGGGCCTGACCATCACCTCTCGCGACGTCCCGCTCTCCGCGGATCGCACCCGCAGCCGGACGGGGTTGGACGCCTGATTCCTCAGCAGCGCCCCGATGTTCGGCACCGCCATGGTCTCCACACCGTTTACCGCCTCGATGATGTCGCCCTCCCGGATGTCGAGCTCGGGGTCGGCCAAGGGGGACATCTCTTCGGGGTAGTCGGGGTCCGACTGGTAGATGTAGTCGATCCGGTACCCGCCCGCGCCCGGATCCTTGAGCAGCCGGGCGCCCAGCGTGGCGAGCCGGATGTTGTCTTTGCCCCGTCGGAGGTCCCCGCCCCGCACGCTGGTGTGCAGCGCCGACAACTCGCCCACGACACGCCCGATCAAGTCGGAGAGCTCACCCCGCGTGGTGACACGGTCGACGAGTGGCAAGTATTTCTCGAGCGTGCCATCCCAGTCCACGCCATGCATACCCGGATCGTAAAACCAGTCGCGCTCGAGGCGCCACGCGTCCACGAAGATCTGGCGCCAATCCTCGCGTACGTTGATCGGGAAGGTCCAGCTCGAAAGGTCGATCTTGGCCTCGTTCAAGTCGGACGCCTTTCGGGGCACCGCGTCGATCAGGAACAGGTCGTCGCCGCGGCGCACCATGAGCTTCTCGCCGCTGGCGGAAAGTTCGAACGAGCGTGCGTTCTCCACGACACTCTCGGGATCGGCGCCGTCGTTGCCGATGGCGAGGCCCATGAGCTCGGACTGTGCGCCGGAGCCGGAGCCGCGCGACATCCAGAACAGCGCTTCACCGTTGGCGCTGAGCCCGCTGTAGTTACCGGCTGGAACCGGCACGCGCCTCACCCGACGCGCGATACCGTCCAGATCCACCACCACGGGGTTCTCTGCTTCGTCCGACCGGTCGCCCGGTGCGTCCTCGTCTTCGTCCTCGTCCTCTTCCTCCGCGCTGAGCTCGTCATCCGGCTTGAACGGAGAGCGAAGGCCTTTCCGGAGCGCAAGCTCGTAGATCTCGATCTGGTTGTCGAAGTAGGGCTCCGGCTGGCGCGCCCCCCAGGGACTCCGGACCGACGAACGCAGGTTCCGGTCCGACAAAAAGTAGAGGAAGTCCCCGTCCGCATCCCACGCAACGTCGAAGCTGTTGACCCGGTCGCTCGTGAGCGCCGTGACGGACCCGTCTGCCACGGAGTAGAGCCCCAGCTGAGAGAACGTGTTGAGCGCGTCCATCGAAAACGCCAGCCAACGGCCGTCGGGCGACCAGGCCATGTCGCCCACGCCCTCGCGGTTCTCCGAGATCAGCCGTTGCTCGCCGCTCTCGATGTGGAGCACCCACAGATCGTTGTTGTTGTCCGAGTAAGCGAGGCGGGCGCCATCAGGCGAGGGATGCCCCCTGAAGCGGAGCACGGTGCCGTCCGCCGTCAGCGCCAACGGCTCGCCGACGCCGTCCGCCGGGAACGTGACCCATTCGAGCTCCCCAGTCGCGTCCGAGAGACCCAACAGCCGCTCCCCGTCCGGCATGAAGACCACGTCGCGGTAGCGCACGCCGGGCTCGCGCGACGCCCGCACCAGCCGGCCCGGCTCCGCCGGCACGACGAAGACGCGCCCCCGCGCCGTCAGCACCACCGATTCGCCATCAGGATGGATGTGTGCCGAGGTGAGATACTGCATGGGACTCTCGACCCAGTTCTCCCTGAGCTGGTCGAAGTCGGAAGCGAGCGTGATGGGAACCAATTCGGTGCGTGCGGCCCCGATGTCGTAGAGCCAGATGTCGGCTCCGAGCTGATACGCGATCCTGCCCTCGGAGAGTGACGGCTCCTTCACATCCCAACCGGAATGCCGGGTGTGCTGCCGGAGGTCGTCGCCCTCCTCATCCATGGAAAAGAGGTTCATGGTGCCGTCGCGGTCCGTCACGAAGTAGACCCGGCCGTTCCACCACATCGGCGAATGGCTTTCGCCCATGTAATCGCCCGTGAGCTCTACCGCCTCGTTGGCGCCGTCCGCGAACTTCCAGATGTTCCGCGCCGTACCACCCGTATACCGTTTCGTGACATTCCTGTGGAAGCCCGGCCGCACGAAGAAGAGCGTCGTCCCGCGATCGTCGTACGACGCCTCGGTGGCCGTCGAGAGCGGGATCCTCGACGTCGTGCCTTGGCTCAGGTCGATGCTCACGAGCTGCGGCACCGGAAGCGTGGCGTAGTGGGTGGTCGTGTAGACGAGCTCACCGCCGGGCGTCCAGGCGGTCGCGACGGACGTCTCCGCCTCGTAAGTATGCCGGGTCGGCAACCCACCGTCTATCGGCATGGTGTAGAGCTCGGCCGGGCCCTCGTAGCGCGCCGTGAACGCGAGCGTGCGACCATCGGGCGAGATCACGGGGTCGGTCTCTTCGGCGGCGTGGGTCGTGAGGCGGCGCCCCACGCCGCCGGTCACCGGCACCCGCCACAGGTCACCCTCGGCCGCAAAAACCAAGACGTCTCCGTGCAGGGCCGGGAAGCGGTAGAAGCCGAGTGTGCCCCCATCCGCTGCGGCCGCCGGCAAGGCTTGTGAGGCCGCGGGCACCGCGGCCAGAAGAGCTGCCAGGAGCGCGAGGCTCACTCGGGAGACGGCTATGATGATATGGTGCATCGCTGGAATCTCCTCCTGCGCGTGGGAGCAAATCGTGGGCACCAGCTAAGCGTAGAGCCCTCGGTAATCGGCAGCAATGGGCCAGCCGGGTGGCTGAGCCAAATGAGGAGGAGACGGTGTCGGGCGACGAAGCCGTTCGCGAGTCCGCCACAGATGTCGCAGCCGAGCCCGAACCCCTTGCCAAACGGTATAAATGAGCCAGATTTCCAACAGTGACCCTCAGCGGTTCGGCGCCCCTTGGTGCCCTTCCAAGCCGAGGGTCGCAGGTTCGAGTCCTGCCGGGACGTAGACACCTTGCCAGTGATCACCTGACCGCTTATAAGACCTCATGCTCCCATTCGGGAACCCCCGAGCCCTGACGGGCTCTTCCAGAGGCATCGACCAACGCCATACCAAGCCCTGAAAGGCCCCCATCCATGAACGACACGGAATCCACGGCCGTGCTGGAAAGCGCGGACCCGGCCGAGGATCTCAATCTTTTTCATATCGCGACCCAACAGTTCCAACACGCGGTGAAGTACATTCCGGAACTCAAGGAAGGCCTCATCCAGTTCCTCATTCGTCCGGATCGCACCCTCACGGTCGAGTTCCCGATCCAGACCAACAGCGGTGAAGTCCGCAACTTCAAGGGCTATCGTGTTCTGCACAGCCGCGTAAGGGGCCCGGGCAAGGGTGGCATTCGTTTTCATCCCGACGTGACGGGCGATGAAATGCGCGCGCTCGCCTCCTTGATGACGTGGAAGTGCGCGGTCGTGGACATCCCGTTCGGCGGCGCTAAGGGAGGCGTGGTCTGTGATCCCAAGCGCCTCACCAAAGACGATCTCCGCATGATCACGCGCCGCTTCGCCGTCGAGTTGAACGGCAGCATCGGGCCCCACACCGACATCCCGGCTCCGGACGTCAATACCGGGCCGGAGACCATGGCGTGGATTTACGACACGTATCACATGATGAACCCCGGCCACAACAATCTGCCGGTGGTTACGGGCAAACCGCTGAACCTCGGCGGCTCGTTCGGTCGCCGTGAGGCCACCGCACGGGGTACGCTGTTCTCCACGCAGCAGGTGCTGAGACGAGGGCTCGTCGCGGGGCTGGATTCGGTCGATGGCGCCACGGTGGCCGTCCAGGGCTTCGGGAACGCGGGCTCGATCGCGGCCGAACTGTTCGCCGAGGCCGGGGCCACGATCGTGGCGGTCAGTGACTCGCGCGGCGGCGTGTACGCCCCCGGAGGACTCGACCCCCACGCCGCGATCGAACACAAGAAGGTCACCCGGTCCGTAGTGGACCTGTCCGGCACCGAGTCGATTTCCAACGAAGAACTCCTCGAGATCGAGTGCGACATCTTGATACCCGCCGCGCTCGAGACCCAGATCCGATGTGACAACGCCGAACGCGTGAAGGCTAAGATCATCGCCGAGGCAGCCAATGGGCCCACAACCCCCGCGGCCGACGAGATCTTCTTCAGTAAGGGAGTTCTCGTGATTCCGGACATCTTATGCAATGCCGGCGGCGTGACCGTCAGCTACTATGAGTGGGTCCAGAATATCGAGAACGAGCAATGGGACGAGGACGAGGTCAACGCGAAGTTGCTCAAGAAAATGACCCGGGCCACCGACGCGGTGATCGACTCACAAGCCGAGGTGAATGGGTCCCTGCAGGAGATCGCTCGCAAGAGCGAGGTGCGTGGCCACCAGTCGGTGACGCTTCCCCCCGTCGACCTGCGCACGAGTGCGTACATCTTGGCCATCACCCGCGTCGCGGAGGTTGCACTGAGCCGCGGTATCTGGCCCTAGCGATCGCCCAGGACCTCCGAGGTGTTGATGCGCATACCCGCCTCCAAGGTCCGGTGGACTGGGCAGCGATCGGCGATCTCCATGAGACGCTCGCGCTGTTCCGGAGCCAGGTCACCTTGGAGTAGGATGCTGCGCTCCACCTGATCCAAGCGCACATCGCCGTCCTCACAATCCTCACAGTCCCGAGGGTGCACCTTCTGGTGGTCTAGCGACACGCTGATCCGGTCGAGCGGCCAATCCTTTCGGTCGGCATACATCCGTAGCGTGATTCCCGTGCACGCACCGAGTGCGGCCAAGAGGAGGTCGTATGGGGTAGGGCCCGTATCCTCACCGCCGAGCCCCTCGGGCTCGTCGGCCACAAGGTGGTGTCCTCTAGCCACGATTTCCGTGCGGTACCCGTGGGCTCC